>JANLXC010000104.1:0-41002 GCA_031364925.1 Burkholderiales bacterium | reverse complement strand
GCGCTCGAGGGACTTTCCCGGCTGCATGGCCGCGAGCCATCCGCCGAGATTGGCGCAGGCCGAGCCGGTGGCGGGATCCTCGATGATCGACGCCCCGGTGGGAAAGAAGAAGCGCGCCTCGACCGCGCCGCCCGCGTCGAAAAACAAGTACGCCATGCTCTGCCCGTCCTCGCTCTTCAGGCGCGAGAAGGCGTCGGCTGCGGGCTTGGCGCGGCGCACCGCTTCCGCGCTCTTGACCGGCACCATGAGCTGCTCCTTGCCGGCGTTCACCCACAGGGGCGATTCGGCGATGTCGGCCTCCTTCAAGCCGAGCATGGCGGCGAGCTCCGCGTTCGATTGGTCGATCGGGCGCGAGCGCGCCGTGTTCGCCGAAAGCGTCCAGCGGTCCCCCTTCGCTTCCACCGGGATGAGGCCCGCCTTCATCTCGAGGGCGAGCGTGTCGCCGCCGCCCCTGAGCGAACGCACCACGTGCGCGGTGCCGAGCGTCGGGTGCCCCGCGAATGGCATCTCGTAAGCGGGCGTGAAAATGCGCACGCGCGCCGCGGCCTTCTCGGACGGCAGGATGAACGTGGTCTCCGAGAGGTTGAACTGGCGCGCGAGCGCCTGCATCGTCGCGTCGTCGACGCCGCGCCCGTCCGCGAACACGCACCGGGGATTGCCGGTGAGGCGACCTTCGCGCGCGAAGACGTTTAGGATGCGATAGGAGAGGCTTTTCATTCGGCCGCGTCCAGGTGGCGCGACGCCAGGCCCTGCAGGAGCTTCGCGTGCACGCCGCCGAAGCCGCCGTTGGACATCACCAGCACGTGGTCTCCGGGCCTCACGACGTGCGCCAACGCTTCCACCATGGGATCGATGTCGTGGTATATCGCCGCGCGCGTGGACAGTGGCGCGAGCGCCTTCGCAGGATCCCAGCCCAGGCCCTTCGCGTAGCAGTAGACGAGGTCCGCGCCGGCGAGGCTCGCCGCGAGCACTCCCTGCATCGTGCCGAGCTTCATGGTGTTGGAGCGCGGCTCGAACACCGCTACGATGCGCGCCGTGCCGACCCGGTGGCGAAGGCCGGCGATGGTCGCCTCGAACGCGGTCGGATGGTGCGCGAAATCGTCGTACACCGTGATGCCTTTCACCACGCCGCGCACCTCCATGCGGCGCTTCACGCCCTGGAAGCGGTCGAGCGCCGCGATGCCCTGGGCGACCGGCACCCCGGCGTTGCGCGCCGCGGCCAGCGCGGCCAGCGCGTTCATGCGGTTGTGGTCGCCCATCAGCTCCCAGCGCACCGTGCCCTTCTTCTCCCCATGCAGGAGGACGTCGAACGAATCGTCGTCGTTCACCGTGCCGACGCTCCACGCCTCGCCCGGACCGAAGCGCTCGACCGCGGTCCAGCAGCCGCGCTGGATCACGCGCTCGATGGCGGGCACCGCGCCATTGGCCACGAGCAAGCCATTGGCCGGCACGATGCGCACCAGGTGGTGGAACTGCGTCTCGATCGCCGCGAGGTCGGGGAAGATGTCGGCGTGGTCGAGCTCGAGGTTGTTCAGGATCGCGGTGCGCGGGCGGTACCAGACGAACTTCGAGCGCTTGTCGAAGAACGCGGTGTCGTACTCGTCGGCCTCGATCACGAAGAAGGGCGAGTCGGTGGCGAGCGCGGAGACGTGGAAGTTGCGCGCGATGCCGCCGATGAGGAAGCCGGGATTCAGGCCGCCGTTGGCGAGGATCCACGCGACCATCGATGCCGTGGTCGACTTCCCATGCGTGCCCGCCACGGGAATCACCCACTTGCCCTGCAACACATGCTCCGAAAGCCACTGCGGGCCCGAGCAATAGGCCAGTCCGCGATCGAGCATCTCCTCGACCACCGGCATGCCGCGCACCATCGCGTTGCCGACGACGTAGAGGTCGGCCTTGTACACGTCGAGCTGCCCGGCGTCGTAGCCCTCGTGCAGCGCGATGCCCAGGCCGCGCAGCTGGTCGCTCATGGGCGGATAGACGTGCGCGTCGCAGCCGGTCACCACGTGGCCACGCTCCGCCGCGATCTTGGCGAGGCCGCCCATGAAGGTCCCGCAGATGCCGAGGATATGGAGGTGCATTCGTAGCGAAAATGGGCTGCGGCAGACCTGGAATTCTAGCATTGCGAAGCGTGTAAACTGGCTCTCCCGCACGCTCTTCACGAGCCGTGCCACGCCCGCACAGACTCATGGTCCCTCACCTCACCACGTCGCTCACCGGCCCGCTGCAGGAGCTCGAGCGCATCGTCCTCGACCAGCGTCCCGAGATCGAGCGCTGGTTCCGCACCCAGTGGCTCGAGCACGAGGTGCCGTTCTACGCCTCGGTGGACCTGCGCAACAGCGGCTTCAAGCTGGCACCCGTGGACACCAACCTCTTCCCCGGCGGATTCAACAACCTCAACCCCGAGTTCCTGCCGCTCTGCGTGCACGCCGCGATGTCGGCGGTGCAGCGCATCTGCCCGGACACGCGCCGCTTCCTCCTGGTTCCCGAGAACCACACGAGGAACCTGAACTACCTGCAGAACGTCGCCGTGCTGCGCCGCATCCTCGAAGGCGCCGGTTTCGAAGTGCGCATCGGAAGCCTCATCCCGGACCTGGCCGGCCCCACGGAAGTCGAGACCTCGGCGGGCGAAAAGCTCCTCCTCGAGCCGCTGCAGCGGCGCGGCAATCGCGTCGGCGTCGAGGGCTTCGACCCGTGCGCGATCCTGCTCAACAACGATCTTTCCGCGGGCATCCCGGCGATCCTGCGCGGCATCGAGCAGCCGGTGGTGCCGCCCCTGGTCTCCGGGTGGACCACGCGGCGCAAGTCCCACCACTTCCACGTCTACGACCGCGTCGCCGAGGATTTCGCCAAGCTGATCGGCATCGACCCCTGGGTCATCAATCCCGCTTTCAGCCAGTGCGGCAAGGTGAACTTCGCCGAGAAGGAAGGCGAGGAGTGCCTCGCCGCCAACGTCGAATTCGTGCTGAACGAGGTGCGCGAGAAGTACGCGCAGTACGGCATCACCGAGCAGCCGTTCTGCATCGTCAAGGCCGATGCCGGCACCTACGGCATGGGCATCATGACGGTGAAGAGCGTCGACGACGTGAGGAACCTCAATCGCAAGACGCGCAACAAGATGTCGGTGATCAAGGAAGGCCTCGCCGTCCAGGAGGTCCTCATCCAGGAAGGCGTCTACACGTTCGAGAACGTGAACGGCGCTGTGGCCGAGCCGGTCGTCTACATGGTGGACCAGTTCGTGGTGGGCGGCTTCTATCGCGTGCACACCGAACGCGGCATCGACGAGAACCTGAATTCCCCCGGCGCCAAGTTCGTGCCGCTCGCCTTCGAGACCAACTGCCACACGCCCGACTGCGGCGGCAAGCCCGGCGACCCGCCCAACCGCTTCTACACCTACGGGGTGGTGGCGCGCCTGGCCAACCTCGCGGCGGCCCTCGAGATCGAGGAGCTCGTCGAGCGCGACTCCGCGCCGGAGGCGCGGGCGGCGAACGCATGAAGCTCGCGTTCGTGCTGGACCCGCTGGAGCGCCTCAAGGCATACAAGGATTCGAGCATCGCGATGATGCGCGAAGCGGCGCGACGCGGCCACGAGATCCACGCGCTCGAAGCGCGCGAGATGTTCCTGCTGGATAGCTCGGTGCGCGCCTCGGTGCGCCGCCTGGCGGTGAGCGACGACGACCACGCGTGGTACCGCGCCGACGAAGCGCGCGACGCGCGCCTCGCGGATTTCGACCTCGTGCTGATGAGGAAAGACCCGCCCTTCGACCTCGAGTACTACAACGCGACGCTCCTCCTCGACCGCGTCGAAGCCGAGGGCGCGCGCGTGGTGAACCGGCCCCGGGCGCTGCGCGACTGGAACGAGAAGCTCGCGATCCTCGCTTATCCCGAGCTGTCCCCGCAGACGCTGGTGGCCTCCGACATGGCGCGCATCCACGCCTTCATCGACGCGAATCGCGACGTTGTGGTGAAGAAGCTGGACGGCATGGGCGGGACCATGATCTTCCGCGTGAAGTCCGACGACGTGAACCGAAACGTGATCGTGGAGGCCATCACCGACATGGGCGCGCGCACCGTGATGGCGCAGCGCTTCGTCCCCGAGATCGCCAAAGGCGACAAGCGCGTGCTCGTGATCGACGGCAAGCCCTTCTCGCACTGCCTGGCGCGCATCCCCAAGGCGGGCGAGACGCGCGGCAACCTCGCCGCCGGCGGCAAGGGGGTTGCGCAACCGATCTCGGCGCGCGATCGCGAGATCGGGGAAATCGTGGGCCGCGACCTGGTGAAGGCGGGAATCGTCTTCGCGGGGCTCGACGTGATCGGCGACTCGCTGACCGAGGTCAACGTGACTAGCCCCACCTGCATCGTCGAGATCGCGGAGCAGACCGGGCGCAACGCGGCGAAGGACCTCCTCGACACGCTCGAGCGATGAGGCCGGGCGAGAGGCTCGCCGCCCTCGAGGGATTGCGCGGCCACGCCGCGATGCTGGTCTTCCTCACCCACGCCTTCGGCCTTCTCATCGGCAAGCTCTTCGTGGTTGCCGACGTCGAGAATCTCTACGTCCTCGGCACCACCGACACCACGCTCGCCGCATTGGTGTTCCTGTTCCATTCCAACTACGGCGTCGACCTCTTCTTCGTCCTCTCGGGGCTCCTCATGGCCGACATCGCGATGCGCCGCTGGCCGGGGGCGGCGCGCTTCATGGGCCGGCGGATGCTGCGCATCTATCCGCCGTATCTTGTGAGCCTCGTGGTGGTCGCGCTCATCGTGTACTTCACGATGGAGCGGCCGGTGGGCCTTGCCGAGGGCGCGGCGAACCTCGCCCTGTTGCAGGGGTTCTTCCCGCTCGGCATCCATGCCATCAACCCGGTCACGTGGTCATTGAGCTACGAGGCCGGCTTCTACCTCGCCGTGCCGGTGATCGCGCTCGCCTGGGGCATGGGGCGTCGCGGCCGGCTCGCCTACCGGCTCGCTTTCCTCGCCGCGCTCTTCGTCGTCATCGTCGCGGCGTGCGCGATGCTCTCGGCCGACCGCGCGATCTACCTCGCGTATTTCGCGCTCTTCCTCCCCGGCATCGCCATCGGCATGCTCGACGAGGGGGCGCGCGAGCGCGTGGCGCGGCGCGTGCCACTCGCCCTGGTGCTCGCCGCGTGGGCGGCGTTCACGCTTTGCGTGAAGACCGGCGTGCTGCCCAATACGCATCCCGGCTACTACGCGGGCTCCGCGCTTGCCTGCGGTCTCCTGGTGCTCAAGGCGTGCGATGGCGACTCTGCCCTCGCGCGGCTCCTCTCGCATCGCGTGATGCGCTGGCTCGGGCGCTACTCGTACTCCTTCTTCCTGATCCACTACATCGTCGTGCACTACTGGGGCGGCGTCGTGTCGTCGTGGATCGGCGGGGAATCGCGCTTCGCCTTCGCGGCCGTGTTCCTGGGCGGGGCGCTGGCGATCTCGCTCGGCGCCGCGCGCGTGCTTTACGCGCTTACCGAGCGTTGGTACTTTGCGGCGCGACGCCCGGCAGGCTAGAAGCTTGTCACGCGGTCGAAATCGGACCCGTGGTACAGGACGGCCTCGACAGTGGACTCCTTGGCGCCCTCGTTCCACGACTCCACGCCGCGGCCGCGCGAGCCCATCCCACTAGGGACGACCAGCGACTCGGGGATCTTCAGCTTCTCGATGGCGGGGAGCCGGAAGCCCTGCACCCACTGCGCGTTGGCGCGGTTGCGCGCGTCGCCCGCGCGCACCGCGATCGGCTCGGGTTTGCCGGGGAAGATGGTGATGGTGGCGACGATGCGGCCGTCGGTTTCATGCGTGAGCTCGCTCACGTAGCCCAGGTAGAAGGGCGCCGAGTCGCCCTGGCGCATGCCCACCAGGCGACCGATCGCGATGCCGCGCGAGGCGGTCGTCGGGCGCAGCGCGCGCACCGCGCCCAGCATCTCGTCGACCATGCTCCACGACTCCACGGTGTAGTTGAACTCCGCGACCATCTTGCTCTGGGTCTGCTCGCGGATGCGCCCGAACACCTCGATGTCCTGCTTCTCCTGGCGCGTGAGCTCGCGCTTCCTGTCGGGCTGCTCGAACGCCTTGCCTTCGCTCACGAAAAAATGGATCTCGCCCATGCCGAAGACCAGCCCGGCGGTGGGCTGCGAGGCGGGCTTGGCGGCGGGACGCGGCGGCGCGCCCTCGCACCAGAGTTTGTGCAGGCGCATGAGCTCGGTGAGGGAATCGAGCGCGCCCGCCTGCGGGGGCAAGCCCAGGCTCGCGATATCCTCGCCGTTCTGCATGCCGTGGATGCGCTTCCTCATGCTGCGAGAAAGCTGGTCGATGTCGAGCACGCGCTGCGTTGGCAGCACTGCGCCGCGCGGCTGGGGACGAGCGCCGATGGGCTTGGCCAGATCCACCACCAGCGGGTCGAGCACGCCGCGATTGGTCTCGGGCGACTCCTTGAGCACCTGCACCTTGCGCGCCCACATCCTCAGCAGGGCATCGGCGAAGTCCATCTGCGGCGCGGTCATCTCCGAAAGGAACGCCGCCTGGATGAGCACCATCTGCGCGTAGGTCTCGATCACGCTCGACTCGCCGCCCTCGCCCTCCAGCGAATCCTTGATGCGCTCGAGCGAAACGTTGGCGGCCTCGGCGTCGAGGAACTGCTGGTGCAGGCGCGTCCAGAGCTGCGGGTCGAAGCGCCGGTAGACCATCGCGTGGAAGAGCATCTGCGTGCCGATGTAGCGCACGATGCGCTGCGAGACGAGCCCCGCATGTCGCCCGAGCTCGCCGCCCTGCGAGAGCGCCGCCGCGAGACACTTGCGATAGCCTTCCTCCATCTCCTCCAGCAGCATGCGCCCGGTGGTCCAGGCGTTCTGGTCGTTCGCCGAAAGCGGCAGCGTCTTGCCGAAATAGCGCGAGCGCTGCTCGCCCTGCAGGAAGGCGATCTTGTCGCGCATCAGCTCGAGGCACTTCAGTCGCTCGAGCCCGTCCACGTCCGCTTCGTTCAATGCGCGCAGCGCTTCGAGGACCAGGGCCTGCGCCTGCGGGATGTTGGTGAGCGGCAGCGCGTTCAGCCACTCCTTGCAGCCGCGCCCGTCGCTGAAAGGCAGCGCCTTGGCGGGAGGAGGCGTGAGCGAGGCCACCTATTGGCCCAGCCGCGCGATGATGGCGGCGGCGAGGGCCTCGGCGCGCCGGGCGCGCTCGGGGGGCACGCCGCCTTCGCGCTGCGGCACGGCCCAGATCGGGTTGGGGAAGTGGCGATCGTCCTCGAAGCGCGGCACCACGTGCCAATGCACGTGCGGGGTCATGTTTCCCAGGCTCGCAAGGTTCACCTTGTGTGGCTGCATCGTTTCGCGCACCGCGGCCTCCACTGCGAAAACTACCGCCATGAGGCCATTGCGTTCGCCCTCCCCAAGGTCGCCCATCTCCCGCGCATGGCGCTTCAGGATCACCCGGCAAAAGCCGGGATAGTCCGGCTCGTCCACCCGCACCACGCGGCAAACGTCATTTTGCCAGAGCACGGCCCCGCCCGGACTGGAACAGAACTCGCACCCCCGGCTCAAAAAGGCTGCCTCGAGATGGGCTTGGCGCCCGCTACGCCGTCGATGGTGTAGCTCATGACGCCGGTGTTGATGTCCGTGAAAGTGAAGGTGACGCTGCCGACCGGCTGCGCATTGAGGGCCGCGGGATTGTAGGCCGCGCCCGCCCACGCCGAACCGGTGGTGCGGAAGGCCGCGCCGGTGAAGACGTTGGCCGCGGTCCAGGTGCCGCCCGGCACCACGTACCACACGGTGCGCCCCGAGCTGTCGTAGGTGTACCAGACCGAAAAGAGCGTGCGGTACTGCTGGCTGATCGCCACTCCCCAGCCGTTTTGCGCCGTGCCTCCCCACCAGAGGTCACCGTAGCTGCCCACCGGCGTCGAGTCCACGACGCCGAAGGGCTGGCGCTGGATGGCCTTGATGCCTGACTCCCCGTTGAGGATGTACGACAGGGTGGCGCTCGTGGCGCCGGTGAACGTGAGCGTGGCGCTGCCCACCGGGGGATTGGCGGCGAAGCGCGAGACGTCGTAGGCGCCGAACCACGAGCCCGAAGGAATGTAGAGCGACCCGCTGAACGTGGTAAAGCCGGCATCCCACGATCCCCCGGGCATCACCGCCCATTGCGGCCGGCCCTGCGAATCGTAGACGTACATCGCGCCGAAGAGGATCGAGCCGTGCTGGGTGATGCTCATGCCCCAGCCGTTCTGTTGCTCACCGCCCCACCAGAGGTCCTGGTAGTTGGGCGCGCCGCCGCCCGCCAGGGCGACCTTGAACATGCCGCGCCCGTACGTGGCGGCGCCGAGCGTGTTGTCGTCGATCCAGAAGAGCTCGCGCACGCGGATGTTGGCGGGGCCCTCGTTCGTGGTCGACCAGGTGGCGCCGCCATCCTCGCTGGTGAAGAGGCCTACCGAGGTCGCAGCGTAGAGCCAGGCCGGGTGAGCCGCGTGGCGCTTCACGTCGAACACCGGCGCCATCGGCAGGTTGCCGGTGATCGAGGCCCAGGTCGTGCCGCCGTCGGTGGACTGCCACAGGTTATTGGCGACGAAACCGGTGAGCGCCACGATGATTCGACTGGGATTGTCGCGATCGATCACGATGCGCTGTACCGCGCGAAGCGGAATCACGCCCTGCGCCATGCGCGTCCACGTCGGCGTCGAGCCGGCGCCGTCCAGCGACCGGTAGATCTCGCCGTTGTTGTGGCCGACCCAGATCGCGTTGCTGTTGCCTTCGGCCACCGCGATCGCGCTGATGAAGTTGTCGGTGGCCGCCGAGGGCGCCTTGATCGCACGCCACGCAACCGGCGTGGCGCGCGCGTTCTCGGAAAGCCAGAGCGACGCCGCGCCGGCCAGCAGGCGATTCGCATTGTTGGGGTCGAGGATGAAGGGCGAGATGAAATTCGCTTTCTTGGTGGCGCCCGCGCCGCAGTAGTCGTTGCCGCCTTCCTCTGCGGGCATGCCCTCGGTGATGCCGTCGCAGATGTAGCTCGCCGACTGCCCGCCGTTCGTCGAGCGGTGGATCGCGAGGTAGACGTACTCGCCGAAGAACACCTGGTCGTTGGCCGGATCGACCGCGGAGAAGCCGCCGTCGCCGCCTCGGAAGGGGCGCCAGCTGCCGCCGGAAAGTTGCAGCGCGCCGTTATCCTGGGTGCCACCGATGATGCGACCGCCGGCTGCCGCGCGCCCCGCGCCGCTGTAGAACTGCG
Source organism: Burkholderiales bacterium (assembly GCA_031364925.1). GTDB lineage: Bacteria > Pseudomonadota > Gammaproteobacteria > Burkholderiales > Usitatibacteraceae > Usitatibacter. The sequence continues at coordinate 31,781 of JANLXC010000104.1, read as the reverse complement.
TCACCGCGAGGCCGTTGTTCATGTTGGCCCAGCCCGAGCTCGCCACCGAGTAGACGCTGGCGGCGCGGTAGATGCCCCCGTCGTTGCCGGTGTAGAGCACCGGGTTGGAGGCGCTGAAGTTGGGCGGCGACACCAGCGCGTGGTGGTCCGCGTGCGCCGAGGCCGGCGTCTGGCGCCAGTCGCTCACCTTGTTGAAAGAGGCCCCGCCGTCGCGCGACTGGTAGACATCGAGCCCCGCCACGATGACATGGTTGGCGTCGGTCGGATCGACCCAGATCGCGTTGTCGTAGTCGCCTTGTCCGTTCAGGTGTTGCGGGTTGGAGAGGAGCCGCCAGCTCGCACCCGCATCGGCGGAGCGCCACACCTCCCCCTTCTCGTTGTCCACCGAGGCGTAGGCCACTCCGGCCTGCGAGCGCGCATATGCGATCTCTATGCGCGCGGTATTGTTGCGCCCGGAAGGCGCGCTGATGAGCTTCTCCGTGCGTGACCAGTTCACGCCCGCGTCGCGCGAATAAAGCAGCGAGCCATCGTCGAGGCCGGCGAGCGCGTTCGACGGGACGTTCGGATCGAAGGCGATGTCGAGCGCCTTCGCGGCCGCCGCGCGCGTCCAGCTCGCCCCGGCGTCGGTGGAGCGGTAAATCGCGCCAGTGGTGCGGGTGTTATTGGTCATCGCGGCGAGCAGCACGTTGGGTTGCGTGGGGTGCACGGCGATGCGGTTCACGAAGCGCCAATCGGGGTTCGCGTCGACGTTGGTCGCCGCGAGGTATTGCCACGTATTGCCACCGTCGGCCGACTTGAAAGCTCCCACGCCCACCAGGCCGCCGCTCGCCTCCCCCGTGCCCAGGTAGACCACGTCCGGGTTCACTGGATCGAACGCGAGGGTGGTCACCGAGAGGTTGGGCAGGAAATCCTGGTTGGCGCGCCACGACTGGCCGCCATCGGGCGAGATCCATAGCCCTCCGGAAGCGGTGCCGGCGAGCATGCGCGCGGGGTTGCGCGGATCGAAGGCGATGGCGCGTACGCGCCCGCCGATATTGGAGGGACCCAGGGACTGCCACCGCGAGGGCTGCAAGCCCGCACCCTTGCGGACCGGCGCGAGCGTGCTGCCTTGCTCGATCGCTTTCCTCTGCTCGTGCGCGCGGAAGATCTTCGCGGCGGTGGGCGGCCCTTCCTCGTCGGCCTCCATCTTCAGCAGGAACTCGGCGTTCATCGCCGCCTTGGCGCGACGCCCGGTCTCGCGGTTGGGCACCTTGAACTTGGCGCCGAGGTCGACCTGGGCGCCGGCGACCTCGAAGTGCTCCGGCTGCGCGAGGGCCTGGAGGGCTGGACCCCGGGGCGCGAGGGCGCAGCCGCCCAGCGCCAGCACCAAGGGGAGTGTCGTCAACAGGCGACGCACGGTGTCGTCTCTATCCATGGAAAAAGTCTACAGAAGAACGCGCTCGATGCCGCCGTGGTTGGCTTTCTCGACGAATTCCTTCATCCAGTCCTCGCCGAGGAGGTGCCGTGCCATCTCGACCACGATGTAGTCGGCGCTGGTGCCCGAATCGGGGTCATAGCGCGCGAGGCCCTGCAGGCAGGAGGGGCAGGAGGTGAGGATCTTCACCTCTCCATTGAAGCCATCGGCACGCACCCTGGCCGCGCCCTTGCGCATCTCCTCCTCCTTGCGATAGCGCACCTGGGTCGCGATGTCCGGGCGGCTCGCGGCGAAAGTGCCCGACTCCCCGCAGCAGCGCTCGTTCAGCTCCACCTTCTGGCCCATGAGCTCGTTCACCACCTTCAGGGGCTCGTAGGTCTTCATCGGCGTGTGGCAGGGGTCGTGGTACATGTAGCGCACACCCTGCACGCCTTCGAGCTTCAGGTTCTTCTCCATCAGGTACTCGTGGATGTCGAGGAGCCTGCAGCCGGGGAAGATCTTGTCGAATTCGTATTTCTGGAGCTGGTCCATGCACGTGCCGCACGACACCACCACGGTCTTGATGTCGAGGTAGTTGAGGGTGTTGGCGACGCGATGGAACAGGACGCGATTCTGGATGGTGATCTGCTCGCCCTTGTCGGCGCGGCCCGCCGCCGTCTGCGGATAGCCGCAGCAGAGGTAGCCGGGCGGCAGCACGCACTGGCTGCCCACGTGATAGAGCAGGGCCTGGGTAGCGAGGCCGACCTGGCCGAAGAGCCGCTCCGAGCCGCAGCCCGGGAAATAGAACACGGCCTCGGACTCGTCGGTCATCCTGGCCGGGTCGCGGATGATCGGCACCATGGCCGCGTCCTCGACGTCCAGCAGCGCGCGTGCCGTCTTCTTCGGCAGCCCGCCGGGCATGGGCTTGTTGATGAAGTGGATCACCTGCGCCTTCAGCGGCGCCTTGCCGACGGTGGCCGGCGGATGCTTCACCTTGGACTGCACGAAGGGCGTGCGCCCCCACACCTTGTTGGCGAAGCGCTGCGCGCGGAAGCCGAAATCGATCATCAGGGCCTTGATGATCTTGATGCGCGTCGGGTCCTGCGCGTTCAGGAACTGCATCGCCGCCCAGGTGCCGATGTTGGGGCGGCGCTTCTTCAGCTTGGCGAGGAGGTTCCTCATCGCGATCGAGACGTCGCCGAAGTCGATGTCCACGGGGCATGGCGACTCGCACTTGTGGCACACCGTGCAATGGTCGGCCACGTCGCCGTACTCGTCGAAATGGCGGATGGAGACGCCGCGGCGCGTCTGCTCCTCGTAGAGGAAAGCTTCCGTGAGGAGTCCCAGGGCGAGGATCTTGTTGCGCGGGCTGTAGAGCAGGTTGGCGCGCGGCACGTGCGTCGCGCACACCGGCTTGCACTTGCCGCAGCGCAGGCAGTCCTTCACCGAGTCGGCGATCGCGCCGATGTCGTTCATCTCGAGGATCAGCGACTCGTGCCCGATGAGCGCGAAGGACGGCGTGTACGCGTGGCGCAGGTCCGCGCCCGCGAGGAGCTTGCCGGCGTTGAAGTGTCCGTTCGGATCGACGCGCGCCTTGTAGTCCGCGAAGGGCTTCAATTCCTCGGGCGTGAGGTATTCGATCTTGGTAAGCCCGATGCCGTGCTCCCCGGAGATGACGCCGCCCAGGTCCCGCGCGAACTGCATGATGCGCGCCACGGCGGCGTTGGCCTGCTGCAGCATCTCGTAGTTGTCGGAGTTGACCGGGATGTTGGTGTGCACGTTGCCGTCGCCTGCGTGCATATGCAGGGCGACGAATACGCGCCCGCGCAGCACTTCCGTGTGCACGGCGTCGATGGCCGCCATCATCGGCTCGAAATCGCGCCCGGCGAAGATGCGCCGCAGCGGCTCGAGGAGCTCGCGCTTCCACGAAATCACCATCTTGTGCAGCTGCACGCGCGAGAAGAGCGAAGCCTCCGGATCGTGGCCGATCGCATCCGAGTCGAGCCCCAGGCCCTCCAGGTCGGTGCGCACCTCGTGCGAGAGCCGATCGAGGTTGGCGAGGATGAAGGTCCAGCGCCGCGACACTTGGTCGAGCAGCTCCAGGGCCTGCGCGGGGCGGTCCTCGAAGAGCGCGGCGCGATCGACCTTCGAGTCGGCGTAGACCGGCAGCTCCTTCGCGAAGAGCTCCTTCAGGCGCTCCACGAGGACGAGCTTGTTGGCTACCGAGAACTCGATGTTGATGCGCTCGATGCCCTCGGTGTAGTCGCCGAGGCGAGCGAGCGGGATCACCACGTCCTCGTTGATCTTGAAGGCGTTGGTGTGCTTGGATATCGCCGCGGTGCGCGCGCGGTCGAGCCAGAAGCGCTTCCTCTGCTCCGGGGTCACCGCGATGAAGCCCTCGCCGTCGCGCGCGTTGGCGATGCGCACCACGTGCGAGGCGGCCTCGGCGGCGGCGTCCTCGTCGTCGCTTACGATGTCTCCCAGCAGGATCATGCGCGGGCGCCCGCGGCTCTTCGCCTTGGTCGCGTAGCCGACTGCCTTCACGTAGCGCTCGTCGAGGTGCTCGAGGCCCGCGAGGATCGCCTTCGGGTGCTGGTCGAGGTAGTTCTTGATCTCGACGATCGACGGCACCGCCTTCTTCACGTCGCCGAAGAACTCCAGGCACACGGTGCGCACATGCTTCGGCATGCGGTGCAGGATAAAAGTGGCCGACGTGATGAGGCCGTCGCAGCCTTCCTTCTGCACGCCGGGGACGCCCGCCAGCCACTTGTCGGTCACGTCCTTGCCGAGGCCTTCCTTGCGCAGCCGCTTGCCTTCGACCTCGAGCGTCTCCTCTCGCTTGAGCGTCTTGCCGTCGGCCTGGTAATACCGGATATGGAAGCGCGCCATCGGCGCGTCGTGGATGCGGCCGCGGTTGTGCCCGAGGCGCTCGACCTCGATCCATTCGGCGTCGGGCGTCACCATGCGCCAGCTGGCGAGGTTGTCGAGCGCGGTCCCCCACAACACCGCTTTCTTGCCGCCCGCGTTCATGGCCACGTTGCCACCGATGCACGAAGCGTCCGCGGACGTGGGATCGACCGCGAACACCAGGCCCGCGGCCTCGGCCGCTTCCATCACGCGCTTGGTGACCACGCCCGCGCCGCAACGGATAACGGGACAGGGCTCGGTCAAGCCGGGAAGGACGCGCGACTCGATCGCGCCGACGGCATCGAGCTTCTCGGTGTTGACGACCGCGGACAGGCGATCGAGCGGGATCGCACCACCCGTGTAGCCGGTGCCGCCGCCACGCGGGATGATGGTCAGGCCCAGGTCGATCAGCGCCTTCACGATCGGCGCGCACTCTTCCTCGGTGTCGGGATTCACCACGACGAACGGATACTCGACACGCCAGTCGGTGGCGTCGGTGACGTGCGAGACGCGCGCCATGCCGTCGAACTGGATGTTGTCCTTGCGCGTGATGGCGGAGAGCCCGCGCGTGACCTTGCGCCGCAGGCTGCGTGTCTCGGCGAACTCGTTCTCGAAAGCCTGCACGGCGCTTCGCGCGGCGTCGAGGAGCTCGGCCACGCGGTCACGCTCGGTCTTGTCGCCGCGGCGCTTGTCGATCTCGTTCAATCGATGACGCATGGCGCCTACCAGCATGTTGAGGCGCCGCGGGCTGTCGAGGAGGTCGTCCTGCAGGTAGGGGTTGCGCTTGACCACCCAGATGTCGCCCAGCACCTCGTAGAGCATGCGCGCCGAGCGCCCGGTGACGCGCTGCTCGCGAAGCTCGTCCAACGCGTGCCATGCGTCGTCGCCCAGAAGGCGGATGACGATCTCGCGATCCGAGAACGAAGTGTAGTTGTAGGGGATTTCGCGCAGGCGCGGATTCATATGGCGGTTCGATCGCGCGGGGAGGCGACAAGTTGCGTGCGGGAGCCAACAATCTTACCGCAGTGCACCCGAATTCCTTCTCGCCATCCATCGAACTCGGGATGAAGGGCGAACCGGGGCGACGAGGTTCTATCGAAGGGGAGGGATCTCGCTACTACCCATGTCGCTCGAACTCCTTCAGCGGCGCCGATCCTGCGAGCAGCGGGGCAACCCCCTCTCGCCCTTCATCCCAGGAGTTCGTTGTATGGCTCTGCGTGCCAGACGCGATCGCCGTCGCTCGATCGAGCCACCGCTGCCACTGGGCCCATCGAGCCTCATTGAAGTGGGGGTGAAGGTCGAGACGCGCGTGCCACCGCTGGCCCCCCGAGAGAAGACGCCATCCGTTCGAGCGACATGGGTAGTAGCGAGATCTCTCCCGGTTCCAGGAACGATCGCGCGGGCTCGAGCTTCACCCCCCACTTCAATGAGGCGATAGCCCCGTGCCGCAATGGCGGCGCGTCACCACCAGGAGAGCGCCAACGCGAGCGCCATGTAGCGCGCGAACTTGCCCACGGCCATGGCGATCGCGGCGCTCCACCACGGGATGCGCAGCCACCCGGCGGCGGCGCACAGGGCGTCGCCCGCCAGCGGAACCCACGACAGGAGGAGCGCCAGCGCGCCAAAGCGGCGCACGAGGCCGATGGCGCGCGAGGCGGGCGCCTTTCCCGCGGGAACGAGGCGCCCGATGCCGTAGGTGGTGAGGCCTCCGAGCGTATTGCCGAGGGTCGCCACGGCGATGGCCGCCGCGACGCGGGGCGGAAACGCGTGGAGAAACGCAGTCAGCACGATCTCGGAATTGCCCGGCAGGACGGTGGCGGAAACGAACGCGGAGACGAACAATCCTGCCAGCCCAGCATCACTGAACTCCATGCATCGAGTGTAGTACGCTTGACTGTTCCATGAGCTTGAATCCACGTCGCCTGCGCATCGCCACGCGCGAAAGCCGCCTCGCCCTGCGGCAGACCGGCATGGTGGCGGCCGCATTGCTCGAACGCCACCCTCTGCTCGAGGTCGAGATCGTCGGCATGACCACGCGCGGCGACCAGGTGCTCGACCGCCCCCTCGCCCAGATCGGCGGCAAGGGGCTCTTCGTGAAGGAGCTCGAGGTCGCCATCGACAGCGGCCGCGCGGACATCGCGGTGCACTCGATGAAGGATGTGCCGATGGTGATCCCCGAGCAGTTCGCGCTCGCGACCTTCGGCGCACGCGAGGATCCGCGCGATGCGTTCGTCTCCAACCGCTACGCCACGCTCTCCGCCCTGCCGGCGGGCGCGGTGGTCGGGACCTCCAGCGTGCGGCGGGAATGCCAGCTGCGGCGCCTCTATCCCGCGCTCGCCTTCCGGGGGCTGCGCGGCAACGTCATCACGCGCCTCGCCAAGCTCGACGCGGGCGACTACGACGCCATCATCCTCGCGGCCGCGGGCTTGAAGCGCCTCGAGCTCGAGCTGCGCGTGCGCGCCACGCTGGACGAGACGATTCCGGCGATCGGCCAGGGCATCCTCGCCATCGAGTACCGGCGTGATCGCGACGACATTGCGCAGCTCCTCGAGGACTTCGAGATTGAGGCGACCGCATGCGCCGCGCGCGCCGAGCGCGCCTTCGGCCTCGTGGTGGAAGGCAGTTGCGAAGTGCCCGTGGGCGCGCTCGCGCGCGTGGATGCGGGCGCCATTTCGATCGAGGGATTCATCGGCATGCCCGACGGCACGCGCCTGGTGCGCGAGCACGCGGCCGGCAAATGCGAAGACGCCGAGCGCCTCGGCGCCGAGCTGGGCGCGAAGCTCCTCGCCGCGGGCGGGCGCGAGATTTTGAGGAGCCTCGCGAGCGTGAGCGCGTGAGACACCGGCGCCTCGAGGGAATCGGCGTCGTCGTGACGCGCCCGCACGCCGCGGCCGAAGCGCTCGGGGCGCCGCTCGCCGCCGCGGGCGCCAGGGTGTGGCTCCTCCCCGCGCTCGCCATCGAGGACCTGCCGCCCAGCGCCGCTCTCGACAAGGTGCTCGCCAACCTCGCGCGGTTCGACATGGCGATCTTCGTGAGCGCAAACGCGGTGGAGAAGGGGCTCGCCGCCGCGCTCCGCTGCGGGACGTGGCCGCCCGGCATCACCCTCGCCGCCATCGGGGCCGCCACCGCCGAGGCGCTGGGGAACTCGGGCCTCGGGCCGGTGATCTCACCCGCGGAACGCCACGACAGCGAGGCCCTCCTCGGGCTCGCGCCGCTGCAGGTGGTCAAGGGGCAGAATATCGTCGTGTTCCGCGGCGAGGGCGGGCGCGAGCACCTGAAGGAAACGCTCGAAGCGCGCGGTGCACGCGTGGAATACGCGCAATGCTACCGGCGCGTGCGCCCGGATTGCGATCCGTCCGCGGTGGTCGCGGCACTCGCGCGTGGCGAGGTGAACGCGGTGAGCGTGCTGAGCGCCGAGACGCTGGAGAATTTCATCGCCATGATCGGGCCCGCGGCGGCCGAGCGCCTCGCGACCGTGACCCTCGTGGTGCCGCATGTCGCGGTGGGCACGCATCGCGAAGCACGCCGCTTCGCCGGCGTGGCGATCGCCGCCCACGGGCCCGAAGGGCTCATCGACGCATTGACGCAGCTGCGAGTCACCCCATGAGCGATCCCGCCCCGATTCCCGCAACTCCCGCGAAAGCGCCCCCCGCACGCGCGCCGCGCGACAGCGCAGCGCGCATGATCGGCGCCGCGGCGCTGGTCGTCATGGCGATCGTCGGATGGCTCGCGTGGGACGCGCGCCAGGCGGTGAACGACATGAAGGCCAGCGCCGGGGAGCGACTCGCCGAGCTCGGCGCCGCCGCCTCGCTCGCGCGAAGCTCGCTCTCGCAATCCCAGGCCTCGCTCAAGGACGCGCAGGCGCGCATCGCCGAGCTCGAGGCGCGCGTCGCCGATACGCAGGAGCAGCGCGTCGCCCTCGAGGAGATGTATCGCGAGCTCTCGAGGAGCGCAGACGACCGCGTGCTCTCCGAAGTCGAGCAGATGCTGGTGCTCGCGAGCCAGCAGCTGCAGCTCGCCGGAAACGTGCGTGGGGCGCTCGCCGCGCTGCAGGCCGCCGACCAGCGCCTCGCGCGCGCCGACAAGCTCGCCGCGACGCCGCTGCGCCGCGCCATCACGCAGGACATGGAGCGCCTGAAGGCGGTCCCGCAGGTCGACACCGTCGGCATCGCGGTGAAGCTCGACGGGCTCATCGCCCAGTCCGAGGCGCTGCCGCTGCTCATCGCCGAGACGCTGCCGGTGCGCGTGGCCACGCGCGCACGCTACGCGGAGGAGCAGAGCACGATCCAACGCGCTGCGCGCGACCTCTGGGAAGAGATGAGGGGCCTGGTGCGCATTCGCGATCTCGAGACCAACGACGCGCCACTGCTCGCGCCCGCGCAAAGCTACTTCCTGCGCGAGAACCTGAAGCTGCGGCTCCTCTCGGCGCGCGTGGCGCTCCTCGCCCGCGACGAGCCGTCGTTCCGCGAGGACCTCAAGGCCACGCAGGCATGGATCTCGCGCTTCTTCGACGCGAAGGCCAAGCCCACCGTCACCGCGCTCGCCACGCTCAAGCAGGTTTCCGAAAGCCCGGTGGCGATCGGCATTCCCGACATCAACGCGAGCCTCGCGGCCGTGCGCACCGCGCGCAACGCGCGGGAAAAGCGCTAGGCCATGCGCTTCGCCCTCTGGTCGGTCATCCTCGCCGTCGTCGCCGTGGGCATCGCGCTCTTCGCGCGCCACTCGACGGGATACGTGGTGATCGTCTCGGCGCCGTATCGCATCGAGCTGTCCTTGAACCTGCTCGTGTTCCTCGTGCTCGCCGGCTATTTCGCGTTCTATACGCTCGCCCGACTGGTCACGACGCTCGTGCAGATCCCGGCGCGCGTGCGCGCGTACCGCGCCGAGCGCGAGCGCTCGAAGCTGCGCCAGTCGCTGAACGACGCCCTCCTCGCCTTCTTCCAGGGCCGCTACGCCTCGGCCGAGAAGAGCGCGGCCGCCGCGCTTAGCAGCGACGAGACCAAGGGAGTGGCCGCGATCATCGCGGCGCGCAGCGCCCACGAGCTCGGCCGCTTCAGCGAGCGCGAGCAATTCCTCGACCACGCCAAGGGCTCCGCGCCGGACGTGGACCAGGCTCGCCTCACCACGCTCGCCGATCTCCTCGTCTCGCAGCAACGCTACGAAGAGGCGCTCGCGGTGCTGAACGACCTTTCGGCGCGCGACGCGCGCAACCTGCGCCTCCTGCGCCTGAAGCTGGAGGCCGAGCAGGCGATGCGCAACTGGGACGAGGTTCTCGCTACCGTGGGGTCGCTGGCGAAGCTGGGCGGCATCGGCCCGGCCGAGGCGGCCACCACGCGGCGCACCGCCCACCTTGGAAACCTTCTGCGCAAGGCGCAAGACGCCGCGGCCCTGTCTTCGTACTGGAAGACCCTCCCCGCGGAAATGCGCGCCGACTCGAGCGTCGCCGCGACCGCCGCGCGCTACCACCTCGCGCTGGGCGGCACCAACCAGGCGCAGGCGATCATCGAGCAGGCGCTGGAGCGCGACTGGAGCTCCACGCTGGTGGCGCTCTACGGCGAGGCCGCGGGCACGGACGCCCTGCCGCAGATCGAGCGCGCCGAGAATTGGCTGCGCGGGCACGCTCGCGACCCGGCGCTGCTGCTCGCACTGGGCAAGCTTTGCATGCGCCAGGAGCTGTGGGGCAAGGCGCAGAGCTACATCGAGGCGAGCCTCGCGCTCGAGCCGACGCACGACGGCCACATGACGCTCGCCGCGCTGATGGAGCGCCTCGGCAAGACCCAGGAAGCGGTGCTGCATTTCCGCCGCAGCGCGGAGCTCGCGGGCTAACTACCCCAAGGAGGAAACCATGCGCCAATACTCGCCCCTCACCCACGCGCGCCTCGACTCCGGTGCGCGCGTCGCCGAACCGATGACTCCCGGGCGCGTCACGCTCGACGACCCGGCGTTCTCGGTGATGACCGACCTGCGCGAAGTCGCCGCGGCCACCACGCGGCCCGAGGAAACCATCGACGCCGCGCATGCGCAGATGATCCGGCGTGCGGTGCGCCTCCTCTTCGTCCTGGACTCCGCCGGCGCGGTGACCGGCGTCATCACCACGACCGACATCCTCGGCGAAAAGCCGGTGCGCTTCATGCAGGCGCGCGGCGTGTCCCACGCCGAGATCCTCGTCGAGGACATCATGACGCCGGCCTCGATGCTGGAAGCATTGCCGCTGCTGGAAGTGGCACAGATGCGCGTCGGGCATATCGTCGCGACGTTGAAGGCCGTGGGGCGCAAGCACCTGATGGTCGCCGAGGACAACGGGCGGCGCATTCGCGGGCTCTTCTCCTCTTCGCAGCTTGCGCGCCAGCTCGGCGTCGAGCTGCAGACCTTCGAGGTGGCGCACTCGTTCGCGGACATCGAGGCGGCGCTGGTGCGTTGAAAGCCCGCCTCGTGGCCGACCGACATCGCGACATCTGCGCGGCGTTTCGCTGGAGCGTTCCCGAGGACTTCAACATCGCCGAGTGGGCGTGCCGCCGCTGGTCCGGTGAGCGCCAGCGCCTCGCGATGCAATGGGAAGACGAGTCGGGCGAGACCGCGGCGTGGACCTACTGGGAGTTGCAGCAGGCGGCCAACAGGCTCTCGAATGCGCTGGCGGCGCTCGGCGTCGAGCGCGGCGATCGCGTCGCCCTCATCCTGCCGCAGCGCGCGGAAACGATCGTCGCCTATTTCGCATGCTTCCAGCTGGGCGCCGTCGCCGTGCCGCTTTCCTTCCTGTTCGGCCCCGACGCTCTCGAGTACCGGCTCGGCAACAGCGGCGCGCGCGTGGCAATCGCCGACGCCGACACCCTTCCCGTCCTCGAGGGCGTGCGCGACAAGCTGCCGGATCTCACGCACGTGATCGGCTGCGCGGGGGCAAAGGGCGCTCGCGTGCTCGATTGGGACGAGACCCTCGCCGCTGCCTCGCGGCTTTTCGAGCCCGTGGCCACGCGCGCGCGCGATCCCGCGGCAATCATCTATACGAGCGGAACCACGGGGCCGCCGAAAGGCGCGCTGCTGCCGCACTGCGCGCTGCTGGGCAACCTTCCGGGCTTCGAGCATTCGCACGACGACTTCCCCCAGCCGGGCGACTTCTTCTGGTCGCCCGCGGATTGGGCATGGACTGGCGGGCTCTGGGACGCGCTCATGCCCACGCTCTATCACGGGCAGGCGATCCTCGGATATCGCGGTCGCTTCATCGCGGAGACGGCGTTGCGTCTCATCGAGAAATACCAGGTGCGAAACACATTCCTCTTCCCCACCGCGTTGAAGATGATGATGAAGGCCTATCCGAAGCCGCGCGATGCGTTCGACCTGAACCTGCGCACTCTCATGAGCGGCGGCGAGGCCCTCGGGCCGGCGGTGTTCCACTGGTGCCGCGAGGAGCTGGGCGTCACCGCCAACGAGATCTTCGGCCAGACCGAGATGAACTACATCGTCGGCAACTCGCACACGCACTGGCCGGTGAAGCCGGGCTCCATGGGCCGGCCCTACCCGGGCCATCGCATCGCGGTGATCGACGAGGCGGGCAACGAGGTCGCCCCGGGCGCGGTCGGTGACGTGGCCCTCAACAGCAATGGCACCGACGGCACGCCAGACCCGGTGTTCTTCCTCGAATACTGGAAGAGCCCGCAGGCGACCGCGGAAAAGTACACCGGCCCCTGGTGCCGCACCGGAGACCAGGCGATGCGCGACGACGACGGCTACCTCTGGTACCAAGGGCGCGCCGACGACATCTTCAAGGTGTCTGGTTACCGCGTGGGGCCCACCGAGATCGAGAACTGCCTGGTGAAGCACCCCGCCATCGCCAATTGCGCAGTGGTCCCGAGCACCGACCCGACGCGCGGCGCGGTGGTGAAGGCGTTCGTGCTGCTTGCTCCCGGGCACGCGCCGTCGGAAGCGCTCAAGGATTCGATCCGCGAGCACGTGAAGAAGCATCTCGCGCCCTACCAGCAGCCGCGCGAGATCGAGTTCGTGGCAGAGCTGCCGATGACCACCACGGGGAAGGTGCAGCGCAAGGTGCTGCGCGAGCGCGAGGCGCTGCGGAAGAAATAGCGGCCTATTTCTTCGGGTCGACCGATGGCGTAAAGGCGTCGCTGTAGAACTCGTCGTCGGGCAGCGCGCGCTCCTCGACGAAGGTCTTCCTGGCCAGGTCGGTCATCGCCGGGGCGCCGCAGGCGTACACCTGGTATCCGGACAGATCCGGGAAGTCGTCGAGCACCGCCTGGTGCACGAATCCGGTACGCCCCTGCCATTGGTCTTCGGGAAGGGGATCGGAGAGCACGGGGATATAGGTGAAGTTCGCGTGGTCGCGCTGCCATGCGATCGGCAGGTCCGGCATGTAGAGGTCGCGCAGCGAGCGCACGCCCCAATACATCACGATCGGGCGGTCGTCGTCGTAGTGGAAGGCGTGCTCGATGATCGCCTTCACCGGCGCGAAGCCGGTGCCGCCCGCGACGAAGATCATCGGCTTGTCGGAATCCTCGCGCAGGTAGAAGGTGCCCAGCGGCCCTTCGAAGCGCAGGATGGCGCGCTCCTTCATCTCGTCGAAGACGAAGCTCGAGAAGGCGCCCCCCGGGGACTTGCGCACGTGCAGCTCGATCAACTGGTCGTTGTGCGGCGCATTGGCCATCGAGAAGCTGCGCCGCTTGCCGCTTTTCAGCAGGATGTCGATATATTGCCCGGCGAGGAATTGCAGGCGCTCGCCGGTGGGCAGCTTCAGGTAGAGGACGGCGACGTCCTCGGCCGGCTTCTCCACCTTCTCCACGCGCGCGGGCATGGTGCGGATCGCGAGGTCCTTGGCGCCGGAGAGCTCGCGCACCTCGAAGACGACGTCGCCGAGCGGATGGGTGCAGCAGGTGAGCGCCTTGCCCGCCGCCTTTTCCGAATCGTGCAGCGCGCGCTCCTGGTACTCCTCGTAGGCGACTTCGCCCGAGCGCAGCACGCCTTTGCAGGCGCCGCACGCGCCGTTACGGCAGCCGTAGGGAAGGCCGATGCCCTGGCGCAAAGCCGCCGTGAGGATGGTTTCGCCGGGCTCGACCGTGAAAGTGTGGCCGCTCGGCTCGAGGCGCACCTGGCAGCCGGAGGTCGGGAAATCAGGCAATTTCAGCGAGTGCGGCGGAAATCGCCTTCGATGAGCGTGCCTTCGGCCCTGCGGCGCGAGGCCGAGTCGGACACGGATACGAAGCGCGGCCCGGGAAGGAGGAGGAGTGTAAGGGCGATGAGGTCGGAGACGACGCCGGGGAAGATAAGGAAAAGGCCCGCGACCACGGTCCGGGCGCTGTCGGTGAGCGCGACAATCGGGAACTCGCCCTTGGCGAGGCCGGCGGCGAGCCTCGCGAGCATCGCAAAGCGCGCTTCCTTGATGAGGGCCATGCCGGCGCAAGCCGCGAGCACCACCCAAGCGAGGATCCACCAGCCCAGCGTATCGGCCAGGCGCACCAGCACCACCGCTTCGAGCAGGGGGAAACCCAGTAAGATCGCCATCAACAAAAGCCGCATCGCTGCACCATCTCCATCGAAAACTTCAGCCGCCGAGGGCCCACGTGACCGTCATCGCGGTGCTGACAAACCTACCCGACTCCGAGGCCGCCTTCAACCTGGCGCGCGAGCTCGTGCAGCTACGACTTGCCGCCTGCGCCAACGTTCTGGCGCCCGTGACCTCCTTCTATCGCTGGGAGGAGAAGGTCGAGCAAGCCACAGAATATCCGCTTCTCATCAAAACCACCCGTGAGCGTTACATCGAGCTCGAGGCCGCGATTCGCAAGAGGCATCCCTATTCGCTTCCCGAGATCGTCGCCTGGCCGATCGACCTTGGCCTCGCAGGATACCTGCGGTGGGTGGAAGAGGAAACAGCGCCGGTGGGTCGATGAACGCAGGGCGTTTGTACGTCCTGGTGGGCGCGATCGCGGTCGCCGCGGGCACCGCGATGTGGCTCGGTTCGCACAAGGCCGGCCCTGCTACCGGACCTGCCAATATTTCTCCGTCGGCGCTCTTCGCCGCTTCCTTCACCGATCCACGCGGCGGCCCCAGCTCCCTCGGACGCTTCCAGGGAAAGATCCTGGTGGTGAATTTCTGGGCCACCTGGTGCGCGCCGTGCCGCGAGGAAATGCCGGCCTTCAACCGCCTGCAGGCGCGCTGGGCCGGACGTGGGGTGCAGTTCGTCGGTCTCTCCGACGAAGATCCCGCACGGGTCGAGCGCTTCGGCCGCGACCTGGCCATCGGCTACCCGCTATGGGTCGGCGGGGACGAAGTGGGCAGCCTTTCGCGGCGCCTCGGTAATCGCCTCGGGGTTCTCCCCTTCACGGTGCTGGTGGATCGCCAGGGACACATCCTCGAAAGCAGAGTAGGTCCTTACTCAGAGGACATGCTGGAAAATAGGCTTGCTGCTATTTCGGCTAATTAACGCGAAAAGGTCTTATCTCCCGCGATCTGCGTTGTTCAACATGCTAGCTTCTCGCACCTAAGCTTATTTCATGCCCGATCGGGATGCGGCTTTGCAACCCGATGCCTGGCCCGACGTCAAGTTCGGTTAAAACTGGACATCGTGCTTCGACGTGCTGCAAACTCGCCGCCCATGCCCAAGATCCTGGTCATTCATGGCCCAAACTTGAACCTCCTCGGCGATCGGGAGACCCACCACTATGGCAAGGACTCCCTCGACACCATAAACCAGCGCCTTACCGACCAGGGGCGGCGCATGGGGGTGGAGGTGGTGGCCTTCCAGAGCAATGCCGAGGCCCCCCTCATCGACAGGGTTCATGCGGCGAAAAGCGACGAAACTGCATACATCATCATCAATCCGGCGGCTTTTACACACACCAGCGTGGCGCTTCGCGATGCGCTTGCGGCCGTCCGCATTCCCTTTATCGAAGTGCATTTGTCCAATATCCACGCGCGGGAAGAGTTTCGCAGGCACTCCTATTTCTCCGATCTGGCGGCGGGCGTGATCGCCGGCCTGGGACCGGTCGTGTATGAGCTCGCCCTGGAAGCCGCGGCGCGCGAGTTGAAGCGGAAACCCTGATGGACCTGAGAAAGCTGAAGAAGCTGATCGATCTCGTCCAGGAATCGGGAATCGGCGAGATCGAGATCACCGAAGGTGAGGAGAAGGTCCGCATCACGCGCCAGTCCGCGCCCGGCCCGGCGATGATGATGGCCCCGCAGATGCAGCCGATGGCGTACGGCTCGCCTTCGGGTCCGTCGCAGTCGCATCCCGGGGCTCCCGTTGAACCGGCCGCAGCCCCGGAACCGAAGGGCCACCAGCTCAAGTCGCCGATGGTCGGGACCTTCTATCGCGCGCCGTCGCCGGGCGCGCCCTCCTTCATCGAGATCGGCCAGTCGGTCACGAAGGGGCAGACCCTCTGCATCATCGAGGCGATGAAGCTCCTGAACGAGATCGAGTCCGACGCTTCCGGCACGATCAAGGCGATCCTCGTGGAGAACGGGCAACCCGTCGAATACGGCCAGCCGTTGTTCCTGATCGAATAGAGACGCACGCGCCATGTTCGAGAAGATCCTGATCGCCAATCGGGGGGAAATCGCGCTGCGCATCCAGCGCGCCTGCCGCGAGATGGGCATCAAGACCGTGGCGGTCCATTCCGAGGCCGACGCCGACGCCAAGTACGTGATGCTCGCCGACGAGTCGGTGTGCATCGGCCCGGCGCCCTCGCGCGACAGCTACCTCAACATCCCCGCCATCATCAGCGCCGCGGAGGTGACCGACGCCCAGGCGATCCATCCCGGCTACGGCTTCCTTTCCGAAAACGCCGACTTCGCCGAGCGCGTCGAGAATTCCGGTTTCGTCTTCATCGGGCCGCGCGCCGAGTCGATCCGCACCATGGGCGACAAGATCCAGGCGAAGATCACCATGAAGAAGGCGGGGATCCCGTGCGTGCCTGGCTCCGAGGGGTCGCTCCCCGACGATCCCAAGGAGATTCGTCGCGTTGCCGCGGCCGTGGGCTACCCGGTGATCATCAAGGCCGCCGGGGGCGGCGGCGGGCGCGGCATGCGCGTGGTGCACACCGAGGCCGCGCTCGTGAACGCGGTCACGATGACCAAGGCCGAGGCGCAGAACGCGTTCAACAACCCGATGGTGTACCTCGAGAAGTTCCTCGAGAGCCCGCGCCACGTGGAGATCCAGATCCTCGCCGACGAGCACAAGCAGGCGATCTACCTGGGCGAGCGCGACTGCTCGATGCAGCGCCGGCACCAGAAGATCATCGAGGAGGGGCCCGCGCCCCTCATCAAGCCGCGCCTGATCGAGAGGATCGGCGAGAAGTGCGCCGAAGCCTGCCGCAAGCTCGGCTATCGCGGCGCGGGGACCTTCGAGTTCCTCTACGAGAAGGACGAGTTCTACTTCATCGAGATGAACACCCGCGTGCAGGTCGAGCACCCGGTGACTGAGCTCATCACCGGCGTGGACATCGTCCAGGAGCAGATTCGCATCGCCGCCGGCATGAAGCTGCGCTACCGGCAGCGCGACATCGTGAAAAAGGGCCACGCGATCGAGT
Organism: Burkholderiales bacterium; assembly: GCA_031364925.1. Lineage (GTDB taxonomy): Bacteria > Pseudomonadota > Gammaproteobacteria > Burkholderiales > Usitatibacteraceae > Usitatibacter. The sequence continues at coordinate 14,954 of JANLXC010000104.1, read as the reverse complement.
GCCGCATCAACGCGGAGAATCCATACACGTTCGTGCCCTCGCCGGGACGCATCACGCAGTACCACGTGGCCGGCGGCCCCGGCATCCGCTACGACTCGCACTGCTACGCCAACTACTACGTCCCGCCGCACTACGATTCGCTCATCGGCAAGCTCATCGCCTACGGCGACACGCGCGAGCAGGCGATCGCGCGCATGCGCGTGGCGCTCTCGGAGATGGTCATCGAGGGAATCCAGACCAACATCGCGCTGCACCAGGAGCTCATGAACGACGCGGCGTTCGTCCGCGGCGGGGTGAGCATCCATTACCTCGAGGAAAAGATCGCGGCGTTGAAGTCGATCTAGGCTTCCATGGCGTGGCAACGGGTCGATCTGGTGGTGGCTGGCGAGGAGGCCGAAGCGCTCTGCGACGCGCTCGATAGCGAGGGCGCGGTCGCCACCGAGATCGTCGATGCCGACGCGGGAACCGAGGCCGAGAACGCCGTCTTCGCCGAGCCCGGCGCCGACATCCACCTGTGGCCGCGCTGCCGTGTGCGCGCGCTATTCGCGCAGGGCGTGGACATCGCGCAAGCCCTCGAGCGCGCGCTCTCCGCGTGCGCGATCGAAAGCGCCGCGACCTCGATCGATCGTCTCGAGGACACCGACTGGGTCGCGCTCACGCAGCGCCAGTTCGCGCCGATCCGCGCCGGCGAGCGCCTGTGGGTCGTGCCCACGTGGCACGAGGCGCCCGAGCCCGGCGCCGTCAACATCGTGCTCGACCCGGGAGCCGCGTTCGGCACCGGCGGCCATCCGACCACGCGGCTGTGCCTGGCATGGCTCGAGCGCAACGTGCACGCGGGCGATAGCGTCCTCGATTACGGGTGCGGCTCGGGAATCCTCGCCATCGCCGCGCTGAAGCTCGGGGCCGGCCGCGCGCTCGCCATCGACATCGATCCGCTGGCGCTCGAGACGGCACGCTACAATTCCCAGCGCAACGCCGTGACGCTCGACGTGACGGACGCGCAAAGCGCGATCCCGGGCGCGTTCAGGCTCACGGTGGCCAACATCCTCGCCAATCCCCTGCGAATGCTCGCGCCGATCCTCGCTTCACACACCCAGCCGGGAGGAATGATCGTCCTGTCCGGAATCCTCGAGGAGCAGGCGGCCGAGGTGATTCGCGCCTACGCCGGGTGGGCCGCGCTCCAGATCGCCGCGCGCGAATCGGGCTGGGTGCTCCTCGCGGGCGCAAGGCTCGCGTAGCGCGATGCTGATCACGACGTGCACCAGCTGCAGCGCGCGCTTCCGCGTCACTCCGCAGCAGCTTAACGCGAAGCAGGGCCAGGTGCGCTGCGGGCGCTGCCGCGCCGTCTTCAACGGCTTCGAGGGGCTCGAGCGCTTTCCCGACGACGACACCGGGGCGCGGCTCCTGGCGGCACGGGAAGCCGCCGAGCACGCCTCCGACCCGATGCCCGCGGTGGCGGCCTTGCCTTTCGAAGACCTGCCGGACATCGAGACGCTGCAGCCGGCGCCGTTGCCCGCGCACGCGTCGCAACCGGCACCGGTCGAGGAGCCCGCCCCTGTGCCCTCCACGCCCGCGCGCGCGACGCGCACGGGGCCGTACATGGCGCGCCCCGACCTCACGCTCCCCGCGCCGCCGCGAGCGAAACCTCCGGCGCGCGCGTGGGGCTTCGGCGCCGCGCTCCTCGCCGTCGTGCTCTGCGCCGAGATGGCGTACGCCTATCGCGCGCCGCTCGCGCAGCGCTATCCGGTGCTGCGCCCCTATCTCGAATCGGTGTGCACCGTCGCCGGATGCACGGTGGCGTGGTCGCGCGAGGAGGCGATGCTCAAGCTCGAGGATTCGGAGCTGCTCGAAGTGCCGGGACGCCCCAGCGAGATCGCGCTCGGCGCGCGCATCCGCAACGTGGCTCCCGTCGCGCAGGAATACCCGCACCTGGAGCTCACCCTCACGGACGTCACCGGGCAGGCCGCGATCCGCCGCGTGCTGCGCCCGACCGATTACCTTGGACGCCCCGCGACCGGCATCGACACCATCGCCCCCGGCGCGGAGCTCTCCCTCCAGCTGCGCCTGGAAACCCCGCGCATCAAGGCGACGGGATACGAGCTGCTGCTCTTCTACCCCTGAGGCCCCTGGTGCGGCGCCTCGGCGCTGCGCAGGCTCGTGAGCATCGAGTCCACCGCGCGGTCGACGATGGAAGCGTCGTCGATGATCTTCGCTTCGCCCAGGCGCATCTGCTCGGCGAGCGCTTCAGGCGAGATCGACACCGCGGCCTTCGGCGAGAGCGGGTTGGTGAAAAGGTATACGCCCTTGTTGGGGCTGATCCAGGTAAGGCGCGCGCGTGCGTCGGGAGCGTCGCGGCGCACGAACTCCACCCACGTTCCGCGCTGCAGGTTGGTCCAGATGCCGGTGCGCGTGAAGACGTTGCGCACCGCGCCCGCGCCGCGGGGGGTGCGCAGCCGGATCTCCTCGACCTGGATGTTGCCCGCGGGAATCATGGCGCGCTCGATCGACGGATCCTGCGAGACCGCCGGGGCGCGGACCTCCGGAAGCGCGGCCAGGCCGCGGATGCCGGCCTTCACCGCCATCGCGTGGCAATCGACGAGCGTGCCGAGGAACGCGTTGCGCCCCTCTTCGCCAAGCTCGCCGCGCTCCAGCCCGTCGTGCAACGTGCGCAACATCCCGGGCAGCATGGTGATGAGGCGCTTCCTGTCCTCGGGAGTGACCTTGGGCTCGACGCTCCATAGCAGGTCTTCCATCGCCATGATCAGGGCCTGCCACGCGGGCGAGCCTTCGCCCTCGATGCGTTGCACCCGCGCGAGGGCCCGCACCCAGGTCTCCCCCAGCATCTCGCGCACGGCGGGCGGCACCCACGAGCGCGCTTCCAGGCGGCGGTGAACTTCCTCCTCGGCGACGAGACGCGCGATCTCCTCGCGCTCGCGCTCCTCGATCAGGCGCGCGGAACGCTCGACGATCTCGCCCTCGGTCGCCCTCTGCTCCTCGATGAACGCGGCGACGCGCTCGGCCATCGCCTCGAAGAGCGCGATGTCGGTCTCGAATTCGGCGAGCACTCGCTCGACCACGCTCTCGATCAGCGCGACCGCGGGGCCTTCACGCGAGCTGCCCTCCGCAAGGCCGATCGAAGCCTGCGCGAGGAGGTCTAGGAGGCGGCGCGCCGGATGCGCCTTCGACGAGAAGAAGCTGCGGTCGAGGAGGGCCACCTTCAGCGTGGGGATCTGCAGGCGGCCGAGGAGCGCCTTCACGCTCGCCGGGATGTGGCGATCCTCGAAGATATAGTCGAAGAGCATCGCGACGATGTCGATCGTCATGGCGTCGACGGTGCCCAGCGATGCGCTCTGCGGCGCGGCGCGGATGCGCCTCACCACGTTCATGAGGACTGCGTCATTCGCTTCTGGCGGCATCGCCTCGCGATGCAGACGCGTGAGCTCCGACACGAAGGACTGCGGCACGGTGGCCGCGACGCCCGGCGCCGTCGGCCACGACGCGATCACATCACCACCGTCCGCAGGGTGGGCGGCTCCCGGGTGTCCCTGGTGCGGAGCGGGCGCCGAAGGATTGAGCAACTGCGCGAGCGCGGCAAGGATGTCGCCGTCGGCGATCGGCCCGTTGCCCTGGTTCTGTTGCGTGCCGCCGCCCGCATTCCCGGACGGCTTGGCAACGGGCCTGGCGCTGCGCTTGGGTGAGTGCGCCGTGGAGGCGCGCGGAACTCCGGGGCGTACATCAGGAAGGATGCGCCGCTCCACCAGGTGCGCGTTGATGTCGTGATAGATGGTTTGCATCTCGTCGCCCGCGTATTTCTCGAGCCGCTGCAGCAGAACCATGCGCACCTTGAAGCCGGCCTGGATCTGGTCGCAGGCATCCTTCAGCGCCGCACAGACGTTGGCGGGGCTCATCGGGTTGGCGTCGTCTTCGAGCTCGGGCTTCTCGAGGAGAAACCCCATGCGCTGGCTCAACGCCATCAGCTCGCCTTCGCACGTGGCGCCAAGCTTGCGCGACATCTCGCGCACCGCGAGGCGCTCCTCGAGATCCTCGTCGCCCACGAGCGCCAGCTCGCCGCCGGGATCGCGCGCGCCCGCGGTGACAGCATCGCCGCGCACCTTGCTGTTGAAGAAATCGACGAAATGGCGCCCGAAAGTTGCCTCGATCGCAATGCGGTTCTCGCGCGCCTGCGCGCGCGCGTCGAGATACATGTTCTGCGATTCGCGGTCGAGCGCCTTGTCGGCGAGCTCGAACAGGTCGTCCTCGACGCGGTCGAGCATTCCGGAAAGGGCGGCGGCCATGCGATTCAACGCAAGCTCGCGGCAACCCGCGAGCATGTCGGCCGATTCCTTGGGGGAGAGGCGCGCTTTCGCGCGCGAACGGTCGCCAAGTGCGACCACCTTGCCCGATGGGGATTGCGCCACGATGCACCGCCTTTCTGGCAATCCCGCTGTCATAGGGCGCGAGCCCCTTAGACCGGAGATTTTGCGTCCCCACCTTTCGGTGGGTTTGCCCTGTTGCAGAAACCGTGCGCCGGACAGGGATACCATTCGGCCGGTCATGCGACTGCCGGCCTGAAAACCCGATTCAGCACAGCCAGCTTCGCTGTTACGGATGAAACCGTCAATGCCGCTTGTCGGCCGTTTCGCGCCGCGCGTCTCCTGGGGTGAGCGCTTCCTCGCCTCGATATAATCGCCCCATGACCATCCTCGTTTGCGGCTCCCTGGCCTACGACACCATCATGGTGTTCCCGGACCAGTTCAAGAATCACATCCTCCCCGACCAGATCCACATCCTCAACGTGGCGTTCATGGTCCCCGACATGCGTCGCGAATATGGCGGCACGGCGGGCAACATCGCCTACAACCTGAAGCTCCTCGGCGAGGACCCGTGGATCATGGCCACCGCCGGCCACGATTTCGGCCCCTATGCCCAGCGCCTCGGGGAGCTGGGCATCTCCGACCGGCACGTGCGCCGCCTCGACGACCAGTTCACCGCCCAGGCCTTCATCACCACCGACGTCGACGACAACCAGATCACCGCCTTCCACCCCGGCGCGATGTCGCAATCCCACGTGAATCGCATCGCCGACGTCAACGGGGCGCGGCTCGGCATCGTTTCCCCCGACGGGAGGCAGGGAATGATCGAGCACGCCCGCGATTTCGCCGCGGCGAAGATCCGTTACGTCATCGACCCGGGCCAGGGGCTGCCGATGTTCTCCGGACCGGAGCTGCTCGAGCTCATGGCCGGCGCAGCCGTCCTCGCCGTGAACGATTACGAGGCGCGCGTTGTCGAGCAAAAGACGGGCAAGAGCGTCACCGACCTGGCGCGCACCATGGAGGCCGTGGTGGTCACGCGCGGGGCGGAAGGGTCGAGTATCTACACCGGCGGGCGGCAGATCGACGTGCCGGCCGTGAAGCCGGAGGGCCTCGTCGATCCCACCGGCTGCGGCGACGCCTACCGCTCCGGGCTCCTGTACGCAATGGCCCGCGGCTGGGGCTGGGAAAAGGCGGGGCGGCTCGCCTCGCTGATGGGCTCGATCAAGATCGCGCACCGCGGCGGGCAGAACCATCGTCCCGCGCGCGACGTCATCGCACGACGTTTCCACGAAACCTTCGCGGAGACGCTTTGAAGAAGGAGAACGCAATGAAGAATTTCAAACGGATGGCCGTGGCCGCGCTCGGCGCGCTCGCGCTGGGTGGTTGCGCCTATCACGGCGGCAGCGCCGACTATCGCGGCTACGAAGTGCGCGGCGAGCAGTCGGTGCGCTTCGGCGTCGTCGAGTCGGTGCGCGAGGTGCGCATCGATCCGCGCGAGACCGGGGTGGGCACGGCGGGCGGCGCGGTGCTGGGCAGCATCGCCGGCAGCAACGTGGGCGGGGGCAGCGGCCAGATCGCCGGCGCCATCGGCGGAGCCATCCTCGGCGGCATCATCGGCCAGAGCATCGAGAAATCCGCGAACGAGCGCCGCGGCCTCGAGGTGACTGTGTTGCTCGACACCGGCAGGTACCTCGCCGTCGTACAGGAAGCTGACGAGCCGTTCCGCGCCGGCGACCGGGTGCGCATCCTGTCCGGGCGCGGCACCACGCGCGTCACGCATTAGCCAGGCAGGGCGAGCGCTTCGCTTCATCCGATGGACACGCGTGCTGGGGCACGCGGCGCTCGCCGCGGGCCTCCTGCGCTTCGCCTACCCGCGCATTTGCGCCAATCGCCGCCGCGCGTTGATGCGCTGGTGGTCCGGAAAGCTGCTTCGCATCCTCGGCATCAGCTCGCGCGTGCACGGCGCCGTTCCGGGCGCCACGCAACGCGGCACCATGATCGCCGCGAACCATGTGTCGTGGCTGGACATCTTCCTGTTGTCGAGCGTGCGCCCGACCCGCTTCATCGCCAAGAGCGAGATCCGCGACTGGCCCGCCACCGGATGGATCGCCGACAAGGCGGGCACGATCTTCATCCGCCGCGATCAGTGGCGCGACACGGCGCGCATCAACGAAAGGGTTCACAGCGCGCTCGATGCGGGAGATTGCGTCGGGCTTTTTCCCGAGGGCATCACCACTGAAGGCGACACGCTCCTGAAGTTCCATAGCGCGCTTTTCGCGAGCTCGGTCGCCAACCACGCGCGCGTGCTCCCCGCGGCGATCCGCTACGAGGCGCACGACGGCACCCTCTGCCGCGAGATGTCGTTCGCCGGCGATCGCAGCTTCATGGAGTCGCTCGGGCTCATCATCCGGCAGAAGGCGGTGGTCGCGACGCTGACCTTCGCCGAGCCGATCGACACCGAAGGCACGACGCGCCGCGAGGTAAGCGACGCGGCGCGCGCGCGGGTGGCTAGTCTTCTCGGCCTCGAGACCCCGGGCACGCCACCTGGTACAGCTTCCGGTCGCTGAGTCGCATCGCCGAAAGGCTTCGCCCCCATACGCAGCCGCTGTCCAGGCCGAGCACGTCGGAGCGCAGCTCCAGGCCCAACGCCGACCAATGGCCGAACACCACCGTATGGTCGCGGCTCTTGCGCCCCGGCATGTCGAACCAGGGCGTCCACCCTTCGCGCGCATCTCCCGGCTCTCCCTTGAACTCGAGGACCATCGCGCCGTCGGCCGCGCACACGCGAAGGCGCGTCATCGCGTTGACGATCACGCGCAGCCTCTCGACGCCCTCGAGGTCATCGCTCCAATGGCGCGGCTCGTCACCGTACATGCGAGCGAGGAAGCCGCGGTAGTCGGGGCCGCGCAGCCGCGCTTCGACTTCGCCAGCCAACGCTCGCGCCTTCTCGACCGTCCATTGAGGGAGCAGGCCCGCGTGCACGAGGGCGAAGCCGCCTTCGGCGTGCATCAGGGGGCGATGGCGCAGCCACGCGAGGAGTTCGTCGCGATCGGGCGCGGCGAGGATGTCATCGAGAGTGTCGCGCTTGCGGCGCTTCTCTACGCCCTCGGCGACGCACAACAGGTGGAAATCGTGATTGCCGAACACCGTGACGGCGCAATCGCCGAGCGACTTCACGTAGCGCAGGCAGGCGAGCGAGTCGGGGCCACGGTTGACGAGGTCGCCGACGAACCACAGACGGTCGCGCGTGGTATCGAACGAGAGCGAATCGACGAGCCTGGCGAGGGGCTCGTAGCACCCCTGCAGATCGCCGATCGCGTAGGTGGCCAGCTTACTTGGCCGCGGCGACCATGTAGTCGACGGCCGCGCTCACGTCGGCGTCGGACAACGCGGTGTTGCCGCCTTTCGCGGGCATCGCGCCCTTGCCCTTGATGGCGCTCGCGTGCAGCGCGTCGAGGCCGGCCTTGATGCGCGGCGCCCATGCGACCTTGTCGCCCAGCTTCGGGGCGCCTGCAACGCCCGCGGCATGGCATACGGCGCACACGGAATCGTAGGTCGCCTTGCCCGATGCACCCGCCGACGCGCTCTTGGCCGCGGCGGGAGGAATGGGCACCGGCGCGATCGCAGGCGCGGCGGCCGCCGGCTGCGCGGCCGCGGTAGCCGCGACCCGTGCGTTGGGATCGATCGCAACCGTGGCCGCGGGCGCGAGGCGCTTGGCGACCGCCGCGTCCGACATCGCCGCTTCCGCCTTCATCGAGCGCGCGCCGTAGGAACCCACCGCGAACTGGGCGAGGAGGAGGATGCCGATGATGAGCGCGGCGGCACCGATCGCGACCCCGATCGCGAGCTTCACGGGGTGCGTGTCGATGTTGTCCTCGATGGGGTCGTGATGGTGGTGGTCGGACATGTCTTCCTCGGGAATTTGCGCGCGGGCACGCGGAAAATGAACCGAGAATTATAGCCTCATCCGCTGCGCCGACCCCCGGATTCATTTAGAATCCGCTACATACGCGCCCGTAGCTCAGCTGGATTAGAGTACTGCCCTCCGAAGGCAGGGGTCGCACGTTCGAATCGTGTCGGGCGCGCCAAAAAAATTCAATGCCGCTCATCCGCCAGGCAAGCGGCGCGCAGCGCGTGGTCACCGCGAGCGCTGCAGCCTTCCTCCTCGTCGCGCCCTTTCCCTCTTCCGCGGGATGGCGGGTCTTCTTCCTTCTGGTGGCCGCCGGCGCGCTCGCGTGGCAAGCCTGGCGCGGCACCCAGCCCCTCGATCTCGCGCGCATCCCGCGAGCCTTCGGAGTCGCCGCGCTCGCATGGATCGCGCTCTGCGTCGCATCGCTGGCCTGGAGCGTGGACCCGGGCTACACGCTCGACGAGCTGCGTCGCGAGATCGCCTACGGCGGCCTCGCCTTCCTGGTGCTCTTCAGCGCCACACGCACTCCGCGCGACATGCACCTGGGGATCGTGACGCTTTTCGCCGGCGCCTTCCTGCTTGGCATCGGCGAATGGCTGCGCTTCCTCCTGCCGGGAGTCGCGTGGGCGCGCAACGTGAGCATGGGCCCCGGGCCGTACTCCACGCAGGTGGTGCTGCTTGCGCCATTGCTCATACTCCTCGCCTGGCCGCGGCCCGTGGGGCTCGATCGCAGGTTGCGCGTTACGCTTGCGGTTGGAATCGCGCTCATTGTCGCGGGCATCGCGAGCGACAGCCGCATCCTCTGGGTCGCGTTGATGGTCTCGGCCGTGGTCGCCTTCATCGCGTTCTGGATCGATACGCCGGCCGATCACCCGGGCCGCGTGGCCGCGCGCCGCATGCTCGTCGCCGCACTCGTGCTCCTGCCGGCGCTGATGGTGGTCGCCACCGAGTACAAGCTTCGCTACTACCCACGCGCCGCGAGCGGCCTGGAGGCCTTCTCGCTCGACGAGCGCCCGCTCATCTGGAAGGTCGCCTCGACCTACGCGCGCGAGCGGCCGTGGCTCGGCTACGGCTATGGCCGCGAGATCATCGGGACGCGAATCAGCGGTGAGCTCGAAAAGGCGAAACTGGGCCAGCCATACAACCACGGCCACAACGTGGTTCTCGACGCCCAGCTGCAGATGGGGGTGCCGGGAGTGATCGCTTTCGCGCTGATGATGGCTGCGCTGCTAGCCGCTTTCGTGGCAATGCGCACGCGCGAAGGCGGCGTGCCGCTCGCGATCGTCGGCGCGGCGATGGTGGCCGGATACCTCACCAAGAACCTCACCGACGATTTTTTCTTCCGCCCGAGCTCGCTCGTGTTCTGGGCGATCGCGGGAATGCTGCTCGGGCTCGCCGCGCGCCTGCCGAAGAAAGGCTAGCCGGCTTTCGTCGCGGGGATCGAGGTGAGCCGCGGGCGCACCTGAGACTGGAACTCCGGCACCCAGCGCTTCAGGTCGCGGCGCACTTCGGAATCGTTGGGGATGCGGTCCTGGTCGAGCCAATCGAGCAGGCCCACGATCCAGCGCTGGTCCACCTCGCGCGCCTTCGCGATGCGCAGCTTCGGGTGCGGAGTCGGGCGCGTGTGCTCGTCGTCGGCGAGGAGCTCCTCGAAGAGCTTCTCGCCGGGCCTCAGGCCCGTGTAGACGATGCGGATCTCGTTCTCGGAGAGCTCAGAGAGGCGGATCATGTCGCGCGCGAGGTCGACGATCTTCACCGGCTCGCCCATGTCCAAAACGAAGATCTCGCCGCCCAGCCCCATGCAGCCGGCCTGCAGCACGAGCTGCGCGGCCTCGGGTATCGACATGAAGTAGCGCACCATCTCCGGGTGCGTGACCGTCACCGGCCCGCCCTTGTCGATCTGCTCCTGGAACTTGGGGATGACGCTGCCCGCGCTGCCGAGAACATTGCCGAAGCGCACCATCTCGAAGCGCGTGGTGGCGCCGGCTTCGGCCTGCAGCCCCTGGCACACCATCTCGGCGAGGCGCTTGGTCGCGCCCATCACATTGGTCGGGTTCACCGCCTTGTCGGTGGAGATGAACACGAAGCGCTTCACGCCGCAATCGATCGCCGCGCGCGCCACCACGTACGTGCCGAGCACGTTATTGCGCACCGCCTCCCACGCGTTGGCCTCTTCCATCAACGGCACGTGCTTGTACGCGGCCGCGTGGAACACGAGCCCGGGCGAGTACTGGTGCATCACCTGGTTCACGCGCTTCGCGTTCTTGATGTCGCCCACGACGCTCGCCACCGGGATCTCGGGGAAGAGCTCGCGCAACTGCTCGTCCACGCGGTACATCGCGAACTCGTTCATCTCGAAGAGCACCACCATCGAGGGCTGGAACGCCGCGATCTGGCGGCAAAGCTCCGAGCCGATCGAGCCGCCGGCGCCCGTCACCATCACGACTTGCCCGGTAAGGAGCGTGTGCAGCCCGGCGTCGTCGAGGGTCACCGTGTCGCGCTTCATCAGGTCCTCGACCGCGACCTTGCGGATGCGCGCGGGCGAGCCCTTGCCGGCGAGGACGTTGTGCAGCGTCGGCATCGTCATCACCGAGACGCGCGCGCGCTTGCAGATCTCGACCACCCGCCGGCGCGTCTTGTAGGCCACGGAGGGCATCGCGATGATCGCGAGGAGCAGCTTCAGGCGCTGCGCGAATCGGCCCAGCTCCTCGAGGGGGCCCAGCACGCGCACGCCGTGCAGCAGGCGCCCGCGCTTCTTCTCGTCGTCATCGAGGAAGCCGACGACGCGCCACTCGTGGCTCCTCGAAAGCTCCTTCACCAGGCCCACCGCGGAGTCACCCGCACCCAGGATGATCACCGGCGCGCCCTGCTCGCCGCCGCGCCCGTAGAGCGACCACTCCTTGAAGGAGCGGAACGCCATGCGGCTGGTGGCCATGAGCGCGATCAGGAAGAGGGGGTAGAGAACGTACTCGCGGTAGCCGAACCGCTGGTCGACGCCGAAGGTATACAGGGCCATGGAAATGCACACCGCCCCGCACATCACCGAAAAGACGATGCGTTGGATGTCGGGCAGGCTCGTATAGCGCCAGATGCCCTGGTAGATGCCGAAGAGGAAATTGATCGCGAGCTGGATCGGCACCGCGATGGCGAACGCCGCGAACAACATGCGTCCCTCGTCGGAAGTAACGCCGTCCACGTCCAGGAGCAGGGTCGCCACGAAGAATGCGAGGCACAGGGCGAGCCCGTCGTGCAATGCCGCCGCGAGCGCGCGGGCATCGGGCTCCAACGATTTCATCGCTGCTCCTAGCCGGTTATGGAACGCCATTGCGCCGTTTCCACCCTTTTTTTGTTGTTGACCAAAGCACGCGCCGTGGGGCTCAGGGCGCGCGCCGTTCGATCGCGAGGAAGAGCAGCGCGAACGCGGCTGCCCAAACGAGAATTATACCTAACCGGATTGATTCGCCGGAATGCAGCGCCAGGAGGGCGCTCGCGGCCGTGAGCGCCATGCAAGCATAGCCCGACAGCGCGAGCCTGCGCGGCCCCAAGCCGGCCAGCACGAGCCGCTGGTAGTAGTGGGTGCGATGCGCGCGCCAGAAAGGCTCGGCGCGCAATACGCGCCCGGCGAGCGTCACGCTCGCGTCCGCGATGAACGGCGAGAACACCAGCAGCGGAAACCACAGCGGCCACACACCCGAGATCGCTCCGTAGAAGCCGAAGGCGCCCGCGAGGAAACCCAGCGGAATGGATCCGGCATCGCCCAGGAAAACGCGCGCTGGCGGAAAGTTGAAGGCAAGGAAGACCGCGCTCGCCGACGCGATCGCGATCGAGGCGAGCGCGAGGGGGAGGTCGCCCGCCTGCGCAGCGGCCAGCGCGAAGGTCGAAAAGCCGATCGCGGCCATGCCACCGGCGAGCCCGTCGGAGCCGTCCATGAAGTTGAAGAGATTGGTCATCCATACGAGCCCCAGGATGGATATCCCCGCCTCGATTGCGTTCAAGCCGGAATGCGGGGGGGCCGGGCTTGCGATCGCGAGAACCGCGACGGCCGCGGCCGCGAAGTGCGCCGGAAGCCGTACCTTGATCGGCAGGCTTTGCCTGTCGTCGACGAAGGAAACCACTGCGAGGATCGCCGCGCACGCGATCAACGCGGCCAGCGGCGCGTTGGCGAAAAACGCCGCCACCGGCAAGGCGGCCGCCATCACGCCCAGCCCGCCCACGCGCGGCGTAGGCACGGTGTGGAGCGAGCGCTCGTTGGGCCGGTCTTCAAGGCGCGCGACCCAATGGGAGCGCCGCACGAGGGTGATCACGGCGAATGACACGACGGCGGGCATCGTGAGCGCGAGCGCCCACTGCCAGCTCATCCGAGCGACTCACGATAGGTGCGCACCATGTCCTCGATGCCGGTCTCGAAGCTGATCTGCGCGAACCAGCCAAGCGCCTGCTGGGTTTCGGAGGCTTCCACTTCCAGCGAGCGCGTAAGGCGCCGCATGCGCGCGCGCTGCCCGGAGGCAAGCGCGGCGCCCTCCAGCAAGAAGACCGGGACCGCGACCAGGCGCCGGGGGCGCCCCAGGAATCCGCGCATCGCCGTGATCATCCGGGGGGTCGAAGCGCGGTCGGGATGCGCCGCCATGAAGACTCGCCCCGGGGCCTGGGGATGGGTGCCGCATTCGACGAGCAGGCGCGCGAGATCGTCGACGTGGATGAACGAGCGGCGGTTCTGGATCGCGCCGAAAGGCAGGGGCACCGAGGAGTCCGCGAGGCGCAGCAGCGCGAGGAGATTGCCTTTCACGCCCGCGCCGTACACCAGCGGTGAGCGCACGACGCACGACTCCATGGCGCCCCATTGCGCGAGCGATTTCTCCGCCTCCCACTTGGTGCGCCCGTACGCGTCCTCGGGCGCGGGCGCGTCGCCGCTCCGGAAGGGCCGGTTCGAAGTCTCCTCGCCATTCACCTTGACGGTGCTGAGGAACACGAAGCGCCTCGCGCCGCCCGCGGCCGCGGCCTCGGCGAATGCGCGGGTCTTCACCACGTTGTCATGCCAGAAAGTTGCCTGCGTGTCCGGCCCAACGCCGTGGACCTTCGCCGCGAGGTGGAACACGGTGGCGCCGGCGTAATCGGCCGCGCGCACCTGGTCCATCCAGTCGGGCTCGCCGAGGTGGACTTGCGTGGTCGCCCCTCCGATGAGCGAGACCAGGGAGCGGCCGACGAATCCGCTCGCTCCCGACACCACGGCGCGCTCACCTTGCATCTCGTTCATCGCCCCGCAAAAGACAAACGGGCATCTCCTGGGAGATGCCCGTCCGTCGGAACGCCGAACCTGTTACGGACCGCAGCGGTTGTTGGCGACGAGCCCGGTGAAGTTGACCGTGACCGTCGCGGCGGAGTTGCCGTCGGTAACGGAGACCGTGGCAGTCGCCGGATACACCGCGGCGGCAGGATCGGGACCCGGGTCGCGCGAGATCGTGAGCGTGTTGCCGCTGACGGTCGCCGTCACTTCCGGATGGCTGGTCGACACCGAGTAGGGCTTGGTACCACCCACCACGGAAACAGAACCCGAAGTGCCGCAGGCGAGCGTGATCGTGTCGGGCGCGACCGTTACCGGGGTGGGCGCGGCCGCGGCCGCGCCGCGCACCGCGGTCACCGTGACGGTGACGCGATTGCCCAGCGAATCCGTCACGATGACGGGGGCGGCGGTCGGGCACGACGTTCCGCTGCCCACCGCGACCGTGAAGCGTCCCGGCTGCGCGCTGGAGGTCGACGGCGTCACCTGGACACCGGGGCTGCTGCTGACCGCGGTATAGGGCGGAACTCCGTCGAACACGAAGAAGTCGCCCGAGCCGGTTCCGCACTCGGACGCGCTCGTGGCGCCGGTGAAGGTGAAGGTGGCCGGAATCGCGACCAGCGTGAGCGGCCCGGTAGCGGCAGCCCCGGTGATGACGAAGACCTGCTCCTGCGAAGCGCCGGTAGCCACGTGGACGACGCGCACGATGGCGACCTGCGAAGGCGCGCCGGCAGGCACGCGGATCACCGCGGTGATCTTGCCTTCGTGGTCGGAGGTCGTGGTGTACGTGTTCGAGATGATGCCGGTCGACGAGTTCGGCGTGTAGAACGCGAACTGGCCACGCACCACTTCCAGCCGGAAGGTCTCGTTGCCGTGCAGGCTGCCGTTCTGGGTCGCATTGAGCCGCACCGCGGTGTCGTTACCCGCGCACGGCGTGATCGCCGCAGTCGCGGACGCGGCGGCGGGAGCCGGGCACGTCGTCGCGATGAACGCGAGGCGGTAGCCGGTGAGGAAGTTCTGCGCCACCTTGATGTTGATGCTCACGATGATGCCGGTGACGTCACGAATCGAGACGATGACGGTGCGTACCGGCAGCGCATCCGGTGCGAGGCCGATGTCGACCACACCCGGGTTGTTCGGGACGACCTCGAAGCTGTTCGCGTCGACGATCGGCGGCACCGGCAGGATTCCCGGCTCGCTCGAGGTGATCGCGTAGGGCTTGCGTCCGCCCGACAGCGTGATGGTCGCGGGCTGGCCCGCGTAGAAGGTGCCGTTCTCCGGCGCAGCAGAAATTGGCCCACCCTGGTTCGGGTTGAGCTGCGGACCACCGCCGCCACAAGCGGCGAGCAGCAGCGATGCGGCCAGCGCGAACACGAAGTTAACGAAAGTTTGGAATTTCACGATAGCGTCCCCTTTGTTGGGCCCCCGCTGATCACTTATCTTATAAGTCAGC
>JANLXC010000103.1:0-1667 GCA_031364925.1 Burkholderiales bacterium | reverse complement strand
ATCGCGCGCAACTTCCACGTCTCCGCGCTCGCCACCGACTCGCCCTTCTTCGTGATCGAGGCCGACGAGTACGACACCGCGTTCTTCGACAAGCGCTCGAAGTTCGTCTGGTACCGCCCGCGCACCGCGATCCTGAACAATCTCGAGCTCGACCACGCCGACATCTTCCCCGACCTCGCGGCGATCGAGACGCAGTTCCACCACCTGGTGCGCATCGTGCCGGCCAATGGCCTGCTCGTGGCCAACGGCGCGGTGCCCGCCATCGAGCGCGTGATCCAGCGCGGCTGCTGGACCGCGGTCGAGCGCTTCGGTCCGGGCGAGGCGTGGAGCGTCGGCGCGGTGAACCACGACGACTCGTTCGACGTCCTCCTGCACGGGGAGAAGAAGGGCACGGTGCGCTGGGAGCTGATGGGCGACCACAACCGCATGAACGCGCTCGCCGCGCTGGCCGCGGCGCGCAACGCCGGGGTGCCGGTCGCCCACGGCATCGCGGCGCTCGACCGCTTCCAGGGCGTGAAGCGGCGCATGGAGGTGCGCGGCGTGGTGAACGGCGTCACGGTGTACGACGATTTCGCGCACCATCCGACCGCTTTCGAGGCGACCATCGCCGGCCTTCGCCACCGGGTCGGCACGGCGCGCATCGTGGCGGTGTTCGAGCCGCGCTCCAACACCATGAAGCTCGGCACGATGCAGGGAGTGCTCGCGTCGAGCCTCGCCGGCGCGGACCTGGTCTACTGCTACGCGAAGGGCCTGGGCTGGGATCCCGCGAAGGCGCTCGCGCCACTGTCCACGCGCGCGGCGATCTATCACGATATCGATCCCATGGTGGAAGCGCTGGCGCACGTGGTGCGGCCGGGGGACCACGTGCTGGTGATGTCCAACGGCGGCTTCGGCGGCGTGCACGCGAAGCTCCTGCAGAGCCTGGCTTCCCGCCACCTGGACGCGGCCGAATGAAAAGCCTTTCCTATCGCATCCTCAACGTCTTCGCGCGCGAAGGCCGCCTCACCGGCAATCCCCTGTGCGTCTTCGAGGACGGGC
Source organism: Burkholderiales bacterium (assembly GCA_031364925.1). Classification (GTDB taxonomy): domain Bacteria; phylum Pseudomonadota; class Gammaproteobacteria; order Burkholderiales; family Usitatibacteraceae; genus Usitatibacter. The sequence goes on along the minus strand of JANLXC010000103.1, from coordinate 629 downwards.
GCGGCATCGACGACGCCACGATGCAGGCGCTCGCGCGCCAGTTCAATCTTTCGGAGACCACGTTCATCCTGCCGTCCGAGAAGGCCGCGGCGCGCGTGCGCATCTTCACGCCCGCCTACGAGATGCCGTTCGCGGGGCATCCGACGCTCGGCACCGCGCACGTGGTGCGCTCGCTCAGGGGCGGCGGCGACGCGCTCGCCCTCGAGATGAAGGCGGGCCTCATCCCGGTAGAAGCGAAGGGGGACCGCTGGACGCTTTCGGCCAACACGGCGCGCTCGCGCCCCATCGACCAATCGCGCGCGGAGCTCGCCGCCATGCTCGGCTTGAAGGAAGCCGACATCGCCGAATCGCCCCTGTGGGTGAACGCCGGCAAGGAGCAGCTCATGGTGCCGGTCAAGAGCGCGGAAGCGGTGCGCCGCGCCAAGCCCGGAGCCGACGCCTTCTCGCGCCTGAAGAGCGAGGACGGGCAAAGCATGGCGTACGTGTTCTTCGACGCGGGCGGCGCGGTCGAGGCGCGCTTCTTCTTTCCCACCGGGGCGTCGATCATCGAGGATCCCGCCACCGGCTCGGCCTGCGCCAATCTCGGCGGATGGCTCGCGGCCATGCAGCCGGGAAAGTCCCTCGAGCGC
>JANLXC010000074.1:0-5926 GCA_031364925.1 Burkholderiales bacterium | reverse complement strand
GCTCTCGGCATAACGCCCCGTATCGACGAACGCGAGCCAGGTGTCGGCGACGTTCATCGCCGGCGCGGTGTCCAAAACGATCGCCGGTGCGGGCGTCGCCTCGGGCGTTTCCTCCGCGGCGTAGGCCGACAGCGCGACGATGGCCGCGGCCAGCATCAGCGCGAAGATCTTGTGCAGGGCTTTCATGGGCGTAGTTTCCGGGGACTCATCGGCGCTCCTGCATCTCGCGCAGGTGCCGCAGGTAGACGACGCTCGCGAGCATCGCAAGGCCGATTGGCACGAACACGATCGCCTCCGGAACCCAGGCCTTGCCGAACTGCGGCGGCCCGGCGAAAAGGACGAGGGCACTCAGCGCCGACGCGGCGAGCATCGTGCACCCCGTGAATGCGTTGGCGGCGTACCAGACCTCGCGGCTCGACTGCCATCGATCCTCCCTCAGGCCTTGCGCGACTTGCGCGCCGCGTTGGCTGTAATGCCGCGCCTCTCGAGCGCCTCGCGCAACAGGTATTCGACCTGGCCGTTGGCCGAGCGCAGCTCCGCCTGCGCCAGGCGCTCGATCTCGGCCCAGAGCTCCGGGTCGATCCGCAGCAGGTACGCCTTGCGCTCGGCCATCGTGCGATCAGGTGTAGAGCGTTCCGGTGTTGACGATGGGCTGCGTGTCGCGCTCCGAGCACAGCACCACCATCAGGTTCGAGACCATCGCCGCGCGCCGCTCGTCGTCGAGCTCGACCACGTTCTTCTCCGACAGGCTCTTCAGCGCCATCTCCACCATCGACACCGCGCCGACCACGATCTTGGCGCGCGCCGAGATCACCGCCTCGGCCTGCTGGCGGCGCAGCATCGCGCCGGCGATCTCCGGGGCGTAGGCGAGGTGGGTAAGCTTCGCTTCCTCGACCTTCACGCCGGCCTGCTGCACGCGCGCCTGGAGCTCCTCGCGCAGCGACTCGGCCACCACGTCGGCGCCGGCACGCAGCGTCACCTCGTCGGCCTCGTGCTCCTCGCCGAAATCGTAGTTATAGCGCGTGGCGACGTGGCGCAATGCCGACTCGCTCTGCACGCGCACGAAACTCTCGAAGTCCTCGACATCGAACATCGCCTGCGCGGTGTCCTCCACGCGCCACACCACGACCGCGCCGATCTCCACCGGGTTACCGCGCTTGTCGTTCACCTTGAGGGTCTCGATGTTCTGGTTGCGCGCGCGCACGCTCACGCGCTTGCGAATGTTCCAGGGGAGGGTCCAGCGCAGCCCCGGCCGGCGCTCCGTGCCGATGTAGTCGCCGAAAAGCGTCAATACCGCGGCCTCGTTGGGCTGCAGCATGAAGAATCCGGGCGCCACGAACGCGATCGAAACGCCGATCGCGGCGAGCAGCACCGGGTGACGCACGAAGACGGCCGAGCCGACCACCAGCAGCACGAGGAAGATCAGCAGGAACAGCATCGCGATGCCGTTCATGGTGGTCGCGGGTTTTTCGAAATTGCCTTTGCGGTACTCGACCATCGCCGTCACTCCTCGCCGGTGGGACCGGCTGCTATTTAATTGATATCACAATGATACAAACGGCGGGGCTTGTCAAGCGGACGCTAGAATCGGGGCATGGAAGGCCTCACCATCGTCGATTCCGCGACCCAGCTCGACGCCTCGTCACGCGGCACCGTTGCGGTATGCGGCTCCCACGGCGCGCTGTACGCAGCGTGGCTCGCCGCCAACTCGCGCGTGCGCGCGGTCATCCTCAATGACGCCGGGATCGGCAAGCATTCCGCAGGGCTCGCGGGCGTGGCGTGGCTGGGCGGGCTCGGCATCGCCGCATGCGCGATCGATTACCGCACCGCGCGCATCGGCGACGGCGCGGACATGCTGGAGAATGGCATGGTGTCGATGGCCAACGACGTCGCCGCAGGGCACGGCTGCGTGCCCGGGCACTCGTGCCGCCAGGTGGTCGCGTGCCTCATGGAGAACTCCGAAGAGACCGGCGCGAAGATCCCCGAGCTCGGCCAGACGCGGCTACGCATCGCCAACTCGGGGCACCGCGAGGTGTGGGCGCTCGATTCGGTCACGCTCGCGCGCGCGGAGGACCGCCGAGCGATCCTCGTCACCGGCTCCCACGGCGGGCTCATGGGCGGCCACACCGATAGCGTCCTCGACGTCGACGTGTTCGCGGCGTTCTTCAACGACGCGGGCGGCGGCAAGGACGGCGCCGGGTTCTCGCGCTTGCCGGGCCTCGAGAAGCGCGGCGTGGCGGCGGGGACCGTCTCCTGCAATACCGCGCGCATCGGCGACGGGCGCTCGAGCTACGACACCGGAGTGCTCTCGCGCATCAACGCCGTCGCCAGCCGCCTCGAGCTGCGCGAAGGGATGAGCGTGCGCGACGCTGTCGCGCGCCTCGTCGGCCTCGGCTAGACCGGGGACAGACCGGGGACAGACCGGGGTCGTAGCGGGGTCTGACCCCGGTTCATCAGTCGCCGGCCTTGATTCCGTTTTCTTTCACTACCACCGCCCAGCGGGTTATCTCGGTGCGCAGGAACTTGTCGAGCGCGTCGGGATTGCCGCCGACGAGCTCGATGCCCTGCTCGGAGAGCTTCTGCGCCACGCCGGGGTCCTTGAGCGCCTTGTTCAGCTCCTCGCTCATGCGCTTGATGATCGGCGCCGGCGTACTGGCCGGCGCGATCACGCCCCACCAGGAAAGCGCCGAGAAGCCGGGCACTCCCTGGTCGGCCACGGTGGCCACGCCCGGAAACTGCGGCGAGGGTTTCGCGGAAGTCACCGCCAGCGCCTTCACCTTGCCGCCCTTCACGTGCGGGTTCACCAGGAACACCGAGCCGATGGCGAGCGGCACCTGGCCGCCGATGGCGTCGGTCATGAGCGGGCCGCCGCCGCGATAGGGGATGTGGGTGAAGTCTACGCGCGCGAGCTTGCCGATCTGCGCGACTGCGAGGTGGCCGAGGCTGCCGGTGCCGATCGAGCCGATCGCGACACTTCCCGGTTTCGCCTTCGCCGCGGCGATGACCTCGCGGAAATCCTTGTAGGGCTGGCCCACGTGCGCGACGATCGCCATGGGCGAAGTCCCCACCAGCATCACCGGCGCCAGGTCCTTCAGCGTGTCATACGGAATGTTCGGGATGAGCGAGGGGTTCACGGCATGGGTGTCGAACACCACGCCGAAGGTATAGCCGTCGGGCGGCGAGGTCGCGACCACCTGCGTGCCGATGGAGCCGGAGGCGCCGCCGCGATTGTCGACGATGAATTGCTGGCCGGTCTGCTCGGTGAGGCGCTGCGCGAAGATGCGAGCCACCTGGTCCACCGATCCGCCGGGAGGAAACACCGAGATGAGCTTGACCGGCTTTGCCGGCCACGTCGCCTGGGCGTGCGCGAGCGCGGCGCTCGCCGCGATCCATGCAACGGCTATCGCGAATATGCCTTTCCTGTGCCACTGCATTGTCGAATCCTCCGGTGTGATTGCGGGCCGATGTAGGCTAGCATGGGTCAACACCCGTCGCGGGAGACTCGCATGAAACGCTCGCTTCGTCCCTCCCTTCGCAGTTTCCTCGCAGCGCTCGGAGCCACGCTCGCCTGCTCCGCCTTCGGCGCCGCGCCCGCCGCCGCGCCGAGCGCGCCCGGCAAGCCCGACGGCTACCAGCACCTGGTCGACGCCGCCAACGCCGTCGTCGCGGTGAAGACCAAGGCGATCGCCGGCGCGCGCAGCAACGCCAACCTCGGAGCCGAGCGCGCCGGAAGCGGCGTGATGATCGCCCCCAGCGGGCTCGTCCTCACCATCGGCTATCTCATCCTCGAGGCCGACACGGTCGACATCACCACCAACAAGGGTCGCACCGTTCCCGCCACCGTCGCCGCATACGACCATGCAACCGGGTTCGGGCTGTTGCGACCCATCGGCCCGCTCGACGTGAAGCCCATCAAGCTCGGCGCATCGCGTGGCGTGGGCGAGCTCGACCGCATGATGATCGCGGCGGGCGGCAGCGAGGAGAGCGTTTCGGTGGCGACCGTGGTGTCGCGCCGCGAGTTCGCCGGCTACTGGGAGTACCTCATCGACGGGGCGATCTTCACCTCGCCACCGCGCATCGACCACAGCGGCGCGGCGCTCATCAACCGCGAGGGCGAGCTGGTCGGCATCGGGTCGCTCTTCGTGATGGACGCGATGACGCCGGGCGAGCGCCTTCCCGGCAACATGTTCGTGCCGATCGACCTCCTCAAGCCGATCCTCGACGAGATGATCTCGACCGGCCGCCAGAAGGCCGGCATGCGCCCGTGGCTGGGCTTGAGCTCGCTCGAGGAAGACGGGCGCATCAAGGTACTGCGCGTATCCGAAGGCGGGCCGGCGGAGAAGGCGGGCATCGCGCCGGGCGACATCATCCTGTCGATGGGCGGCGAGAAGGTCGAGAAGCTCGACGCCTTCTACCGGCGCCTCTGGTCCTCGGGTGCACCGGGCGTGGAGATCCTGCTCAAGGTGCTGCACGGGACCGACGTGCGCGACGTGAAGATCCAGTCCATCGACCGGCTGGAATTCATCCGCAAGCGCCCGTCGATCTAGATTTTCGCGTTGCCGCGCAACGCCTCGAGGCGCAGCGCGATCTTCTGCTCGAGCGCGACCAGCTTCGCGCGGAGCTCCTCCCTCTCGCCGGACCCGAGCTCGGCGGCGAGCGCAACCTTCAGGCGCGCGCGCTCGTGGAACCACTCGACCTCTGCCGGCACGAAGCCCGCCTCCTTGAGGATCTTGAACGGCATGCGCAGCGCTTCCGGCGTGGACTCCCATCCGGGGTCGTGCGCGAAGGGCTTGCCGTAACCTTTCGCGGTCGCGAGCTCGCCGGACTTCGCGGCTTCCTCGAGATGCCGCGCAATCTCTTCGTCCAGCGTCCGGAGGCGGTCGGCCACGGCGGCTATCGGACCGGGGTTTCCTCGGCGCGGAACGACTGCCCGCCACCGTAGCTGCCGAGGCTCGTGAGGGTGCCGCCCTTCTTCAGGTTCACCGCGCAGTACTTGACCTCCGCGATCTTGCCGAACGGATCGAGCGCCGCGTTGGTGAGGAGATTTGCCGCCGCCTCGTAGAAGGCGAAGGGAATGAAGATCGAGCCGCGCGGCGTGCCATCGTCGGCGCGCGCGGTAAGCGCGATCTCTCCGCGCCGCGAGGCGACCGTGACGACATCGCCCGCCTTCGCTCCCATCGCATCGAGGTCGAGGGGATGCAGCGATCCCACCGCCAGTGGCTCGATCGCGTCGAGCACCGAGGCGCGGCGTGTCATCGAGCCCGTGTGCCAATGCTCGAGCTGGCGCCCGGTGATGAGGACGAACGGATACTCCGCATCGGGGCGCTCGTCGGCGGGGATGATGTCGGCGGGCACGAAGCGGCCGCGTCCGTCCTTGGTCGGAAAGTTCTCGGTGAACACCACCGACTGCCCCGGATCGTCCTCGGTGCGGCACGGATAGGTGACCGACGACTGCTGCTCGAGGCGCGCCCAGGTAATGCCGGCGATGGAATTCATCGCCTGGCGCATCTCCTCGTAGACTTCCGCAACGCCGCTCTCGACGCCCGCGTAGTTCCAGCCGCAGCCGAGGCGGTTGGCGAGTTGCTGGATGATCCACAGGTCCTGGCGCGCGTCGCCGGGCATGTCGAGCGCGCGGCGCCCGAGCTGCACCATGCGGTCGGTGTTGGTGACGGTGCCGGTCTTCTCCGGCCACGCCGAGGCGGGCAGGATCACGTCAGCGAGGTACGCGGTCTCGGTGAGGAAGATATCCTGCACCACCAGCATGTCGAGTTTCGCGAGTCCCAGGCGCGCGTGGTGCGCATCGGGATCCGACATCGCGGGGTTCTCGCCCATCACGTACATGCCCTTGATCCGGTCCTCGCACGCCGCGTCCATGATCTCGACCACGGTGAGGCCCGGCTTGTGGTCGAGGGTCACGCCCCAGAGC
>JANLXC010000034.1:0-11513 GCA_031364925.1 Burkholderiales bacterium | reverse complement strand
GCCCAACGTGCGCGGAGCGCACCGCGCCATCGAAGCGAAGGTGGGAGAGATGCTCGGCCTCATCACCGTGAGCGAGACGTATACCAACCACAACCAGAACATGACCAACGAGCAGGCGATCGAGCAGAACATCCAGTCGTTTCGCCTCGCGGACCAGAAGGGCATCCCGTTCGTGATGGCGCTCGGCATGGCGTTCTGGTGCCCGTACGAGGGCCTCATCGAGGAAGACGTCGTGATCGACATGGTCGGCAAGTTCCGCGACGCCGGCATCAAGCGCCAGTACCTTGCCGGCTCCATCGGCATGGAGGATCCGGCGCATGTGAGCCGGCTCTACCGCCGCCTCTACGAGAAATTCCCCGACATCGAGCTGGGCTTCCACATCCACAACCTTTCTGGCATGGCCACGGCCAACGTCCTCGCCGCGATGGATGCGGGCGTGCATTGGCTCGAAGGCGCCATCTGCGGCATCGGCGGCGGCATGGCGATCCCGACGGATGTCGGCAAGGTCGGCAACTTCCCGCTCGAGGACCTGGTGGCGATGCTGAGCGAGATGGGCGTGGACACGGGGCTCGATCCGAAGGAAGTGATTCGCGCCGCGCACGAGATCGGCAAGCGCCTCGGCATTCCCGTGGATAGCCACCGCGGCACCGGGTGCACGCGCGAGGACGTGATGCGCGCGGGCGCCGAGAATCCCCACAACCCCCAAGTCACGGCGATGTCATGAGCGTCTTCCGCACTTTCCTCTTCGCACCCGCCAACCATCCGCGCCGGCGCGAGAAGTCGTTCACCATCGGCGCCGACGCCGTGATCCTCGATCTCGAGGACGCCTGCGCCATCTCCGAAAAAGCCGCGAGCCGCGTGAAAGTGGCCGAGGCCATGCGCCAGCCGCGTAATTGCCTGGGCTACGTGCGCGTGAACCCGCTCACCACCGAGTTCGCCTACGGCGATTTCGTCGAGACGATCCACAAGGGCCTGGACGGCGTGATCCTGCCGAAGGTGGAAAACCCCGGCCATATCGCCACCGCCGACTGGCTGATGACGCAGCTCGAGCGCGAGCGCGGCCTTCCCGCCGGCAGCGTCGATCTCATCCCGATCATCGAGACCGGCCCCGGCATGGCGGCGCTTCCCGAAATACTGCGCGCCAGCAAGCGCGTGAAGCGCGCGTCGTTCGGCGCCGGAGACTTCACCCTCGACATGGGCATGAAGTGGTCGGCGGACGAGAGCGAGCTCACTCCCTATCGCGCGCAGATGGTTCTGCACTCGCGCGCGGCGGGCCTCGAGCCGCCGATCGACACCGTGTGGGCCGACCTCAAGAACGTCGAGGGATTCGTGGCTTCGACGCAGAAGGTCCGCGACATGGGCTTCCAGGGAAAGCTCTGCATCTATCCCGACCAGATCGATGTCGTGAACAAGGCGTTCACGCCAAACGACGCGCAGATAGCGCGCGCGCAGCGAATCATCGACGCCTTCGCGGAAGCCGAAGCCAAGGGCTCGTCGGCCTTCCAGCTCGACGGCCAGTTCGTCGACTACCCGATCCTCTACGCCGCGCAGCGCCTGGTCGCGATGAAGAAGAAAATAATGGAAAGGCACACCGCATGAACGCACCAGCCGGCGTCCGGCCCCTCGACGGATTGAAAGTCATCGACGTCGCGAGCTTCCTCGCGGGCCCGTTCTGCTCGACGCAGTTGGCCGAGTTCGGCGCCGACGTGATCAAGCTGGAGCTGCCCAACGTCGGCGACGCGCTGCGCCGCTTCGGCAGCATCACGCCGAGTGGCGACTCGCTGCCGTGGCTTTCGGAGTGCCGCAACAAGAAGTCCGCCACGCTCGACCTGCGCAAGCCCGAAGGCGTGGAGCTGCTGAAGGCCCTGGTCAAGGAATCCGACGTGCTGGTGGAGAATTTCCAGCCCGGCACGCTCGAAGGCTGGGGGCTGGGCTGGGACGTGCTCAGGGAAGTGAACCCGAAGCTCATCATGGTGCGCATCACGGGATACGGACAGACGGGCCCCTACAAGGGCCGTCCCGGGTTCGGCCGCATCGGCAACGCGTTCGGCGGGCTCTCGTACCTCGCGGGCTATCCCGACCGCCCGCCGGTCACGCCCGGCTCGGCCACCATTCCCGATTACCTCGCGGGGCTCTACGGCGCGCTCGGTGTGCTCCTCGCGCTGCAGGCGCTCACCAAGACCGGCCGCGGCCAGGTGATCGACATCGGATTGTACGAGCCCGTGTTTCGCATTCTCGACGAGCTCGCGCCGTCTTTCCACATGAACGGCTATGTTCGCGAGCGCATGGGGCCGGGCACCGTGAACGTCGTTCCGCACAGCCACTACCCGACTTCCGACAAGCATTGGGTGGCCATCGCCTGCACCAGCGACAAGATCTTCGAGCGCCTCGCCGTCGCGATGGGCGTTCCCGAGCTCGGCGGCAAGGGCAAATGGGGCACGATCAAGCAGCGCGAGGCCGAGCGCGCGCAGGTGGACGAATACGTGGGCGCGTGGACCGGCAAGCACACGCGCGACGAAGTCATCGACACTTGCGAGTCCCACCAGGTGCCGTGCGGCTCGGTGTACGCGATCGACGAGATCTTCGAGGACCCGCACTACAAGGCGCGCGAGAACATCAGGTTCTTCAACGATCCGCGCGTTGGCGAATACGCGTTGCCGAACGTGGTGCCGCGCTTGACCGACACTCCCGGGCGCATCGACCGCCTCGGGCCCTCGCTGGGCGAGCACAACGACGAGGTGTGGGGCCAGCGCATGCGCCTTTCCGCCGAACGCATCGCCGAGCTGAAAAAGAAAAACGTCATCTAGGTCCGCCATGCCCGTCGCAGAGCTCCTCATCGCCGGCATCCTCCTGGGCGGCCTCTATGCCCTGATGGCGTGCGGGCTGAACCTGGTGTTCGGCGTGATGAAGGTCATCAACTTCGCGCACGGGGACCTGATGGCGGTGGGCGCGCTCACCACGGTGTCGCTGGTGGCGGGCCTGAAGTTTCCGTACTTCGTGGCGCTGGTCGCGGTGCCGCTGCTGTGCGCGCTGATCGGCCTCTTCATGCAGTGGCTGGTGATCCGGCGGATCTCGGATGGACCGATGATCATGTCGCTGCTCGCGACCTTTGCCCTGTCCACCATCCTGGTCAACGTCGCGATCCTCCTCTGGGGTGGCGCGCCGCGCGGGCTGCCGACGGTGCTCTCCGGGTCGGTCGCCATGCTCGGCCAGGACATTCCGCTCTCGCGCCTGGTCTCCTTCGCGGTGGCGATGGCTGCCACGCTCGGCGTGTGGTGGTTCCTGCAATCCACGCGCATCGGCAAGTCGATCCGCTCGGTGTCGCAGGCGCCGGAGCTCGCGGTGATCTCCGGAATCTCCATCGACCGGGTGCGCTACATCACCTTCGCGCTCGGCGCGGCCATGGCGGGGCTCGCGGGCGTGCTGCTCGCGCCCACGTTCGCGTCGGATCCGAACCTCGGCGCGCGCTTCGGCATCAAGGCGTTCGCGGTAATCATCGTGGGCGGCATGGGGAGCTACCCGGGCGCGATGCTCGCCGCGCTCTTCATGGGCGTCCTCGAGGTGTTCGCGGGCTATGCCTACGGCCAGGTGTTCGGCTCCGCGACGGTGTTCCTCGCGATGCTCGTAGTTCTCGTGGTACGCCCGCGCGGGCTCTTCGGGATCGGGGCGCGCGCATGAGAGCCGGGATCCTGCTCGCCATCGGCGTGGGGCTCGCCGCGGTGCTGCCGCTCTTCGCCGGCTCCTATGCCATGTCGTTCATGGTGAACACGTTCATGTTCGTGGCACTCGCGTACTCCTGGAACCTGATCGGCGGCTACGCGGGATACACGCACTTCGGGCAGGTGGCTTTCTTCGGCCTGGGCGCCTACGTGGGCGCGCTCTCCATCGCCGCGGGGGTGCACTGGATTCTCGCCGCGCTCGCTTCGGGGCTCGCGGCATCGTTGTGCGCGGTGGTCCTGGGCGGGGTCATGCTGCGCCTCAAGGGGCCGTTCTTCGCGATCGGCATGTTCGGAATCGCGCGCGTGTTCGAATCGCTCGCGATGGGCCTGGACAACATCACCCAGGGCGGCACCGGCCTCTACCTCGCGGTGGTGAACCTGAAGCACATCTATTACGTGCTGGGCGGCATCGTGCTCGCCATGATCCTCATCACCTGGCGCCTCGACAACTCGCGCCTGGGCCTGCAGCTCCTCTCGATACGCGAGGACGAGACCGCGGCGGCGGCGCTCGGCGTGCGCACCACGCTCCTCAAGGTCGGCACCTTCGTGGCCTCGGCCTTCGTGCCTGGCGTGGTGGGCGCGCTCTACGGGTGCTACCTGGGCTTCGTCGATCCCACCAACGCCTTCGCGCCCCAGACCGAGCTCACCGTGATCGCCATGGTGCTGCTGGGCGGCATGGGCACCGTGTTCGGGCCGCTGGTGGGCGCGGGGCTGATGTCCGGGGTGAACGAGATCCTCTGGGCGCGGTTCCCGCAGGTGTACCTCGCGATCGTGGGGGTGATCATCCTCATCGCCGTGCTCTACATGCCGCGCGGCATCGTGAATTTCGCGCAGCGCCGCGGCTGGCGCTGGGTGCCGGTGGCGCGCGGGCACCTGCGCAGGATGGCGGACCGCGCGAAAGGGTCCGCCAAGCCATGACCCAGCCCATCCTGGTGGTCGAGAACGTGGGCAAGAGCTTCGGCGGGCGTGTCGCGCTCGACGGCGCAAGCCTCGAGGTGGCGCCCGGCTCCATCACCGGGGTCATCGGCCCCAATGGTTCGGGCAAATCCACGCTCTTCAACATCGTCGCGGGGACGCTGCGTAGCGACACCGGGCGCGTGGCTTTCGACGGGCGCGACATCTCGCGCTCGACACCCGCGGAAATCTGCCGGCTTGGCGTGGGCCGCACCTTCCAGATTTCGCGGCTGTTCGCGGAATTGACCGTGCTCGAGAACCTGGTGGCGATCGCGCATGGCAAGTCCGACATCGAGGCCGTGGAGCGCGCGCTGGGGCTACTCGAATTCCTCGAGATCACGCAGCTTCGCGACAAGTGGGGCGCCGAGCTGTCCTACGGGCAGAGGAAGCTCGTGGAGATCGCGCGCGCCCTCATGCTGCAGCCGCGTGTCATGCTGCTGGACGAACCCTTCGCGGGTATCAACCCGCGCCTCCAGAACCGCATCGTGGACCGCCTGCAGGCGCTGCGCGCCCAGGGCCTCACCCTTTTCTTCATCGACCACGAGATGCGCATCGTGCTCGAGATCTGCGACGACCTCTACGTGCTGGCCGAGGGGAAAGTCATTGCGCACGGCGACGCGGCGGCGATTCGCGCCGACGAACAAGTCAAGCAAGCCTACTTCTAGACCATCGAGGAGCAAGACATGAAACGAATCCTGGCGGGCCTTGCGGCCATCATGACCCTGGCGGCAATCACCGCATTCGCGCAGGCGCCCGCGGGCAAGCCCGTGCGCGTGGGCGTGGCGCTTTCGCAGTCGGGCAACCTTGCCGACAGCGCCAAGCTCTACTTCAACGGCGTCGAGCTCTGGAAGGACCAGGTGAACGCGCGCGGCGGCCTCCTCGGCCGCCCGGTGGAGCTCGTCGTTTATGACGACCGCAGCGATGCCGCCACCGCGGCGCGCCTCTACGAGAAGCTCATCGCCGACGACAACGTCGACCTCCTCTTCGGCCCGTGGGGCTCCGCTTCCGCGGCCACCGCATCGGCCGTCGCCAACAAGCACAACCGTGTGTTCTTCAATTCCGGCGGGGCCTCGGAGCAGATCCAGGAACGCGGCTTCAAGTACGTGTTCCAGAGTGCTGCGCCGATCAGCGCCTACGTGGCGGCGATCGGCCCGTTCGCGGCCAGGCACGACCTGAAGACGATCGCCTTCTTCGGGCGCGATTACCCCGCGGCGCGCGACATGGCCAAGGCGATCAAGGTAATCGCCGACAAGCAGGGCCTGAAGATCCTCGCCTCCGAGTTCTTCCCGGCCGGCACCACCGACTTCTCGTCGATGATCGCCCAGGCACGCCAGATGCAGCCGGACATCTGGGTCTCGGTGGGCTACCCCAACGAGGCGATCGAGATGGTGCGCCAGCTGAAGGCGTCGAACTACCTGCCGAAGGTCTTCATCCACAACGGCGTGTCCATCGACGACTTCATCACCGCGGCGGGCAAGGACGGCGACTACGCATTCGGCATGTCCCTCTACGAGCCGGGCCTGAAGACCAGGGGCAACGCGGAGTTCGTGAAGGCGTTCGAGGCGAAGTACAAGATCAGCCCGGGCTATTACTCGGCGTTCTCCTACGGCGGCGCGACCGTCATGGAGGAAGCGGTGAAGAAGGCTGGAAGCCTCGACCAGGAGAAGCTGCGCGTGGTGCTTACCACGCTCGAGACCGATACGGTGATGGGCCACCACAAGGTCGACCCGAATACCGGCAAGCAGGTGGGGCAGACGGGCCTCCTGGTACAGGTGCGCGACGCCAAGCGCGAGATCGCCATGCCCGAGACGTTGAAGACCAAGGACCCGGTGGTGCCCATGCCCGCCTGGAACAAGCGCTGACAGCATGAACGTGGCGGCGACACCCTTCCTGGAGCTGCGCTCCATCACCACGGGATACGGCGACGTTCCCGTGGTGAAGAACGCCAGCATGACCTTCATGAAGGGCGACATCACCGCGGTGATCGGCTCCAACGGCGCGGGCAAGTCCACGGCGATCAAGGCGGCCGGTGGGCTGCTGCCGGTGTGGAAAGGCGCCGTCTTCATCGACGGCGCGGACGTAACCCACGAGGCGCCGCACAAGCGCCTCGCGCGCGGCGTGGCGTACGTGCCGCAGGGGCGCATCGTGCTGCCGGAGATGACGGTGCGAGAGAACCTCGACATCGGCGCCTACATTCTGGGCGGCGACAGGAAACGCATCGACGCGGCCATCGAGCGCCTCGTGGCGACCTTCCCGGTGATCGGCGCGCGCATGAAGCAGCTCGCCGGGACCATGAGCGGCGGCGAGCAGCAAATGCTCGCCATCGCGCGCGCGCTGATGACGAGTCCCACGGCGATCATCCTCGACGAGCCGTCGCTGGGGCTGTCGCCCAAGTTCGTCAACGTCGTGTTCGAAAAACTGACCGAGCTCGCCGCGGGCGGGCTCACCATCATCATGGTGGAGCAGAAGGCCTCGCGCGCGCTTGCCATCGCCGACAGCGGATACGTGATGCACACAGGGCAAGTCGTCTATTCGGGAGAGGCGAAGGGCCTCCTCGACAATCCCAACGTGCAGCGGTTGTTCCTGGGCGAAGTGCCCGAGGAGATCGAGGCACGCCTCGCCGCTGAGGAAGCCGAAAGTGCATGAGACGCGCATCCGCCGTTCGATGCTGATGACGCCGGGCAACCGGCCCGAGCGCCTGGCCAAGGCGGCGAGCCATGGCGCCGATGCGCTCATCTTCGACCTGGAGGACAGCGTCCCGCCGTCAGAGAAGGCACGTGCGCGCCAGTGCGTGGCCGATGCGCTGCGCGCGATGCCGCAGGACGGGATAGAGCTCTGCGTGCGCATCAATTCCCCCGGCACTGCCCATGGCGCGGCCGACATCGCGGCCTTGCCCCTCGACCTGGTCGATTCGCTCATGGTGCCCAAGGTCGAGTCTCCGGACACTTTGCTCGAGCTCGAGCGGCGCTTCACCGCGCACGACGTGGAGTTGATCGTGACGCTGGAGACCCCGCGCGGGATCCTCAACGCGCTCGCCATCGCCGACGCTACGCCTCGAACGACGGCGCTCTTCTTCGGCTCCGGCGACTACACCTCCGCGCTCGGCGCAGCGCCTGCCGACACGGTGATGCACTATCCGCGCTCCGTGATCGTGGCCGCCGCGGCCGCCGCCGGCATGCAGCCGATCGACGCGGCCTTCTTCCAGGACGTGAAGAGCGCCGACGCGATGCGCCGCGACTCGCTGGTCGCGCGCGAGCTGGGCTTCGTGGGCAAGGTCGTGTTCCATCCCATCCAGGTCGCGGTCGCCAACGAGATCTTCTCGCCGACCCGCTCGGAGATCGCGCGCGCGCGACTCCTCATCTCCTCGTATCGCGAGAGCCTCGTCAAGGGCCTGGGCACCAGCGTCACCGACGGCGTCTTCGCCGCGATCGACCTGGTGGCGCCCGCCGAGCGCCTGCTGCAGTTGGCGGCCACGCTCGAGGCGCGCGATCGCCAGGCCGCGACCACGAGGACATGACGATGAATTCCCGACCCGCCCGGCTGCAACGCTCGGAGCTCGCGGTTCCCGCCACCAGCCCGCGTTTCTTCGAGAAGGCGGCGGCCGGCGCTGCCGACGTGATCTTCCTCGACCTCGAGGACGCGGTGGCTCCCGCCAGGAAAGACGAGGCGCGGGAGCAGGCGATCGCCGCGCTGAACGACATCGACTGGGGCACGAAGACCATGGCGGTGCGCGTGAACGGCCTCGACACGCCGTGGGCACACCACGACATCCTCGAAGTCGCCCAGCGCGCCCCGCGGGTGGACCTGATCCTGCTGCCCAAGGCGGGATCGGCGTTCGACGTTCAGTTCGTCGCGCAATTGCTGACCCTGGTAGAGCGGCGCACCGGGCGCGAGAAACGCACCGGCATCGAGGTGCTGATCGAGACCGCGAAAGGCGTGGCGAACGTCGAAGAGATCGCGCAGGCCTCCGACCGGCTCGAGGCGATGATCTTCGGCGTGGGCGACTACACCGTGGAGATGCGCACCTACGACGAGGTGTTCGGCACGCCGAGCCCGCGCTACGCCGTCCTCACCCACGGGGACGCCGGCCGCGAGCGCCATTGGAACGACCAGTGGCACTTCGCCATGGCGCGCATCGCCAACGCCTGCCGCGCGTACGGGCTGCGTCCCATCGACGGGCCTTTCACCGATTTTCGCGACGCCGAGGGCTATCGCGCCAGCACGCAACGCGCCGCCGCGCTCGGCTTCGAGGGCAAGTGGGCGATCCATCCATCCCAGGTCGTTCTCGCCAACGAGGCGTTCTCGCCCACCGCTGCGCAGCTCGCATGGGCGGCGCGCGTGACGTCGCTGATGGAGCAGACGACGCGCGCGGGGCAGGGCGCCGTCGGTGCCGACGGCGTGCTGGTGGACATGGCCCACCTGAAGATGGCCGACTCTATCGCCCGGCGCCAGGCGCTCGTCGACGCGAGAACCAAGCCGAAAGAATCATGAGCTCGACCAACGCACCCTATCGCGTCGCGCTCATCGGCGGCGACGGCATCGGGCCCGAGGTCATCGATGCGGCCGTGGCAGTGCTCGATGCGGTCGCGGCGAAGCACGGCATCGGACTTCGCTACGAGCGCTACGAGGCTGGCGCGGGCCTTTATCGCAGGACGGGAGAAGCCATCTCCGCGGCCGACATGGAAGCCATCGGCAGGGCGGACGCGATCCTCCTGGGCGCGTGCGGTTTGCCGGACGTTCGCAGGCCGGACGGAACCGAGCCCGCGCCGCAGATCGACATCCGCGAGCACTACGGGCTCTTCGCGAGCTTGCGGCCCGCCAGGCTCTATCCCGGGGTTCCGACGCGCCTCAAGGCCGAGCGCATCGACATGCTCGTGATCCGCGAGACCACCGAGGGCCTGTTCGCCGGGCGGCATGACCCGTTCCAACCCAGCGACGAGACCATGAGCGACCGGCTCACCATCACGCGCAAGACGAGCGAGAAGCTCTTCGAGCTCGCCTTCGCGCAGGCGCGAGCGCGTCGCCGCATCCACGGCACGCCGGGCCACGTGACGCTCCTCGACAAGGCGAATGTGCTGCGCAGCAACGCTTTCCTGCGCAAGGTCTTCGACGACGTCGCCGCGCGCCACCCCGATGTCGGCACCGCGCGCATCTACATCGACGCCGGCGCCATGATGTTCGTCACGAACCCCGAGCGCTACGACGTCGTGGTCACCGAGAACGTGTTCGGCGACATCGCCTCCGAGATCGCGGCGGGGATCGTCGGCGGGCTCGGGGTCGCGCCTTCGGCGGATGTGGGCGACAAGCACGGCGTGTTCCAGCCGAGCCACGGCTCGGCGCCGGACATCGCGGGACGCGGCACGGCCAATCCCGTTGCGACCATCCTTTCGGCGGCGATGATGCTCGATTGGCTGGCGGACAAGAAACGTGATCCGCGCTGCGAAGAGGCGGGGGCGGCGATCCGGTCGGCGACGGCGAAGATCCTTGCAAGCGGTCCCCGCACGGCCGATATCGGTGGGACGGCGGGCACGGCGCAAGTGACCGGTGCGATCGCCTCTGCGCTCGAGGATGCGCGCGTGGGAGCCTGAAGGGATTTTCGAATGACAACGAGGAGAAGGACATGATCCGACGCTTTGCCGCAGCACTGCTCACCCTCGCGTTCGCCACCGTGGCGCACGCGCAGTACCCGACGAAGACCGTGAAGCTCATCGTGCCGTACCCCGCGGGGCAGGCGACCGACATCGCCGCGCGCATCGTCGGCGAGGCGCTGTCGAAGGAATGGAACCAGGCCGTCGTGATCGAGAACATCGGCGGCGGCGCGGCCATCCCCGGCACCGTCACCGCGCGTAGCGCGGCGCCCGACGGCTACACGCTGCTCATGGGCACGAGCGCCTGGATGGTCGTGAATCCGGCGATCATGGACGCGCTGCCGTACGACCCGTTCAACGACTTCACGTTGGTCGGGCCCGTGTTCCGCAACCCGCTGATCATCGTCGCCAACGAGCAATCGCCCTACAAGTCGCTCAAGGACGTGGTCGATGCGGCGAAGAAGTCGCCTGGCAAGCTGAACTGGGGCTATCCCGGCGCGGGAACGACGCAGCACTTGACCGGCGAGCTCTTCAAGCAGGTCGCCGGCGTGGATATCCAGGGCGTGATGTACAAGGGCAGCGCGCAAGTCGTGCAGGATCTCCTCGGCAACCAGATCCCGCTTTCGGTCGACGGGATCGGACCCAACCTGCCGAACATCAAGGCCGGCAAGCTGCGCGCCATCGCACAGACCGGCGCCGCGCGCGCGCCGCAGCTGCCCGACGTGCCCACCGTGGCCGAGCTGGGCTACCCCGGGTTCTCGGGCGAAGGCTGGGGCGGCGTGGTTGTCACCAGGGGCACGCCCGACGCCATCGTGATGAAAATCTCCAACGACCTGCGCAAGGTGCTCAACGATCCCGCGGTGCAGCAGCGCCTCGTGGGCGCGGGCCTCATGGTGGACAACCAGCCTCGCGACGAGTGGAGCGCGTTTTTCAGGAAGACGCACGCCACATGGGGCGAGGTCGCGCGCCGCAACAACATCAAGGTCCAGTAAGTGGCGTTCCTCGCCGAGCTCGCGGAACGCGACGCGACCGGCGACAAGGCGGCGATCTACGCCGAGATGAAGCGCCTGGGCGGCGTGCCGATGGTGGCGCTCATCTTCCGCCACCTCGCCACGATCCCGGGCGGCCTCGAATGGATGTGGGGCGCAATCGGGCCCGCGTGGCGCCAGGGGATCCTCCAGGAGGCCGCGTGGCGCATCGCGCGCGAGGTTTCCCTCGAGCCGCTCGCAGCGATTCCTCGCGAGGCGCTCGC
>JANLXC010000018.1:0-2422 GCA_031364925.1 Burkholderiales bacterium | reverse complement strand
GCGCACATCGGCATGGACATGACCGACCCGGATCCGGATTTCGCCTCGATGGCGAAGTCCATGGGCTGGTACGCCGAGGGGCCCATCGACGACCCGAAGAAGGTCGCCGCGGCGTTGAAGCGCGCGATCGCGAAGGTGAAGTCCGGGCAGCCGGCGCTTCTCGACACATTGACGCAGAAAAGATGATGAAAGTCGGGATGATCGGGGCGGGGCGCATGGGGCAACCCATGATCGGGCACCTTGCGAAGAAGGGCTTCGAGGTCGCCGTCCACGACATCGACGCGGCGAAGCGCGCGCCGGTGGAAAAGCTCGGCGGGCGGTGGGAGCCCGATGCCGCGGTGGTGGCGAGGTCGTGCGAAGTGATCCTCGTCTGCGTCGGATTCGATCGCGAGCTGCGCGACCTCCTCTCGATCACCGGTGCGTTGCGCGACGCCCCCGCGGGAACCATCATCGCGGTGCTGGCGACGGTGCACCCCAGGACAATGGTGGAGCTTGCGGAGTCGGCGGCGAAACGGGGGGTTCGCGTCGTCGATGCCCCGGTTTGCCGTGGCGGCAAGGCGGCCGACGAGGGCACGCTGCTCTCGTTCGTCGGCGGCGACGCGGCCGATTTCGCGCGCCTGTCGTCCGTCATCTCGGCCTACGCCACCGACATCGTGCACACCGGCGGGGTCGGGACCGGGCAGGTCGCCAAGGCGGCCAACAACATGATCATGTGGTCCTGCCTCATCGCAGACCACGAGGCGCTCGCCCTCGCGCAGCGCTACGGCATGGATACGGAGAAGCTGCGCGAAGCGCTCAAGCTGTCGAGCGCGGACAATTACGTGCTGAGGAACTGGCGCGCGAACACCATGGCATGGGCCGAGGATGACATGGAGATCGTCCAGCAGATGGCCGCCGAGCGGGGCATTGCGCTGCCCCAGGCGGGACTGAACCGGGAGCTGTGCCGGCTGCTCAAGCCCAAGCGCTTCAAGCTCGACGAATACGGCGTCTAGGAGACCCCAATGGACACACCTGTCAGCAAACCTGATGCACTCGTCGGCAACGAATCCCACTACCACAGCAAGAAGGACCGCATCTTCGTGCGCGGCATCCAGGGGGCCTACAGCCTCTCGGAGGAGCTGACGCGCCTGCGCGCCATGCCGCGCGTGAGGAAGGGCAAGGAGATCAAGTTCAACGACGGCCCGCAGGCCTACAGCCGCCACTACGTGGAGCCGAAGGACGGCATCACGCAGACGTTTCATCTCCATATGGAAGAGTACGGCCCGGGCGGCAGGAGCCAGAAGCATGGCCACGTGAACGAGGCCGCCTTCTACATCCTCGACGGCGAGGGCTACGAGATCCACGACGGCATCCGCTACGACTGGAAGGCCGGCGACATCGCCATCGTCCACAACAACTGCGTGCACCAGCATTTCAACGCGAGCAACACCAGGCCCGCGCGCGCGCTCGTCATCAAATCCAAGCCCATGTACATGTTCATGAACATGCTGTTCCAGAAGCAGGTGGAACCGCGGCCGACGACTCCCGCCCCCGGCGGCGAGGGCTTCAAGGCGCGCGAGGGCGAGGAAGACTTCAACCACGAATCGGATTAAGGAGCACGGCCATGGCATGGGGCGAATCGAAGGCATGGAGGAAGGGCACGCAGAACCAGGCCCTGTATCAGGCGCTGCTCGACGACGCGAGCCAGATGCCCGCGAGGAACGCCAAGCGCAAGAAAGTGGTGCGTCCCGAGGACATGCCGTGGGAGCTGTCGCGCCACGGGTTGCTCAAGCACCTCATGAACGAGGGCATGAACACGCGCATGGAGACGGTCGATGCGTACATGCTGATCATTCCGCCGGGAAGCCGCTCCGGCAAGCACCGCCAGCTCGCCGAGGAGTGCCTGTACGTGGTGGAGGGCAAGGGTTACGACATCCATGTCGACTACGACGTGGAAATCACCGATACGTACCACTGGTCGCCGCAGAAGGAAGAGAAGCGCTACGAGTGGGAGGCGGGCGACGTGATCTACGTCCCGCCCAATACCGCCACCCAGCACTTCAACAGCGATCAGGAGCGCCCGGTGCGCCTCATCTCCGCGGTGAACCGCATCTTCAAGGCGGCGGGGCTGAACGACCTGGAGCAGCTCGAGGACGCGCCCGAGTACCGCCCCGGGGTGAAGGTCACGCCGGAGCTGGTGGAGCAGTTCCTCACCGGCAAGTTCAAGGTCGAAGCGTAACCCTCGCACCGGAAGGTGGACATGGCAAACGAAATCAAGGACGCGAAAGTCTCCGACGAAATGGCGAAGAAGTTCGCCACCGAGAAGGAGACCCCGTACAGCCGCTGGGTGAAGGACCAGGGCCTGGAGATCGACAGCGCCATCTACCAGGAGAACCTGCACACCCTCGCGCTGAAACCGTGGGCGGCGCGCGGCGGCAGCGGC
>JANLXC010000012.1:0-25912 GCA_031364925.1 Burkholderiales bacterium | reverse complement strand
CCAGCGCGCCCTGATCAGCGTCTCCGACAAGACGGGCGTGGTCGAATTTGCCAAGGCGCTCCTCACGCACGGCGTGCAGATCCTCTCCACCGGCGGCACCGCCCAGCTCCTCAAGCTGAACGGCGTGGTGGTCACCGAGGTCGCCACGCACACGGGCTTCCCGGAAATGATGGACGGCCGCGTGAAGACGCTCCATCCCAAGGTTCACGGCGGCATCCTCGCGCGGCGCGACAAGCCCGACCACGTGCGTGCGATGAGGGATCACGACATCCCGCCGATCGACATGGTGGTGGTGAACCTCTACCCGTTCGCGCAGACCGTCGCCCGGCCCGGCGTCACCATGGAAGACGCTATCGAGAACATCGACATCGGCGGCCCGGCGATGGTGCGCGCGGCGGCCAAGAACCATGAATTCGTGGCGGTGGTGACGGACCCCGCGGACTACACGCGCCTCGCGGCGAAGATGGCCGCCTCGAAGGGCCAGCTCGATTTCGACGAGCGCTTCCGCCTCGCCGCGAAGGCCTTCAGCCACACCGCCGAGTACGACGGCATGATCTCCAACTGGCTCACGGCTCGCTCGCCGGACGGCGTGGCGCGCGAGTTTCCGGAGCGCCTCAACATGCAGGTGCGCCTCGCGCAGACGCTTCGCTACGGCGAGAACCCGCACCAGTCGGCGGCGTTCTACGTGGAGCGCGATCCACCCAGGGGCGCTCTCGCCAGCTTCAGGCAGCTGCAGGGAAAGGAGCTCAGCTACAACAACATCGCGGACGCGGACGCGGCGTGGGAGTGCTGCCGCACTTTCGACGTTCCAGCGTGCGTCATCGTGAAGCACGCCAATCCCTGCGGCGTCGCGATCGCGGAGACGGCATACGCCGCCTATCGCAACGCCTTCCTCACCGATCCCACGTCGGCATTCGGCGGGATCATCGCGTTCAACCGGCCCGTGGATGCGGCGAGCGCCGAGTCGGTGGCCAGGCAGTTCGTCGAGGTGGTGATCGCCCCGTCGTACACTCCGGAAGCGCTCGCCGTGTTCGCCGCGAAGCAGAATGTGCGGCTCCTGCAGATCGAGGTGGCCAAGAACCTGAACCGCCTCGACATGAAGCGCGTCGGCGGCGGCCTCCTGGTGCAGACTTCCGACGACTTCGACGTAGCCGAGCTTCGCATCGTCACGCGCCGCGACCCCACCAGGACCGAGATGAATGACCTCGTCTTCGCCTTCCGCGTGGCGAAGTTCGTGAAGTCCAACGCGATCGTGTTCTGCAAGGCCGGCATGACGCTGGGCGTGGGCGCCGGCCAGATGAGCCGCGTCGATTCCACCCGCATAGCCGCGATCAAGGCGAAGAACGCGGGTCTCACATTGCGTGGCTCGGTAGTCGCCTCCGACGCATTCTTTCCCTTCCGTGACGGCCTCGACGTGGTCGCGCAGGCGGGCGCACGCGCGGTGATCCAGCCCGGCGGCAGCGTGCGCGACAAGGAAGTGATCGCCGCGGCGGACGAGCATGGCATCGCGATGGTCTTCACCAGCATGCGGCACTTCCGGCATTAGGGGTGAAACTCCTCGTCATCGGTTCCGGCGGCCGCGAGCACGCCATCGCATGGCGCCTCGCCCAGTCGCCGCGCGTCTCGCGCGTCTTCGTTGCGCCGGGCAATGCGGGCACGGCCCGGGAGGACGGGCTCTTCAACGTCGACATCGCCGCGATCGACGATCTCGTCGCCTTCGCGAAGCGCGAGGAGATCCACGCGACGGTCGTGGGGCCCGAGGGGCCGCTCGCCGCCGGCGTCGTGGACTCTTTTCGCGCCGCGGGCCTGCGCGTCTTCGGGCCGACCCGGCAGGCGGCGCAGCTCGAATCGTCGAAGGATTTCGCCAAGCGCTTCATGCAGCGCCACGGCATTCCCACGGCGCGCTACCAGACCTTCACCGACGCCAAGGCGGCGCACGGGTATATCGACCAGCATGGCGCGCCGATCGTGATCAAGGCCGACGGGCTGGCCGCGGGCAAGGGCGTGGTGGTCGCGATGAGCGTGGCCGAGGCCCACGAGGCGATCGACATGATGCTCGCCGGCAACAGGCTCGGCGACGCCGGCCATCGCGTGGTGATCGAGGAGTTCATGGCGGGCGAGGAGGCGAGCTTCATCGTCATGGTGGACGGCAGGCACGTGCTGCCGCTCGCCTCGAGCCAGGATCACAAGCGCATCTACGATGGCGACCAGGGCCCGAACACCGGCGGCATGGGCGCCTATTCGCCCGCCCCGGTGGTGACGCCGGAGGTTCATGGCCGCGTGATGCGCGAGATCATCGATCCGACCGTGAGCGGCATGGCGGCCGACGGCATCCCGTTCACCGGCTTTCTCTACGCGGGCCTCATGATCGACGCGCAGGGCGTGCCGCGCGTCGTGGAATTCAATTGCCGCCTCGGGGACCCGGAGACGCAGCCGATATTGCTTCGCCTGAAGAGCGACTTCTTCGACATCGTCGAACACGCCATCGACGGTACGCTCGACTCGGTGGAGGCCGAGTGGGACAGGCGCGCCGCGCTGGGCGTGGTGCTCGCCGCCGCGGGCTACCCGGATTCGCCGCGCAAGGGCGACGAGATCCGCGGCCTGCCGAAGGACGGCGATGATTTCCACGTGTTTCACGCGGGCACCGTGGACAGGGACGGCAAGGTCGTCACCAACGGCGGGCGCGTCCTGTGCGTGACGGCGCTGGGCGACAAGGTGAAGATCGCCGCGGAGCGCGCCTACGAGGTCGCCGAAAAGATTCGTTTCGACGGCATGCGGATGCGCAGCGACATCGGGCACCGCGCGTTCAACCGCCGCTGACCATGGACAGCGCCGCGGTCCGTGCCTACCTCGTCGACCTGCAGGCGCGCATCGTGGCGTGCCTCGAAGCGCTCGACGGCGCGCGCTTCATCACCGACGAGTGGAAGCGCGCGGAGGGCGGCGGGGGCGTCACGCGCATCCTCGAAAATGGCGAGCTCTTCGAGCGGGCCGGCGTGGGCTTCTCGCATGTCACCGGCACGCAGCTCCCGCCTTCGGCCTCGGTGCACCGCCCGCAGATCGCCGGGCGGACCTGGGAAGCCATGGGCACCTCGCTGGTCTTGCATCCGCGCAATCCGCATGTCCCGACGGTGCACCTGAATGTCCGCTACTTCGTCGCGGGCGACACGTGGTGGTTCGGCGGCGGGATGGACCTCACGCCCTACTACCCGTTCGAAGAGGACTGCGCGCATTTCCACCGCGCC
Source organism: Burkholderiales bacterium (assembly GCA_031364925.1). Taxonomy (GTDB): domain Bacteria; phylum Pseudomonadota; class Gammaproteobacteria; order Burkholderiales; family Usitatibacteraceae; genus Usitatibacter. The sequence continues at coordinate 22,670 of JANLXC010000012.1, read as the reverse complement.
AACCGCGACGCGCTCGCGCCCTTCCCGGGCCTGCACGCGCGGTTCAAGGAAGCGTGCGACAAATATTTCTTCCTCAGGCATCGCAACGAGCCGCGTGGCATCGGCGGCACGTTCTTCGACGACTTCAGTGAGCCGGGATTCGAGGAGAGCTTCGCGGTGATGCGCGCCGTGGGCGACGCCTTCCTCCCGGCGTACGTGCCGATCGTGGAGAAGCGCCGCGCCCTCCCCTTTGGCGAGCGGGAGCGCGATTTCCAGGCGTATCGCCGCGGCCGCTACGTGGAGTTCAACCTGGTGTGGGATCGCGGCACGCACTTCGGCCTTCAATCGGGCGGGCGCGCGGAATCGATCCTGATGTCGCTCCCCCCGGGCGTGAAATGGCGCTACGACTGGAGCCCCGAGCCCGGCTCGCCCGAGGCGAAGCTGGCCGCGATCCTCGCGCCGCCGCGCGATTGGGCGGGCGCCGGCTGATGTTCGAGCACCGCCACCAGCGCCTCGCGCCGCGCGAGGTGTTCCACCGCCGCCTCGCCACCAGCGGCGTCGTCGGGTTCGTCCTCATCGCCATCTCGCTCTCCGTCGGCATCGCCGGTTACGCGTGGTTGGAGGGCCTCGCGTTCATCGACGCATTCCTGAACGCCGCGATGATCCTCTCCGGCATGGGCCCGCTTCTCAATCCCCAGACTACCGCCGGCAAGGTCTTCGCCGGGCTTTACGCGCTCTACTCGGGCTTCGCGGTGCTCGCCATCGCGGCGATCATGTTCGCGCCCGTGCTGCATCGCGTGCTGCACCGCTTCCATCTCGAGGAGCAGGACCCGGACGAGCCCGCGAAGAAGCCGCGCTCCTCGAAATAGCGGAGCAAGTGAGGCAAACCGCTAGCCGCTGTAGCCCTCGAACAGCAGCAGGCGCCCCTTGCTGTTCGCACGCCGGATCTCCTTGGGTTTCTCGTACTCGGGCGAATCCCACCACTTGCGTGCCGCTTCGACCGACGGGAACTCCAGCAGCACTCGCCGCCTCTGCGGCCAATCGCCCTCGAGGGGATGCACCGCGCCGCCGCGGGCAAGGTAGCGCCCGCCATACTGCTGGATCGACTGTCCAACCACGGCGGTATAGCCCTTGTAGCCCTCGGGATTGGTGACTTCAATCTCGGCGAATACGTAAGCTGGCATCTTTTGGCTCCTTTTGCGATCCAAGGGAATATGGCTTCGAAGGAGATTATATGACTGCCCCCACGCCCGAGATCCGGCACGACAGCGACGAGCGCCACGGCGCCTTCTTCATCGAGCGCGAGGGTCGCCGCGTGGCCGAGCTCACCTATCGGATGATGGGCGCGGACGCGATGGTGGACCACACGTGGGTCGATCCCAAGCTGCGCGGTGGAGGGGAGGGGAAGAGCCTGGTCGCCGCAGCCGTCGACTGGGCGCGGCGGGAGCACGTAAAGCTCGTTCCCGCGTGCTCCTACGTGCGCGCCGTCTTCGACCGCACGCCCGAATACGCCGACGTGCGCAAGTAGGTCAGCCGGCCGCGGCTCCCTGCAGCGCGGCGACGTCGATCTTCTTCATCTTCAGCATCGCGTTCATCACCCGCGACGCCTTCTTCGGATCGGAGTCGCCCATCAGCTTGGGCAGGATCGTCGGCACGACCTGCCACGACAGGCCGTACTTGTCCTTGAGCCACCCGCACACCTGCGCCTTCTCGTCGCCGCCGGCCTTGAGCTTCTCCCAGTAGTAATCGACTTCCGCCTGGTTCTCGCAGTTGATGGTGAGCGACGTGGCCTCGGTGAACTTGAAGACCGGACCGCCGTTGAGCGCCGTGAATGCCAGGCCGTCGAGCTCGAACTCGACCTCCATGACCGAGCCCGCCGGCCTGCCGTGCACTTCCTGGCCGGCCTCGGTGTAGTGGCTGATCTTTCCGATCTTCGCGTTCTTGAAGATGCCGACGTAGTAGCGGGCGGCCTCTTCGGCCTGGCTGTCGAACCACAGGCAAGGGACGATTCTCTGCATGAAACTCTCCTATTGTCTTTTCCTCGCGCTCGGGTATCCCAGCGCGTGCAACACCATTTGCGTGATCGACATCACGAACGCGCACACGATCCAGTAGACGAGGATCTTGTCGTTGATCCAGCGGGCGAGGACACTGCCGGGAAAGAGCACGGGCCCGGCAATCCCGGCGATCATCGCGACCAGCAGCACCGCATAGGTCGCGTAACCGGTGCGCGTCATCTCCCAGGTGAAGAAGGGATGGCGTTCCTTCATGTTTCCCCGGCGTAGTCGACGTCGGCGATCCAGTATCTCTTGCGCCGCTCGAGGCGTACTTCCTCGCTCTCGCCGTCGAAGCTCGCCGGGGTATGGCGCAGCATCGACGGCGCCACGCCCTCGAAGGCATTGACGCTCACGACGGCATACAGGCGGCCGTCGATCCGGCTCGTGACCACCGGGCAGATGCCGCATTTCGAGCAGATATGGAAGCGCGCCGTGCGCGTGCCGAATTCGTAGCGCGATACGCTCGACGCATCCTTGACCTTCACCTCGAGCGATCCCGCCGGGCACGAAGTCCAGACGCCGCCGTGCTTCACGCAGAACGAGCAGGTGCAGGCGCGGGCCGGGATCGACGCGGGCTCCGGCTCCCACGCGAGCGTGAACGAGATGTTCGAGCAGTGGCAGCGGCCCGCGATCAGCATGGCTGCGCCGTTTCCTCGCGAGTCCAGCCTCCAGCCCCGGTGGTCGTGTCGGCGTGCAACGTGAACAGGTCTCCGCAGATCTCGCAGCGGAATCGATAGCGCAGGCTCCCCGGAAGGGCGCCGCTGTCGAGGGACGAATCCAGCGCCTCGCGCGCCGCGCAGCCGAGGGCTTCGGAATTCACTCGCGATAGCACGCCGCGTTCCATTTCCTCGGTCGCGAGGCGTACTGCATGGACCAGGTCTTCCGGCGAACGGAACGTGTGCGTGGTCAGCTCGCGGCACTCCTCGCAGCTCATGGGGACGCCCTAGAGCTTCTCGTACGCGAGCCGCACCGGGTCGGCGCCGTGGATCTTCTCCAGGCGCCGCACGATGAAATGGCCGCGCGCCATGTCCTGGTAATGCCCGATGAAGATCGTGTTGACGAGCGCCCCGCCGGCCGCGCCGATCACCGGGACCAGCTGCGCCGCGGTCTTCTCGGACACCACGATGCCGAAGCGCGCGCTGATGAGGCTCACCAGGCGCACCAGCGCGGGGCTGGTGCCCTTCGCCAGGCCCTTCTGCGCGAGGTGCTTGGAAGCCTCGGTCACCGCGGTGGCCAGCGCCGAGCGCGCCGCGAAATACGCAGACTCCGCCGCGTCGTCGCGCGAGTCCTTCGGGCTGCCGAGCGCGAAGACGGTGAGGCATGCGAGCTTGGTGTCGATGAACCTGGGATCCTCGCCCTCGCTCGCGGCGATGTCGGCGATCGAGCGCAGGATGAGACCGGTCGACACCGGCAGCTCGATACCGAGCGCCGCGATGCCGAACGCGCCGCCGATCGCTCCCGAAGCCGCGACCGCGAGCTTGTGCAGCTTGTCCGAGGAAGCGGACGAAAGTTTCTTCGCGCCCATGCTGCGCACCGCGATGTCGAGCGCCTTCAGGAGCGCCTTCTCGGTGGCGCCATGCACGCTCTTCTGCCAGCGCTTGGGCAGCAGCTTCAGGCCCTTCTCGACGGGGGAGCCGGCGAGCGCGGAGAGCTTCGCGGCGAGGCCGGGATGCTCGAGCATGTTCCTGGCGCGGCGGAGGTCGTCCAGCTCGGTCTTGGAGAAGGGCATTTAGCAAGTGTACGAGATGCCCGGGAGACTGCGTTTCGAGCGAAATACGCGCACAAGGGGCTCCACGATTTAGAATGAAAGATCCAAACTCCGCGCCAGTCTCCAATAGCTCGATGACGTTGTCCAGACTTGCGGCCTCGCTGATGGTTCCAGTCGCCTTTGCGATCCGGCTGAGGTACTGATGCAGCCCAAGCCGATGCATCCGCAACGCGGCGCCCTGAAGCTGAACAGCCTCGGCGCGCGCATCGTCCTCTTCTTCGTGGCGCTCCTCGTGCTGGTGCAGGGTCTCGGCGCCGTCCTCGTGATCCAGGCCAACTCGCAGATCGCGCGCCAGACCATCGACCAGGAGCTCGAGCAGGGCGAGCGCGTGTTCAACCAGCTCCTCGCGCAAAACCAGGCGCGGCTCGAGCAGGGCGCGGGAATCCTTTCCGCGGATTTCGCCTTCCGCCAGTCGATCGCCTCCAACGACACCGGCACCATCCTCTCGGTGTTGCGCAACCACGGCGCGCGCGTGGGCGCCAACGTGATGACACTCGCCTCGCTGGAGAATGTAGTGCGTGCCGATACGCTCGACTCCGAACGCGTCGGCAAGCCGTTCGCATATCCGGACCTGATCCGCCTTGCGAGCATCGAGGGCAAGGCCTCGTCGGTGGTGATACGCGAAGGCAAGCTCTACCAGCTCGTGGTGGTGCCGGTGCTGGCGCCCGATCCGATCGCGTGGGTCGGCCTGGCCTTCGAGGTGGACGATCGCGTGGCCAAGGACCTGAACCAGCTCACCGGCCTCGAGGTCTCGTTCGCGAGCTGGATGCCGGCGACCTCGTGGCGCCTGCACGCATCCACTCTCGCGGTGTCGCTACGCGATGGGCTCCTCGCCGCCTTCTCGGGCAACGAGGGGCTCGGCGCGAGGGTCCACCAGTTCGAGCTGGGCGGTGAAGAGTACGAGACGCGCGTGACGCCGCTCGAGTCGCGGCCCGACAAGCGCATCGTCGCCATCCTGCAGAAGCCGCTGCTCATCGGCCTGGCGCCCTTCAAGCGCATCAGCGCGTCGTTCTTCTGGCTCACGCTCGCCGGCCTGGTCGTGCTGGTCGCGGGCAGCCTCATCATCGCGCGCAGCATCACGCGCCCCGTGCATCGCCTCGCCGAGGCGGCGGAGAGCGTGCAGCAGGGCAACTACACGCGCCACGTGCACGTCGAACACCAGGACGAGATCGGCCAGCTCGCGGTGAGCTTCAACCACATGCTCGACGGCATCGTGAGCCGTGAGAAGGAAATCCTGCGCCTTGCGTACGAAGACGGGCTCACGGGACTGCCGAACCGCGCGATGTTCAACGAGCAGCTTGGCCAGGCGGTGCGCACCGCCAAGCGCGCCGAGTCATCCATCGCGGTCCTGCTCTTCGACATGGATCGCTTCAAGACGATCAACGACACGCTCGGCCACCCGGTCGGCGACCAGGCGCTGCGCGAGGTGGGGCTGCGCGTGAGGAGCGCGTTGCGCGACTCCGACGTGATCGCGCGCCTGGGCGGCGACGAGTTCGCGGTCCTCCTGGCCACGGGCAACGCGGACAGCGCGCGGGTCGTGGTGGAGAAGATCCACAAGGCGCTGGAAGAACCGTTCGTGATCGAGGGGCAGTCGATGGACATGGCCGCCTCGATCGGCATCGCGCGCTTTCCAGAGCATGGCGAGGACGCGGCATCGCTGCTGCGCGCGGCCGACGTCGCCATGTACGAGGCCAAGCGCTCGAAGTCGCGCTACGCGATCTACGACCCGACCCACGACGTGCGCCGTCAGGAATTCCTCACGCTCCTGGGCGAGTTGCGCCGCGCGGTGGATGCGGGCGAGCTGATCCTGCACTACCAGCCGAAGATGAACCTCGCCGAGGGCCGCGTGACCTCGGTCGAGGCCCTGGTGCGCTGGCGCCATCCGCAACGCGGCTTCGTGCAGCCTTCGGAGTTCATCCCGTTCGCCGAGCAGACCGGCTACATCAGCGCCATCACGCGCTGGGTGCTGGGACGGGCCATCGAGCAGTGCGGCGTGTGGGAGCGCACCGGGCTTCGCATCCGCATGTGCGTGAACGTCTCCGCGCGCGACCTGCAGAACGGCGATGAGCTGGTGAGCCTGGTGTCCGCGGCGCTGCTGGCCGCCGAGCTTCCCGCTGGCATGCTTTGCCTCGAGATCACCGAAAGCGCGCTGATGGAGGATCCCTTGAGCGCGCAATCGACGCTGCGCAAGCTTCGCGATCTCGGCATCGCCACCTCCATCGACGATTACGGCACGGGTTATTCCTCGCTCGCCTACATCAAGCAGTTGGCGGTGAACGAGCTGAAGATCGACCGCGCCTTCGTGAGCGGCATGGAGGCCGACCGCAAGAACGCGGCCATCGTGCGCTCCACCATCGAGCTCGGCCACAACCTGGGACTCACCGTGGTGGCCGAGGGCGTCGAGACCGACCACGAGCTGGCGGAGCTGCGCCGTTTCGGCTGCGACGAGGCGCAGGGTTTCTTCTTCGCGCGGCCGATGGCCGCGCCCGCCCTCGAGCGCTGGCTAAGCGGCGCCCGTGACAAGCCGGTTGGGCAGCGCTCCGACGTTCTCGGCGAGGCCTGAGCCCTTCTTCGCGGATTGCCTGAACTCGGCGTAGTGGCGCAGCGCCGCGCTTACGTGCGAACGCAGCTCCTTGCCGTCGATCGGCTTGGCGAGGAAGCGGTAGATCTGGGCGTGGTTGATGAGCTCCGCGACCAGGTCCGCGTCGGGCTCCTCGGCGACCAGGATCGAGAGCGTGCCGGGGCGTTTCGCCTTCACCACGCGGAAGAGCTTCACGAGGTCGTCCTTGCCCGCGCGCAGGTCGGCGACGATCGCGGCGTACTCGTTCACCTGCAGCAGCTTCGCCGCTTCCGGCACCGTGGAGACGAGCTGCACGGTCGCCTCCCCCGCCACCAGCCTCTCGAGCCCTTTCGCGAGGCTCTGGCCGGGATCGATCACGAGGAGCGAGCCGGCGGTGCGCGGCGAGAGCGCACCGGGAGGGGCCGTGCCCGGCGCGGCGGCGCTCGCGGGTGCCGGCGCTGGCTTGGCGAATTTCGCCGCCGCCGCCGCGGCTTCGCGCACCATCGCGCGGATCTCCTCGTTGTCCCAGGGCTTCTTCACGAAGCGGAACACCTCGCCTTCGTTGATGGAGCCCACCAGCGCGGCGAGGTCGGAGTATCCGGTCAGCAGCAGGCGTACCGTCTGCGGCGCGACCTTGCGCAATTCGCGCAGCATCTCGACGCCCGTCATGCCGGGCATGCGCTGGTCGCTCACCACGATCGGGATGCCCTCGACCTTCGCGAGCGCAAGGCCCGCGGCGCCGTTTTCCGCGGTGAAGACTTGGTAGTCGCCCCTGAAAAGGACGCGCAGCGCGTTCAGCACGCGCTCGTCGTCGTCCACGAAGAGAATCCGCATGCGTGGCTCCTCCTTTTCGGGAGGCTCGTCGATGGGAACCGGGATGAGGAGCTTGGCGCGGTCGGAGAGCTTCACCATGGGCGGAGCCACCGCTGCGTCGGGCTTCGGCTGCGCTGCCGGCGCGACATCGGCCTTCGGGGCCGGCGCGGCAGGCTGTGCAGGCGCGGGCTTGGCTTGAGGCGCGGGGGCCGGCGTCGCGGGTTTCTTTTCCGCCACCGCGGGCGCGGGCGCGGGCGCCGGCACCGGCAGCGGCGAGCCGATGGAGTCCTGCATCCCCAACCGCAGCCCGTCCATGAATTCGCGCGGCGAGCCGAAGCGGTCCATCGGGTCCTTGCTCAGCGCGCGCTGGATCACCCAGTCGAGTTGCCATGCGAGCTTCTCGACGAACGCCGACGGGTCGGTGGGCCGCTCCTGCGCGATGCGATGCATCATCTCGTCGCGCGCGCCGGCGAAAGGCGGCTTGCCGGTGACGAGGTGATAGACCAGCGCTCCCGCCTGGTACAAGTCGGTGCGCGCGTTCATCGCTTCGCCGGTGAATTGCTCGGGCGCCATGTACGGATTGTTCAGGTTCGGCGCGAGCGAATAGGCGCCCAGGTCGGTGAGCTTGACGCGCCCCTGCTTGTCGAGGATCACGTTGGCGGGCTTGAGGTCGCCGTGCACGACGCCGCGCTGGTGTGCCGCCTCCACCGCCTCGAGGACCTGGCGCGCGATATCCCACGCCTGCCTCAGGTCGGGGCGCTTGCCGTCCTTGAGAAGCGCGGTGAGGGGCTCGCCCTCCGCGGGCTCGAAGACGATGCCGAGCACCTTGTCGGTTTCGATCACCTCGATGAAGCTCGCGATCGCGGGATGGCGCACGCGCGCCAGCGCCGGGGCGCCGTCGCGCAAGCGCGTGAGCGTCTCGGGCGGAACGGTGGCGCGATTGGCGATCTTGAGCGCGACCTTCTTCTCGCCGTCCACGCCCGCGTAGACCCCGGCGGCGCTGCCCTTGCCGAGGAGGGCCTGGATCTCGTACTTGCCGAGGCGCTTGGCTTCGCTCATGCCGCGCCCTGGCTGGCTTCGGCCTCGGTGACCGACGCGAGCTCCGGCGGCGGATCCACGGGGAGAGTCACCGTCACCACGGTGCCGATGCCGGGCGTGGAGCGCACCTCGATGCGCCCGCCATGTTGGGTGACGATCTTGTACGAGATGGAAAGGCCGAGGCCCGTGCCCTTGCCGACTTCCTTGGTCGTGTAGAACGGATCGAAGATCTTCGGCAGGACGTCCGGCGCGATGCCCTTGCCGTTGTCTTCGACCTCGATCACCACCGCGCTCGTGCCGGCCGGCCGCGTGGTGATGGCGATGCGTCCGCGCGGCTTGTCCATCGCCTGGGCGGAATTGGTCACCAGGTTCAGCAGCACCTGGTTCACCTGCGAGGGCGAGCAGGTAATGGACGGCAGGTCGCCCAGGTGGCGTTCGACGTCGATCTTGCGCAGCATCGGCTTGGCGATGAGGAGCGTGGCGCGCACGCCCTCGTTCACGTTGAAGCTCGCGACCTTGCTGCGGTCGAGCCGCGAGAAATTGCGCAGGTTCTGAACCAGCTCGACGATCTGCTCGATGCCGTGCAGGCCGTCCTTGGTGAGGGAATCGAGGTCCTCGAGGACGTGCTCGTCGCGAAGGCGCGCCAGGCGCGAATCGAGCGTGTTGAAGCTCGCCTGCAGCTCGGCCTCGTCGGGCGAATCCGAGCGCAGGATGGCGAGGAGACTCTGGGCTTGCGCGAGCACGTCGCGCAGGTCCGGCATGCGGTCGCGCGCGGTGGCCACGCTGTTCTTCACGTACGAGAGCGGCGTGTTGATCTCGTGCGCGACTCCCGCGACCATCTGTCCGAGCGAGGACATCTTCTCCGACTGCACGAGCTGCGCCTCGGACTCCTTCAGGCGCTTCAGGGTGAGGGAAAGATCGCGCGTGCGCTCGGATACGCGCCTCTCGAGGTCCTCGTTGGCGTCGCGCAGCTCGCCCTGCGCCGTGGCCACGCGCGTGGCGAGGTAGCCGGTCGCGATGAGGAGCGCCAGCGCGTAGACGAACAGGTAGACGCGCCAACGCTCCTTCTCGTCGAGCGTGTCCTCGATCGCCTTGGCGAGCGTGCGCGCCGACAAATCGATGCGCCCGCCGAGCGTAAGGAAGGAGAATTTGCGGAAGGCCTCGCTTTCCGCGCCGCGCGCCGAGAGAAAAGCGCGGCCGGCAGTCTCGGCGGGGCCGCTCGCCTCGCCGAGCGACGAGTCGCCCGACATCGCCTGGGCGCGCAGCACCGCGAGGCGCTGCTCCATCGCGGCGGCGCGTGTCGGGAAGGTTTCCAGGCGGCGCGGGACGTCGGAGCGCAGCTGCTCGGCGAGACCGGCCACGCCCTGGAGCGCGCGCGAGGCGCCCGGCGCGGAGGCGCGGGCGGTTGCGACCTGTGACAGGCCGCGCAGCGATTCGTCCAGGACGCGCGCGGTATCGAGGCTCAGCTGGTGCGCTTCGCGCAACGCCTTGAAGGCGGCCTGCTTCTCGCCGAGGCTGGTACGCAACTTCGCCAGGTCCGCGCGCAGGGAGTCGCGCGTGACGAGGCGGTCGAGCTCGTGGAGGATGCGCCCCATCATCGCGCCGAAATCGGCCTGGGGCGCGGCGACGCCGCTGAAATCATTGGAGATGCGCGCGGCGTCGTCGTCCCAATGCGTGTCGAAGTCCTTCATCTCACGCAGCAGGCTCAACGCGCTGGAATCGTGCTTGAAGTCGATGCCCGCGGTCTTCACGAAAAGAAAGACGAGCATGCCGAGTAGAACGGCGGCGCCAAGCGCCCACATGGCGCTACGCGTTGTGCGGATCATGGCCGGAATTCTTCTCTCGAAATCCTCGCCGCCCCGGTATCGGGCAAAAACCATTGTGGGGGAGGTGGGCCGGCCACTTCTGTGCGCCGCGTCACTGGGGTCATTTCAGCTGTAATCCTATTCGCCGAGGTAGGCCTCGCGGATGCGGGGATCGCCGAGGAGCGAGCGCGCCTCGCCTGTGATCGCGACCAGGCCGCCCTCGAGAACGTACCCGCGATGGCTCACCTCCAGCGCAAGACGGGCGTTCTGCTCCACCAGGAGGAGAGTGACACCTTCGGATGCGATCGCGCGGATCACCTCGAAGATCTTTTCGACCATGAGGGGCGCGAGGCCCATGCTCGGCTCGTCGAGGAGGAGGAGCTTGGGCCGGCCCATGAGGGCGCGCGCGATGGCGAGCATCTGCTGCTCGCCGCCGGACAGCGTGCCCGCGGTCTGGCGGCGGCGCTCCTTCAGCCGCGGGAAGAGCGCATAGGCACGCTCCATGTCCGCCGCGACCCCGGGGCCGTCGGAGCGCGCGTAGGCTCCCATGGCGAGGTTTTCCTCGATGGTGAGCTGCGCGAAGACGCCGCGCCCTTCGGGCACGAGCGCCAGGCCGCGGCGCGCGATCTCGTGCACGCGTAGCCCCGTGATCTCGGCGCCGTCGTAGACGATGCGCCCGCCGGCCGCGCGCACGAGCCCCGTCACCGCGCGCAGCGTGGTGGTCTTGCCCGCCCCGTTCGCCCCGATCAGGCACACCAGCTCGCCCGGCTCGACCGTGAGGTCGACGCCCTTTACCGCGCGGATGCCGCCATAGGAAACCTGCAGTTGCTCCAGAGCGAGAAGGCTCATCCGGGTTTCGGGGCTTCTCGCGGCGCGCCGAGGTAGGCCTCGATCACCTTGGGATCCTTCTGGATGTCGCGCGGCAGGCCCTCGGCGATGTTGCGTCCATAGTCGAGCACCAGCACGCGGTCGCAGAGCCCCATGACCAGGCGCACGTCGTGCTCGATGATGAGGATGGTGGTGCCGTCGGCGCGGATCGACTCGAGGAGCTTCCTCAGGTCGCCTTTCTCGGTGGCGTTCATGCCGGCGGCCGGCTCGTCGAGCGCGAGCAGGAGCGGCTCCGTGGCGAGCGCGCGCGCGATCTCGAGCCGGCGCTGGTCTCCGTAGGAGAGGTGCTTGGCGAGCTCGTTGCCACGCTGGCCGATGCCCACGTAATCGAGGAGCTCGTGGGCGCGCTTCTCGATGCCGCGCTCCTCGGCGCGCGTGCGCGGGCCGCGCATGATGGCTCCGAAGACGCCGGCGCGCGTGCGCACATGGCGCCCGATCATCACGTTCTCCAGCGCCGAGAGGTTGTTGAAGAGGCGGATGTTCTGGAAAGTGCGCGCGATCCCCATGCGCGCGATGCGGTCGGGTGTCGCGTCCTTCAGGACTTCGCCGCGAAAGCGCAAGCGCCCTTCGTCCTGGCGGTAGATGCCGGTGAGGACGTTGAAGAGCGTGGTCTTGCCCGCGCCGTTGGGGCCGATGAGCCCGTAGATCTCGCCTTTCGCGATGGAGAAGGAGGCTTCGGAGAGCGCGACCAGGCCGCCGAAGCGCTTGGTGACGCGCTCGACCTCGAGGAAGGGCTTGGCCGCGGCGGGAGCGGGCGCGATCTCAGCCATTCTTCGGCACCGTGAGCTCGCGTTGGCGCACCGCGGATGGCAGCAGGCCCGCGGGGCGGAAAAGCATCATCACCACCATGGCGAGCCCGAAGAGCAGCATGCGGATCACCTCGGGATCGATGATCGAGCGCCCGAAGAGCATGCGCTGCACCGGCTCCACCGTGTAGCGCAGGATCTCCGGCACGAAGGAGAGCAGGACCGCGCCGAGGATCACGCCCCAGATGTTGCCCATGCCGCCCAGCACCACCATCGCGAGGACCATCACGCTCTCGGTCAAAATGAAGCTCTCCGGGCTGATGAAGCCCTGGATCGAGGAGAACATGCCGCCCGCGATGCCGCCGAAGGAAGCGCCCATCGCGAAGGCCAGCAGCTTCATGTTGCGCGTGTCGATGCCCATGGAGCGCGCGGCGAGCTCGTCCTCGCGGATCGCCTCCCAGGCGCGGCCGATGCGCGAGTCCTGCAGGCGCAGGTTGATCACGATCACGACCAGCAGCAGCGCGAGGAGGAAGTAGTAGTACTTGATCGTCCCCGAGAACACGAGGCCCATCGCGTTGGAGGGATTGGCGAAATCGATGCCCAGGACGCGGATCGGGTCGATGGTGGTGAGGCCCTTGGGACCGTTGGTGAGGTTGAAGGGCTCGGAGAGGTTGTTCAGGAAGATGCGCACGATCTCGCCGAAGCCGAGCGTCACGATGGCGAGGTAGTCGCCGCGCAGCTTCAACGTGGGCGCTCCCAGGAGCACTCCAAAAAGGCATGCCACCGCCGCGCCGATGGGCAGGATCGCCCACCACGGGAGGTGCAGGTTGAAGTGGGGAGATGCGAGCAACGCATAGACGTATGCGCCAACCGCGTAGAAAGCGATGTAGCCCAGGTCGAGCAGGCCCGCGAACCCGACGACGATGTTCAGGCCGAGGGACAGGAGCACGAACAGGATGGCGAGGTTGGTGATCCGCACCCATGCCGTCCCCGCCATCGCCAGCACGAACGGCAATGCGATCAGGGCAACGGCGATGAGCGCGATGCCGATCCACCTGGCCGCGGGGTTCTTCCTGATGTCGGCGAGCGCGCCCATGGCTAGGCCCGGTCGCCGACGCGCTCGCCGAGGAGACCCTGCGGGCGCAGCACCAGCACCATGATGAGGACGATGAAAGCGTAGACGTCCTTGTAGTTGCTGCCGAAGAGGCTCGACTCGGGGCTGCGTGCGCAAACGTCCGTGAACCCGGGAAGGAACTGGTCGAGGAGGCACACGTTGGTGAAGTCGCCGACATATCCCGCGCCCAGGGCTTCGATGAGCCCCATCAGGATCCCGCCGAGCACCGCGCCCGCGAGGTTGCCGATTCCGCCGAGGACCGCCGCGGAGAAGGCCTTCAGGCCCAGGAGGAACCCCATCTGGTAATGCGCGATGCCATAGTAGGTCCCGACCATCACGCCGGCGACCGCGCCAAGCCCGGCGCCGATCACGAAGGTGATCGAGATGACCTTGTTGATGTCCACGCCCATGAGCCCCGCGACCTGGGGATTCTGCGAGGTGGCGCGCATCGCGATCCCGATCTTGGTGCGATGCACCAGCACGAGGAGCCCGGCCATGAGCAGCACCGAGGCGACGATGATCGCGATCTGCACGTTGCTGATCGCCGCGCTCGCATCGGTGTTGCCGAGGTGGTAGAGCTTCAGCTCGATGATCTGCGGGAAGGCGATGATGTTGCGGCTCCAGACGAGGAGCGCCAGGTGCTGCAGCACGATGGACACGCCGATCGCGGTGATGAGGGGCGCCAGGCGCGGCGCGTTGCGTAGCGGCCGGTAGGCGACGCGCTCGACCACGTAGCCCACCGCCATGCACACCGGCACGGCGACGAGCGTGCCGAGGGTGACGATGAGCAGCGGCGGCATTCCCGAGGGCGCGAGCGCCACGATCACCGAGAAGGCGGTCATGCAGCCGATCATCACCACCTCGCCGTGGGCGAAGTTGATGAGCTGGATGATGCCGTAGACCATCGTGTATCCCAATGCCACCACGGCATACACGCACCCGAGCGTGAGGCCGTTGACGATCTGCTGCAGGAAGATGTCCACGCCGCAGATTCTACGCAATCCGCCAAAAAAAACGGCACCCGAAGGCGCCGTTCATCGAAGCGGGTGGCCCCGCTCTGTTGTTATTTCTTCTTCTCGTCTTTTTTGGGTTCTTCTTTTTTCATCTCGGCGGGCTTCATTTCTCCCTTGCTTGCTTCTTGTCCTTTGGCCGGGACGGGCTTGCCGTCCGGGCCGATGCCGCCGGCGGGCACTGGCGCGCCTCCGGTGGCCGCGGGCGCGGCGGGTGCCGAGCCCATCACGAACGGGGTCGAGACCCCGCCCTTCACGATCGCCACCGGGACGACCTTGCCGCCCTGGAGCTTGAAGATCGTCATTTCCGCATCCTTGCGGTCGCCCTTGGCGTCGAAGGAGACGGTGCCGGTGGCGCCGGTGAACGACACGTTGAACATCTCGGCGGCGAACTTGGCCGGATCGACGGAGTTGGCCTTCTTCATCGCTTCGATGATCGCCATCGTGCCGTCGTAGAAATACGGGGCGTACTGCTTGATCTCGCCGTACTTGGCGGTGTACGCGGAGACGAAGTCCTTGCTCGCCGCTTCACGCGGCAGGCCCGCCTGCGAGCACACCATGCCTTCGGCCGCCTGGCCGGCGAGCTTGCCCATCTCGTCGGTGCACGCGCCGTCGCCGAATGCGAACACGGCCTTGATGCCCAGCTCGCGCGCCTGCTTGATCATCGGACCGCCGGTGGCGTCCATGCCGCCGTAGAACACGACGTCGGGGTTCTTCGCCTTGATCTTGGTGAGGATCGCCTTGAAGTCGGTTTCCTTGTCGTTGGTGCGCTCGCGCCCGACGATGGTGACCTTGGCGCCCTTCAGCGTCTTCTCGACCTCGTCGGCGAGGCCTTCGCCGTACGCCGTCTTGTCGTCGGCGATGGCGACTTTCTTCGCCTTGAGCTGCCCGGCGATGTACTGGGCGATGGCCGGGCCCTGCTGGTCGTCGCGGCCGACGGTGCGGAACACGGTCTTCAGCCCGCGCTCGGTCAGCTTCGGGTTGGTGGCCGAGCCGGAGATCACCGGGATGCCCGCCTTGTTGTAGATCTCGGAGGCCGGGATCGTGACGCCGGAATTCAAGTGGCCGATGACCGCTGCGACCTTGGCATCGACGAGCTTCTGCGCGACCGTGGTGCCGACTTTCGGGTCGGCCTGGTCGTCCTCGCTCATCATCTTGAACGTGACGGGCTTGCCGTCGATGGTGATCTTCTTGTCGTTCGCCTGGGCGACGGCCAGCGCGACTCCGTTCTCGTCATCCTTGCCCAGGTGGGCGATGGATCCGGTGAGCGGGCCCGCGTGGGCGATGGTGACGGTCAGGCCGGCAGGGGCCGCGGGGGCGGCGGCCGGCTTGGGGGCTTCTTCCTTCTTGCCGCAGGCTGCGAGGCCAAGTGCCAGCGCAACGGCGATGCTCAACTGATGGGAGCTTTTCATCGAAAACTCTCCTGGAATGGGGATTGGGACAGGATTGGGACGGGATGGGGCGCGAAAGGCGGCAATTATGGGGACCGCCCTTCGCCCCTGTCAATTCGTTATTTGAGAGACAGGACCCACGTCACCAGCGCCTTCACGTCCTCGTCCTTCACGTGGGCGTTGGGCGGCATCGGCACCTGGCCCCACGCGCCCACGCCGCCCTTCTTCACTTTGTCGATGAGCATCGCCTCGGCCTTCGCGTCGCCCTTGTACTTGGCCGCGACCTCCTTGTACGACGGGCCGACGACTTTCTTGTCGACCTGGTGGCAGGCGGTGCAGCCGCTCTTGGTGGCGAGCTCGAGGCTTGCCAGCGCCGGGGTCGCGGCAAGGGCGAGGGCGAGGGTGGCGAGGGAAGTGATCTTCATACGGGCTCCTGGAAAGGTCGTTGCGGGTCGAAGGCGCGATTCTGGGGCAATCGCAGGCTATCCCGCCATTGTACGGGCGCCCTCAGCTCGCCGGACGGCGAACGGGGATGCGCACGAGCCCGAGGATCAGCGAGCAGCCGGCGAGGATGATGGCGCAGCCGAGGAGGCGCCCCGGAGTGACGGGCTCGCCGAGGAAGACCACGCCCCACACCATCCCGAAGATCGGAACCAGGAGGGTCACCGTGATCGCCTTTACCGGCCCCACGTCCGCGATCAGCCGGTAGTAGAAGATGAAGGCGACGGTAGTGGAAACGATCGCCAGGCCGAGCATCGCCATCCACGCGATGGGGGGAATGTCGCCGAGCGGATGGGTGGGCGGCGCGAAGGGCACCGCGAAGGCGAGCGCCGCGGCCGCCATGACGAGGGTGCCCGCGGCGGTGCCGAGCGGGCTCGCCTGCCGCAGGTGCACCTTGGTGAAGACGATGGTATAGCCGTAGAGGGCGGTGGCGATCACCGAGAACGACGCCGCGAGGAGCTCGTGCGCCGACATCGGAGACGGCGTCCAGCCCACCAGCACCGCGGTGCCGACCAGGCACAGGGCGATGCCCGCGATCTTCGCCGGCGTCACCGGGTCGCGGATCCAGAGAGCCGCGACGATGGTGGCGAAGAGGGGAGACAGGGCGTTCAGGATCGCGGCGGTCGAGGCGTCGATGGTGTTGAGCGCTTCGGCGATGAGCACGAAGGGTGTGGCCAGCCCCACCGCGCCCACGAAGAGAAACGCGCGCCAGTGCTTGCGCCAGCCGACGCTCCCGCCGGTGGCCAGGAGGAACGCGGTGAGGGCCACGCCCGCGATCAGGACGCGAAACTCGATCAACGCCACCGCGCCGAAGTAGGGCACCGCGAAGCGCATGAAGAGATACGACGCGCCCCACATCGCGGCGAGCGCGACCAGGCGCGCAAGGTCGGCTGGCCTCAAGCGGCAGCGACCGCGACCGCCAGCATCGGCAGCGCGCCCTCGATCCCGAGGAGCCTCTTCTTGCGATCGATCCCGCCCGCATACCCGGTGAGGCTGCCGTCGGTGCCGACCACGCGATGGCAAGGCACGATGATCGAAAGCGGATTGCGCCCGGTGGCCGCCCCCGCGGCGCGCGCGGCGCCGGGGGCTCCCGCGCAACGCGCGAGCTCCGCATAGGTGAGCGTCTCCCCGTAGGGAATGCGCGCGATCTCGATCCACACGCGGCGCTGGAACTGCGAGCCCTGGGGCGCGAGCGGGAGGTCGAATCCCTTGCGTTTGCCCTCGAGGTATTCGCCGACCTGGCGCGCGCACTCGGCGAGCGGCGCCGCGGCGCGATCCTCCTCCCACGCGCTCGATATTTCCGGCGCGTGCCGGCCGCCCTCGTAGTAGAGCCCGGTGAGGGCGCCGCCGGCGGCGGTCGCGAAGAGCGTTCCCAGGGGGGTGGCGATGCGGATGTACTTGGTCATTTCAGGTCTCCAAACTCTTCCAGAGGTGCAGCACGGCATAGGCGCGCCACGGCCGCCAGTTCTCGGCGGTCGCAAGCGCGGCTGCCGCGCGGGGTTCCTTCATCGCCTTCAGCACGGCGACATCGGGATGGGGGAATGCGTCGGGCCACGCGAGGGCGCGCATCGCGACGTACTGCGCAGTCCACGGTCCCACGCCGGGCAAGGCGTCGAGCGCGGCGATCGTGCCCTCGACATCGGCGGAGGAATCGAGGCGCAGCTTTCCGCTCGCCACCTCGCGCGCGAGCTCGACGATGGCGCGCGCGCGCGTGCGCACCACGCCGCGCTCGGCGATCCGCACGGGCTCGAGCGCCGCAACGGCGGCGGCGCGCGGAAAGAGTGTCGTGAGATTCTCGTGCGGGGTCTGGATCGGCTCGCCGAATGCCGCCGCGAAGCGCGCCGCGATCTTCGTGGCCGCGTGGACCGTCACCTGCTGGCCGAGGATCGCGCGCACCGCGACCTCGAAGCCGTCCATGGCGCCGGGAAGGCGCAGCCCCGGGTGAGCCGCGGCCAGCGGCCCCAGCACCGCGCTGATTTCCTCGGGACGGCAGGAGAGGTCGAAGAGGTGCTTCACGCGCGCAAGCACGATCGGCAGCGCCGCGGCAAGCGACGCGCTCACCGTCACGCGCAGCGCCGAGCGTCGCGGCGAGGGCGCAACCGAGATCCATCCTGAAGCTTCGCCGCGCGCCAACACGCGCACCGTGCGCAGGTAGCGCGCGCGTTCGATCGATTCCACGCCCGCAATCGCGCGCCGCTCCAGGAAGGCGAGCATCGCCTCCCAGTCGTAGGGCGGGCGGTAGGCGAGGTCGAAGCAGAGCGTTGCCGACGGCGATTCCTTGGCCGAGGTGCGGCGCAGCTCCCCGGGCGTCATGCGGTAGCGCGTGCGAAACAGGTCGTTGAAGCGGCGCAGGCTCGCAAAGCCGCTCGCCATGGCGACGTCGAGGACCGGCAGGCCCGTGTCGGTAAGCAGGCGCTTGGCCAGGAGGAGGCGCTGCGTCTGCGCATATTCCACGGGCGCCACGCCGAACTCCTGCTGGAAGACGCGGCGCAGGTGGCGGTCGGTCACCCCGAGCGTGCCCGCGAGCTCGGCGAGGCTCGCGTCGGCGAGTTGCCCGTCCTCGATCAGCCCCGCGGCGGCCTTCGCGAGCCGGCCGTTGGCGTCGACCACCGCATAGCCGGGTGCCAGCTCCGGACGGCAGCGCAGGCATGGGCGGAATCCACGCGCCTCCGCGGCCGCCGCGCTCGGGAAGAACGAGCAATTGCGCGCGAGCGGCGTCTTGGCAGTGCACACCGGGCGGCAGTAGATGCGCGTGGTGCCCACGCCCACGAAGAAGCGCCCGTCGAAGCGCGTGTCATGGGAGAGGAGGGCGCGGTAGCACTGGCCGGCGTCGAGGTACATGGAGGCATTATCCGCCCGCGACCGGCGCCTCGCTCGCCGTTTTCGGACATCCTATTTGGCGCGCTTCGCGGCGAGCCATGCCAGCGAAATGCCGGCCACGGCGATGAAGGGAAGGGCCACGTAGTTCAGCACTTCCCAGCCGCGCGTGTTGACGAGCACGCCCGACGAGAACGCCGACAGCGCCTGCACCGTAAAAATCGCCATCTCGTTGAAGCCCTGCGTCTTCGCTTTCTCCGAAGGGCGATAGGCCTCCGTGAGCAGCGTGGTCCCACCGATGAACATGAAGTTCCAGCCCACGCCGAGGAGCACCAGCGCCCACCAGAAGTTGGCGACCAGCTGGCCGGAGAGCCCGACCACGACGCACACGAGCTGCGCCGCGACGCCCACCGCCATCACGGGAATCACGCCGAAGCGCTTGATGAGGAAGCCGGTGAAGAAGGACGGCGCGAACATCGCCACCACGTGCGCCGCGATGACGCTCGCCGCGGCCGAGTATGGATGGCCGCAGAATCCCATCGCCAGGGGTGTCGCCGTCATGAGGAGGTTCATCACCGCGTAGCCCAGCGCGGCGACCGTCGCAGCGACGATGAAGACGGGTTGCTTCACGATCTCGTCGAGCGGCCTCGCCGGCTCATGCGACACCACCTCCGCGGCCGGCGGGATGCGCAGCCGCGAGACGATCGCCATCGCGGCGAGGCAGAAGAGGAAGAGCGACGCATACGACGCGCTGTAGTCGGGCTGCCAGAGGCCGCGCGTGTACGTGGACAGCTGCGGGCCGACGATGCCGCCGACGAGCCCGCCGGCCAGCACGTACGAGATCGCCTTGGCCTTGAAGTCGGCGCTCGCGGCGTCCGCGGCGGCGAAGCGAAAGTACTGGCCGAAGGCGTTGTACACGCCCATCAGCATCGTGCCGGCGCACAGGAGCACCAGGCTGGCGCTCCACACCGCGTACGACGCGAGCGTCGCGCCCGCCAATCCGAACGCGGTCCCGGTGAGGAACCCGCCGCGGCGCCCGACGCGCTTCATCCACATCGACGCCGGAAAGGTCGCGATCGCCGCGCCCACCACGTAGGTCATCGAAGGCAGGGTCGCGAACGCCTTGTTCTCGGCCAGCGCGTAGCCGGCGAGCGCGCTGATCGAGATGAGCGTGACCGCGTTGACGAGGAGCAGTGCCTGGCAGCAGGCGAGCAGGAAGACGTTGCGGTGCTCGAGGGTCATGTCGTTGTCGAGGCAAAAGGGGCGATTGTACGGGCACGGTATGCTTCCACCTTTCCTTCGCAGGGCGTGCAAGTGAACTACCGAAGACTCGGCCGTTGCGGCCTCAAGGTGAGCGAGCTCTCGCTGGGCTCGTGGGTGACGTACGGCAACCAGCTGGACACTGGTGCCGCGCGCGATTGCATGGCGGCGGCCTGGGATCGCGGCGTGAATTTCTTCGACAACGCCGAGGTGTATGCCAACGGCAAGAGCGAGGAGATCATGGGCGAGGCGTTGAAGAAGCTCGCGTGGCCGCGCCTGAAGTACGTGGTGTCCACCAAGTTCTTCTGGGGCATCACCGATGGGCCCAACGAGAAGGCCACGCTCAACCGCAAGTACCTCATGAATGCGATCGACGGGTCGCTCCGGCGCCTGCAGCTCGACTTCGTCGACCTGGTCTACTGCCACCGGCCCGACGCCAACACGCCCATCGAGGAGACGGTGTGGGCGATGCACGGCATGATCGAGCGCGGCAAGGCGCTCTATTGGGGCACCTCGGAATGGAGCGCCGCCGACATCGTCGCGGCATGGCAGGTCGCCGAGCGTCACCACTTGCACAAGCCCGTGATGGAGCAGCCCGAATACAACCTCTTCCATCGCAAGCGCGTCGAGGCCGAGTACAAGCGCCTCTACGAGGACATCGGCCTGGGCCTTACCACCTGGAGCCCCCTCGCGTCGGGCCTGCTCACCGGCAAATACCGCGCCGGCATCCCCGAAGGCAGCCGCGCCGCCATCCCGCGCATGAAGTTCCTCGTCGAGAGCCTCACCGACAAGGCGAAGAACGAAGCGGTGGCGAAGCTCGAGGGCATCGCCAGGGAGATCGGCTGCTCCGTCGCGCAGCTCGCCATCGCCTGGTGCGCTCGCAATCCCAACGTCTCCACGGTGATCACCGGGGCCTCCCGCGTCTCCCAGGTCGAGGAGAACCTCAAGGCCGCCGACTTCATCGACAAGCTCACCCCCGACGTGATGGGGCGCATCGACGCCGTCACCGCCGCTCTCGCGGCCTAGAAAAATGTGGTGCCAGGTACGACATAGGAAGTCGTACCTGACACCAATTTCACTCCGCGATACGGCGGTAGGGGATTCCCGAGATCGCGATGTCGGAGATGTGGAAGCCGTTCCTCTGCGAGAGCACGTCGATCGCGTCCGAGACATTGTGCGGATCGAGGGTCGGGCCGATGGTCACGCGCGGGATCATGTTGGACATGCCCTCGGAGTCGCCGGTCAACTTCACGGTGAGCTTGACCGAGGCCTGGTTGCCCTTCATCACCGCGATCATGTTGGGATCGTCGAAGGGCACCGGGTTGGAGACGAGGCGCCATTCGCGCTCCTCGACGAAGCGATGGTCCTTGATCACCGGTGCGACCACCAGGAACATCGCGTTGAAGCGCGTGATGAGCGCGCGCCGCGCCTGCGGCCCATCCGGGGGCGAGGAGCGAAACGAGGCGAGCAGCAGGTTCACCAGGTCGGAGGCGATGCGCTCGTGCGCGGCCTGGTCATACACGCAGCGGAAGAGCCGCAAGCCATTGCGCACGGCGAGCTCGACCAGCCGCTTCGAGTTGAAGCCGAGCGCAATGCCGCGCCCGTCGTTGCCGTAGGAGCGCCACTGGCTCAGGAGGTCGTGCTGCTCGCAGAAGCTGGCAAGGCAGATGTTGGTGCGCCGGAAGCTCTCGAGCTGGTCGGCGGCCTCGCGCAGGAAGTCGCCCTCGTCCTTCGTGTGCTCGCTCGCCTCGCGCTGCACGAAGCCCTGGAAGTGCTGGATCGCCAGCTGGATCTCGGAGATGTCGTTGGACGCGGTGAACTTCGACATCCAGAGGGTGCGCGACGTGAAGATGCCCTTCACGCCCTCCAGGTCGGTGTAGTGGAACAAGTGGTCCGGGGGCGTAGCCTCGAACGCGAGCCGCGAAGGCAGGTCGTCGACGCTGGGGGCCTTCGTCAAGCGAATTGCGCGAAGGTGACGAGGTGGCCGCCGGGCTCCACGTAGGTGAGCTCCGCGGAGTTATAGAACGTCTTGTGGAGCTCCACCATTAGCTGCACGCGCTTGATCTTCAATCGGTCACCGCGCCCTTGGCGGCAGTCCCCACCAGCTTCGCGTACTTGCCGAGGACGCCGGTGGTGTATTTGGGCTTGGGCTGTATCCATTGCGCGCGCCGCGCCGCGATCTCGCCGGCCTCCACGTTCAGCTGGATCAGCTGCTTGTGCGCGTCGATAGTGATCGAGTCGCCTTCCTTCACCAGCGCGATCACGCCGCCTTCGAAGGCCTCGGGCGTGACGTGGCCCACGACCATGCCCCAGGTGCCGCCGGAGAAGCGCCCGTCGGTGATGAGGCCGACGGAATCACCGAGCCCCTTGCCGATCAACGCCGACGTGGGCGCCAGCATCTCCCGCATGCCCGGGCCGCCCTTCGGCCCTTCGTAGCGGATCACGAGCACGTCGCCAGGCTTGATGCGGTCGGCGAGGATCGCGTCCATGCACTCGGGCTCCGACTCGAACACGCGCGCGGGGCCGGTGATGGCCGGGTTCTTCAGCCCGGTGATCTTGGCGACGCAGCCCTCGGGCGAGAGATTGCCCTTCAGGATCGCGAGGTGGCCCTGCTTGTACATCGGCTTGGACCATGGGCGGATCACGTCCTGGTCCTTGCGCGGCTCGTCGGGCACGTCCTTCAGGTTCTCGGCGACGGTCTTGCCAGTGATCGTCATGCAGTCGCCATGGATCAGCCCATGCGCGAGCAGCATCTTCATCACCTGCGGAATGCCGCCCGCCTGGTGCAGATCCACCGCCACGTAACGCCCGGAAGGCTTCAGGTCGCACAGCACGGGCGTGCGCAGGCGGATGCGCTCGAAGTCATCGAGGGTCCAAGGCACGCCCGCGGCATGCGCGATCGCGAGCCAGTGCAGCACGCCGT
>JANLXC010000009.1:0-31666 GCA_031364925.1 Burkholderiales bacterium | reverse complement strand
TAGGCCTTCGCCTCGCCGCCGAACTTCTTCGACAGCACCAGCGTCATCGCCGCCGTCAGCGTGGTCTTGCCGTGGTCCACGTGACCGATCGTGCCCACGTTCACGTGGGGCTTGGTCCGCTCGAATTTGCCTTTTGCCATGAATGCTCGTCCTGGAGATCGTTGCCGTTAGCGCTGCGGTGCCGTGAAGCTGGTGCCCTTGATGCGGATTGAACGCATGACCTCTCCCTTACCAAGGGAGTGCTCTGCCACTGAGCTACAAGGGCTCGACTGCTGCTGGAGCGGGTGAAGGGAATCGAACCCTCGTCGTAAGCTTGGAAGGCTTCTGCTCTACCATTGAGCTACACCCGCGAGGCCCTTGCCCGATCCACGAAATTCCAAAAAAGTGTCTGGTGGAGAGGGTTGGATTCGAACCAACGTAGGCGCAAGGCCAACAGATTTACAGTCTGCCCCCTTTAACCACTCGGGCACCCCTCCGCGAAACTCTCGATTATCCACTAAATCGGGGGCTTCTGGCAAACAAAACAGGGGGTTCTGGCCTGTCCGGGGGTCCCGTCGGGGGCGCGGTCGCGCCCCGCCCCCGGCAGAAGGCGTCCTAGGGTTTCATCTGATCATCGAGGAAGGCCTGCACGCCCCGGAAGAGCTGCATGCGGTTCTTCTCCATGATCACGGTGTGCGTCCCCTCGCCGATTTCAAGGAAGGCCTTGTAGGGGACATTGGTGAGCTTGGTGAAGTACTGCTGGGCCATGTAGCTGGGCAGGTCGGCGTCCCATTCGGCATGCACGAGGTAGGTTGGCACGCGAATGAGCGCCGGGTCGTAAAGGGGCTTCTGGCTCGCCCAGAATTCCAGGCCGTCCTGGACCACCCCGTTGGGGGCGTGGAGCGACCCGGGAGCCGGCCCCTTCTGGTCGGAGCCGAAAGTCGCTTCTTCCCAGGCCTCGTACCAGCCCGGCGGGATGAGCGAGGCCTTCTTGTCGGCCGCAACCCCGGACAGCCACCGATCCCTCGCCGCGGTCTTGGTGACGACCCGGTATGCCGGGGTGGGCCCCGCACCAGTGGTGACGAGCGAAGGGGTGCTCCTCAACCATTGCGGCGCGTACAGCACGAGCTTGTTCACCTTGTCGTTGTTAAGGGTCGTGTATTTCCCCATGACCGTGGTCCCCCACGACCATCCGATCAGGTTCACCTTGTCCACGCCGCGGCGCTTGCGGATGAAATCGACCGCGGCGGCGATGTCGCGGATCGCGGTCTCGGTGCGCACCACGGGCGCGTTCTTCTCCGCGGGTTCGCTCATCTCCCGCGGCTTGGTCGAGCGGCTGTATCCGCGCAGGTTCACCATGTAGACGTCGTAGCCGCGCTGGGCGATGTAATCCATCCAGGAAACGCCGTCGAGCGACAGGTCGAACGCGGTCTCCGAGGGGTAGGTCGCCCCATGGACGTACAGGACCACCTTCGAGGCATCGAACTGGGACGCGCCTCGAGGATGCTTGTTGCGGACATAAACCTGGATGCCAGGGTCCGACGGCACCATGAACTCTTCCATGGCGAGCGGTTGGACGGCGACGGCGCCCGGGGCGGCCAGAGTATGCGCGCAGGATTGCAGGGCGAGGGCGACAACGGCCATCACCGCGGCGAGCAGCTTTTTCATCGACGAAGGCTCCTCAGGTTTGGGCGCTCATCGTAGCGTATCGGCCGCGTGCGGGACCGGGTGGCGGCACCTCGGGGGCGAAACGCGGGCCTCTGAAAAAGAAAACGCCCGCCACCAGGGCGGGCGCCACTCTGACGAGTTGCTTTACTTCAGTTCGAGCCCGGCGGTCAGGGCACCGCTGCGCTGCTGTTCCAGCAGCCTCGCCAGGTGTGCTGTCTGCTGCTTCAGCTCCGCGATTTCCGCCACCGCATTCTTCAAGACAGCGATCTCCGCCGTCTTTGTTTGAAGTTCAGCGACGACCTGCCTCATCTCGCCCCTCTGCATTTCGATCGTGCGTTGCTGTTTCTGGTATTCGTTCAATAGCATGGACGGCAGGAACTGGTACATCACCGTTTCTACCTGCCCGTCGGCCGAGTGCGCGACCAGGCCGGGATAGATCTCCGCCACTTCTTCGGCGATCAGCCCGTACTGGAGCCTGCGCCCGGATGTGCTCTGGTCCGACTTGTAGTGGAACGTGACCGGCCGCAGCTTCATCAGCGCGCCGCTTGCCGCGTCCATGTCGGCGATGTCGTCCTTCACGCCCCGCGAGGAGCTGACGGTGCCCAGTTGACCGTTGCTGTCGATCACCACGGCGATTGCATCGTTGACGCCCGTGGCGATACCGCGGATCGCGCCCAAGAACGTCCTCACGTGGACGGCCGAGTTGCCCAAGCGGATGGTGCTCGACTCGCCGGCGACACCCGGGGTTCCGATAGCGATGTTCGAGCTGCCGGTTGTCTGGTTGAACCCTGCTTGAATACCCAGCGCAATGTTGTTGCTGCCCGTCGTGTTCTGAAGCGCTTGAGTGCCCATGGCGGTGTTGCCCGAGCCGACGGCGTTGTAGTAGAGCGAATTCACGCCGCTGGCGGTGTTGAGGTTGCCGGCCGTGTTGGTATTGAGCGCACTCACGCCGCTGGCTGTGTTGTTGGTGCCGGTCGTGTTGGTAAAGAGCACGCCCGAGCCGCTGCCGGTGTTGCTCGAGCCACCGGTATTGTTAAAGAGCGCATTGGGGCCGCTGGCGGTGTTGCTGTTGCCCGTGGTGTTGTTGCTGAGAGCCAGATAGCCCGTGGCGGTGTTTCCCAAGCCCGTCATCGTGAAATTGCCTGAATTCTCCCCCATGAAGGTATTTTGGCTGCCGAAGTTGTGGATGAACCGGCTGGTTCCCTTCAGGATGTTCCCCGCGCTCGCCGTGGACTGCACCAGTGTGATGTTGGCGTTACCCGCTCCGGCGATGAAATAGCCCACCACGTCGATGATGACTTCCGTCGCGGTGCTGCTGAAGCCCGATGCCGCAACGGTTCCGACCAGGTCGGTGGGGATGAGCACGAAGGAAGTCTGCACGTATCCCGGTTGATACCACTGGCTCACGCTCGTCGTCCCCGGATTGGGTGCGCCGTTCGGAAAGAAGGTGAGGTATCCCGGCCCCGCCTGCGCGACGGTGGAGACCGCCGCCAAGATCGCTGCAACTTGTCCAGCGCCCGCCAAAGTATCAAGCCCGCAACTGGTAGCCGATCCGCCTTGCGCTCCCGGCCCGCTCGCATAACCGGTGGCATAAGGGCCGATCTTGACGAGATTGGAGGAGCCCGCCGTCCACGTCCCGGAGCCGCCTTGGGAGACGCGGCTATCCAGGATGCGGCACGTGGTGACCGCGGTAAAGACGAGGCCCGCATAGGCCAGGGGAGCAGTGGCTGGGCTCAACTTAGTTACGTTACGCGCGCCTATCATCGCGATGTCACCCGGCTTGTTAGCCATGAGGACGTCGAGGTGAGTGCCCGCGGGAATAGGAGCATCGAGGAGCGCCAGCTCGAGCTCGTCCAGGGTGCTCGCGCGTTGCGCGAGTGCGAGGCGCTCTGCGTTCAGGCGGCTGAACTTGGCCATGTTGCGCCGCGACCAGTTCTTCGCATCATCGACCGGCAAACCGAAGGCGAGGATGCGCGCCTGCCAGGTTTGCATGAGCTGGCCGATGGCACCCGCTCTGCTTTCATCCGCTTGGGCGTAGGGAGAGGCCGCGAGCGAGAGGCTCGCCAACAGCGTCGAAACCACCGCAAAAAGAAACGTAATTGATTTTTTCATTCCTGCCCCTGGATTTGAACAAATGAAAAACGGATTCCCAAGATCTTAGGAATGATGCGCTGATTCCGGGATAGATGAATTTGCGGGGGTGCCGGCACCCCGAATCGAACGGGGGACCTACCGCTTACAAGGCGGTTGCTCTACCAGCTGAGCTATGCCGGCGTCAGCGAACGCTTACTTTACGACTTTGAGCTTGGCGCGGCCCGTCGCAGACGGCTTGGGCGGCTCCGAGTCGACCTCGCTATTCATCACCGGCCCGGCGGCAGGGCTGGCGGCCAGGGCGGCAGGCGACTCCACCGTGAAAAATGCGCCCTGCCCGTTCTCCCGGGCGAAGATCCCCTGAACCCGGTCGACGGGAATGCTCACCTCACGGGACACCCCGTTGAAGCGCGCCGAGAATTGGATCAGCTCGTTGTTGATCGTGAGGTTGCGGGTTGCGTTGAGGCTCACGTTCAGCACGATCTCCCCGTTCTTCACGTACTCCATGGGGATGCGGGTCTTTTCGTCGACCCGGACGCTCAGGTAAGGCGTGTAGCCGCAATCCGAGCACCACTCGTAGATGGCGCGGATGAAATACGGCTTCGTCGAGACGTCTGCCATGGGCTGAAGCTTACCCCTTAGCGGCGCATCGCCTTCTCGGAGGCGGTCATGGAATCTATGAAGGCCTGGCGCGAGAAGAGGCGCTCGGCATACTTCAGCAGCGGCGCCGACTGCTTGTTCAGCTGCACCTGGTAATGGTCCAGGCGCCAGAGGAGCGGGGCGATCGCCACGTCGAGCATCGAGAAATCCTCGCCCAGCATGTACTTCTGCTTCACGAAGATCGGCGCGATCTGGATCAGGTTCTCGCGGATGTAGAGCCGCGCCTTCTCCTGGGCCTTCTGCGTGCCGGACTCGAGTGTCTGCACGTGGTTGAAGAGCTCTTGCTCGAAGCGGTAGAGAAACAGCCGCGCGCGCGCGCGCATCACCGGGTCCGCGGGCATGAGCTGCGGATGCGGGAAGCGCTCGTCGATGTACTCGTTGATGATGTTCGACTCGTACAGCACGAGGTCGCGCTCGACCAGCACCGGCGTGCGGTTGTACGGGTTCATCACCGCGAGGTCCTCGGGCTTGTTCATGAGGTCCACGTCGATGATTTCGAAGTCCATGCCCTTCTCGTAGAGCACGATGCGGCATCGGTGGCTGAAGGGATCGGTGATCCCGGAATAGAGCGTCATCATTTTTTCTTACCCCTTGTGCGCATCGGTGCGCGATGCGAGCCCGTCTAGCGGACGTCTTTCCAGTATTCCTGCTTGAGCAGCAGCGTGAGCACGAAGAAGCCGGCAAGGAAGAAGAGGACCAGGATTCCCCAATGCTTGCGGCTCGTCTGCGCGGGCTCGGCCATGTAGGCGAGGTAGTTCACCAGGTCGGCGGTGTATTGGTCGTACTCCAGGCGCGACATCTTGCCTGGACGCTCGAGGACCAGCTTGGAGCTCACCTTCACGTCGCCGGTGTGCGAATCCATCTTCTGCTCGACCTTGAGCGCCTGGCTGCCCTGGTATTCCCAAAGCACGTGCGGCATGGCGACGTTCGGAAAGACGGTGTTGTTCCAGCCGCTCTTGGCCTCGGGATCGCGATAGAAGCTGCGCAGGTAGGAGTAGAGCCAGTCGGGGCTGCGCGAGCGCGCCGCGAGCGACAGGTCCGGAGGCACGACGCCGAACGCCGCCTTGGCCACCTTCGGGTCCATGGCGGTGGTCATGGTGTCGCCCACCTTGGCCTCGGTCAGGATGAGGTTGTCGCGGATCTGGGCCTCGGTGAGCCCGAGGTCCTCGAGGCGCGCATAGCGCATCACGCCCGCGGAATGGCAATTGAGGCAATGGTTGACGAAGGCCGCGGCGCCGCGCTGCAGCGAGATCCTGTCGTTCAGGTTGATCGGCGCGCGCTCGAGCGCGACGCCGGCCTCGCTGGCCCAGCCGGGGGCGGGAACGAGGAAGAGAAGGCAGGCGAGGATCTTTTTCATCACGAGGTCACCCGTGACGGAACGGGCTTCTCCCTGTCATGGGAGGTGAACCAGGGCATGAGGAGGAAGAACAGGAAGTAGATCACCGTGAGCACGCGCGCGGCCCAGAGGGCGACGTAGTCGCCGCCCACGATCGGCAGCCCCTTGCCGAATTCCCCCCACACCGTGGTGGGCTCGACGCCGAGGTAGCCGAGCAGCAGGAACGAGACGATGAAGAGCGCGAACCAGACGCGATACTTCGGGCCGCGATAGCGAATCGACCTCACCTTGCCGCGGTCGAGCCAGGGCAGCGCGAAGAGGATGAGGGTCGCCGCGCCCATCACCGCCACGCCCGGGAACTGCGAGTTGAACATCGGCGGCACCGCCCGCAGCATCGCGTAGAAGGGCGTGAAGTACCAGACCGGCGCGATGTGCGCGGGGGTCTTCAACGGGTCGGCCGGGATGAAGTTGTTGGCCTCCAGGAAATAGCCGCCCATCTCCGGGCTGAAGAACACGATCGCGGAAAAGACGATGAGGAAGACGGCGACGCCGACGATGTCCTTGATCGTGTAGTACGGGTGCATCGGGATGCCGTCCACCGGGTGGCCCGACACCGGGTCGATGTTGTCGTAGATCTCGATGCCGTCGGGATTGTTGGAGCCCACCTCGTGCAGCGCGGTAAGGTGCGCGGCGACCAGCCCGAGCAGCACCAGCGGCAGCGCGATCACGTGCAGCGCGAAGAAACGGTTCAAGGTCGCGTCCGACACGTTGTAGTCGCCGCGGATCCAGATGGCGAGCGCCTCGCCGATGAAGGGGATGGTGCCGAACAGGTTGATGATCACCTGCGCGCCCCAGTAGGACATCTGTCCCCACGGCAGCAGGTATCCGAAGAACGCCTCGGCCATCAGCGCGAGGTAGATCATCACGCCGAAGATCCAGATCAGCTCGCGGGGCTTCCTGTAGGAGCCGTACATCAGGCCGCGCGCCATGTGCAGGTACACGCAGATGAAGAACATCGACGCGCCGGTGGAGTGGATGTAGCGGATGAGCCAGCCGCCCGGCACGTCGCGCATGATGTACTCGACCGAGGCGAAGGCGTTGGCCGCGTCGGGCTTGTAGTTCATGGTGAGGAAGATGCCCGAGACGATCTGGATCACCAGGACGAGGAGCGCCAGGGAGCCGAAGTAGTACCAGAAGTTGAAATTCTTCGGCGCGTAGTACTCGGACAGTTGCTCCTTCCACATCCGCACCAGCGGGAAGCGCGCATCGACCCAGGTGAGGACGCCGTTGAAGCGGCCGGCGCCGGTGACGGGGGGCTTGTTGAGGACGGCCATCTCAGGCCCCCTTCGTGTCTTCGCCGATCACGACCACCGCGTCGCTTTCGTAGCGGTGCGGGGGGATCACGAGGTTCTTGGGCGCGGGCGAGCCCTTGAAGACGCGCGCGGCGAGGTCGAAGCGGGAGTTGTGGCAGGGGCAGTAGTAGCCGCCCGGCCAGTCGGCGCCCATGTCGGAGGCGGCGCCGATCTCCTTCTTGAGCGTGGGCGAGCAGCCCAGGTGGGTGCACACGCCAGTGGCGATGAAGTACTCCGGCTTGATCGAGCGCTCCGGGCCCTTCACGTAGGGAGGTTGCTCCGCGTCCTTCGAGTCCGGATCGACGAGGAGGGACGTGTTCTTCGGCAGCAGCGCCAGCATTTCCGGCGTGCGGCGCAGGATCCAGACCGGCTTGCCGCGCCATTCCACGGTGATCTGCTGGCCGGGCTCGATCCTGGAGATGTCGGCGTCCACCGGGGCCCCTGCCGCCAGCGCGCGGGCGCTTGGCAACCAGCTCGCGAGAAAGGGCACGGCCACTCCGGCACCGGCAACGCCGGCGGCGGCCCCGGTGGCGATAAGCAACAGGCGTCGTCTTTTTTCGTCGACGTTATCTTGGACGATGGCGGTCATTGCGCGGGGGATCCGGGGGAAAGGGCATGCGGGGGACGGGTAATTGAACATTTTAACGGATTTGGCCTCCTCACTTAAAGCCCAACCCGCGAAACTTCCATTGACGCGGGCGCGGCCCGCTCCTAGATTGCCTTTTTCCCACCGGAGGAACCCCAATGGGCATGATGTCGGAATTCAAGGAATTCGCAGTCAAGGGCAACGTCGTGGACCTCGCCGTGGGCGTGATCATCGGCGCGGCGTTCGGGAAGATCGTCGATTCCCTGGTGACAGACCTCATCATGCCGGTGATCGGCAAGTTCACCGGCGGCATCGACTTCGCCAGCCACTTCTACGCGCTCGCCCCGATCCCGGCGGGAATCCCGATGACCGTGGAGGCGCTGCGCAAGGCCGGCGTCCCCGTGATTGCCTGGGGCAACTTCATCAACATCGTCTTCAACTTCGTGATCCTCGCCTTCGTGGTGTTCCTCATGGTTCGGCAGATCAACAAGATGCGCCGCCAGACGCCGGTCGTGGCCGCGCCCCCCGAAGACGTGCTCCTCCTGCGCCAGATCCGCGACAGCCTTGTGAGAAAATAGGAGGGATGCGCAAGCTCTGGCTCCTCTTCGCCCAGGCAGTCACATTCACGCTCGCGGCGATCTTCGTCGTGAGCCTGGTGAAGCCGGACTTGCTCGCGTGGCGTACAAGGGTGATTGAAGTCCGCGAGGCCGCGCCGACCGGCGCGGTCGTCTCCCAGGCGGGCATTCCGGCACGCTACTCCTTCAGCGAAGCGGCGAAGAAGGCCACGCCTTCGGTGGTGAACATCTCCGCGACGCGCCAGGTCCGGCGGCGCAACCCGCTGCTCGAGGACCCCGCGTTCCAGCGCTTCTTCGGCGACCGGCTCAACATGCCCCCGGAGACGCAGCTGTCGCTCGGCTCCGGCGTGATCGTGAGCCGCGAGGGCTACATCCTCACCAACGACCACGTGGTCGAGGGGGTGACCGACATCCAGGTGACGCTCGGCGACGGGCGCACGCTGCCCGGCAAGATCGTCGGCACCGATCCCGACACCGACCTCGCCGTGGTGCGCGTCGCGGCGAGCGGACTCACGCCGATCACCTTCGGCATCTCCGAGCAGGCAACCGTGGGCGACATCGTGCTGGCGATCGGCGACCCGTTCAGCGTCGGGCAGACGGTGACCATGGGCATCATCAGCGCGACCGGGCGCGACATCGGCAACGCGAGCCCTTTCAGCACCTTCATCCAGACCGATGCCGCGATCAATCCGGGAAACTCGGGCGGCGCGCTGGTCGACACCAACGGCAACCTGATCGGCATCAACACGCTTATCTTCTCGCGCTCGGGCGGCTACCAGGGCATCGGCTTCGCGATTCCGGTAAGCCTCGCCAAGAAGGTGATGGAGCAGATCATCGAGACCGGCGGCGTGACGCGCGGCTGGTTCGGAGTCGAGGTCGCCGACGTGAGCGCCGAGCTCGCCGAATCGCTCGGCCTCAAGGGCACGCGCGGGGCCATCGTCGGCGCCATCGAGCGCGGCAGCCCGGCGGAGAAAAGCGGCATGAAGCTGGGCGACGTGATCGTCGCGGTGGCCGGCAAGCCGGTCACCGACGTCGGCACGACGCTCAATTCCATCGCCGCGGTGCCGCCCGGCAAGACGGTCGCGGTCAAGGTGATGCGCCGCAACCAGGAGCTCAACCTCGACGTGATGGTGGGCAAGCGCCGGCCGCGGCCGCGCACCGAGTAACCAGCGGGCCTCCTACTCGCTCGTGCCGGTGAGGCCGGGCTCGGCCTTGCGCCGCTTCGACACCGCCTGCGCGACCACGATGCCGATCTCGTAGAGCAGGCACATCGGCACCGCGAGCGCGATCTGCGACACCACGTCGGGCGGCGTCACCACCGCGGCCACCACGAAGATCGCGACCACCACGTAGCCGCGCCACTCGCGTAGCTGCGCGACCGTCACGAGCCCGGTGAGCACCAGCACCACGACCACTACCGGCACCTCGAAGGCGAGGCCGAACGCCATGAACATGCCGAGCACGAAGTTGAAGTACGCCTCGATGTCGGGTGCCACCGTGATGCTCTTCGGCGCGAAGCTCGAGATGAACGTGAACACCTTGCCGAACACGATGAAGTAGCAGAACACCATGCCGAGCACGAAGAGCACGGTGCTGCTCACCACCAGCGGCAGCACCAGCTTCTTCTCGTGCGAGTAGAGCCCGGGTGCCACGAACGCCCAGATCTGGTGGAGGATGAATGGCAGCGCGACGATGAAGCCCGCCATGAACGCGATCTTCATCGGGATCAGGAACGGCGTGATGACGCCGGTTGCGATCATGCGCGAGCCCTGCGGCAGGCTTTGCATCAGCGGGTAGGCAAGCACATCGTAGAGCTCGGCGCTGAAGTAGAGCGCCGGGGCGCTGGCGATCGCGAAGACGATGATGGAGCGCACCAGCCGCTCGCGCAGCTCGATCAGGTGCGAGAGGAAAGTCTCCTGGGATTCGGTCGTCACGGGCGCGGGGCCGGGTCGCGCGCAGGCTCTTCGATGCCGAGCTCGAGCTGCGGCGAGCTCTCGGGCGCCGGGGGTACCTGCGACTCGTGGGATTGCGCCGCCGCCTCGGGCGGGGCATCGAGCGTGCGCTCGATCGAGGCCTTCGCCTCGCTCATCTCGCGCTCCACCTCGCCGGCCTTCGCCTGCACGTCGGCCTGGAAGGAGCGCGCGGCATTCTCGAACTCGCTCTTCACCTTGCCGAGCTCGGCCAGGTCCATCTCGCGGTTGATGTCGGCCTTCACCTGCGTCACGTAGCGCTGCAGGCGCCCGAAGAGGACGCCGAGCGTGCGCGCGACCTTGGGCAGGCGCTCGGGGCCGATGACCACGAGCGCCACCACGGCGCAAACGAGAAGCTCGGAGAACCCGATGTCGAACATGAGAAGCCAGGCGGAGGCACGAGGCGCGAGGAAGATCTCGCCCTTCGTGTTCAGCTCTTCTGCTTTTCCTTCACTTCGCCTTCGATCGTCGAGCCCGAAGCGGTGATCTCGCCGGCGGGGCGCTTGTCCTCGTCGCCCTTCACGCCGTCCTTGAAGCCCTTGACCGCGCCGCCCAGGTCGGTGCCCATGTTGCGCAGCTTCTTGGTGCCGAAGATCAGCAGCACGATGACCAGCACGATCAACCAATGCCAGATGCTGAATGAACCCATTGAAATCTCCTGGTGAAGCCGCGCTCCCGCGCCGCTTATGCCTTCGCGATCATGCGCGGAAGGGGCTCGGGACCGCCGATGATATGGATGTGCAAATGATACACGTCCTGCCTGCCGACCCGCCCCGTGTTGATGATGGTGCGAAAGCCGTCGGTGGCGCCTTCCTCGCGTGCCAGGCGCCCCGCCCGGGCCATCATCCGGCCGAGGACCGCGGCGTGCGCATCGGTGGCGGTGCCGAGCGAGTCGATGTGCTCCTTGGGGATGATCATGAAGTGCACCGGGGCCACCGGATTGATGTCGTGGAAGGCGAGCATGTCGTCGTCCTCGTACACCTTGCGGCTCGGGATCTGGCCGGCCACGATCTTGCAGAAGACGCAGTCGCTCTTCACGTTCATCCGGGTTTGCCTTTCGCGCGGGAAGCCTTCTCGTCGATGCCGGAGCGGCCTTCGCGCCGCTCGAGCTCGGCGAGCACCTCGGCCACCGGGATTCGATGCCAGGCGAGCATGACGAGGCAATGGAACCAGAGGTCCGCGGTCTCGTGGACGATGGCGGAGCGCTCGCCGCTCTTCGCGGCGATCACGGTCTCGATGGCCTCCTCGCCCACCTTCTTCAGCACGTGGTCGAGGCCCTTGGCGTTGAGCGCGGCGACATAGGACGACGCGGGATCGGCCGCGCGGCGCCCGGCGATCGATGCCTCGAGGCGCTCGAGGATGTCGCGCTCAGCCATTGCGCATCGCGTCGGGCGCGGCCAGGACCGGGTCGGTCTCGACCCAGCGCCGGCCCTCCGACCCATTTTCCAGCACGTTGAAGAAACAGCGCCGCCGGCCGGTGTGACAGGCGATGCCGGCCACCGATTCGACGCGCAGCAGCACTGTGTCGGCGTCGCAATCCAGGCGCACCTCGACCACGCGCTGCGCATGGCCCGAGGTCTCGCCCTTCCTCCACAGCGATTTCCTCGAGCGTGACCAGTAGTGCGCCTCGCCGGAGTCCACCGTGCGTGCCAGCGACTCGCGGTTCATCCACGCCACCATCAGCACTTCGCCGGACACGGCGTCCTGCGCCACGGCGGGCACCAGGCCGTCGGCATTCCACGCAACGCTTTCGATCCAGTCGGTCTTCACAGTCGCATCTCGATTCCGCGTGCGGCGAGGAAACGCTTCGCCGCGAGGATGGTGATCTCGCCGAAATGAAACACCGAGGCGGCCAGCACAGCGTCGGCGCGGCCTTCCTCGATGCCGAGCGCCAGGTGCTCGAGCGATCCCACGCCACCGCTCGCGATCACCGGCACCGTCACCGCTTCCGACACCGCGCGCGTGAGCTCGAGGTCGAAGCCGCTCCTGGTGCCGTCGCGATCCATGCTGGTGAGGAGGATTTCTCCCGCGCCGCGCCGCGCCATTTCGCGCGCCCATTCTACGACATCGAGCCCGCGCGCCTTGCGCCCGCCGTGGGTGTAGACCTCCCACTTCCCGGGCCCGGCGCCACGTGCGTCGATGGCCACCACGATCGCCTGCGAGCCGAAGCGCGCGGCGGCCCGCGAGACGAGGTCCGGGTCCTCCACCGCGGAAGTGTTGATGCTCACCTTGTCGGCGCCGGCGTTGAGAAGCTTCCTCACGTCCTCGACGGCGCGCACGCCCCCGCCTACGGTGAGCGGGATGAAGACCTGGTCGGCGACACGCTCGATCACATCGACGATCGTGTTGCGCGCGTCACTGGAGGCGGTGATGTCGAGGAATGTGATCTCGTCGGCGCCGGCGGCGTCGTAGGTGCGCGCGATCTCGACCGGATCGCCCGCGTCGCGCAGCTCGACGAACTTCACGCCCTTCACCACGCGGCCGGCATGGACGTCGAGGCAGGGGATGATGCGCTTGGCGAGTCCCACGCTGTTCAAGCCCGTGTATTCGGGCTGCAAATCGTAAACGCGGCGCGCATCGCCGTTTTTTTTGGCGGATCAATCAACAGCGCGGAGATGGTGAGAGAAGGCATTCCCTCACGAACGAGGTCGTCGTTGCCGCGCAATCCGGGGGCCATTGGGTAAAGGTCGAGAGGGCGCGAGGTGATTGGTCGAAACCGCGCCGACCAAATGGACGCCTTCTCCCCGCCGCTTCCTGAAGAGTCACTCCGCCCGGGTCGCACCTTTACCCAATGGCCTCCCGGATTGCGCGGCAGGAGAAACCCGGGGAAGAAGACCACTCAACTCTCGCCGTCGGCGAGCTTCATGGCCGCGGCGAAATCGAGCTTGCCCTCGTAGATGGCGCGCCCGGCGATGCAGCCGGTGATGCCCTCGGCTTCGACCGCCATCAGCGCCGCCACGTCTTCGAGGCTATTCAGCCCGCCGCTCGCGATCACGGGCACGGAGAGCGCCTGCGCGAGGCGCACGGTGGCCTCGATGTTGACGCCCGTCATCATGCCGTCGCGGCCGATATCGGTGTAGATCACCGCCTCGACGCCGTAGTCCTGGAAGCGCTTGGCGAGATCCACCACGTCGTGGCCGGTCAACTTGGACCAGCCGTCGGTGGCGACCTTGCCGTCCTTCGCGTCGAGGCCGACCATGATGTGCCCCGGGAATGCATCGCACGCCTCGTGCAGGAAGCCGGGATTCTTCACCGCCGCGGTGCCGATGATCACGAAGGACACACCGTCGTCCAGGTAGCGCTCGATCGTCTCCAGGTCGCGGATGCCCCCGCCCAGCTGCACCGGGATGTCGGAGTCGACCGAGGCGATGATCGCCTTGACTGCCGCCTCGTTGCGCGGCTTGCCGGCGACGGCGCCGTTCAGGTCGACTACGTGCAGGCGGCGCGCGCCCTTGCCGGCCCATTGCGCCGCGGCCTTGCCGGGCTCCTTCGAGAACACGGTGGCCGATTCCATGCGCCCTTGCTCGAGGCGCACGCAGTGGCCGTCCTTCAAATCGATCGCTGGAATGATCAGCATGGCGGTGCGGGATCTACGGATCCCAGGTGGAGAAATTGCGAAGGAGCGCGAGGCCGGCGGCGGCGCTCTTCTCGGGGTGGAACTGCGTCGCGAACAGGTTCTCGCGGGCAATGGCCGAGGTGAACTCGCCGGGGTAGCGCGTGGAGGCGGCGGCGAGCGCGCCCTCGGCGGGCTCGCAGTAGAAGCTGTGCACGAAATAGAAGCGGCTGCCGTCGGCGATGCCCTTCCAGAGCGCGTGCGGCGCGCTCTGCCACACCTCGTTCCATCCCATGTGCGGAACCTTGAAGCCGGCGGCCGGCGCGAAGCCGCGCACGCGCCCCGCGAGGAGCGACAAGCCCGGCGTGTCGCCCTCCTCGCTGTGCTCGAAGAGCATCTGCTGGCCGATGCATAGCCCCAGGAAAGGCTTGGCGCCCGCGGCCTCGGCGACCGCTTCGCCCAGCCCGTGCTCGGCGAGGCTGCGCATGCAGTCGGGCATCGCGCCCTGGCCGGGGAACACCACGCGGTCGGCTCCGCGGATCGCTTCCGGGTCGGAGGTGATGGCCACGTCGGCGTCCGGCGCGACAAGCTGAAGCGCCTTCTGCACCGAGCGCAGGTTGCCCATGCCATAGTCGACGATCGAGATGCGTTGGCTCATGTTGCGAATGGGGCGTCGCGCGGCCCGGGACGAAGGCCTTACAGGGCTCCCTTGGTGGAAGGAATGACGCCGGCGGCGCGCGGGTCGGGCTCCACCGCCATGCGCAGCGCGCGCGCGAACGCCTTGAATACCGTCTCGCACTGGTGGTGCGCGTTGTCGCCGCGCAGGTTGTCGATATGCACCGTGGCCTGCGCGTGGTTGACGAAGCCCTGGAAGAATTCGTGCGTGAGGTCGACATCGAACTCGCCCACGCGCGCACGCCGGTAGTCGACGTGCCACTCGAGCCCGGGGCGCCCGGAAAAATCGACCACCGCGCGCGACAGCGCCTCGTCGAGCGGCACGTAGGCGTGTCCGTAGCGGCGGATGCCGGTCTTGTCGCCGAGAGCCTTGGCCAGCGCCATGCCGAGCGTGATGCCGATATCTTCCACCGTGTGGTGGGCGTCGATGTGCAGGTCGCCCTTGGCGGCGACAACCAGATCGATGGCGCCGTGGCGCGCGATCTGGTCGAGCATGTGATCGAGGAACGGGATTCCGGAGGCGAGCTGGGAATTGCCGCTGCCGTCGAGGTCGACCGCGACCTTGACCTGGGTTTCCTTGGTGTCGCGCTGGATTTCTGCCTTGCGCATGGGATCAGCCGAGGGCGCTGGAGAGTGCCTCGAGCATTCGCGTGTTCTCGTCGGGAGTTCCGACAGTGAGCCTCAAGCAGTTGGCGAGCAGAGGATGCGTGCCGTGGAGTATGCGAACCAATATACCACGCTGCCGCAGCGCCTCGAAGGCCTGCGGTCCGTCGGGCACGCGCGCGAGGACGAAGTTGGCCGCGGACGGGAAGCGCCGCACG
The DNA here is from genome assembly GCA_031364925.1 of Burkholderiales bacterium. GTDB lineage: Bacteria > Pseudomonadota > Gammaproteobacteria > Burkholderiales > Usitatibacteraceae > Usitatibacter. The sequence continues at coordinate 16,400 of JANLXC010000009.1, read as the reverse complement.
CCCGGCAGGCGCTCCAGCGCCGCCTCGAGCCGACCGCGCTCGGCCACGATCGCCGCCGTCTGGCGTTCGAGCTCCGCGCGCTCGCCAAGCAGGAATTCCCCCGCCACGGCGTTGAGCGAGCCGACGTTGTATGGCATGCGCAGCTTCTCCAGCTCGTGGATCCATTCGTGGGCGCCGATCGCCACGCCCAGGCGCAGCCCGGCGAGCCCGAGCTTCGAGACGGTGCGCACCACGAGGAGGTTGGGGTGCTTGCCCACCTCGGAAAGAAGCGACGCGCCCCCCGAGAACGCGTAGTACGCCTCGTCCACCGCGACCAGGCCTGGCGAAGCCGCGACGATGCGCAGGATCGCCGCGCGCGGGAAGAGGTTGCCGGTCGGGTTGTTCGGATAGGCAATCCAGGTGAGCGCCGGGCGCTCGCGCTCGATGGCGGCCGTGAGCGCCGCTTCGTCCAGGGTGAAGTCGGCGTTGAGCGGCACGCCTACGTAGCGCATGCCCGCGGCCACCGCCGCCATGCGATAGACCACGAAGGACGGCTCCACGGCGAGCACCACCGCGCCGGGCTTGGCGAGCGCGAGCGTGACGATCTGCAGGATCTCGTCGGAGCCGTTGCCGAGGAGCATCTCGTGCGCCTGAGCGATGCCCATGGCCTCGCGCAGCCGCGCCTTCAACCCCAACGCGGTGGGATCGGGATAGCGGTTGACCGGCACCTGCGCGAGACGCCGCGCGAGCCCTTCGGCGATCTCGGGCGGCAGGCGGTAGGGGTTCTCCATGGCGTCGAGCTTCACCATGCCCCCTGCCGGTGCCACGTGGTACGCGGTGAGCGCGCGGATCTCGTCGCGAACCAGGCTCGCGGGCGTCTTCACGACTTCTCCGCGGCGCTTGGAGCGTTCATGCGCCACTCCGCGCTGCGCGCGTGCGCCTCGAGCCCTTCGGCGCGCGCGAGTGTGGCGGCCGCCTTGCCCAGGCGCTGCGCCGCCTGCGGGGAAATCCCGATCACGCTCGAGCGCTTCTGGAAATCGTAGACGCCGAGCGGCGACGAGAAGCGCGCGGTGCGCGAGGTGGGGAGCACGTGGTTGGGACCGGCGCAGTAGTCGCCCAGCGACTCCGAGGCGTGGTGGCCGAGGAAGATCGCGCCGGCGTGGCGGATCTTCGCGAGGAGGCGCTCCGGGTCGGCCACCGCGAGCTCGAGGTGCTCGGGCGCGATGCGGTTGGCCAGCTCGCACGCCTCGTCGAGGTCACGCACCAGGATGAGCGCGCCGCGTGTGGCGAGCGAGGCCTCGATGATGGCGCGCCGCGGCAGGGTCTCCAGCTGGCGCGCCATCGAGGCGGCCACTCGTTCCACCAAGCCGGCGTCGGGCGTGAGGAGGATCGCCTGCGCGATCTCGTCGTGCTCGGCCTGCGAGAAGAGGTCCATCGCCACCCAGTCGGCGTGCGCGCTCGCGTCCGCGATCACCAGCACTTCCGAGGGGCCGGCCACCATGTCGATGCCGACGCGCCCGAACACGCGGCGCTTGGCCGCGGCGACGTAGGCGTTGCCGGGCCCCACGATCTTGTCCACGGCAGGCACCGTGGCGGTACCGAAGGCGAGCGCGGCGATCGCCTGCGCGCCGCCCACGCGCACGATGCGATCCACGCCGGCCAGCGCCGCGGCGGCGAGCACCGCGCCGTTGGTGGCGCCATCGGGCGTCGGCGTCACCATGATCAGCTCCGGCACGCCGGCAACCTTGGCGGCGACCGCGCTCATCAGAACCGACGAGGGATACGCGGCTTTTCCGCCCGGCACGTAGATCCCGGCGCGGTCGAGCGGCGTCACCTGCTGGCCGAGCACCGTGCCGTCGCCCGCGTCGATGCGCCACGATTCCTGCTGCTGGCGCTCGTGGAAGGCGCGGATGCGTGATGCCGCGAACTCGAGGGCCTCGCGCTCCGCGCCCGGGAGCTCGCGCAATGCCGCGCGCGCCTCCTCCATCGGCACGACCAGCGCGGCGGCCGATGAGGGCGTCCAGCGGTCGAAGCGCGCGGTAAGCTCCACCAGCGCCGCGTCGCCGCGCGCGCGCACGGCTGCGAGGATCTCGGTGGTGGCGAGCTCGACGCCCTCGTCCTGCGCGCTCTCGAAGGCGAGGAGCCTTTCCAGCTGGGCTTCGAAGCCGGGCGCGCGCGAATCGAGGCGCCGCACGTCAGCCACGGGTGGCGCTCGCGAAAGACTCGATCAACGGCACGATCGCCTCCCGCTTCAATTTCATCGATGCGGGATTGACGATGAGGCGGCTCGACACCTGCATGATCTCCTCGACTACGCGCAGCCGATTGGCCTTGAGCGTGTTGCCGGTGTCGACCAGGTCGACGATCGCGTCGGCGAGGCCCACCAGGGGAGCAAGCTCCATGGAGCCGTAAAGCTTGATCAAGTCCACGTGCACGCCCTTCGCGGCGAAGTGCTCGCGCGCGGTGCTGATGTACTTTGTCGCCACCCGCAGCCGCGCGCCCTGCTTTACCGCCGCGGCGTAGTCGAAGCCTTCGGGCACCGCGACCACCATCGTGCATTTTGCGATGCCGAGGTCGAGGGGTTGGTAGAGGCCCTGGCCGCCGTGCTCGGCGAGGATGTCGAGCCCGGCCACGCCAAGGTCGGCGGCCCCGTACTGCACGTACGTAGGCACGTCGGCGGCCCGCACCAGGACCAGGCGCAGGTCGGCACGCTGCGTGGCGAGGATCAACTTCCTCGAAGTCTCCGGGTCCTCCGATGCACGAATGCCCGCGGCCGCCAGCAGCGGAGCGGTTTCCTCGAAAATGCGTCCCTTCGCGAGCGCGAGCGTGATCACGATTTCGCTCAGGCGACGCGCTGGATGCGCGCGCCCAGGCTCGCCAGGCGCGACTCGATGCGCTCGTAGCCGCGGTCGAGGTGGTAGATGCGGTCGATGACCGTCTCGCCCTCGGCCACCAGGCCCGCGATCACCAGGCTCGCGGAGGCGCGCAGGTCGGTCGCCATCACGTCGGCGCCGGTGAGCGCGTCCACCCCGTAGATCATCGCGGTGTTGCCCTCTATGTCGATGTTGGCGCCCAGGCGGCGCAGCTCCTGCACGTGCATGAAGCGGTTCTCGAAGATGGTCTCGATCACGTGCGCGGTGCCGTGGGCGACGCTGTTCAGCGCGATGAACTGCGCCTGCATGTCGGTGGGGAATCCGGGGTGCGGCGCGGTGCGCAGGTTCACCGCCCTGGGCCGCCCGTTCATCGAGATGCGCACCGTGTTCTCGCCCACCGCGATGCCCGCGCCCGCCTCGCGCAGCTTCTGGATCACCGGGTCGAGGCTCGATACCGGCGCATCGGTGAGCGTGATGCTGCCGCGAGTGGCCGCCGCCGCGACGAGGAATGTCCCGGCCTCGATGCGATCCGGCATCACCGCGTGCTCGACCCCATGAAGACGCTCGACGCCGTGGATCGTGATCACGTCACCGCCATGCCCGGTGATCTTCGCGCCCATGCCGATGAGGCAGCGCGCGAGGTCGACCACCTCGGGCTCGCGCGCGGCGTTCTCGAGCACGGTCTCGCCCTCGGCGAGCGTCGCCGCCATCATCAGGTTCTCGGTGCCGGTCACGGTCACCGTGTCCATGAAGATGCGCGCGCCCTTCAACCGCCGCGCGGTCGCGTGGATGTTGCCCGACTCGATGGCGATCTCCGCGCCCATCGCGGCAAGCCCCTTGATGTGCAGGTCCACCGGGCGCTCGCCGATGGCGCAGCCGCCCGGCAACGACACCTTCGCCTCGCCGAAGCGCGCCACCAGCGGGCCGAGCGCGAGGATCGAGGCGCGCATGGTCTTCACCAGGTCGTAGGGGGCGAAGGGCTCGCCGATGGCGTCGGCTTTCAGCTCGACATCGTGCCCGCCGGCCTTGGCGTGCACCCCCATGCGCTCGAGGAGCTTCACCATGGTGCGCACGTCGTTCAGCTGCGGCAGGTTGGTGATGTGCACCGGGTCCGCGGTGAGGAGCGCGGCCGCGAGGATCGGCAGCGCCGCGTTCTTGGCGCCGGCGACGCGCACCTCGCCCGCAAGCGCCACGCCGCCCTGAATCGATAGTTTCTGCATGGGTTTTCCGAAATGCCGGCCGAAGCCCGCGTCAGTCTGTCGGGCGTGCCGCCCACTCGTCCGGGGAGAAAGTCTTCATCGACAGCGCGTGGATCTCCTCCCGCATGCGCTCGCCCAGGGCGCCGTAGACCAGCTGGTGCTGGCGCACGCGCGACAGGCCCGCGAACGCCGGGCTCACGATCACCGCGTCGAAATGGGCGCCGTCGCCCTGCACCGCGAGGTGCGTGCAGGCCAGGCCCGCGCGGATGGAGTCTTCGATGGAGCTTGCTTCGACCATGGTGGATTGCCGTGAGGCTAATGGCGCAGCTTGTAGCCGCGGCGCAGCATTTGCAAAGTGATCCATGATAGGGCACCGAAGGCAACGCTCGCAACGGCGAGGCTCGTCCACGGCGAGACGTCGGACTGGCCGAAGAAGCCGAAGCGGAACCCGTCGATCGCGTAGAAGAACGGATTCAGCTTCGAGACCGCCTGCCAGAAGGGCGGCAGCGTGTGCATGGAATAGAACACGCCGGCAAGGAAAGTGAGCGGCATCACCAGGAAATTCTGGAACGCGGCCAGCTGGTCGAACTTGTCCGACCACACGCCGGCGATGATGCCCATGGTGCCTAGCATGCCGCAGCCGGCGATCGCGAAGGCGGCGAGCCAGAGAGGGTTGTGCACCGGCAGCGGGATCATCCACAGGGTCGCCGCGAAGACGCCGATGCCGACCACGAGCCCGCGCACCATCGAGGCGATGAGGTAGGCGGCGAAGATCTCGCCGGCCGAAATCGGCGGCAGCAGGATGAAGACGATGTTGCCGGTGATCTTCGACTGGATCAGCGACGACGAGCTGTTGGCGAAGGAATTCTGCAGCATCGCCATCATCGCGAGCCCCGGGACCAGGAATTCCACGTATTTCACGCCCGGGAACGCCTGCACGTGCCCCGAGAGCGCATGCGCGAACACGACGAGGTAGAGCAGCGTGGTAAGCACCGGGGCGGCGACCGTCTGGAAGCTCACCTTCCAGAAACGCAGCACCTCCTTGTAGAGCAGCGTCGGGAAGCCGGTCATGGCGCGGCGCGCGCCTCGTCGCGGCGCATCGTCTTCACGAACACCTCTTCCAGCTCGGGCTCGGCGACTTCCAGGCTCGCGACCGCCACGCCAGACTCGCGCAGCGTGCGCAATGCATCCTCCACGTGCGCGACGTCGGCGATCGGGATGCGCCACCACCCGGAGGCCTCGCGCGTGGCGCTCGCCGCCAGCGGCGCGGGCAGCTCGCCGCCCTCCAGCTTCACGCGCAGCACGCGCTGCGAGAATTCGGCGAGGAGGCTCTCGGTGGTGCCAAGCGCCACGACGCGCCCGTCGCGCATCATCGCGATGCGCGAGCAGAGCTGCTGCGCTTCCTCGAGGTAGTGGGTGGTGAGGAGGATGGTGTGGCCGGCCTCGTTCAGGCCGCGGATGAAGGCCCACAGTGTCTGCCGAAGCTCCACGTCCACCCCTGCGGTGGGCTCGTCGAGCACGATCACCGGCGGGCGATGCACCAGCGCCTGCGCGACCATGACGCGCCGCTTCATCCCGCCGGACAGGCTGCGCATGTTGGCGTTCGCCTTCGATTCGAGCGCCAGGCGCGCAAGGAGCTCGTCGATCCATGCGCCGTTGGCGCGCAGGCCGAAGTATCCCGACTGGATCTCGAGCGTCTCGCGCACGGTGAAGAACGGGTCGAACACGATCTCCTGCGGCACGATGCCGACAGCCCTTCGCGCCGCGCGGAAATCGCGCTCGACGTCGTGCCCCATCACCGACAGCGTGCCCTCGTCGGCCCGCGTGAGTCCGCCCAACGCAGAGATGAGCGTAGTCTTTCCCGCGCCGTTGGGTCCGAGGAGCCCGAAAAACTCGCCGCGGCGCACCTCCAGCGAGACCCCGGCCAGCGCACGCACCGCGCCGTAGCTCTTGTGGACGCCACGAGCCTCGACCGCGAGGGCCGAGGTCACGCCTGGTGGGGCTGGATGAGCTCGGCCACTCCGTAGAGATCGGCCAACGCGACGAGGTTGGCGGGCAGGTTCACGAACACGAGCGTCTTGCCGCGCTTGGCCGCCATGCGCCGCCAGTCGAGCAGCAAGGCGACCGCGGCGGAATCCACGCCGGTGATGCCGGCGAAGTCGATGGTGAGCCGGTCAGGGAGGTCGGTGCGCGCCACGTAGGTCGCGCTTTCCTCGAGCACCTGGGGAATGGTCTCGAAGGAAAGCTCGCCCGTGAGGGCGAGCACCTCCCCGGCGACGGCAGTGCTCACTTTTTCGGCGCCGCCTTCGAGGCTTCGCCGGGAGAGCGGTTGCGCTCCTGCAACGTCTTCACGAGGCCGTCGATGCCGCCCTTCTGGATCTGGTCGTTGAACGTGCCGCGATACGTGGTGACGAGCGAGGCGCCGTCGATGATCACGTCGTAGACCTTCCAGCCGCCGTCGGACTTCTCCATAGCGTAGTCGATCGGGATCGGCGGGCCGCCCTGCTGGATGACCGCGGTGCGCACCGTCGCCTCCTTGTCGCCCGCGGCGAGCTTGGTGGGCTTCACGTCGATGGTCTGGTTGCGATATTGCGAGAGCGAAGACGAGTAGGTGCGCACGAGGAGCGTGCGGAACTCCTTGGTGAGCGCCTGCTTCTGCGCGTCGGTTGCCTGCGCCCAGTTGCGCCCGACGGCGAGTCGCGTCATGCGCTCGAAGTCGAAATGCGGAAGGACTTTCTGCTCGGCGAGCTCGACTACCTTGGCCTGGTTGCCGGAAGCGACATCCTTGTCGGTCTTGATGATCGTGAGGATCTCGTCGGTGGTGCGCTTCACCAGCTGGTCGGGAGATTCCTGGGCCGTGGCGAGCGCAGGGACGAGCGCTGCCAGCAGCGTAGCGAGAATGCGGAACATGGGGATTTTCCTGTGGATGGGTGCTTGAACCCGATTCGACCCTAACGCGCGGGCAGGGGTTCCGGTGGACTATTTCTTCGCCGCGGCGGCGGGAGCGGGTGCCGGCGCGCTCGATCCCGAGTCCTGCGCCTTGCTGAAGAGGAATTGACCGATCAGCTTCTCCAGGACCACCGCCGACTGCGTGATGGCGATGCGATCGCCGGAAGCGAGCTTCTTGTCATCGCCGCCCGCGTCCAGGCCCACGTAGGTCTCGCCGAGCAGGCCCGAAGTGAGGATCGACGCGGTGGTGTCCTTCGGGAACGAATACTTCTTGTCGAGCGCGAGCGTGACCTGCGCCTGGTAGCGCTCGTTGTCGAAGTGGATGTCGGCCACGCGTCCGACCAGCACGCCCGCGCTCCTCACCGGGCCGCGCACCTTGAGACCGCCGATGTTGTCGAAGCGCCCCTCGACGCGGTAAGTCTCCGTGGCCTGCGTGCCGCCGCCCAGGTTGCCCACCTTGAGCGCGAGCACCAGCAGCGCCACGAACCCCGCGGTCACGAAAGCGCCGAACCACAGGTCGATCGTCGTTCTTTCCATTGTCGTGTCAGTTCAGTGGTCGGCCCGCAGCATGAACGCGGTGAGCACGAAGTCGAGGAGGAGGATCATCAGCGCGGAAGTCACCACGGTGCGCGTCGTGGCGCCGGAGACTCCCTCCGCGGTGGGTGGGGCGGAGTATCCCTCGAAGGTGGCGACGACGGTGACCGCGATTCCGAAGACAAATGCCTTCACCAATCCGTTCAAAACATCATACCGGAAGTCCACCGCCGCCTGCATTTGCGACCAGAAGGCCCCGTTGTCCACGCCGATGATGACGACGCCCACGAGATAGCCGCCGAAGACGCCCATCGCGGAGAAGAGGAGCGAGAGGATCGGCATCGAGATGATGCCCGCCCAGAAGCGCGGCGCGATGACGCGCGCCATCGGCGACACCGCCATCATGTCCATGGCGCTCAACTGCTCGGTGGTCTTCATGAGGCCGATCTCGGCGGTGATCGCGGAGCCCGCGCGCGCGGCGAAGAGGATCGCCGAAACGACCGGCCCGAGCTCGCGCACCAGCGCCAGCGCGACCAATACGCCGATCGACTCGGTCGCGCCGTAGCGCTGCAGGGTCTGGTAGCCCTGCAGCCCCAGGACCATGCCGATGAACAGGCCCGAGACGATGATGATGATGAGCGACAGCACGCCGCTGAAGTACACCTCGCGCATCACCAGGCGAAAGCGGCTGAAGCTGGTGCCCGAGGAGGCGAGCACCAGGCCGAAGAAGCGCGCCATGGAGCCCAGGCGCCAGATGCCGTTCACGACGTTGGCGCCGAGCCGGGCGAGCGGCTTCCTTACGTCAAGCACGAGGCGCCCCCGCGAGGCCCGCATCTACCGCGTAGGGCTTGGCGGGGTAGTGGAAAGGGACCGGTCCATCGATCTCGCCGTGCACGAACTGCCGCACGTAAGGCAGCTCCGAGCGCTTGATCTCCTCGGGCGTGCCCTCGCCCACGATCACGCCGTCGGAAATGAAATACAGGTAGTCGACGATCTGCAGCGATTCCAGCACGTCGTGGGTGACGATGATCGAGGTCGAGCCGAGCGCGTCGTTCAGCTTGCGGATCAGCTGGCCGATCACCGCGAGCGCGATCGGGTCGAGCCCGGCGAAGGGCTCGTCGTACATGACCAGCAGCGGGTCGAGCACCACCGCGCGCGCCAGCGCCACGCGCCGCGCCATGCCCCCGGAGAGCTCCGCGGGCTTCAACCGGTGCGCTCCGCGCATGCCGACCGCCTCGAGCTTCATCAGCACCAGGTCGCGGATCATCGGCTCCGGGAGCCGCGTGTGCTCGCGCAGCGGGAACGCCACGTTCTCGAACACGCTCAGGTCGGTGAAGAGCGCGCCGAACTGGAACAGCATGCTCATCTTGCGGCGCATCCGGTAGAGGCCCTCGGAGTCGAGCTCGTGCACCGCATGGCCGGCCACGCGCGCCGCGCCCTTGGTGGGCTTCAACTGCCCGCCGATGATGCGCAGCAGCGTGGTCTTGCCGCTGCCCGAGGCGCCCATGATCGCGACCACCTTGCCTCGTGGCACGCGCATCGAGATGCCCTTGAGGATGGCGCGCCGGCCATAGGAGAACGTCACCGACTGGATGTCGACCAGGGTATCTTCGGGCACGGGGGGAAATTGCGGAGACAAGGGACGCATTTTACCAGCTTTGACAAGTGGCCTCCCCTATAATCCCGGCGTGAAGAAGCCCCGCCTGCTGCTGGTCGACGACGATGCGCTCATCTGCGAAAGCCTCGCCTTCGCGCTGGGCGGCGATTACGAAGTGACGCTGGCCGGCGACCGCGTGGCGGCGGTGAGCGAGCTTCGCGAAGGACTGCGTCCCGACCTTGCGTTGATCGACCTGGGACTGCCGCCGGTCGCGCACCTGCCCAACGAGGGCTTCAAGCTGATCGGCGACCTCCTCGCCCACGCGCCGCAGGTGCGCATCCTGGTCCTCACCGGGCAGAACGAGGAATCCAACGCGCGCCGCGCGCGCGCTCTCGGCGCGATCGAGCTGGTGCCCAAGCCTTGCGAGCCAGAGTTGCTGCGCGCCCTGCTGGCGCGCGCGCTGAAGGCGCACGCGCTCGACAAGCGTGACGACGACGCGGAGCACGTGAAGGCGCTGATCGGCGAAAGCCCGCCGTTGAGGCGCCTGCGCAGCCAGATCGACCTCTACGCGGCCTCCACATTCCCGGCGCTGATCGAAGGCGAGTCCGGCAGCGGCAAGGAGCGCGTCGCCTTCTCGCTGCACCACTTGAGCCCGCGCTCGCGCGAGCCCTTCCTCGCGCTCAACTGCGCCGCGATCTCGCCGGCGCTGGTGGAGCCCACGCTCTTCGGCTACGCCAAGGGCGCCTTCACCGGCGCGCAGCAGGCGAAGTCCGGATACTTCGAGGACGCGGGCGATGGCACGCTCTTCCTCGACGAGATAGGCGAGCTCCCCGGGGAGCTCCAGGCGAAGCTCCTGCGCGTGCTCGAGAACGGCGAGTACCAGCGGGTGGGCGAAACGCAGACGCGCGTATCGCGCGCGCGCATCGTCACCGCCACCAACCGCGACCTGCGTTCCGAGGCCAACGCGGGGCGCTTCCGCTCCGACCTCTACCATCGCCTTTCGGTGTTCGCGCTCACCGTGCCGCCGCTGCGCGAGCTGGGCGAGGACAAGGTGCAGCTCCTCGACTACTACCGCGGGCTCTACGCGACCAAGACGGGCTCGATGCCCTTCACGCTCGACGCCGACGCACTAGCGCGCTGGAGGAGCTACGAATTCCCCGGCAATGTGCGCGAGCTGAAGAACATCGCGATCCGCCTCACCACCAAGTACGCGGGCTACACGGTGCGCGCGGCCGAGCTGGAAGCCGAGCTGGCGCCACTGGGCGAAGGCGACAGGGCCGACCCCGTCGCGCGCGCGCGCGCCGAGCTCGCTTCGGGGCGGCCCTTCAGCCTCGACCTCGCCTTGAAGGGGGTCGAGCAGGCCTACCTCGACGCGGCTCTCGAGATCGCCCAGGGCAACGTGTCGCAGGCGGCGAAGATCCTCGGCGTCTCGCGCAGCACCCTCTACGGAAGGCTCGAAGCCGCCGGTCGCGCCGGTGCTAGACTGGGCTCCTCCGATACGGGCGAAACGCGCTGATGGTCCCGGCAGTCCGGGCACGCGCGCGAGCCGGCCAGCGATGACGATGTACCTAGAGCATTTCGGGCTGCGCGAGGCGCCGTTCCGGATCACTCCGCATACCGAATTTTTCTTCTCGGGCGCCAACCGCGGCGCCACGCTCGAGGCGCTCCTCTACGCCATCACCGCCGGGGAAGGCATGGTGAAGGTCACGGGCGAGGTGGGCAGCGGCAAGACGATGCTCTGCCGCGTGCTGATGGAGCGCCTCCCGGAGTCGGTCGAGACCATCTACCTCGCGGTGCCGAGCCTCACGCGAGACGAGATGCTCGCCGCCATCGCGGGCGACCTCGGCATCGAGACCAGCGGCGCCAACACCACGAAGCTGGTGCGCTCGCTGCAGGAGAAGCTGATCGACATCCACTCGACGGGGCGCCAGGTGGTCGCGCTCATCGACGAGGCCCACGCGATGCCGCTCACCACGCTCGAAGAGATTCGCCTGCTGTCGAACCTCGAGACCGGCACCGAGAAATTGCTGCAGATCGTGCTCTTCGGCCAGCCCGAGCTCGACCAGCACCTGTCGTTGCCGCACATGCGCCAGCTGAAGGAGCGCATCACGCACAGCTTCACGCTGGGGCCGTTGCCGCCGCGCGAAATCAAGGACTACCTCGCGTTTCGCCTGCGCGCCGCCGGCTACCACGGGCCCGACCTCTTCGGCCCCGAGGTGCTGCGCATCATCGGGGAAGCCTCCGAGGGCCTCACGCGGCGCATCAACATTTTCGCGGACAAGACGCTGCTGGCCGCATTCGCCGCGGGCACCCACACCGTGACGCCGGACCATGCGCGCGCCGCGGTCACCGACACGCAGATCGTGCTGATGCGGCGCGAATCGCCGCGCCGCCTCGCGCTCGCCGCCGCGATGGGCGTGGCCGCGGGCATCGCGATCGGCTTCGTGCTCGCGCAGTTCGTGCCCTCGCCCTCGCCGGGACCCGCGGTCGCCGCGAGCGTGCCCGCCCCGGCGAAGGCGCAAGCCCCCGCGCCCTCCGCGCCACCGATTGTCCCCAGCGTGACTGCGCCCTCGGTAATGCCGGTCGCCTCCGGTGCCAGCCCCGCGCCGGAAAGCGTCAAGCCCCATCCCGACGAAACCGCATCGCGCTCGGTCTCGGCGCGCATCGCCGCCGGCCGCGAGCTCCTCGCCAGCGACACCTCGCACTACGCGGTGCAGCTCATGGTCACCGACGCGAAGGAGCGCGGCTACCTCGAGAACTACCTCGCCGAGGCGGGCCGCGCGCTGCGTCCCGATCGCCTCTACGTCGTCCCCGCAGGCAGCCCCGATATGCCGCGCCTGGGCGTGCTCTTCGGCACCTTCGAGGAGCGCGGCGACGCGACCCTCGCCCTGGCCTCGCTGCCGGAGAGCCTGCGGCAGTTCCGACCCTACGTGCGGCCCCTCGAAGGGGTGCGCGAGGACGCGCGCCGCGCCGAGCGCAAATAGGCCTCTTCTCGAGGTCGTTTTGGGACCCGAATTCCACGCGAAATGTGGGGGATTTCATTTGCGTTTCACCCCTGAAAAAGATATAAAGAGGGAAGGGGCGGTTCTGTCCATAAAACAAACACTTACGGGAATTCCTGCATGCGGTTTTTAGCTTCCGCGCCGTGCTTCGCGCTGGTCCTGGCGATCGCGGGCTGCGGTACGCGCCCGCTCGCCAAGCCCGAGGGGCATATCCAGCCCGCCGTCGAGCCCACGCCGGGAACCGCGCAGATCCCGGCGACAGTGCGTGCGGTGCCGATGCCTCCTGCGCCTTCGGCGCGCGAGTCCGAGATCAAGTACTCCGTGGTGGTCGCCAACCAGCCGGTGCGCGAAGTGCTGCTCGCCATGGCGCGCGAAACCAAGATCAACTTCGACATCCACCCCGGCATCGACGGCACGATCAACCTCAACGCCATCGACCAGACGCTCAAGCAGATCCTCACGCGCATCTCCAGGCAGGTCGACATGCGCTGGGAGATGGACGGCCAGACGATCACGGTGATGCCGGATACGCCGTTCCTCAGGATCTATCCCGTCGACTACGTCAACATGTCGCGCGACGTCAGCGAGACGGTAGGCATCTCGACGCAGGTCATCTCCGGTGGTGTCGTCGGCGGCACGGGCGCCGCGGCGGGCGGCTCGAACAATTCCACGCTGACGATTACCAACCTCTCGAAGCATCACTACTGGGAGACTCTCGAGAAGAACATCCGCGACATCCTGCGCGAGACCGACAAGCAACTTCCCGAAGGCAGCAGCGAGACCTTCGTGCAGAACCGTGGACAGACATCGGTCGCGTCGACGCAGGCCAGAACGACGACCCAACCTCGCACGGGACGCACCACCACAGCACAAAACCGAACCTCGGTTGAGTCGCCGGGCGAGACGCAGCAGGCGCAGAACACGGACTTTGTAGAGCAACGCCTCACCTTCCGGGAAGCCGCCTCCGTCGTGGTGAATGCCGAGTCGGGAATCGTCATGGTTCGCGCGACGTCGCGCCAACACGAAAAGGTGCAGTCCTTCATCGCGTCGGTGACGAATTCGTCCAAGCGCCAGGTGCTCATCGAGGCGACGATCGTGGAGGTGGCGCTGAACGACAATTATCAATCCGGCGTCGACTGGGCCGCTCTCGGCCTGAATGGCCTGGGATACAGCATCCGCCAGGGGTTCACCGGCCCCAACATACCGAATACACCCTTTGCCCTCGATACGTCGTCCTTCTCGGTCTCGTACAGCAACCCGAACGCCGCGGCCGGGGGAAACATCTCGAGCGCCATCAAGCTGCTGGACTCCTTCGGCAAGACTCGTGTGCTTTCGAGCCCCAAGCTGATGGTGCTCAACAACCAGACCGCGATGCTGAAAGTGGTCGATAACCGCGTTTACTTCACCATCAAGGCCGACACGGTCACCAACAACAATGTGGCCGTCACTACCTTCACGACGACGCAAAATGTCGTGCCCATTGGATTCATCATGAACGTGACGCCCCAGATCAGCGAGGGCGACATGGTGACGATCAACGTGCGCCCCACTGTCACCCGCATCATCGACACGGTGAACGACCCGAACCCCGCGCTCGCCGCAGCGAAAGTGACGAGCCCCATCCCCGTGACCCAGACGCGCGAGATGGAAAGCGTGCTGAAGGTGGCAAGCGGCCAGACGGCGATCCTGGGTGGCCTCATGATCGACAGGTTCGAAGGCAGGCGCGATGGATTGCCGGTCGCCTCGAGGATTCCGCTGTTCGGCGACCTCGTGAGCAAGCGCAACGACGTGACCGAGAAGACCGAGCTCGTGATTTTCATCCGGCCTTACGTCATCCGCAACGCGAGCGTGGACGAGGATCTGGCTTCCTTTCGCAGATACCTTCCCAGCGCTGAGTTCTTCCGCGACACTCGCTCACCCATTCCGTGCTTCGAAAACGGCTTGCAACGCCTCGAGGACAAGGCGCTCACTCCGGACTCTCCGTGCTGGACGCCGGTCCCGGTGGTGCCTGCGCCTGCGAAGGCGACGTCGTGAGCCTTCTCCTCGACGCCCTCAAGCGCGCCGAGCAGGAGAAGCTCGCCAAGCAGGGAGATCGCCCCGAGCCCGAGCGCGAAAGGCAGCGCGAGCGCCGCGAGCCTGTTTCCATGCCGGCTTCCACGCCCGCCTCGACCGCCTCCCTGGAGCTGGCGCCGATCAATTCGGCTTCCGCCGGCCCGCCGCCGCCCGGGGGCTCTGCGAAGCTGCGCGGGGACGCGGCCTCGGCGCAGAACGTCTTCCAGGCCAAGGAGGCGGCACCCGGCGAGCGCTCGCGCAAGGGCCTGATCCTGGCCATCGCGCTCGCCGTCATCATCGTGCTGGCGGCGGGCGCAGGTTTCTACGTGTGGCAGAAGGTCGATTCGTTCACGCCGCGCACCGCGGCGAGCGCGCGCCCGCGCCCCGCGCCGATCCAGGTGCCCGCGCCGCAGAGCGATCCGGCGCCGGCCATGGGACAGATCCTCTTTCCTCCCCCGCAGCAGCCGACTGCCGCGATCCAGCCTCCGCAAGTCGCCGAGGTGAGGACGCAGCCCCCGGCGCGTGAACCGGTCGGCAGCGTCGCCTCGCTTCTTCGCGGCTCGGCCCCCGCGCCCGCCGCCGCGCCGGCGTTGCGGCTCGCGCCTTCGGCGGAGCGTCCGCGCGTGCCCGCCGAAGTCGCCGCGGGCTACGCGAGCCTTCGCAACGGGGACATCGCCGCCGCCCGCCGCAGCTATGCCGCGGCGCTCGCCTCCGACCCGTCCAACCTCGACGCGCTTCTCGGCGCCGCGACCATCGAGGCGCGCGGCGGCAACCGCATGCTCGCCGCGAGCCATTACCAGCGCGCGCTCGACGTCGACCCGCGCAACCCCACCGCCATCGCCGGGCTCGCCTCGCTCGCCGACTCCGCGCAGCCCGAGGGACTCGAGTCGCAGCTGCGCGGCGAGCTCGCGCGCAATCCGCAGAGCCCGCAGCTGCACCTCGCCCTCGGCAACGTGTACGCGTCGCAGTCGCGCTGGAATGAAGCGCAGGTTGAGTTCTTCGAAGCGCACCGCTTCGATCCCGCCAACGCCGACATCCTCTTCAACCTCGCGGTGAGCCTCGATCGCCTCGGCCAATCGCGCCTGGCCGCGGAGCATTACCGCCGCGCGCTCGACGCCGCGAGCCGGCAGGCGACCCAGTTCGATCCCGCGGCTGCGCAGCGCCGCCTCGCGGACCTGAGGCAGTAGCGCCATGGGGACGATCCAGGCCACCCCGCTCTCCCAGGTCCCCCTTGGCCAGACGCTGCTGCACAAGGGGATCATCAGCTCCGACCAGCTGAACATCGCGCTCACCGAGCAGAAGCGCCTGAAGGCCCCGCTCGGCAAGGTGCTGGTGACGCTCGGCTTCGTCACCGAGGCCACCATCCGCGACATCCTCTCGGAGACGCTCGGCCAGGTGTCGATCGACCTCGAGAACACCATCGTCGACCCGGCGGCGATCGCGCTCGTGCCCAAGGACATGGCGCGCCGCTACCACGTGCTGCCGGTGAGCTACGACCACGACAAGAAGATCCTGCTCATCGCGGTGAGCGACCCCGCGAACGTGGTGGCCCTCGACCAGATCCGCGCGCTCGCGCGCGAGGACCTGCGCATCGAGCAGGTGCTCGCGCGCGAGTCCGACATCACCATCGGCATCGAGCACCACTACGGCTTCGAGCTTTCGATCGACGGGATCCTGAACGAGATCGAGACCGGCGAGATCGACTACCAGTCGCTCGCCGCCGACTTCGACGAGTACTCGCAGCCGGTGGTGCGCCTGGTGGACGCGCTCCTCAACGACGCGGTGAAGCGAAGCGCCTCCGACATCCACTTCGAGCCGGAGCAGGGGTTCCTGCGCATCCGCTACCGCATCGACGGCGTGCTGCGCCAGATCAGGAGCCTGCACAAGAACTACTGGGCGGCGATGGTGGTGCGCGTGAAGGTGATGAGCGGCATGAACATCGCCGAGACCAGGGCCCCGCAGGACGGTCGCATCTCGCTCATGCTCTCCGGGCACCAGGTGGACTTCCGCGTGTCGTCGCAACCGACCACGCACGGCGAGAACATCGTGCTGCGCATCCTCGACCGCGACAAGGGCATCGTGCCGCTCGAAGACCTGGGCCTGCACGCCGAGGACCTGAAGACGTTGAAGCTCATGCTGGCGCGCCCCGAGGGCATCATCCTCGTGACCGGCCCGACCGGCAGCGGCAAGACCACCACGCTCTACTCGATCCTCA
>JANLXC010000007.1:0-1634 GCA_031364925.1 Burkholderiales bacterium | reverse complement strand
CGCGAGGATGTGGGTGACTGGTTCGAGTTCGAGGGCGACAGCCCCTACATGCTGATCGTCGCGGGCGTGCGAGCCGAGCGGCGGCGCGAAATGACGGACGGGGAAAAGGCGCTTTTCGGCATCGAGAAGCTCAACGTGCCGCGCTCGGAGATACCCGCGGTGACGCACGTCGACTATTCGGCGCGGATCCAGACGGTGCATGCGCAGACCAACCCCCGCTTTCACAAGCTGCTCGCCGAGTTCAAGCGACTCACCGGCGTCGGTGTCCTGGTCAACACGTCCTTCAACGTGCGCGGCGAGCCCATCGTCTGCACGCCGGTCGACGCCTTCCGTTGCTTCCTCGGCACCGATCTCGACATGCTGGTGGCGGGGTGCTGCGTCGCGGACAAGGCCGTGCAAACGGTCAAGGGCGAGCGCTACGAGTCGGCATTCGCCCCGGACTGATTAAGCGCCGCCTCGAACCGACGCGCGCATGCGCGCGAACAGCACCAGGAACACGAGCGCCTCGGAGGCGCACAGGACCATCGCCGCGCCCTGGGCTCCGTGCCGCGGGACTGCCCAGGCGTTCCCCGCCAGGTTGAGCGCTAGGCACCCCGTGGTGATGAACAAGAGCGCGCGCGCGTTGCCGCGCACGATCTCGGCTACGATCAGCACGGGCGAAACCATCGCGAACAGGTACCCGAAGCTGAGCCACCGGAAAGGCGCCACAGCGGAGGCGGGTCCCGAAACGTAGATCTCGCCGTAGAGAAGGCGCAGGATGAACGGCGCGGCGAAGTACCCGGCTAACGCGACCATCGTCGCGAGGCCCAGCAGGAATTTCAGGTGGCGCTCCAGCAGCGCGCGAAATTCGCGCGGGTCGCGGGCCGCCGCCGCGCTCATCGCGGCGATGAGCGGAGTCACGTACATCCACGAAAGGTCCGCCATCGGGACGAGCAATCGTTGCGCCGCGTTGAAGCTCGCCAATGCCACGGGCGACTCCCAGAGAATGAAAACTCCCGAGTAGGTGGTGAGCTTGTAGGCGAGACCCGCGACCCCGATCATCCACCCCGCCTTCAGCAGGGCCGCGGCGCCGGGCTGCAGCCATTGCGCGCGCAATCGCTGCCCGAGCGTTCGCGCGGCCATGACGCGGATTCCCAATGCCAGGACCGCTTCGCGCGCCACCACGAGGAGCGCGATCGCGGCGCCACCGACCTTCCACGGCAGCACCGCGGCGCACGCGATGAGAAATCCGAACTGGCTGGCCACGGCAAGCGTGGTCACGGCTCCGTAGGCCTGGCGGACCTGGAAGGCGATCTGGTAGGCGTGGAAATGCAGCAGGAAGATCCCGCATGCCGCCGCGACGAGCGCGATGCGTTGGTCTTCCCGCAATACGTAATCACTGCATGCGAGTGCCACCACCATCGCGAAAGCGGCGACTGCGAGAAGCCGCCGCAGCGCGATGAGCGCGGCCAGCATTTCGCGCTCGCGCCCGGGGTGCGCGGCGATCTCGCGATTGGCGACCGCCGTCGTTCCCATGTCGAGGAGCTCCATCGCCACCACATGCAGTGTGGACACCAACGCGACGAAGGCGAAATCCGCGGGCGACAGGTTGCGGGCAAGAAGGCTCGCGATCGCGACCGACAAGGCGAGCCGGC
>JANLXC010000006.1:0-63740 GCA_031364925.1 Burkholderiales bacterium | reverse complement strand
CGTCATCGCGCACTTCGACGACCTCCTGGTTTATCGCGGCATCGAGGACGTCGCCAAGCGCGCCAACCTGGCGGCACGCAACTGGCCCGACACCATCCTCTCGGCGGTGACGTTCGACCGCGCCACGGTGAGGGCCGCGCTCGGGGGAACGAATCCCGGCAGCGACACCGGCCGCGACACGATCGCCTTCAACAACGCGACGGTGCGCGGGTTCGACTCCGGCGGCAGCCAGAACGTCTCGTTCGTGAGCGGAAGCGGCGAGGACGGCATCGGCGGCGTAAGCGGGGGCGACGGCCTCCTCGGCAGCGCCGCAGGCGAGTTCCTGCAGATCGATTTCGCCGAGAGCGCGCGCCAGTTCGCCTTCACGCTCGACAAGTTCGACGACGCGGCATCGGTCCACGAGCGGGTGGAGCTGCGCTTCATCGAGGTGGTGGGCAACACCGCGACCACCCAGGCGACGGTGGTGAAACAGAGCTGTGCCGCGAACGGCAAGGTCGCGAGCTATAGCATCGATGCCTGCTCCGCGTTCAATCGCGTCGAGGTGCGTCCCATCACGATGACGGACGGCACGTCGCCCTCGGCCTTCTCGCTGAGCGAGATCCGCACCTGCGTGGAAGGCGTGACGTGCGAGACGGCGCTGCAGCCCACGGGCAACGTATGCAGCACCAAGGTTTTCGTGCCGTGCTCGATCGGAACCAACGATCCGAGCCAGCTCACCATCACCCTCGCCAACAACGACTCGAGCGCGGCGACCGGGGCGGCATTCACGGACACCTATCCGGCTGGGCTCGTGAACGCCACCGCGGCTGCTTCCACCACCTGCGGAGGATCCGTGACCCTTTCCGGCACTCCTGCCTCCATCGTGCTCGCGGGGGGCACGGTTCCAGCGCGCGGCACCTGCAAGGTACAGGTCGACGTCACCTCCGCAGGCCCCGGGACATACGCGAATTCGACCGGCAACGTCGCGAGCTCCGGGACGATTTCTCCGGGGTCGGGAAGCCTGGTTGCGCTCGATCACCCGGTCGCCGCCGTGGGCTTCAGCCCGGCCACGGTAGGGACCACGCAGCCTTCGATGGTCACCATCACCTTCACCAATCCGAACACGCGGCCGATAACGAATCTCGCGGTCGGCGGTCCCCCGCCGGCGGGTCTGACGCTGCACTCGCCCGTCACGTTGAGCAACACCTGCGGCGGCAGCCTGACCAACAGCGGCGACACGATCACGTTCACCGGAGGCACGATACCGGCAGGGGGATTCTGCAAGATCAGCACCAACATGACGAGCACCTCCGCCGGGACGTATACGCTCTTCCTCCCGCCGGGCACCGTCACCAGCGCCAACGCCGGTGCGAACACCGCTACGGCAAGTGCATCCCTGGTCGTGAACTGAGATGATGGCGCCCATGCGCGCGTCCCGCGGCTTCACCGTTATCGAGATGGCCATCGTGCTGATGATCGCCGGGGTCATCATCGCGATCACCGTGCCGCGCCTGCAGAACTACATCGAGCGCAATCGCGTCGCGCAATCCATCGTCGAGATCGGCGAGATGAACACCAGGATCCGCCAGTACGAGGTCTCCAAGGCGATGCTCCCGGACACCCTCGCCGACGTAGGCTTCGGCGGCCGCCTCGACCCGTGGAGCCAGCCATACGAGTACGTGAACCTTCGAACCTCGCCGGCGAGCGTGAAGGCGCGCAAGGACAAACTGCTCAAGCCCTTGAACTCCGACTACGACCTGTACAGCATCGGCCCCGACGGGCTTACCGCCCCGGCGGTCACGCATGCGAAGAGCCGCGACGACGTGATCCGCGCGCGCGACGGGCAATTCATCGGCACCGCGCTGGACTTCGACCCCACGTGATCGGCTTCGTCGGGCGCTTCGTCCGCACGCGCGTCTCCAGGCGCCTGTTCGTGCTGTTCGTGCTGTCCGCGTTCCTGCCGCTCGCGTTGATCGCGGTGCTGTCGCTCTCGCAGGTTCGCTCGCTCCTCCTGGAGCAGGGCGAGCAGCGCCTCGCCGCCGTCGCGAAGACTTACGGGATGACGCTTTTCGAACGCCTTCTGCTCGCGAGCGACGTGGCCGCTGCCGCCGCCGGCAATCCCGCCGCCGCGGCGGGGGCAGGCTCGATGGCGGCGCGCACCTTCAGCGCGTTGGCGGAGATTGCGCCGGACAGGACGACCGCGCTCATCGGCGAGCCCCCGAAGGTCGACCTCGGTGCCGAGGCGAGGCAGCGCCTCGCGGCCGGGCAGCCGTGGGTCGCGATCACGGGGGAGGGCGCTGGCGTGCGCGTCGTCATCGCCATCGGGCTCGCGCAGCGCCCCGCAAGCGTCGTCGTGGGCGAGCTGCGCGAGGAGGCGCTCTGGGGATTGGCCGACGAATTTCCATCGGCCACGGGGTTCTGCGTTCTCGAGGACGAGGAGCCCAGGCGCGTTCTGTATTGTTCGGAACCGATGCCCCGGGAGATCCTGCGATCGCTGCGCGTGCAGGGACGCTCGGGCTTCGCTTCCGCGCAGTGGACGCGCGACGGGCAGGCTACCCGAGCCCGCGCCTGGAGCCAGTTCCTGCGCGC
Source organism: Burkholderiales bacterium (assembly GCA_031364925.1). Classification (GTDB taxonomy): domain Bacteria; phylum Pseudomonadota; class Gammaproteobacteria; order Burkholderiales; family Usitatibacteraceae; genus Usitatibacter. The sequence continues at coordinate 61,172 of JANLXC010000006.1, read as the reverse complement.
GGGATTCGGCACCCCCGATTGGATGGTGGTGGCGAGCCAGCCTGAATCACACCAGCTCGCGCGCCTCACGGAGTTCACCAACGTTTATCTTCCGGTGGTCGCGCTCACGCTGCTGCTGGTGGCGTGGCTCACGGTACGCCAGACGCGCGACATCGCGGGCCCCGTGGGGCTCCTCGCGGAGCGCACGCGCGGCATCGCCAACAACGACTTCACCTCGCGTCTCGACCTGGAGCGCGACGACGAGCTGGGCGAGCTCGCCAACGCCGTCGACCAGATGTCGCAGCGGCTCGGCAACCAGTTCTCCGCGCTTACCGCGCTCGCCGAGATCGACCACCTCATCCTCGCTACCCAGGACATCGCCCAGGTGGTGCGCATCGTGCTGCAGAGGATGCAGGCCGCGGTGCCCGCGCAGGCGGTAGCGATCACGCTCTTCGACCAGGACAACCCCGACCAGGCGCGCACCTTCTTCCAGCCGCCGGAGGCGCCCGGGACCATGTCGCTGGAACGCCACGCGGTCACGCCTGCCGATCGCTTCCTTCTGCAGGGCATGTCCGAGGGCACCTGGCTCGATTCCCGGGCCGCAAGCATCGCGCCGTCATTTCTCGCGAACGTGCTGAGCGCCGGAGCGCCTGCCGCCTACCTGCAACCCATCGTATGGCGCGGGGTGGCCTGTGGCGTTCTTTCTCTCGCGTATCGCGACGCGGCGCAACTCACCGAGGGCGAAAAACAGGAGGCGCGTGAGCTCGCCGACCGCATCGCCGTCGCCGTAGGCTCCCAGTGGCGCGACGAGCAGCTCTACCAGCAGTCCCATTTCGACCCGCTCACGGGGATGCCGAACCGCCTCCTCTTCAAGGACCGCGTCGAGCGCGAGATCGCGCGTGGCCAGCGCGAAAGCACGTCCTTCGCGCTCCTCTTCGTGGACCTCGACCACTTCAAGCACGTGAACGACAGTTTCGGACATACCGCCGGCGACAAGGTGCTGCTCGAAGCCTCGCGCCGGGTCAGCCGCTGCATCCGCGATAGCGATACGGTAGCGCGACTGGGCGGCGACGAGTTCACGGTGATGCTGGGCCGGCTCAACCATCCGCAGGAGGCGTGGGTCATTGCCGAGTCGGTGGTGGCGGCCCTGTCGGAGGAGTTCAACCTGGGCGAGCAGCAATGCTTCGTGAGCGCGAGCGTGGGCATCGCGTCATTTCCGGCCGACGGCGGCTCCGCCGAAGAGCTGCTGAAGAGCGCGGACACGGCGATGTATCGCGCGAAGGCGGCGGGGCGCGGGCAGGTGGTCTTCTTCGAGGAGAAGATGAACCGCGAGGCGGTGGCGCGCGTCACGCTCGACCGGGACCTGCGCGTGGCGATCGATCGCAACGAGCTGGTGCTGCACTACCAGCCGCAGGTGGACGTCGCCTCGGGCCGGATTCGCGGCGCCGAGGCGCTGGTGCGATGGAACCATCCGAAGCACGGCCTGGTTTCGCCGTCGCGCTTCATTCCGCTCGCCGAGGAGTCCGGCTTCATCGAGCAGATCGGGCGCTGGATCATCGAGCGGGCTTGCGCGCAGATGAAGGAGTGGCGCGCGCTGGGACTGCCCCTGGAGCGCATCTCGGTGAACGTCTCGCCGCGGCAATTCCGCCGGCGCGGGTTGGAGGACTTCATCCGCCGGGCCGTCGAGTCGTGCGGGCTTCCCGCGGCCTGCATCGAATTCGAGATCACCGAGGGCCTCCTCCTCGAGCGCGGAGAGGCGGTGGAGGGGCCGCTCCTCGAGCTCGACCGAATGGGTCACCGCATCGCGCTCGACGACTTCGGCACGGGCTTCTCCTCGATGACCTACCTGCAGCGCTTCCCGGTGCACACCGTGAAGATCGATCGCGTCTTCGTCGAGGGCCTGGGCCGCAGCGCGGATTCACAGGCGATCGTGGCGGCCATCATCGCCATGTCGCACGCGCTCGGGAAGCTGGTGATCGCCGAAGGCGTGGAGACGGACGAGCAGCTCGCGTTGCTGAAGAAGCTGCGATGCGACGAGATACAGGGGTTCCTCGTCTCGCCTGCGCTGCCCCCCGAGGCGTTCGCGCAGTTCATTGGCAGCCGAGTCGAAGCCGCCACGCCGATCTAGCCATACCGGCCCACGCCGGCCGATTTTCCTAGTCCGATCAAACGTTTATCGTTCGCCGTTCGTCGCCGGCCGGGTGCCGTATGTCGGATGAAACACGGACCGAGAACGGACTCCTGACCGTGGGCAGCATTAACTCATTGAAAGAAAATGGAAAACTCAGATCGCGGCTTCATAGGCCAAATGGAGGGATCTCTGTAGGAATCCTTTACAAGCCCGTGTAAGAAAACGACAATTCGTAGCTCAAACAAGTATTTCAAACAAACGATTCAAACAGGGGAGAAGGCATGCTCGCCCAAGAAGACGAGCTGCAAAACGAGACTTGTCGCCGTCTGTTGGCGGCGGCCTCGGAGGAATTCGCCAGGCACGGATACGCCAGCGCCCGCGTGCGACAGATCGTCGACGCGGCGAAGGTGAACGTGGCCGCGGTGAATTACCACTTCGGCGGCAAGGAGGGGCTTTATCGCGCGACATTGCGATACCTCGCCGGCCGGCCCGCCCCCGCGCCCAAGGGCGTGGTCAACCGCCGCGGGCGTAGCGCCGAGGAGCGGTTGCAGCGGCGCGTCTACGCGATCCTCGATCGCTTCATCGGCACCGACCGCCCTTCGCCGCTCGGACGCATCATCGCGCACGAGGCGATGGATCCCACCGGCAACATCGAGAGCCTCATCGGCGACACCATGCGCCCGGACATCGAGCGCATCCAGGCGCTGCTGCGCGAGATCGCCGGCCCCGGCGTGCCCGAACGCAAGCTCGCGCACGCCGCGCTCGGCATCCTCGGCCAGTGCGTGCTGTACCTGTACGCGCGTCCCACCATCGAGGACCTCTCGCCGGGTTTCGCCTACGGCCCCGAGACCTGGAAGGCGCTCGCCGCACAGATCACCGAATTCTCCCTGGGCGGCATCGAACGACTGCAGCGCACGCTGGTGGCCGAAAAATGACCGCCCGTCGCCCCGCGATTTCATTTGTAAATGGCGATCGCGCCGCGAGTGATGTGCGTCATACGGGGACGCGCCCCGCCAAACGTATCCTTCGCGCACTCATGAAATTCGCGCGATTCCTTACCCTGCTCAAGGCCTTTGCCGTGGCGGCGATCCTCATCTTCGCCGCGGTGCCGCTGCATGCGCAGAAGGCGGCCGGCGAGCCGGTCACGGTGACGCTCGAGCTGCGCAAGGTAGTGCGCGCCGCCGATGGACGCGAGAGCTTCGCCCCTGCCGAGGTGACGCGTCCCGGCGACGTGATCGAGTACGTCGCGACCTATCGCAACACGACGACCCGCACGATGCGCGACCTCGAGGCGACGCTGCCGATTCCGGAGCACACCGAGCTCGTGCCGGGAAGCGCCCGTCCCGCCTCCGTGCGGGCGAGCCTCGATGCGCGCGAGTTCGCCGCGCCGCCCCTGAAGCGCACGGCCGTGGCCAATGGCCGGGAGACGATCGAGACGGTGCCTTACCGCGAATACCGGTTCCTGCGCTGGGAGCCGGTGCATTTGGGCGCGGAGGCTTCGATCACCTTCACAGCGCGGGTGAGGGTGCTCGAGTGACAAAACTCACCGCATTCGTCTTCGCCGGCGCGATGGCTTTCCTCGCCCCGGCTTTGGCGTTTGCGGCCCCCGCCGCCGGCACTGTGATCGGCAACCAGGCGACGGCGACTTACAACGACGCGGGCGGCACCTCGCGCACCGCCACCTCGAACCTGGTGCAGACCACGGTCACGCAGGTGAAGACCTTCACGCTCACCGCCAACGGCGCGCGCACCGCGGCTCCGGGGCAGACGGTGTACTACCCGCACACCATCACCAACACCGGCAACGGCCTCGACACCTACACGCTGAACGCGCCGGCCTCGAGCAACTTCGGCGCGGGCCCGCACGGCTCGCTCGCCTACTACGTCGACGCGAACGGCGACGGCGTGCCGGACAACGCGACCCCGATCAACACCTCGGGGCCGATCGCCGCCGGCGGCACGTTCCGCTTCGTGGTGGCCGGCACCGTGCCCGCGGGTGCGGTGAGCGGCAATACCGCCACGATCACGGTCTCGGTCACCGACACCACGCCGACAACCGACACCAACACCGACACGACTACCGTCGCCAGCTCGGTGATCGGCGTCACCAAGTCGTTCTCGTCGGCGAGCGGCGCGTCGCCCTCGGGCCCGGTCACAGTGATGCTCGCGTACCAGAACACCGGCACTGCCGCGTCGGCGAGCGTGCAGCTTACCGACGTGCTCAACGCGAATTTCACGTACGTCGCGGGATCCGGGCGCTGGAGCGTCTCCGGCGCCACCGCGCTCACCGATGCCAACGACGGCGTCGAGCAGGGCGGGGCCTTCCCGCCTGGAATCGACTTCCGCTCCTCGCTCGGCGCGGGCGCCACCGTCGCCGCGCTCATCCCCTCGGTGCCCGTGGGCGCTTCGGGCAACGTCACGTTCCAGGTCAACATCAACCCGAACCTCGCGCCGCAGACGCTCACCAACACGGCGCAGTTCCAGTCGGCGTCGCAGCCCTCGTCGAACACCAACACCGCGAGCTACCAGGTGCTGCAGGGCGCGGCGGTGGTGGCCAACGGCTCCGCCACCATCTCCGCCAACGGCACCGGCGAGCCGGTGACCATCGCCACGGCGGCCGCGGGCTCGACCATCAGCTTCAACAACTTCGTGTGGAACCGCGGCAACGGTTCCGACACGTTCGACATGACGATCACGTCGAACAACTTCCCGGCGGGCACGACGGTCGCGCTGCTGCAGCAGGACGGAGCCACCACCCTCATCAACAGTGGCGGCGCCGCGGCGCCGGACACGGGTCCGATTCCCGGCGTGGGCCAGGCGTGCCCGGCGCCCTTCGTCGCCGACGCGACGGCGAGCCCGGCGGTGTGCGGCTACCGCGTCGTCTTGCGCGTGACGCTGCCCGCCAACGCGCCCAACGCAGCGTATTCGATCGTGAAGCGCGCGACCTCGGTCTTCAACAACACGGTGTTCGACGAAGTCACCGACACGCTCTCCGCGGTTGCGGCCAACACCGTGGACGTGACCAACGACCGGCCCGCGCCGCCCGCGGGGGCCGCGGTACCGGCCGACGGCCTCGGCGTCACGGGCGTTACCGTGATCCGTACCAACTCGGTGACGCCCGGCGCCGCCGCGGTGACGACGCGCTTCCGCGTGTGGATCACCAACAGCGGCGCGGTCGCCGACGATTTCAACCTCGCCGCGGTTTTCGCCGCGACCAGCGTGGCCGGAGTGATTCCGCCCGCCTTGCCGGCCGGCTGGAGCGTGATCTTCCGCGCCGACGCTTCGGGCGCGCCCGCCAATTGCACCACGGTGGGCGCGCCGCTCACCGCCACCGGCGCCATCGCGGTGGGCACCGCGCGCATGGTGTGCGCGGAAGTCACCGTGCCGGCGCTCGCGGGGGGCTTTGCGCGCGCGGGCGACTACGACTTCGACTTCAGCGCCACCTCCGCCACCAACCCGAGCGTCTCCGACACCATCCGCGATCGCGTGTCCATCCTGCCGGTGCGCAACATGGCGCTCACCCCGGACAACGTCTCGCAGACGTTCCCGAACGGCTCCCTCGTCTACATCCACTCGCTCGCCAACCTCGGCAACGCCGTCGACACCGCGACTTTCCCGGCCGGCTGCCTCACCGACACCCGCGCCGGCTGGGCCTCGGCCGCTTTCATCGACGCCAACGCGAACGGCACGCTCGAGATCGGCACCGACACTGCGCTGGTGTGCGGCACGTCGGCGGTGACGCTGAACCCCGCCGAGACGCGCGCGATCTTCGTGCGCGTGACCGCACCCGGCACGGCGCTGCCCTCGGATCCCGCCAACGTCACCACGATTCGCGCCGTCTACGCGAGCCCGATCCAGGCCACCGACACGACGTCGATCACCAACGGGCTCACCGTGGTGAAGGAGCAGCAGGCGCTCGGCGCCGCGGGCTGCACCAACAACAACGCCGCCGCCGCGGGCTACACCCAGGGCGCGCTTGCCGCGAGCCCGGCCACCGCCGCGGGCGCGTGCATCGCCTACCGCGTCACGACCACCAATACTTCGGCCGCGCCGATTACCGCCGTCTCGGTGAACGACCTCGTGCCCGCCAATACGCGCATCCGCTACGCGTGCAGCGGCAACGGGGTGTCGTCGCCCTCGACCACCGTGGGCGCCATCGCCGGCACCACGCCCGCCGACGGCGCCACCGGCACGGTCACCGCCAACGTGGGCGCGCTCGCCGCCGGCCAGGCGGCGGTCCTCTACTTTTGCGCGCAGATCAACGCGGTGGCCTCGGGCACGGCAATCACCAACCAGGGCTCCGCCACCGGGACCCAGGCGGGTAATACCACCACCGTCACTTCGAACGCCGTCACCGCGACGGTGGGCGTGCCGGCGGGCGCGATCTTCGCCGCCGTGCTCCAGCAGAACAACCAGGTCTCCGCGCTGCCCGGCGCCACGCTCTACATCGCGCACACGCTCACCAACACGGGCACGATCGCCGACACCTACACCGTCACAGCGACCGACCTCGGCGGCGGCTGGAACCTGAACCCGGTCCTCTTCCTCGACGCCAACGGCGACGGCCAGCCCGACAGCGGCGTGCCGCTCGCCAACCCGGCCGTCCTCAATCCCGGCCAGGTGCTGCGCTTCGTGGTGCGCCTCGGCGTGCCGGCCAGCGGCTTCAGCGCCAACGACGCGCGCGCGCGCATCGACGCGGCCAGCGCCGGCGGCGCGGTGATCGTGCCGGTGACCGATACCGTATCCCTCCTCGACAACACCCCGCGCGATTGCGCGGTCGCGTCCAAGACGCTCTCGCGCATCAGCGGCCCGTCGCCACTGCCGATGGTGACCGTCACCATCGCCTACTCGCCCTGCGACAAGGCGCGCTCCAAGCTCTTCATCGCCGACAAGCTTCCCGCCGGCATGCGCTACATCGCCGGCAGCGGGCGCTGGAGCGGCACCGGCGCCGCGGCGCTTTCCGACGGCATCGCCGGCAACGACCGCGAAGGCGCCGGCGCGACACAGATCGCCTACGACTGGAACGTGACGGCGCCGGGCACGGTGACGGCGTGGGTCTACAACATTCCCGCCAATGGCCAGGGCTCGGTCAGCTTCAATGTCGCCATCGAGCCGGGCATCGCAATAGGCACCGAGGTGGTCAACACCGCCGAGTACAACTACTACAGCGCGTCGGGCGCCTACGAGCTGCGCCAGTTCACGAGCTCCACGTATACGGTGAACGGCGCCATCGACCTGCGCCTGGTGGGCGCGCGCGTCGCGAGCGCCAACCCGGGCTCGACGGTCGTCTTCACCAACGTGCTCACCAACCTGGGCACCCTCACCGACACCTTCGACATGACGTTGAGTGGCAGCACGTTCCCCGCCGGCGCGGTGATTACGCTCTACAAGGCCGACGGCGTCACGCCCCTTGCCGACACCGACGGCAACGGCACGCCCGACACCGGGCCCGTCGCCGCGGGCGCCAGCTACAACATCGTGGTCAAGGTGGCGCTTCCCGACACCACCCCGGCCGGCACCTACAAGGTGAGCAAGACCGCGCGCTCGGCGAGCGCGCCGAACCGCTTCGTGACGGTGGACGACATCGTCGACTCCGTGGCGCAGGCGTGCCGCGTGGTGCTCGAGCCCGATAACCAGGCATTGATCGGACGCGGACAGCACGTCACCTACACGCACTACCTTACCAACCGCGGCAACTGCGTGGAAACGCTGCGCGCGATGGTCGACTACCTCGGCGACAGCAAGCCGGGTTGGACCTCGGCCGCGTACATCGACAGCAAGGTCGCGGGGCGCGGCTCGCTCCCGGGCGTGGTGGACGCGACCGACACGCGCGTGGTGCAAGGCTGGAGTGTCACGCTCGCGCCGGGCGAAAGCCTGCGCGTGCTGGTGGACGTGCGCGCGCCGGCCGTCGACGGCGAGAGTGCGCAGGCGAAACAGGCGCGCACCAAGGAGGTCATCGACTCCAACGTAACGACCCTGTCGATCAGCGGCGCCACCAGCGGCGCCCTCGTGGTGCGCGACACCACGCTCATCGACGGCCAGGACATCCCCGGCCAGCCAGCGAACGCGATTCGCAACTTCACCGACGGCAGCTACGCGACGCCGACCTTCTGGGCGGTGATCGGCCGCGAGCTCTACATCCGCGCCGACGCGCAGGCGTGCAACGCGGATCCCGCGGCCGTCGATTCGCACACCGTGGTGATTACCGGCCCGAACGGCGAGCGCGAGGAAGCCACCGCGATCGAGACCGGCGCCAACACCGGCGTCTTCACCATTCCGTCGCTGCGCGTGCGGGCGCCCCCGGTCGTCGCCGGCGACAACATCGTTCAAGGCATCGCCAACGACGTCTTCGAATTCGAGATCCTCGGTTGCGGCCGGCGCATCGCCAACGTGGTGACGCTGATGGAGCCGGTGAGCGTGGTGTTCGACAGCCGCACCAACGATCCCATCGCAGGCGCCACCGTGACGCTGGTCGCCGCGAGCGCCGGGCAATGCGCCACCACGGCGGTGTTGGCGCCGGTGACCACTTCTTCCGATGGCCGCTTCTCGCTCCCCGCGCCTGCCGGCGAATACTGCCTCGCGGTGCGCCCGCCCAACGGCTACCGCTTCCCCTCGACGGTCTCGTACACGCGCCTGCCGGTCGATCGCAACCTGCACGTGACCGGGCTCACCAGCGGCGGCTCCTACGGAAACCCCTTCCGAGTTCCAGCGGGCGGCGTCGTGGTCGACGTGCCACTCGACGCGGCCGCGCAAGATGGGCTCTTCGTGCAGAAGGACGCCTCGCGCCTGGTCGCCGAGATCGGCGACTTCATCGACTACACCGTGCGCGTGCGTAACGGCACCGGCAACGTGCTCGACCGCGCCAACGTGCTCCTCGCCGACAACCTTCCCGCGGGCTTCGCGTACGTGGCCGGCAGCGCGCGCCGCGACGGCGCCGCGATCGCCAATCCCACGGGCGGCAGCGGGCCGCGCCTGTCGCTGGCGCTGGGCCACATGGACCGCGGCGCGCAGACCACCATCACTTACCGTGTGCGCATCGGGCCCGGCGCGATGCAGGGCGACGGCGTCAACCGCGTGCAGGCCACTTACAGCGTCGCGGGCTCCAATACCGCATCCAATATCGCCACGGCAAAGGTGCGCGTCACGGGCGGGGTCTTCAGCGACAAGGGCTTCATCCTCGGCAAGGTGTTCATGGACTGCAACGCGAACGGCGTGCAGGACAAGGGTGAGCAGGGCGTGGCGGGCGTGCGCCTCGTGCTCGAGGACGGCACTTTCATCGTCACCGACGGCGGCGGCAAGTTCAGCTTCTACGGCATCTCGAACCGCACGCACGTCGTGAAGGCCGACCGCTCGACGCTGCCCGCGGGCGCGAGGCTCGCGGTGACCGGCACGCGCAACCTGGGCGACGCGGGCAGCCGCATCGTGGACCTGAAGGCGGGCGAGATGGCGCGCGCCGACTTCGCCATCGCCGGCTGCGATGCGGGCGTGGTCGCCGAAGTCAAGGCCCGCGCCGCCGCGGTCGCCAGGGCCGACGAGCTCTCCGCGCTCGCCGGCGCGCAGCTTCTCACCGAGGCGCGCGTCATCACCGACGTGAAGGCGCTGCCCGCGAGCGGCACTGTGGAGATCGCGCCCGCCGGCGGCTTCTCATCCGTCGCGCCCGCGCAGGCGAGGGCCCAGGTTCCGAGTCCCGCTGCGAACCTTTCCGCGATCCCCGCGAAGGCGGCAATCCAATCCGCACCCCTCGAATCCCTCGTCGCCGATTTCGCCGACAACAATCTGGCCTTCGTCGAGATGAAGGACGGCGACACGCTCGGCTATGCGCAGACGAGTGTGCGCGTGAAGGGCACCGCCGGCTCCACCTTCAAGCTCGCCGTGAACGGGGTCGACCTTCCCGATTCGCGCGTCGGCAAGCGCTCGGTGCTCGCCGAGAAACAGGTCCAGGCGTGGGAGTACATCGGCGTCGAACTGAAGCCCGGCGCGAATACGCTCACCGTCACGCAACTCGATTCCTTCGGCAACGCGCGCGGCGCCGAGACCATCCGCGTGCTCGCTCCCGGCAGGCTCGGCAAGCTGATTCTCGAGGTGCCCGCCGCGGGCGGCATCGCGGATGGCAAGACGCCGGTGAAGGTGGTCGTGAAGCTCGCCGACGAAGAAGGCGTGCCGGTCACGGTGCGCACTGCCGTCACGCTCGACGCCACGCGCGGACGCTGGCAGGTCGAGGACCTCGACGCGAAGGAACCCGGCGTGCAGGTGTTCGTGGAAGGTGGCCGCGGCGAATTCCTCCTCATGCCGCCGCTGGAGCCTGGCGAAAGCCACGTCTTCGCGGCGAGCGGCAAGCACAAGGCGCAGGCGCGCCTGGACTTCCTGCCGGAGCTGCGCAACATGATCGCCACCGGCGTGATCGAGGGCATCGTCAACATGCGCAATATCAACACGCGCGCGTTGGTGCCCACGCGGCAGGCCGACGGCTTCGAGCAGGAGATCCGCCAGCTCTCGCGCGACTGGAATGGCGGGCGCACCGAGGCGGGCGCGCGCGCCGCGTTCTATTTGAAGGGCAAGATCAAGGGCGACTACCTCCTCACCGCGGCCTACGATTCCGACAAGGACACGAAGGAGCGCCTGTTCCGCGACATCCAGCCCGACGAGTTCTATCCGATCTACGGCGACTCCGCGGTGCGCGGCTTCGATGCGCAGTCCACCAGCAAGCTCTACGTGCGCGTCGACAAGGGCCGCTCGTACCTGCTGTGGGGCGACTTCACCACGAGCGCGCCCACCGAGACCCGCAAGCTCACCAACTACAGCCGCTCGCTCACCGGCATCAAGCACCACTACGAGAACGAGCGCGTCAGCGTGAACGCCTTCGCCTCGCGCGACACAACGCGCCAGGTGATCGAGGAGCTGCGCGCCAACGGCACCTCGGGGCCGTTCCAGCTCGGCACCCCGGGCGCGCTGGTCAATGGCGAGAAGATCGAGATCATCACGCGCGATCGCAGCCAGCCGGCGATCATCCTTTCCTCCGTTCCGCAGGGCCGCTTCGCCGACTACGAGATCGAGGCGCTCACCGGCCGCATCCTCTTCCGGGCGCCGGTCCCCTCGGTGGACCAGAACCTGAACCCGGTCTTCGTGCGCGTCACCTATGAAGTCGACCAGGGCGGCCCCGAGTTCTGGGTCGCGGGCGTGGACGCGCAGGTGAAGCTGGGTGAGCGCGTCGAAGTGGGCGGCATCTACGTGAAGGACAAGAACCCGCTATTGCCCTTCACGCTGGCCGGCGCCAACATGGTGGTGAAGCTGGGCGAGGCGACCTACGTCGTCACCGAGTTCGCGCGGAGCGAGCACGGCCTCGAAGACATCAAGGGCGACGCCTACCGCGTCGAGGTGAAGCACGAGTCCAAGGGCCTGAAAGCGCAGGCCTTCGTCGCGCGCACCGATCGCGGCTTCCAGAATCCGGGCTCCTATCTCTCCGAGGGCCGCAGCGAGGCCGGCGGCAAGCTGGACTACAAGCTTTCCGAGCGCACCACGATCCGCGTCGAAGCATTGCGCACCGAGGATGTCGCCACCGGCGCGGTGCGTGACGGCGTCGCGGCCGCGGTGCAGTACCGCCTGGCCGACAAGCTCACTCTCGAGCTGGGGCTGCGCCACGCCGCGGAGAAGGGCGTCGTCTCACCGATACCGCCGGTCGCTGGAGCGCCTGCGCCGCAGCCCATGCCGGGCGAGGTGACCACGGTGCGCGCGCGCGTGACCGCGGTCGTGCCGTTCGTGAAGGGTGCGACGGTCTACGGCGAGGCCGAGGTCGACGTGAAGGACGCGCAGCGCCGCATCCTCGCCGCCGGCGGCGAATACGAGCTCCCCAACAAGGGCCGCATCTACGCGCGCCACGAGTTCATCTCGTCGATCACCGGGCCGTACGGGTTGAACCAGAACGAGCGCCAGAACACCTCCGCCATCGGCATCGACACGGAATACATGAAGGATGGGCGCGCCTTCAGCGAATACCGCATCCGCGACGCGATCAACGGCGGCGACACAGAGGCCGCCTTCGGCCTGAAGAACCTGTGGTCGATCGCCCCGGGGCTGCGCCTCGGCACGACCTTCGAGCGCGTGCATTCGCTGGCCGGCAGCGGGCAGAACGAGAACACCGCGCTGGCGCTGGCCCTCGAATACACGGCGAACCCGAACTGGAAGGGCAGCACGCGCCTGGAGATTCGCGACGGCGCCAACCAGGAATCCATCCTTTATACGGTCGGCCTCGCGGCGCGCATCAACAGCAACTGGACGGCGCTGGCGCGCAATGCCTATACACTGACACGCAATAAAACGGGAGGCGCCGAGCACCTCATCGACCGCATGCAGGCGGGGCTCGCATGGCGCGATAGCGAAACGAACCAATGGAACGTGCTGGCGCGCGTCGAGAGCCGTGTCGAGAACGACGACACGCAGGCCGGACTGGAGCTGCGCAACTCCACGCAGATCGTCTCGGTGCACGCCGACTGGCAGCCGCGCCGTCCCTTCATGGTCACCGGGCGCTACGCCGCCAAGTGGGCGCAGGACAAATCCAATGGGCTCTCGTCGCGCTACCGCGCGCAGGTCATCGGCGGGCGCGTGACGTGGGAGTTCGCGCCGCGCTGGGATGCCGCCCTCGTTTCCAGCGCGCTCTTCGGCAACACCTCGGCCTCGCGCCAGTACGGCGTGGGCCTGGAGCTGGGATACCTCGTCGCCACCAACCTGTGGGTGTCGGCGGGCTACAACTTCTTCGGCTACAAGGATGCGGACCTCGCGGGCGCGGACTACACCGCCAAAGGCCCATACGTGCGGCTGCGCTACAAGTTCGACGAGAACGTGTTCGGTGAACGCACCGAGCAGAAGCCCGCCCCCGCGCAGGCCGTCACCCCGGCGCAGGCCGGGGCCCAATCGCCGGGTCCCTACATCCCCCTCACGCCCGGCTCGAGCGGCACGCCGCCCGCGGGCAACGGCGGGGTAGGGGGCTAGCGATGATGAAGAGACTCATCCTCTCGCTCCTTACCCTCGCCGCCACGGCGCTGGGGAGCGTCAACGCACGCGCCGAGGTGTTCTACGGCATCACCGTGAACGGCCTCTTCAGCGTCGACGCCGCGACCGGCGGTCCCGCGACCCAGCTCGTCACCTTCGCCGTGCCGATCGCCAACGGCGTGACGCTCGCCACGCGGCCGAGCGACGGCATGCTCTTCTACCTCGACTCCTCGGTGGCGAACCCGAACTTGTGGCGCTGGGATCCGTCGACGCCCACCGTGGCGCCGGTGCTGCTCGGCACGCCTGGCGCCACCACCACCGGCGTGATCCGCCTGGGCTTCGATGCCGCGGGCACTCTGTACGCCAGCAACGGCGGGGCAGGCGCCACGCTCTGGACGTTGAATCCCGCAAACGGCGCGATCCTCACCGTGACGCCGATGAGCGGCGCCGTCACCACGGCGGGCAGCGGCGACATCTGCCTGCACCCCACCACCGGCGTGCTCTACATCATCTCCGCCCAGCAACTCTTCACCATGACGCCCACCGGTGTCGTCACCCTGCTGGGCAACATCACCGGCATGCCCGCGAACTCGACCGGTTGCGCCTTCGACCGCAACGGCCGCATGGCGGCGTCTCCCGGAGCCACGCTCTATGCGATCAACACGACGACGCTCGTGGCGACGGCGCTTCCCAGCGGGGCGGGCTTCGCCTTCGGCGACCTCGCGACCGCGCCGCAGCGCGCCTCGGACATGAGCCTCGCCATGACGGCGAGCACGCTCACGCCCGGCCCGACGGTGACCTTCACCATCACCGTCACCAACAACGGGCCCGACCGCAACACCGACGTGCGCGTGCTCGATCTGCTCCCCGCGGGGCTCACCTTCGTCTCGGCCACCGCGTCCCAGGGAAGCTACACCTCCGGCACCGGCGTGTGGCTGGTCGGCACCATGAACAACGGCGCCAGCGTCACGCTGACCATCACCGCGAGCGTGAGCGGCGTCGCGGCGATCACCAACACGGCGCAGGTGTCGTATGCGGACAACTTCGACCCGGACTCCACGCCGAACAACAACAACGCGGCGGAGGACGACCAGAAGAGCCTCATCATCACGCCAAGCGTGGACCTGCAGGTGACCAAGACGCCGAATTCCACCTTCGCGGTCGGCGTCAACGGGAGCTACTCGATCGCGGTCAACAACACGCTCGGAGCCGCGGCCTCGGCGGGCACCTATACCGTGACCGACATTCTTCCCGCGGGCCTTACCTTCGTTTCCGCCGCGGGCACCGGCTGGACCTGCACGGCCAATACGCCGGCCGCGGGCGACAACGTGGTCGGCGGCTCGCGCATGGTCTGCACCAATGCCACCGCGATCGCCGCGGGCGCCGCCAATCCCAACGCGATCACGCTCACGGTGCTTCCCGCCGCGGGTGCCGCGCCGAGCGTGACCAACACAGCGACGGTGTCGGGCGGCGGCGAGCCCGCGGCCAACAATACCAACAACTCGTCCACCAACACCAACTCGGTGTGCCTGTCGACATGCTCCGATATCCGCGTGACCAAGGCGGGCCCGGCGAGCTTCACCGTCGGCGTGAACGGCACGTACACCATCAGCGTCAACAACACGCTGGGGGGCCTCGCGACCGCGGGCAACTACACCGTCACCGACACGCTGCCCACGGGGATGACGATCGCCGTGGCTCCGGCGGGCACCGGGTGGACCTGCACCGCGAACACGCCTAGCGCCGGCGACAACATCGTGGGCGGCGCCCGCGTGGTCTGCACCAGCGCCGCGGTGATGGCGGCGGGCGCGGCCAATCCCAACGCGATCACCGTGCAGGTCGTGGCCACCAACGCGGCGGTGCCCAGCGCCGTCAACAACGTGAGCGTGTCCGGTGGCGGCGAGCCCCCGGGCAATACCGGCAACAACTCGTTCCAGCTCACCACGGCGGTCAACAACTTCGACCTGCGCGTCACCAAGACCGCGCCGGCGAGCTTTTCGGTCAACGTGGCCGGCACGTATACCTTCAGCGCGAGCAACATCGGTTCCGTCGCGACCTCGGGCACGTACACGATCACCGACACGCTTCCGGCCGGCATGACGATCAACACGGTTCCGGTGGGGACGGGCTGGACCTGTACCGCGAATACGCCGCTCGCGGGCGACAATATCGTGGGCGGCGGGCGCGTGGTCTGCACCAGCGCCACGGTGATCGCGGCGGCGGGCACCAATCCCAACAACCTCACGGTCTCGGTGTTGCCGGGCGCCGCGGCCGTGCCGAGCGTCACCAACACCGCGACCGTCAGCCACCCGGCGGAAGCCGCGGCTTATGCCGGCAACAACATCTCGACGGTCACCACGCCGGTGCTTGCTCCCGACCTCATCGTCACCAAGACGCACAACGGCAACTTCAGCGTCGGCACCAACGGCGTCTACACCATCACGCCGGACAACATCGGCGGCGTCGCCTCGGTCGCCGGCCCTTGCGCGAACCCGCCCGGCACCGCGGCCACGTGCACGACGATCGTCGACAACCTGCCTGCGGGCCTCACGTTCGTCTCGGCGACGGGCACCGGCTGGACGTGCGGCCTCAACGTGCCGGCCGCGGGCGACAACGTGGTCGGCGGATCGCGCATGGTTTGCACCAGCGCGACTTCCATCGCCGCCAACGCGTCGGGCAGCCCGATCACGCTCACCGTCGCGGTGGCGGCCGCCGCGCTGCCGAGCAAGACCAACACCGCCACCATCTCGGGCGGCAACGAGCCCGCCAACAACAACGCCAACAACTCGAGCTCGGACGTGACGAGCGTCTTCGTGACGCCGACGTTCGCGAAGGCGTTCGCGCCCAACTCGTTCGCGGCGGGCGCGACTTCGACTCTCACCTTCACGGTCGGCAACCCGGCGTCGAACTCGGTCTCGCTCGCGGGGATCTCGTTCACCGATCCGTTCCCGGCGGGGATGTCGGTGGCGGCCGTGCCGGGGTTCACCAGCACCTGCGGCGGCGCTCTGTCTCCCGGCGGCTCCCAGGGCGATACGTCGCTCGGGTTCTCGGGCGGTGGCGGTGTCGCGCCGGGCGCGAGCTGCACCATCACGATCAACGTCACCAGCACCACCGTCGCCGCGGGCCAGACCAATACGACGAGCCAGGTCACCACCACCAACAGCGGTACCGGCCCGACGGCTACCAACACCTTCACTGTCACCGCCCCCGGCAATCCCACGCTCGCCAAGGTGAGCGCGCCGGACCCGATCGGCGTGAATCGCAATGCCACTCTCACCTTCACCATCACCAACAAGGCGAGCGCGACCGCCGGCATGGCATTCACCGATACGTTCCCGGTGAACGTGCGCTACCAGGGGACGGTGTCGAACGGCTGCGGCGGCACCCTCACCGACAACACCGGCGCGGCGCTAGTCGCCGGCACTTCCCTGGGCATCCGCGAGACCGCGATCCCCAGCCTGGCGGCGAGCGCCACTTGCACCGTGGTGGTCCTGGTCTCGAGCGCCACCGCGGGCGCCTACAACAACGCCAACGCGAACATCAGCGGGCTCGCCGGCGGCCTCGTCGCCAACGTGAACGACACATTGAACGTGATCGCGCCTACGCTCACCAAGGCCATCGGGCCGTCTCCGGCGATCGTCAACACCGCGTCGACCCTCACCTTCACCATCACCAACGGCGCGGGCAACCCGCAGCAACAGCCGCTCGCGTTCACCGACACGCTGCCCGCGGGGCTGGTGGTCGCCTCGGCTCCGGTCGCGACGCAGTGCAACGGCACCGTCACCGCGGTGGTCGGCAGCGGCACAGTAAGCCTCGCTGGCGGCAACCTCGCCTCGGGGCAGGCGAGCTGCACGATCGCGGTGGACGTGACCAGCGCCGTGGTCGGGACCTACACCAACGCGCCCGCCAACATGTCGGGCCTTTCCGCGGGCATGGTCAACAGCGCCAACGCGGCGGTCACGTTCTACTCGGTGCCGGTGCTCACCAAGGCATTCGCGTCCGCGTCGATCGCGGTGGGCGCCACCAACAACCTGACCTTCACGCTCACCGTCCCGGCGAACAACCCGACGCAGACCTTCTCGTTCACGGACACGCTGCCCGCGGGCCTGGTCGCCACCGGGGCGGCGGCGACCGGCACCTGCACCGGCGGCAGCGTCACCGCGGCCGCGGGCTCGAGCACCATCGTGGTCACCAATCGCCAGGTGGTGAACCCGGCGACCTCGTGCACGATCATCGTGCCGACGACGACCGCTGCCGCGCCCACCCCCGGTACCTGCCCGATCGCGAGCAACACCAACGGCGCGGCGAACATCGGCGCCACCACCAATATCACCAACAGCGTGACCGACCAGTGCGTGTCGGTGTACACGCCGGCCACACTCACCAAGAGCTTCGTGACGAGCCCGATCGGCGTGGGCGGCACCACGGCGCTGCGCTTGACGCTCACCAACCCCGCGGCCAACGGCGTGGCATTGACGGGCGTCTCGGTCACCGACCCGCTCGGCACCTTCCAGCTCTCCGTCGCCACTCCGGTGTCGGTCACCTTTACTCCCGCGGCGTGCGGCACGGTGCAGTCGCGCGCGGCGGTGGGGGCGGGCGGCTTCGGCGCCACCACCGCGGGCCACCTCGAGATCCAGTTCGCGGTCGCGAGCCTCGCCGCGGGCGCCTCCTGCCAGGTCGACGTGAACGTGACGCCGTCGACCGCGGGGGTGAAGAACAATGTGACGGCCACGCCGGTGGCGACCGGCCCGGTGGCGCTCACCGGCGCTGCCGCCAACGCGTCGCTCACGGTGCTCGCCGCGCTCACCGCGACCAAGGCGTTCGCGCCGGCCTCCGTCGGCACCGGCGACACCTCGGTGCTGACCGTCACCCTCACCAACCCGAACACGACGGTCGTGAACGGCGCCGCATTCACGGACGCCTATCCGGCGGGGCTCGTCAACACGGCGAGCGCGAGTGGCGCCACGACCTGCGGCGGCGCGCCCACGGTCACCGCCGCGAACAACGGCGCGAGCCTTGCCCTTTCGGGGGCCACGGTTCCGGCGAGCGGCTCTTGCACGGTGACGGTCAATGTCACCAGCGCGGCGGCAGGCGCATACCTGAACAACACCGGCGCCATCACGACGACCGATGCGGGCACCACCGCCACGGTCGCCGGCACGCTCACCGTGCTCACGCACCCGACGCTCGCCAAGGCGTTCAGCCCGAACCCCGTAGGCGCGGGCCTCGCCTCCGTGCTGACCATCACGCTTTCCAACGCGAACGCGGCCGCACTCACGGGCGCGGCGTTCACCGACACCTATCCCGCCGGCCTCACCAACACCGGCACGCCGGCGGGCGCGACGACCTGCGGTGGCGTGGTCACGGCGGCGGCCAACGGCGCCAGCGTGGCGCTCTCGGGCGGCACCATCCCGGCGAGCGGTTCCTGCACCGTCACGGTCAACGTGAATGCCGCAGCCGCGGGCAGCTACGCCAACTCCATCGCCGCGGGCGCGCTCACCACCACCAACGCCGGCGCCAGCACGGCCGCGGGCAGCTCGACCCTCACGGTGCTCGGCGCGCTCACCGCGGCGAAGAGCTTCACGCCCGCCAACATCGGCACCAACGACGTGAGCGTGCTCACCATCACGCTCACCAACGCGAACACGACCGCGGTCACCGGCGCGGCATTCACCGACACCTATCCCGGGGGGCTCGTCAACACGGCCACGCCGGCAGGCGCGACCACGTGCGGCGGCGCGCCCGTGGTCACCGCGGCGAGCAACGGCGCGAGCGTGGCGCTCTCCGGCGCGACGGTTCCCGCGAGCGGCTCGTGCACGGTCACCGTGAACGTGACTTCCGCCGCCGCGGGCAGCTACCTCAACTCCACCGGGAGCATCACCACCACCGACGCAGGCACGGCGGCGGCGGCGACGTCGACCCTGACGGTGCGCAGCCACCCGACCATCGCCAAGTCGTTCAGCCCGTCGCTGGTCGCCCCGGGTGCCACCTCGGTGCTGACCCTCACGCTCTCCAACACGAACGGCACGGCGATCACCGGCGCGGCGTTCACCGACACCTATCCCGCGGGCCTCACCAACACGGCGGCGGCGAGCGGTGCCACGACTTGCGGTGGCGTGGTCACCGCGGTCAACAACGGCAACACCGTGCAGCTTGCCGGCGGCACTATCCCGGCGGGCGGCTCCTGCACGGTCACCGTGAACGTGACCGGCGCCGCTCCCGGCTCGCTCACCAACACTTTCCCGATCGGCGCGCTCACCACCGCGAATGCCGGCGCCAACCTGGTGGCGGCGAGCGACACGCTCACCATCGCCGCCGCGCTCACGGTCTCTAAAGGGTTCGCGCCCGCGTCGATCGGCACCAACGACACGAGTGTGCTCACCATCACGCTCACCAACCCCAACTCCGCGGCGGTCACCGGCGCCGCGTTCACCGACACCTATCCGGCGGGCCTGGTGAATACCGCCGCGGCCGCCGGCGCCACCAACTGCGGCGCAGGCACCGTCACGGCGGCCAACAACGGCGTGAGCGTGGCGCTTTCCGGCGGCACCGTGCCTGCCAACGGCTCGTGCAACGTGACGGTGAACGTGACGAGTGCGGCGACCGGCTCCTACCTCAACGACACCGGCAACGTCACCACGACCAATGCCGGCACGGCGGCGAGCGCCTCCGCGACGCTCACGGTGCGCGCCCATCCCACGGTCACCAAGGCGTTCGCGCCGACCCCGATCGGCATCAACGGCACCTCGACCTTGACCATCACGCTCGGCAACACCAACGCGGTCGCGGTGACCGGCGTGGCGTTCACCGACACCTACGTCGCGGGGCTGGTAAACGCGACACCGGCTTCGGGCGCGACCACCTGCGGCGGCGTGCTGACGGCGGCGAACGGCGCGGGCAGCGTGGCACTCGCCGGCGGCTCGATCCCGGCGTCGGGCACCTGCACGGTGACCGTGAACGTGACCGCGGCCGCGGCGGGCACCTACAACAACTCGCTGCCCATCGGCGCCGTCACCAGCACCAACGCCGGCGCCAACACGGTGGCGGGCGCGGGGTCGCTGTCGGTGCTCTCGGCGCTCAACATCGCGAAGAGCTTCACCGCCGCGTCGATCGGCACCAACGACACGAGCGTGCTTACCATCACGCTCACCAACCCGAACGCGGCGGCGGTCACCGGCGCGGCGTTCACCGACACCTATCCCGCGGGCCTCGTGAACACGGCATCGGCGAGCGCCGCGACCACCTGCGGGGGCGCGCCCACTGTGACCGCGGCCAACGGCGGCGGCAGTGTCGCGCTCTCCGGCGCGACGGTGCCGGCAAGCGGCTCGTGCACGGTCACGGTGAACGTGACCTCCGCCGCGTCTGGCAGTTACCTCAACAACACCGGCACGGTCGCCACCAACCAGGGTAACGCCACCGGCGCCGCGGCGACCCTCACCGTGCTCGGCCATCCGACCGCGACCAAGACCTTCGCGCCCACACCGGTCGGCGTCGGCGCCGCCTCGGTCCTCACCATTACGCTCACCAACCCGAACACTTCAGCGATCACCGGCGCGGCGTTTGCCGACACCTATCCCGCCGGCCTCGTCAACACGGCCGCGGCGGGCGGCGCCACGACATGCGGCGCGGGCGTGGTCACCGCGGCCAACAACGGCGGCAGCCTCGCGCTCTCGGGCGGCACCATCCCGGCGTCGGGCTCGTGCACGGTGAGCGTCAACGTGAGGAGCGCCGCGGCAGGCTCCTACGCCAACACGCTCGCCATCGGCGACATCACCACCACAAACGCGGGCTCGAACACCACGGCGGTGAGCGGAACGCTCACGGTGCTGAACGCGTTCACCGGCACCAAGACCTTCGCCCCAGGCTCGATCGGAACCAGCGACGCCTCGGTCCTCACTATCACGCTCGCCAACCCGAACGCGACCGCGATCACCGGCGCGGCGTTCACCGACACGTATCCCGCGGGCCTCGTCAACACGGCGGCGGCGGGCGGCGCGAACACCTGCGGCGGCGTCGTCACCGCTGCCAACGGCGGCAACACCCTCCAACTTGCCGGCGGCACAGTGCCCGCGAGCGGCTCCTGCACGATCACGGTGAACGTCACCAGCGCCGCGGCCGGCTCCTACGCCAACACGCTCGCCATCGGCGCCATCACGTCGACCAACGCGGGTTCCAATGCGGCGCCGGTGAGCGGCACGCTGACGGTGCTCGGCCACCCGACGCTCGCCAAGGCGTTCAGCCCGAACCCGGTGGGCCTGGGCGTGACCTCGGTACTGACCATCACGCTGACCAATCCGAACGCGAGCGCCATCACCGGCGCCGCCTTCACCGACACCTATCCCGCCGGCCTGGTGAACAGCGCGGCGGCCGGCGGCGCGACGACGTGCGGCGGCGTCGTCACGGCTGCCAACAACGGCGGGAGCGTGGCGCTGTCCGGCGGCACCATTCCGGCAAGCGGCTTGTGCACGGTGACGGTGAATGTGACCGCGGCGGCCGCCGGCACCTACGCCAATACCATCGCCATCGGCGCGCTTACCACGACCAACGCCGGTAGCAATACAGCCGCGGCCAGCGGCTCGCTCTCGGTGCTGAACGGCCTCACGGTGGCGAAAGCGTTCGCGCCCGCGTCCATCGGCACCAACGACACGTCGGTGCTGACCATCACGCTTGCCAACGGCAACGCAACGGCGGTTACCGGCGCGGCCTTCACCGACGCCTACCCTGCGGGCCTGGTGAACACCGCATCGGCCAGCGGCGCCACCACCTGCGGCGGCGCGCCGACGGTCACGGCGGCGAACAACGGCGCCAGCGTCGCGCTCTCGGGAGCAACCGTGCCGGCGAGCGGCTCGTGCACGGTGACGGTGAACGTGACCTCGGCGGCGGCGGGCAGCTATCTGAACTCGACCGGCAGCGTCACCACCACCAACGCGGGCACCGCCGCCGCCGCTACGGCGACCCTCACGGTCCTGCAGCATCCGTCGATCGCCAAGGCCTTCGCGCCCGCCGCCGTCGCGCCGAACGCGACCTCGGTGCTGACCATCACACTGACCAACGCGAACGCTTCCGCGATCACCGGCGCGGCGTTCACCGATACCTACCCCGCGGGGCTGGTGAACACGGCGGCAGCGGGCGGCGCGACGACTTGCGGCGGAGTCGTCACCGCGGTCAACAACGGCGGCAGCGTGTCGCTCTCGGGCGCCACCATCCCCGCGAATGGCTCGTGCACCGTCACCGTCAACGTGACCAGCGCCACGCCGGGCACCTACAACAACTCGATTCCGGCGGGCGGACTCGCCAGCACCAACGCGGGCGCCAGCACCGCAGCGGGCAATGCCTCGCTCACCATCAACAACGCGCTGTCGGTGTCGAAGGCGTTCGCGCCCGCCGCCATCGGCACCGGCAACACGAGCGTGCTGACCATCACGCTCACCAACCCGAACGCGGTGGCGGCCACCGGCGCGGCGTTCACCGACACCTATCCCGCGAACCTGGTGAACACCGGCACGCCCGCTGGATCCACGACGTGCGGCGCAGGCACCGTGACCGCGGCCAGCAACGGCGCCAGCGTGGCACTTTCCGGCGGCACCATCCCCGCGCTCGGCTCGTGCACGGTGACGGTGAACGTGACCTCGAATACCGCGGGGAGCTACAACAACTCCACGGGCAACGTCACCACCACCAACGCGGGCACCGCGACCGCGGCCTCGGCGACGCTCGACGTGTTCGCGCGCGCCACGCTCGCCAAGTCGTTCACGCCGAACGCGGTGGCGCCGAACGCGACCTCGGTTCTCACCATCACGCTTTCCAACTCCAATGCCGCGGCGATCACCGGCGCCGCGTTCACGGATACGTATCCGGCGGGCCTGGTGAACACGGCGAACGCGAGTGGCGCGACGACATGCGGCGGCGCCGTCACCGCGGCCAACGGCGGCAACAGCGTGGCGCTCTCCGGCGGCACGATTCCGGCGGGCGGCTCGTGCACGGTGACGGTCAACGTGACCTCGGCGGCCGCCGGCACCTACAACAACACCATCCCCGCGGGCGCGCTCACCACCACCAACGCGGGCGCCAGCACCGCGGCGGCCAACGCGTCCCTCGCGGTGCTCGACGCGCTGCTGGTCACGAAGAGCTTCACCGCCGCTTCGATCGGCACCGGCGACACCAGCGTGCTCACCATCACGCTCACCAACCCGAACGGCACCGCGGCGAGCGGCGCGGCGTTCACGGATACCTATCCCGCGGGGCTCGTCAACACGGCCTCCGCGAGCGGCGCGACGTCCTGCGGAGGCGTCGTCACCGCGGCCAACAGTGGCGCCAGCGTGGCCCTTTCCGGTGGCACGGTGCCGGCGAGCAGCTCGTGCACGGTGACGGTCAACGTGACCTCGGCAGCCGCGGGCAGCTACCTCAACTCGACGGGCGCGGTGACCACCACCAACGCCGGCACCTCGGCCGCGGCCACGGCGACACTCACCGTCCTCGCCCACGCCACGGTCGCCAAGTCGTTCGCGCCTGCCGCGGTGGGCGTGGGCGTGCCCTCGGTCCTCACCATCACGCTGTCGAACAGCAACACAGCAGCGATCACCGGCGCGGCGTTCACCGATACCTACCCCGCGGGCCTCGTCAACACGGCGGCCGCCGGCGGCGCGACCACCTGCGGCGGCGTGGTGACCGCGGCCAACAATGGCAACACCGTGCAGCTCTCCGGCGGCACCATTCCCGCGAATGGCTCGTGCACGGTCTCGGTCAACGTCACCAGCGCGGCAACCGGCACCTACAACAATAACCTCGCCATCGGGGCGGTCACGACCACCAACGCCGGCTCTAACACCGTCGCCGGCGCCGGCACGCTCACGGTGCTGGGCGCCCTGGGCGTGGCGAAGAGCTTCACGCCGGCCAACATCGGCACCAACGACACGAGCGTCCTCACCGTCACGCTCACCAACCCGAATGCGAGCGCGGTCACCGGCGCGGCGTTCACCGACACCTATCCCGCGGGGCTGGTGAACACGTCTTCCGCAAGCGGCGCCACCACTTGCGGTGGCGCGCCCACGGTGACCGCGGCGAACAACGGCGCGAGCCTCGCGATTTCCGGCGCGACGGTTGCGGCGGGCGGCTCGTGCACGGTGACGGTCAACGTGACTTCGGCCGCCGCCGGCAGCTATCTCAACGACACCGGCAACGTGACCACCGCCAACGCCGGCACGGTGGCGGGCGCGACAGCGACGCTGACCGTGCGCACGCACCCGTCGCTCACCAAGTCGTTCGCCCCGAACCCGACGACGGCGGGCGGCATCGCGACGCTCACCTTCACGCTCACCAACGCGAACGCGAGCGCCATCACCGGCGCGGCGTTCACCGACACCTATCCTGCGGGCCTCACCAACGCGGCGGCGCCCAACGGCGCCACCACGTGCGGCGGGGTCGTGACCGCGGCGAACAGCGGTCCCGGCGTCGCCCTCTCCGGCGCCACCATCCCGGCGTCGGGCTCCTGCACGGTGACGGTGGACGTGACCGCGGCGGCCGCCGGCACCTACAACAACACGGTCGCGATCGGCGCTCTCACCACGACCAACGCGGGCTCGAACACGGTGGCGGCCAACGCGTCGCTCTCGGTACTGGGCGCGCTTACCGTGGCGAAGAGCTTCACGCCCGCGGCCATCGGCGTGAACAGCGTGTCGGTGCTGACCGTCACGCTTGCCAACGCGAACACGACCGCGGTCACCGGCGTGGCCTTCACCGACACCTATCCCGCGGGCCTGGTGAATACCGGCACGCCGGCGGGTGCCTCGAGCTGCGGCGGCTCGGTCACGGCGGCCAACAACGGCAATAGCCTCGCACTCTCGGGGGCCACGGTGCCGGCGAGCGGCTCGTGCACGATCACGGTGAACGTGACCTCGGCTGCCGCGGGTTCGTACAACAACACCACCGGCAACGTCACCACCACCAACGCGGGTACCGCGGCCGGCGCCTCGGCGACTCTCACCGTGGGCGCGCGCCCGACCATCGCCAAGTCCTTCGGGCCGTCGCTGGTGGCGCCGAACGCGGCCTCGGTGCTCACCATCACGCTCACCAACGCGAACGCGGGCGCCACCACGGGCGCTGCGTTCACCGATACCTATCCCGCGGGCCTTGCCAACACGGCGACACCCGCCGGCGCCACGACGTGCGGCGCGGGCGTGGTCACGGCGGTGGCCGGGGCAGGGACCGTGTCGCTGGCCGGGGGCACCATCCCCGCGAGCGGCTCGTGCACGGTGACGGTGAACGTCGCCGCGCCGTCGTCGGGTTCGTTCACCAACACCATCGCGGCGGGCGCGCTCACCACCACCAACTCGGGCTCGAGCACCGCCGCGGCGAGCGACACGCTGACCGTGGCCAATTCGCTGTCCGTGTCGAAGGCCTTCACTCCGGCCTCGATCGGCACCAACGACACCGCGGTCCTCACCATCACGCTCACCAACCCGAACGCGACCGCGGTCACCGGCGCGGCGTTCACCGACAGCTACCCGGCGGGCCTGGTGAACACAGCCGCCGCCAACGGCGTGTCGTCGTGCGGCGGCACCGTCACGGCGGCCAACGGCGGCAACAGCCTTGCGCTCTCGGGCGCGACGGTGCCGGCGAGCGCTTCGTGCAACATCACCGTCAACGTGACCAGCGCCGCCACCGGGGTCTACAACAACAACACCGGCAACGTGACCACGACCAACGCCGGCACCGCCGCAGGCGCCTCTGCGTCGCTTACCGTGCTCGGCCACCCGGCGGTGGCGAAGTCGTTCACCCCGGCGTCGATCGCGACCGGCGCGGCCTCGGTCCTCACCATCACGCTCACCAACCCGAACGCCAGCGCCATCACCGGCGCGGCCTTCACCGACAGCTACCCGGCAGGGCTCGTCAACACAGCGGCCGCGGGTGCGGCGACCACGTGCGTGGGCGGTACCGTGACGGCTGCTAACAACGGCGCCAGCGTGGCGCTCTCCGGCGGCACCATCCCGGCGGCGGGCTCGTGCACGGTCACGGTCAACGTCACCAGCGTCGCGGGCGGGGCCTACGCCAACACGCTCGCGATCGGCGCGGTGACCAGCACCAACGCCGGCGCCAACACGGTGGCCGCCAACGCAACGCTCACCGCATTCGCCGCACTCAACGTCGCCAAGTCGTTCACGCCGGCCACCATCGGCACCAACGACGTGAGCCTGCTCACGATCACGCTCACCAACCCGAACACGAGTGCCGTGACCGGCGCGGCGTTCACGGACACCTATCCGGCGGGCCTCCTCAATACGGCGGCCGCGAGCGGCGCCACCACGTGCGGCGGCGCGCCCACGGTGACCGCGGCCAACGGCGGCGGCAGCCTGGCGCTGTCCGGGGCGACGGTCGCCGCCTCGAGCTCGTGCACGGTGACGGTCAACGTGACTTCGGCCGCCGCGAGCGCCTATCTCAATTCCACGGGCAGCGTCACGACGACGAATGCGGGCACCGCCGCCGGCGCGTCCGCGACGCTCACCGTGCTCGCGCGCCCGACCATCGCGAAGGCGTTCTCGCCCACGCTGATCGCGCCCAACGCGCCGAGCGTGCTCACCGTCACGCTCACCAACGCCAACGCGACCCCGATAACGGGCGCGGCGTTCACCGACACCTATCCGGCGAGCGTGACCAACACGGCTTCGGCGAGCGGTGCGACGACATGCGCGGGCGGCACCGTCACCGCCGCCAACAACGCCAACAGCGTGGCGCTGTCCGGCGCCACCATCCCCGCCAACGGCTCGTGCACGGTGACCGTGAACGTGACGAGCGGCACGTCAGGCAGCCACACCAACACCATCGCCGCGGGGGCGCTCACCACTGCCAACGGCGGCGCCAACACCGTGGCCACGAGCGACACGCTCACCGTGGCCACGGCGCTCACGGTGGCCAAGTCGTTCACACCCGCCTCGATCGGCACCAACGACACGAGCGTGCTCACCATCACGCTCACCAATCCGAACGCGACCGCGATCACCGGCGCGGCGTTCACCGATGCCTATCCCGCGGGGCTGGTGAACACGGCTTCCGCGAGCGGTGCGACCGGTTGCGGCGGCGTGATCACCGCGGCCAACGGCGGTGCGAGCGTGGCAATGTCCGGCGGCACGGTGCCCGCGAGCGGCTCGTGCACGGTCACGGTGAACGTCACTTCGGCGGCGGCGGGGAGCTACAGCAACAATACCGGCAACGTCACCAGCACCAACGGCGGGACGGCGGCGGGCGCGTCGGCGACACTCACCGTGCTCTCCCACCCGGCGATCGCGAAGGCTTTCAGCCCGACGGCGATCGGCCTGGGCGGGACTTCGGTGCTGACCATCACGCTCACCAACCCGAACGCGAGCGCCATCACCGCGGCGGCGTTTACCGACACCTACCCGGCCGGCGTGGTCAACACCGCGACCCCGGCGGGTGCCACGACCTGCGGCGGCGCGGTCACCGCGGCCAGCGGCGGGGCGAGTGTGGCGCTCACCGGCGGCACCATCCCGGCGGGTGGCTCGTGCACGGTGACCGTCAATGTCACCAGCGCCGCATCGGGCACGTACAACAACACCATTGCCGCGGGCGCCCTGACGTCGGCCAACGCCGGCGCCAACACCGCCGCGGCCAACGCGACGTTGTCGGTGCTGGCGGGGCTCACCACCGCGAAGTCGTTCACGCCCGGCACCATCGGCACCGGCGGCGCCAGCGTGCTCACCATCACGCTCACCAACCCGAACGCCACCCCGGTGACGGGCGCCGCATTCAGCGACGCGTACCCGGTGGGCTTGGTGAACACCGCGACACCGGCTGGCGCCACGACCTGCGGCGCGGGCACCGTCACCGCGGCCAACAACGGCACCGGCGTCGCGCTCGCCAACGGCACGGTGCCGGCGGGCGGCTCGTGCTCGGTGACGGTCAACGTGACCGCGGCGGCCGCGGGCTCGTACCTGAACGACACCGGGAACGTCACCACCACCAACGCCGGCACGGTGGCGGGCGCCACGGCCACGCTCACGGTGCTCGCGCACCCGACCATCGCGAAGTCGTTCACGCCGGCGTCGGTTGCCCCCAACGCCGCCTCGGTGCTGACCATCACGCTCACCAACTCCAACGCCACCGCGATCACTGGCGCGGCGCTCACCGACACCTATCCCGCGGGCCTGGTGAATACCGGCGCCGCGGCCGGCGCCACGACTTGCGGCGCGGGCGTCGTCACCGCGGCCAACAACGGCACCAGCGTGGCGCTGTCCGGCGGGACCATCCCCGCGAGCGGCTCGTGCACGGTGACGGTGAATACCACCAGCGCCACGCCCGGCAGCTACCTCAACACCCTCGCCGTCGGCGCGCTCACCACCACCAACGCCGGCGCGAACCTCGCCGCGGCGAGCGCGACCCTCGCGGTGCTGAGCCAGGTGTCGGTGGCGAAGTCGTTCACCCCGCCGACGATCCCGATGGGCGGCACGTCGGTCCTCACCATCACCATCACCAACCCGAACGGCTCGTCGGCGAGCGGCGCGGCGTTCACCGACAACTATCCGGCCGGGCTGGTGAACACGGCGGCGGCCGGCGCGGCCACCACGTGCGCGGGCGGAAGCTCGGTCACGGCAGCCAATAACGGCACCAGCGTGGCGCTGTCCAGCGGCCTCATCCCCAGCAACAGCTCGTGCACGGTCACCGTGAACGTGACCAGCGCCGTGGCGGGGAGCTACAACAACTCCACCGGCGTCGTGACGACGTCGAACGCCGGCACCGCGGCGGCCGCCTCGGCCACGCTCACGGTCCTCGCGCAACCGATCGTCACCAAGGCGTTCAGCCCGACGTCCGTGGGCATCAACGGCGCCTCGGTGCTCACCGTCACGCTCACCAACCCGAACGCCACGGCGTTGACCGGCGCCGCGTTCACCGACACGTATCCCGCCGGCCTCGTCAACACCGCGACCCCCGCGGGCGCGACGACCTGCGGCGCGGGCACGGTCACCGCCGCCAACGGCGCGAACAGCGTGGCGCTCTCCGCGGGCACGATCCCGGCCTCCGGCTCGTGCACGGTGACGGTGAACGTGGCCAGCGCCGCCGCGGGCAGCTACGCCAATGCCATCGCCATCGGCGCGGTCACCACCACCAACGCCGGCGCCAATGCCGCGGCGGCCAACGCGACGCTCACCGTCAACGCAGGCCTTGCCGTCGCCAAGTCGTTCGCGCCGACGCCGACCGGCACCAACGTCACGAGCGTGATGACCGTAACCCTCACCAACACCAATGCGACGGCGGTGACGGGCGCGGCATTCACCGACAACTATCCCGCGGGCCTCGTCAACACCGCGAGTGCCTCCGGCGCCACCACGTGCGCCGGCGGCACCGTCAGCGCGGCCAACAATGGCGCGAGCCTCGATCTCGCCGGCGCCACCGTCGCCGCGGGCAGCTCGTGCACGGTGACGGTCAACGTGACCAGCGCCGCGGCCGGCAGCTACCTCAACTCGACGGGCCCGGTGACCACGACCAACGCCGGCACGTCGGGCGCCGCGACGGGCACGCTCACTGTGCTCTCGCGCCCGACCGCGACCAAGACGTTCGCGCCGTCCGCCATCGGCCCCGCGGGCACGGCGCTTCTCACGATCACGCTTTCCAACGCGAATGCCACGGCGATCACGGGCGCCGCGTTCACCGACACGTATCCCGCGGGCCTGGTGAATACCGCCACGCCCGCAGGTGCCACGACTTGCGGCGCGGGTACGGTGACTGCGGCCAACGGCGCCAACACCGTGGCGCTTTCCGCCGGCACCATCCCGGCGGGCGGCTCGTGCACGGTCACGGTGAACGTCACCGCTGCCGCCTCCGGCAGCTACGCGAATACGCTCGCCGTCGGCGCCATTACCACGACCAACGCCGGCGCCAACACCGCGGCGGTGAGCGGCACGCTCACGGTGAACACCGGTCTCTCGGTCGCCAAGGCGTTCGCGCCGTCCTCGGTCGGCACCAACAACACGAGCGTGCTCACCATCACGCTTGCAAACCCGAACGCCACCGCCGTCACCGGCGCCGCGTTCACCGACGGCTATCCGGCGGGCCTGGTGAATACCGCGAGCGCGAGCGGCGCCACCAGCTGCGGCGGCACCGTCACCGCGGCCAACGGCGGCGCGAGCGTGGATCTTTCCGGCGGCACGGTGCCCGCGGGTGGCTCGTGCACGGTCACCGTGAACGTGACCAGCGCCAGCGCCGGCAGCTACTTGAACTCGACCGGCAATGTGGCGAGCACCAACGCCGGCACCGCGGCCGCCGCCACCGCGACGCTCACCGTGCTTTCGCATCCTTCGGCGGCCAAGTCCTTCACCCCGAACACGATCGCGCCGAATGCGGCCTCGGTGCTCACCATCACGCTCACCAACGCCAATGCCACCGCGATCACCGGCGTGGCGTTCACCGACACGTATCCCCTGGGCCTGGTAAACACGCCCACCCCCGCGGGGGCCACGACGTGCGGCGCGGGCACAGTCACTGCCGCCAACAACGGCGCCAGCGTTGCGCTCTCCGGCGCCACCATCCCGGCGGGCGGCTCGTGCACGGTCACCGTCAACGTGACCAGCGCCACGCCAGGCACGTACAACAACTCCCTTGCCGCCGGCGCCATCACGTCGTCCAACGCGGGCGCGAGCACCGCCGCGGCGAACGCCTCGCTCACCGTCAACAGCGCGCTCAGCGTGGCCAAGGCGTTCGGCCCGGCCTCGATCGGCACCAACGACACTTCCGTCCTCACGATCACGCTCAGCAACCCGACCGCGGTCGCGGCGACCGGCGCGGCATTCACCGATACTTATCCGGCCGGCCTGGTGAACACCGCGAGCGCTTCCGGCGCCACGACCTGCGGCGGCGCGCTGACCGCGGCCAACGGCGGCGCCAGCGTGGCGCTCACCGGCGGCTCCATCCCGGCGCTGGGCTCGTGCACCGTCACCGTCAACGTGACCTCGGCCGCGGCCGGCTCGTACAACAACTCGACGGGCAGCGTAGCCACCACCAACGCCGGGACGGCCACGGCCGCAAGCGCGACCCTCGACGTGCTCGCGCACGCAACGCTCGCGAAGAGCTTCACGCCGAACGCGGTAGCGCCGAACGCGCCGTCGGTGCTGACCATCACGCTCACCAACACGAATGCGACGGCGATCGGTGGCGCCGCTTTCACGGATGGGTATCCGGCGGGCCTGGTGAACACCGCCACCCCGGGCGGCGCCACGACCTGCGCAGGAGGCACCGTTACGGCGGCCAACGGCGGCGCCAGCGTCGCGCTGTCCGGCGGCACCATCCCGGCCTCCGGCTCGTGCACGGTGACGGTCAACGTGACCAGCGCCGCGTCGGGCAGCTACCTGAACACCATCGCCGCCGGCGCGCTGGCCACCGCGAACGCGGGCGCCAGCACCGCCGCGGCGAGCGCGACCCTCACGGTGCTGAACGCGCTCACGGTCGCGAAGGGCTTCCTGCCGGCGTCGGTCGGCACCAACGACACGAGCGTCATGACCATCACGCTCACCAACCCGAACGCCACGGCCGCGACCGGCGCCGCGTTTACCGACACCTATCCGGCCGGCCTCGTGAACACGGCCGCGGCTTCGGGTGCGACCACCTGCGGCGGCGTGGTCACCGCGGCAAACGGCGGCGCCAGCCTGGCGCTGTCCGGCGGCACGGTGCCCGCGGGCGGCTCGTGCACGGTGACGGTCAACGTGACCTCCGCGAGCGCCGGCAGCTACCTCAACTCGACAGGAACGCTCAGCACCGCGAATGCCGGCAACGCGGCTGCCGGCAACGCCACATTGACGGTGCTCTCGCACGCGACGATCGCCAAGGCGTTCGCGCCCGCAACCGTGACGCCGAACTCGCCATCGGTCCTCACCATCACGCTCACCAACGCCAACGCGACGGCGATCACCGGTGCGGCGTTCACGGACCCGTACCCCGCGGGCTTGGTGAACACCGCCGCGCCTGCGGGCGCCACCACTTGCGGCGCGGGCACGGTGACCGCCGCCAACGGCGGTGCGAGCGTGGCACTCTCGGGCGGCACGATCCCCGCCGGCGGCTCGTGCACGGTGACCGTCAACGTGACCAGCGCGGCGGCGGGCGTCTACGCCAACACGATCCCGGCGGGTGCGCTCGCCACGGGCAACGCCGGTGCGAGCACGGCCCCCGCCAGCGCGACGCTCACGGTGCTGGGCGCGCTCAGCGTCGCCAAGTCCTTCACGCCGAGCTCGATCGCCACGGGCGATGCGAGCGTCCTCACCATCACGCTCACCAACGCGAACGCCACCCCGGTCACCGGCGCGGCGTTCACCGACAGCTATCCGGCGGGGCTGGTGAACACCACGAGCGCCGCGGGCGCCACGACGTGCGGCGCGGGCACCGTCACCGCGGCCAACAACGGGACCAGCGTGGCGCTTTCCGGCGGCACGGTGCCGGCGAGCGGCTCGTGCACGGTCACCGTCAACGTGACCAGCAATGCGGGCGGCACGTACAACAACTCCACCGGCGTGGTCACCACCACCAACGCCGGATCCGCCGCGAGCGCCGCGGCGAGCCTCACCGTGCTCGCGCACCCGATCGTGGCAAAGGCATTCGGCCCGGCGACCATCGCCTCGGGCGCCACCTCGACGCTGACCATCACGCTCACCAACCCGAACCCGAGTGCCATCACCGGAGCCACTTTCACCGACACCTATCCGGCCGGTGTGGTCAACGCGGCACCGGCTTCGGGTGCGACCACCTGCGGCGCGGGCACCGTCACCGCGGCCAACGGCGCGTCCACGGTGGCGCTCGCCAACGGCGTCATTCCCGCCAATGGCTCGTGCACGGTAACGGCGAGCGTGACCAGCGCTTCGGCGGGCGTGCACAACAACTCGATTCCCATCGGCGGCGTGGTCACCACCAACGCGGGCGCCAGCACCGCGGCGGCGAATGCGTCCCTCACCGTGCTGGGCGGCCTCACGGTCGCGAAGAGCTTCACGCCGGGCTCGGTCGGCACCGGCAACGCAGCCGTGCTCACCATCACGCTCACCAACGGCAACGTCTCCGACGTGACCGGCGTCGCCTTCACCGACGCGTATCCGGCGGGCCTGGTCAACACGGCGGCCGCGAGCGGTGTGACCACGTGCGCGGCCGGCACCGTCACCGCGGCCAACAGCGGCAACAGCCTGGCACTCGCCGGCGGCACGGTCGCCGCGGGCACCTCGTGCACGGTGAGCGTGAACGTGACCAGCACCGCGGCGGGCAGCTACCTCAACAACACCGGCAACGTGACGACCGCCAACGCGGGCACGTCGGCGGGCGCCTCCGCGACCCTCGCGGTGCTCGCGCATCCCGCGGCTACCAAGGCGTTCGCGCCCTCCCTGGTCGCTCCGGGCGCCGCCTCTGTGCTCACCATCACGCTCAGCAACGCCAACGCCACGGCGATCACCGGCGTCGCGTTTACGGATACCTACCCCGCGGGCCTCACGAACACCGCCACGCCCGCCGGCGCCACGACGTGCGGCGCGGGCACGGTGACGGCGGCCAACGCCGGCGCCAGCGTGGCACTGTCCGGCGGCACGATCCCGGCCGGCGGCTCGTGCACGGTGACGGTGAACGTGAGCGCCGCGGCCTCGGGCGTCTACGCCAACTCGATCCCGTCGGGCACCATCACCTCCACCAACGCGGGTGCGAGCACTGCGGACGCGAACGCGACCCTGGTCGTCGCCACCTCGCCGGGCGTGGTCAAGGGCTTCACGCCGTCGTCGATCGGCACCAACGACGTGAGTGTCCTCACCATCACGCTCACCAACCCGAACTCGATCGTGGCCACGGGCGCCGCGTTCACCGACTCCTATCCGGCCGGGCTGGTGAATGCCACCGCGGCAGGCGCGACGACGAGCTGCGGGGCAGGGACCGTGACCGCGGCCAACGGCGGCGCGAGCGTGGCGCTCTCCGGGGGCAGCATTCCGGCCAACGGCTCGTGCAACGTGACCGTGAACGTGACGAGCGCCGCGGCGGGCAGCTACCTCAACTCCACCGGCGTGGTGAGCACCACCAACGCGGGCACCTCGGCGGGCGCCTCCGCGACGCTCACCGTGCTCGGCCACCCGGCGGTCGCGAAGAGCTTCACGCCGACAGCCGTCGGCACGGGTGTCGCCTCCGTGCTCACCATCACGCTCACCAACCCGAACGCTTCGGCCATCACCGGCGCGGCATTCACCGATTCGTACCCGGCGGGACTCGTCAACACCGCGACACCGGCAGGCGCCACCTCGTGCGGCGCGGGCACAGTGACCGCGGCGGCGAGCGGCGCAAGTGTCGCGCTCTCCGGCGCCACCATCCCCGCGGGCGCCTCCTGCACGGTGACGGTGAACGTGAGCGCGGCGGCGGCGGGCACCTACAACAATACGCTTGCGATAGGCGCGGTGACGTCCACCAACGCCGGCGCGAACACGGTCGCGTCGAATGCGTCGCTCACGGTGTTGGGCGGCCTTGGCGTCGCGAAGAGCTTCGCGCCGGCTTCCGTCGGCGTGAACGACGCGAGCGTGCTGACCATCACGCTCACCAACGCCAACGCGTCCGCAGTCACGGGCGCCGCGTTCACCGACACCTATCCGGCCGGTCTCGTGAATACCGCCGCGGCGGGCGGCGTGTCCACCTGCGGCGGCGCGCTCACCGCGGCCAACGGCGGCGCCAGCATCGCCCTCACCGGCGGCACCGTGCCCGCGGGCGGCTCGTGCTCGGTGACGGTCAACGTGACGAGCGCTTCCGCCGGCGCGTACCTCAACAACACCGGCACCGTGACCACCACCAACGCCGGCTCCGCGGCGGGCGCAACGGCCACGCTCACCGTGCTCGCGCGCCCGGCGGTCACCAAGGCCTTCGCGCCCTCGGCGATCGGCATCAACGGCGTCTCGGTCCTCACCTTCACGCTGGCCAACGCGAACGCCACCGCCATCACCGGCGCCGCGTTCAGCGATACCTATCCCGCGGGTCTCGTGAACACCGCCACGCCGGCCGGCGCGACGACGTGCGGCGCGGGCACCGTCACCGCGGCCAATGGTGGCGGGAGCGTGGCTCTCGCGGCCGGCACGATTCCGGCGGGCGGGACGTGCACGGTCACCGTGAACGTCACCAGCGCCGCCGCGGGCAGCTACACCAACACGCTTGCCGCGGGCGGCCTCACCAGCGCCAACGCGGGCGCGAGCACGGCGGCGGCGAGCGACACGCTGGCGGTCGCGCTCGGCCTCGGCGTCGCGAAGGCGTTCGCCCCGGGCTCGATCGCCACCGGAGACGTCTCGGTGCTGACCGTGACGCTCACCAACCCGAACCCGGTCGCGGTGACGGGCGCCGCCTTCACCGACACCTATCCGCCGGGCCTGGTCAATACCGCCACGCCGGCCGGAGCCTCGTCGTGCGGCGGCACCGTCACTGCCGCCAACAATGGCGCGAGCCTGGCGCTCTCGGGCGCCACTGTGCCCGCGAGCGGCACGTGCACGATCACCGTCAACGTGACGAGTGCCGCGACGGGCTCGTATCTCAACAACACCGGATCCGTCACCACGACGAGCGCGGGCACGTCGCCGGGCGCCTCCGCGACGCTGAACGTGCTGGCGCGCCTCGCTGTCGCCAAGTCGTTCAACGCCGCCTCGATCGGCACGGGCGACGCGAGTGTCCTCACCATCACGCTCACCAACGCCAACGCGGTCGCGGTGACCGGCGCGGCGTTCACCGACAGCTATCCGGCGGGACTCGTCAACACCGCCGTGGCGAGCGGCGCCACGACGTGCGGCGCGGGCACGGTGACTGCGCTCAACAGCGGCACCAGCGTCGCACTCGCCGCGGGCACGGTGCCGGCGAATTCCTCGTGCACGGTCACGGTGAACGTCACATCGGCGGCTGCCGGCAGCTATCTCAACTCGACGGGCGCGGTGACCACGACCAACGCCGGCACCGCGGTCGCGGCCACGGCGACCCTTGCGGTTCGCAACCACCCGGGGATCGCCAAGGCGTTCGCGCCCTCCACCATCGGCGCGGGCGGCACGTCGGTGCTCACCATCACGCTCACCAACGCGAACGCGGTGGCGCTCACCAACGCCACGTTCCTCGACACCTACCCGGCGGGCCTTAGCAACGCGGCGGCGGCAGGTGCGGCGACTACCTGCGGCGGCGTGGTCACCGCGGCCAACAACGGCCCGAGCGTGGCGCTGGCCGGCGGAACCATTCCCGCGAGCGGCTCGTGCACGGTCACGGTGAACGTGACGGCTGCGGCGGCCGGCACCTATCCGAACTCGATCGGCGCGGGCGCGCTTTCGACCGCCAACGCCGGCTCGAGCCAGGCCGCGGCGAACGCGACCCTCACCGTTCTCTCGGGGTTGTCCGCGACCAAGAGCTTCACCCCGTCGGTGGTCGGCACCAACGTCGCGAGCGTGCTCACCATCACGCTCACCAACGGCAATGCCGCCGACATCACCGGCGTGGCATTCACCGACTCGTATCCCGCGGGATTGGCCAACACCGTCGCGGCTTCCGGCACCACCGATTGCCCGGGCGGCACGGTGACCGCGGCCAACAGCGGCACTAGCGTGGCGCTCGCCGCAGCCACGGTGCTCGCCGGCAGCTCGTGCACGGTCACTGTCAACGTGATGAGCGCGGCGGCCGGCAGCTACCTGAACTCGACGGGCGCCATCACGACGGCGAACGCGGGGACCACGCCCGCGGCCACGGCGACCCTCACCGTTCTCGCGCGTGCGTCCATCAGCAAGGCGTTCGCGCCCGCCGGCGTCGCGCCCAACGCTCCGGCGGTGCTGACCATCACGCTGACGAATCCGAATGCCACGGCGATCACCGGCGCGGCGTTCACCGATACCTACCCGGCGGGCCTCGTGAATACCGCGACGCCGGCCGGTGCCACGACATGCGGGGCAGGGACCGTCACCGCGGCCGCGGGCGGCGCGAGCGTGTCGCTCTCGGCCGGCACCATACCGGCGAGCGGCTCGTGCACGGTCACGGTGAACGTGACCAGCGCGGCGTCCGGCAGCTACACCAACATCATCGCCTCGGGCGCGCTCACCACCACCAACGCCGGCAGCAATGTGGCGCCGACCAACGACACGTTGATCGTCGCGAACGCGCTCACGGTCACCAAGGGCTTCACGCCGGCCTCGATCGGCACCGGCGACACGAGCGTGATGACGATCACCCTCACCAACCCGAACTCGATCGCGGCTACGGGCGCGGCGTTTACCGATGCGTATCCCGCGGGCCTGGTGAACACCGCCGCGGCGGGCGGCGCGACGACATGCGGCGGCGCGGTCACCGCGGCCAATAACGGCAACAGCCTCGCGCTCGCCGGCGGCACCGTGCCCGCCAACGGCGCCTGCACGGTGACCGTCAACGTGACCTCGGCCGCGGCCGGCAGCTATCTCAACAACACGGGCGGCGTCACCACTACGAATGCCGGCACCGCGGCGAGCGCCTCGGCGACACTCACCGTGCTGGCGCATCCGACGGTCACCAAGGCGTTCGCGCCCAGCCCGATCGGCGTGGGCACCACGTCGACCCTCACCATCACGCTCGCCAACTCGAACGCCGCCGCCATCACCGGCGCGGCCTTCACCGACAACTATCCGGCCGGGATGGTGAACGCCGCGGCGCCCGCGGGTGCGACGACTTGCGGCGCAGGCACCGTGGTCGCGATCGGCGGCGGCTCGAGCGTGGCGATCTCGGGTGCGACGATCCCGGCGGCGGGGAGCTGCACCATCACGGTCGGCGTGACCAGCGCCACGCCGGGCACCTACAACAACACGCTCGCGGCCGGCGCCGTCACTTCGGCCAACGCGGGGGCGAGCACGGTCGCCGCCAACGCCTCGCTCACGGTGCTGGGCAACCTCGCGGTGGCCAAGTCCTTCGCGCCGGGCTCGATCGGCACCAACGACACCAGCGTGCTCACCATCACGCTCACCAATGCGAACGCCATCGCCGTGACCGGCGCGGCGTTCACCGATACCTACCCGGCGGGCCTCGCGAACACCGCGTCGGCGAGCGGGGCCACGACCTGCGGCGGCGTCGTCACCGCGGCCAACGGCGGCAACAGCGTGGCGCTTTCCGGTGGCACGGTGCCTGCGGGTGGCGCTTGCACGGTGACGGTCAACGTGACCAGCGCCGCGGCGGGCTCGTACCTGAACAACACCGGATCGGTGACCACCACCAACGCGGGCACGGTGGCGGGCGCCTCGGCGAGCCTCGCGGTGCTCGCGCACCCGGCAATCGCGAAGGCCTTCAGCCCGACGGCGGTCGCGCCCAACGCGCCTTCGGTGCTCACCATCACGCTGACCAACACCAACGCGGCGGCGATCACCGGCGCGGCGTTCACCGACACGTACCCGGCGGGCCTCGTCAACACCGGCACGCCGGCGGGCGCGACTTCTTGCGCCGGCGCGGTCACCGCGGCTGCCAATGGGACGAGCGTGGCGCTCACCGGCGCCACAATCCCGGCGGGCGGCTCCTGCACGGTCACCGTGAACGTGACAAGCGCCACGCCGGCGGTCTACAGCAACACCATCGCCGTGGGCGCGCTCACCAGCACCAACGCGGGTGCGAACACCGTCGCGGCCGGCGCTTCCCTCACCGTGCTCTCGAGCTTGTCGGCGACCAAGGCGTTCACGCCGGCCGTGATCGGCACCGGCGACACCAGCATCCTCACCATCACGCTCAACAACCCGAACGCCACCGCGGTGACCGGCGCGGCCTTCACCGACGCCTACCCCGCGGGCCTGGTCAACACCGCCTCGGCGAGCGGCGCCACCACGTGCGGCGGTGTCGTCACTGCCGCCAACAACGGCGCGAGCGTGGCGTTGAGCGGCGCCACGGTGCCGGCCGCCGGCTCGTGCACCGTGACGGTCAACGTGACCAGCGCGGCGGCGGGCTCGTACAACAATTCCACCGGCAACATCACGACGACCAACGCCGGCACCGTGGCGGGCGCTTCCGCGACGCTCACCGTCCTCGCGCATGCCAGCGTCGCGAAGTCGTTCACGCCGAATCCGGTCGGAATCGGATCGGCGTCGGTGCTGACCATCACCCTTACCAACACGAACGCGATCGCCATCACCGGCGCCGCCTTCACCGACACCTATCCCGCGGGCCTCACGAATACCGCCACGCCGGCGGGTGCCACGACGTGCGGCGCGGGCACGGTCACCGCCGCCAACGGGGGCAATAGCGTGGCGCTCACCGCCGGCACCATTGCGGCGGGCGGCTCGTGCACGGTCACGGTGAACGTATCCGCCGCGGCCGCGGGCAGCTTCGCCAACACCATCGCCGCGGGCGCGCTCACCACCACCAATGCCGGCGCCAGCACCGCGCCCGCGAGCGCCACGCTCATCGTCAACAGCGGCCTCACGGCCGCCAAGGCCTTCACGCCGAACGCCATCGGCGTGAACGGCGCGAGTGTGCTCACCATCACGCTCTCCAACCCGAACGCGGCTCCCGTCACCGGCGCGGCCTTCACCGACAGCTACCCGGGCGGCCTCGTCAACGCGGCGGCGGCAAGCGGGGCGACCACCTGCGGCGCGGGCACCGTCACGGCGGCCAACGGCGGCAACAGCGTGGCGCTGGCGGCCGGCACCGTGCCCGCGAACGGCTCGTGCACGGTCACCGTCAACGTGACCAGCGCGGCCGCGGGCTCCTACGTGAACTCCACGGGACCGGTGACGACCACCAACGCCGGCACCGCAGCGAGTGCTTCCGACACGCTGAACGTGCTCGCGCGCCCGGCCACGGTGAAGACCTTCACGCCCGCCAACATCGCCCCGGGCGCCACCACGCAGCTCGACATCGCGATCAGCAACCCGAATACGCTCGCCATCACCGGCGCGGCGTTCACCGACAACTACCCGGCGGGCCTCGCCAACTCGGCGGTGCCGGGCGCGACGCTTGCCGGCGCGGGTTGCACCGGCACCATCACCGCCGCCGCGGGCGGCAACAGCGTGGCGCTGACCGCCGGCAACATTCCCGCGGGTACCACGTGCACGGTCTCGGTGACGGTCACGGCGCCCGCGCCGGGCATCTTCAACAACACCACCGGCACCATCGCCACCGCCAACGCGGGCACGGGCCTGGCGGGCAACGCGACGCTGACCTCGTTCGCCGCGCCGACGGTGACCAAGAATTTCGCGCCGGCCTCGATCCCGTCGGGCGGCAACACGACGCTCACGATCGTGGTGTCGAACCCGGCGGCCAATCCGGCGAATCTCACCGGCGTGGTCATCGGCGATGCGTACCCGGCGGGGATGGCCAACTCCGCGGCGGGCAGTGTTTCGTGCAGCGCGGGCGGAGCGGCGACCCTCACGGGCGGCGTGAACGCCGGCACCTCGGTCGGATTCAACGCCGGCACGATCGCCGCGGGCGGCTCGTGCACCATCACGCAGACCGTGACTTCCAACGCCTCGGTGACCAACACCACGGGCACGGCGACCAGCACCCAGGCGGCGCCTGGCACGGCCGCCTCCGCATCGCTCACCGTGGCGAGCGCGCCCACCATCGCGAAGGCGTTCGCGCCGGCCTCAATCGCGCTCGGCGCCACCAGCACCATCACCTTCACGATCACCAACACGAACGCGAGCGCGCTGACCAACGCGTCCTTCACCGACGCGCTCTCCGGCATGGCGATCGACACGGCGGGCGCGGCAGGCGGAAGCTGCGCGGGCGCGGCGGGCAACGTCTTCGCGGCCAACCAGATCAACATCTCATTCACCGGCATCACCATCCCGGCGTCGCTGTCCTGCACGGTGACGGTGGTGGTGCGCGGCACGTCGCCGGGCGCCCATCCGAACACCACG
The DNA here is from genome assembly GCA_031364925.1 of Burkholderiales bacterium. Taxonomy (GTDB): domain Bacteria; phylum Pseudomonadota; class Gammaproteobacteria; order Burkholderiales; family Usitatibacteraceae; genus Usitatibacter. The sequence goes on along the minus strand of JANLXC010000006.1, from coordinate 20,249 downwards.
TCGGGCGTGTCGAGCACGCAGGCCGCGACCGGACCCGCGTCGAACACCGCGACGCTCACGGTGACCTCGGTCGGCGCCTCGGTTTCCAAGGCCTTCGTGCCCGCGACCATCGACCCGGCCGCGATCTCGGTGCTCACCGTCACGGTGAACAACGGCAACGCCGCGGCGATCACGGTGACGTCGGTGACGGACAACCTGCCGGCCGGCGTGACCGTTTCCGCCACGCCGAACACCAGCACCACATGCGGCGGCGGCGTGGTCACCAATACCGCGGGCAGCGTCACGCTCACCGGCGGCGCGGTGCCCGCGAACGGATCGTGCTCGTTCTCGGTCGACGTCACCGCGGCGACCCCGGGCTCGTCCTTCCTGAACACGATCCCGGTCGGCGCGCTCACCACCAGCGCCGGCTCCAACGCGGTGGCGGCGAGCGCGACCCTGAACGTGCGTCCGGAAGCCAACCTCGCCATCACCAAGACCGGCCCCGCGACGATCGTCAACGGCGGCGCCATCACCTACACGATGGTGGTCTCCAACGCGGGACCGCAGGCCGGCAGCGGCGCGCAGTTCACCGACAACGTGCCCGGCGTGGTTACCGGCGTGGCGGCTTCGTGCGGCGCGGCGACCGGCGGCGCGGTGTGCGGCGCGGTCAACGTGGCGGGCAACAGCGTGACCAGCACCATCGCCACACTCCCCTCGGGCGCGACCGTCACCTTCACCATCACCGGCACGGCGCCGCAATCGGGCACCTTCACCAATACCGCGCGCGTCGTGACGCCGGCCGGCACCGAGGATCCGACCGATCCGGGCCGCACCGGCGCGGGGAACAACAGCGCCTCGGCCAACACCACGGTGATCTCGAGCGACCTGCGCGTCTCCAAGACGCACCCGGGCAACTTCGTGGTCGGCTCCAACGGTGTCTACACGATTACGGTGGACAACACGCTCGGCACAGCGCCGACCACCGGCGTCATCACCGTGACCGATACCCTGCCCACGGGCCTCACCTTCGTCTCGGCCACCGGCGCCACCTGGGCGTGCGTCTCCGCGCCGCCGCTGGTGACGTGCACCAGCAACGCGGTGATCCCGGCGGGCGCCGCGAGCGTGAACCCGATCACCCTCACCGTGGCGGTGGCTTCCACGGCGGTGCCATCGGTCACCAACTCGGTGGCGGTCTCCGGCGGCGGCGAGCCCGCGGCGAACAATGCCAACAACTCCGCGTTCGACCCGACCAACGTGGTCGCCGCGGCGGTGAACAGCTTCGCGCCCGACAACGCGCAGACGGGCGTTGCTGGGACGACGGTCTTCTACGCGCACACCTTCAACGCGGGCAGCGCCGGCAGCGTCGCCTTCTCGACCACCAACATCACCACGCCGGCGGTGGCGGGCTGGACGCAGGCGATCTACCGCGACAGCGACTGCAGCGGCACGCTGAACGGCGCAGAAGGCGCGGCCCCGCTCGCGGGCGCGATCGCGGTGGGCGCGGGGGCCTCGGTCTGCATCATCGTCGCGGATTCGATCCCGGCGGCGGCTCCGTTCAACGGCCAGAACGTGATCTCGGTGACCTCGACCTTCAACGGCACGCAGACCATCACGCGCACGGACACCACCACCGTTGGAGCGGCGGGTGGCGCCGGCCTCACGCTCGCCAAGAGTGTCCGCAACGTGACGCTCGGCACGCCGGCGGGCACCTCCAACACCGCGCGCCCCGGCGACGTGCTCGAGTACACGATCACCTACAGGAATTCCGGCGCCGGGGCGCTCTCCGCGATCGTCGTCACCGACGCGACGCCGGCCTTCACCACGTTCCAGGCAGCCAGCTGCGGCGCGCCGCTGCCCGCCAGCATCACGTCCTGCAACGTGACCACGCAGCCCGCCGTGAACGGCTCGGGCTCGGTGGCCTGGACGCTTGGGGGCTCGCTCGTCGCCGGGGGAAATGGTACGGTCCTGTACACCGTCCGCGTAGCGCCCTGATGCAGCCCGTCCACGACACCTCGGCCTCGGCGCCGATGACCGCCATCGTTCGCATCGCGGTCATCGTCGTCACGCTCGCCCTGTTCCTCGGCTCGACCCTGAACGCGGTCACAGGCCAGCGCGATCTCGCGGTGCTGTTCGCGCTCGCCACTCCGCTCGGCATCTCGGCGTGGGGCTTTGCGCGAGCCGGCCACAACGAGCCCGCGTTGGTGCTGTTGTGCTGCGTCCTCACCACCGTGGTGACGATGGTGCTGATCCTGAGCCCGTTCGGCGTGCACGACGTTGCGATCACCGCTTACGGCGGCATCGTTCTGGTGGGAGCGCTCCTGCTTTCGCGCCGCGGGTTCTACGCGCTCCTCGCGCTGAACCTCATCGCCGCCACGGTCGCTTTCAGCATGGACCTGAACGGGCTCACCAGGAGCGTGGTCACGCGCTATGACAGCTGGACCAGCTACGTGGAATTCCTGGTGATCATCACGGTATTCGCCACTCTCGGGCGCAAGTCCGCGGAGATCCTCTTCGGCAGCGTGGGCGATGCGCACCGCGCGACGGTGGACGATCCGGTGACGGACCTCGCCAACCGCGTGGGCTTCCTCGGGCAGGCCGCCGCGCGCCTGAAGGCGCTGCAGGGCTCGCCGACGTGCAGCGTACTGGTGCTGGCCGACCTCGACGACTTTCGCCGCGTGAACGTGGTGATCGGCCACCGCGCGGGCGACGGCGTGCTGAAGGAGGCGGCCGCGCGCGTGCGCAAGGCGACCGGGGGAGGGCACCTGGTGGCGCGCATCGGCGACGACGAGTTTGCCGCGTTGGGCCTGGGGCTCAAGGACGAGAAGCTCGCCGAGGAATTCGCCAGGGCGGTGCACGCCGCCCTGCAGTTCGAGCACCTGGGTGTGTCGGTGCGCGCTTCGGTCGGGTACGCGCGCTTTCCGCGCGATGCGCACGGGATCGAATCGCTGCTGCTGGCCGCCGAAGGCTCGCTCACCCGCGCGAAAGACCACGTCCACGAGGTCGAGCGCTTCGCGGGCCCCTCCGACCGCATCTAGTTGGATCCCCATTGACTCCCCAGGAACGCCAGGCGCGCCTCGCCGGGGTGGCGCTGGTCGCCGCCGGCGCGATCTTCTTCTCCGGCAAGGGCGTCATCATCAAGCTCGCCTACCGCTACGGCGTGGATGCGGTGACGCTGCTCGCGCTACGCATGCTCTTCAGCGCGCCGTTCTTCGTGCTGATGGGGTGGTGGGCGGCGCGCGATGGCGACACCGAGCCATTGTCGTGGGCGGACCGGCGCTCGATGGTGGTGCTGGGGCTCATCGGGTATTACCTCGCTTCCTATTTCGATTTCCTCGGGCTGCAGTACGTGACCGCGGCTTTGGAGCGGTTGCTCCTGTTCGTGCATCCGACTTTCGTGGTGCTCTTTTCCGCGATGCTCTTCGGGCGGCGCATCACGCGCGTGGACGTGATCGCGATCGCCCTGTCGTACCTGGGAATCTTCGTGGTGTTCTACAACGACCTCGCGACGCAACCCGGCAACGTGGTGGTGGGATCGGCGTGGGTGCTGCTGTCGGCGCTTTTCTACGCGGCTTACCTGATCGGCAGCGGGCGCATGGTCGGGCGCGTGGGGACGCTGCGCTTCGCCTGCCACGCCGGGCTGGTCGCCTCGGTGGGCGTGGTGACGCAGTTCCTCCTGACGCGCGACGCAATGCTAATCGTTTCGCAGCCCGCCCCTGTCTACTGGCTCGCGCTCGTGATGGCGGTGTTCTCGACCGTGCTGCCGATCGCGATGACCATGGAAGGCATCCGGCGCATCGGCGCGAGCCACGCCTCGATCGTCAGCTCCGTCGGCCCGATCGCCACCATCTTCCTCGGCGCCATCTTCCTCGGCGAGCACGTCACCCTTGTCCAGATCCTCGGCGCCGCCCTGGTTCTCGGCGGCGTCCTCTCGATTTCCCTGCAGAAAAAATAACCGGGGTCAGACCCCGCTACGACCCCGGTCTGTCCCCGCTCTGTCCCCGCTCTGTCCCCGGTTATAATTCGGGGCCGATTTCCGTTTCGAACCCCAAGGAGTTGCAATGAACAAGCCCGTACGCGTCGCCGTGACCGGTGCCGCCGGCCAGATCGGCTATAGCCTGCTGTTTCGCATCGCGAGCGGCGAGATGCTCGGAAGCGGGCAGCCGGTGATCCTGCAGCTGCTCGAGATCCCCGACGAGAAGGCGCAGAAGGCGCTGAAGGGCGTGATGATGGAGTTGGACGACTGCGCTTTCCCGCTATTGCAGTCGATGGTGGCGGCTTCGGATCCCAAGGTCGCATTCAAGGATGCCGACGTGGCGCTGCTGGTCGGCGCGCGTCCTCGCGGCCCGGGCATGGAGAGGAAAGACCTCCTCGAAGCCAACGGCGCGATCTTCGTGCCGCAGGGCAAGGCGCTCAACGAAGTGGCCTCGCGCGATGTGAAGGTGCTGGTAGTGGGCAATCCGGCCAACACCAACTGCCTCATCGCGATGAAAAACGCGCCGTCGTTGAAGCCGCGGCAATTCACCGCGATGATGCGCCTCGACCACAATCGCGCCCTCACGCAGGTCGCGCAGAAGCTCGGCAAGCCGGTGGCGTCGGTGAAGAAGATGACGATCTGGGGCAACCATTCCGCGACGCAGTATCCCGATGTGTTCAACGCGGAGGTCGACGGCCAGAAAGCCGCCAAGCTCATCAACGACCAGGCGTGGATCGAAGCCACGTTGATCCCCACGGTGCAGAAGCGCGGCGCGGCGATCATCGAAGCGCGCGGGCTTTCGTCCGCCGCTTCCGCCGCCAATGCCGCGATCGACCACGTGCGCGACTGGGTGAACGGCACGCCCTCCGGCGACTGGGTCTCCATGGGCATCCCTGCCGACGGCAGCTACGGGATTCCCGAGGGCCTCATGTTCGGCTTTCCGACGACGTGCTCCGGCGGGCGCTACGAGATCGTGAAGGGCCTCGAGCTCAACGATTTCGCCAGGGCCAAGATCGCCGCGACGCAGAAGGAGCTCATGGAGGAGCGCGCCTCGGTCGAGCACCTGCTGAAGTGAGGCTCGCGCCCGGCTTGCTCCTCCTGGCCGCGGCGTTGCTGTTGGGCGGTTGCGGCAACGATCGGCCGGCGTGGAGCGAGCAGGTGAGCCTTACGGACGGGCGCACGCTTGTTGTCGACCGCCGCGCCGAGCGCGCGGGCCGACAGCTCGTCTCCGGCGAGCGCGGCGCGGTGGTGAGCTGGGAGCTTTGCTACGCGCCGCAGAAGATCTACTGGAAGAGCCTGCGCGAATATCGGCCCAGCGCCTTCGAGATGGCGGGCGACAAGGCTTTCGTGAAGGTGCTGCTGCACTCGTGCGAGATGTGCGCTGCGGTGGGCAACCCTCCCGACAGCGCCGCGTACTTCGCCCATCGCGACGGCAAGTGGGTGCGCGTGGCGGCGCCCGAGTATCCCGGCAAGCGCTGGAAGAACCTGATGGAGATCGGCATCTTCGACATGATCGATCCCAAGGCCGACGTGAGCGGCGCTCTCACCCTGGCCGACAAATGGAAGCGCGACAACATCAACGAGGACACGCGCGAGGGCAAGTTCATCGCCGCCGACCATCCGAAAACCTGCTCGCAGTGCAAGGCTGCGGCAGCTCCCGAGGCGAAGCTCGAGCCTTCTTCGGCGCCTTCGGACGGCTTCTGCAAGTAACTGCGTAACCGGTAACCGCGTAACCGGGGTCAGACCCCGTTACGACCCCGGTCTGTCCCCGGTCTGTCCCCGCTCTGCCCCCTCTAGAGTGGAGTCAGTATCGGCGGGCTACCCGGTTTCTTCGGCTTGCCCTGTTGCGATGCCAGCGTTCCGTTCCGATTTGTCGCTTCTCGAATGCGCCCGAGGTCTTCGGCCGAAAGCTCCTCCATGAAGAGATCTCTATATCGCGCCGAGCGCCGGTCGGCGTCGCCGCCCAAGCAGAGATAGGATGAATGCGGCGTGAGCAGGCGCGAGGGTTGCCCTTCCGCGTTGGCTCGATAGCTGGACCAGGAGTACTCGCGTGGATTCGACACCATGCCTGCGCGCACCGGATTCATCTCGATGTACTGGTAGCAGCGGAAGAGATACTCGTCGGACTCGACGGCGCACGAGCGGAATCGCCCTTCCCATAGCGGGCCTGTCCGTGCGTGGCGGCGGTTGAACGCCTGGACGTAGCGTTGCCCGAGGTTCTTCATGAGAAGCGAGGCGGCCTTGGCTTCCAGAGGACTCAAGAGCAAGTGCACGTGGTTGCTCATGAGCACGTACGCGTGGACCGAGCACGGGACCCGGCCGGCGACCTCCTCGAGCATCGCAAGGTACAGCCCGCGATCGGCATCGGTCGTAAAGCAAGTCGATTTGTTCACGCCGCGTTGCATGACGTGAAGCGGGAATCCAGCGATGGTTTGTCGGGGGCGGCGGGCCATTGCTTCATAACGACATCCAACCGAAAACGGACGACAAGCCGCGGGGGACAAGCGGGGACAGAGCGGGGCCAGACCGGGGACAGAGCAGGGACAGACCGGGGTCGTAGCGGGGTCTGACCCCGGTGGGGTTTACTCGGTGTCCAGGGCCAGCACGATGGCGGAGATGAGCAGGGCGCCGGTCATCGCGAGGCCGGCCATGGCGGCGGGGGTGTTGACGTGGAAGGCGGCGAGGTCGAAGAAGCCCTGCACCACGTTGGCGCCGGCGGGAGCGAGGGCGATGGCGAGCGCGCTGCCGAGGGCGGCCGAGCCGAGGATGAGAGCGGGTCCGAGCCAGGCGTGATGGGTGACCTCTAAGCGCGTGGGCAACGCGCCCAACACTCGCGCGGTGAAGCCTTCGTCGGGAAGAGCGGCCTGCGCATCGCGGCGCAGCAGCCGCTCGAGCTGGTCGGATCCAGGATCGTTCATTTCATTCCTCCTTCGGCGCGAGGCGAGCCTTGAGCTTCGCCTTGCCGCGCAAAACGTGGGTCTTCACGGTGCCGAGCGGCATTCCCAGCGCGAGGGCCGCCTCCTCGTGCGAGAGGTCGGCGTAATAGCAGGCGGTGATCGCGGCGCGCTCGCCATCGCTCAGGGTGGCCATGGCGCGCTCGATGTCGATGCGTGAAGCGATGTCGGGGAGCTCTGCCCAGGCCTCCGAGCCCAGGGGCGGCGCATCGTCGTCCATGTCGAGCAGCACTTCGCGCTTCTTGCGCGCTTCGCTTTGCCACGCGTTGAAGGCGATGCGATAGATCCACGTGGAGAAGCGCGCCTCGAAGCGGAAGTGCCGCAAGTTGCGCCACGCGAGCACGAAGGTTTCCTGCGCGAGGTCGTCGGCCAGCCCGGTGTCGCCCTTGGTGAGCCGGCGCAGCACGCTGCGCACTTTGGATTGGTGGCGCGTGACGAGCTCGGCGAAAGCGCCGCGATCGTCGCGCTCGAGGATCGCGACGATCAGCTCGGCATCGCTGGACGCCGCGGCGCAAGCCATCGGGGGCTCCGGGGAAAGTGGTCTCAGGCCTTCGCGCGCGTCTCGATCTTCCAGGCGAGGAGCAGCGCCGCGCCCATGAGCCCGGGGATGAGCCCGATCGACCACGGTCCGCCGACCTCCTGAAGGAAGATCCCGAGCGCGATCCCCAAACCGACCAGCACCAGCCCGCCGCGCAATCCGGAGCTGTATGTCTTCCTCGGCGAGGATGGCTCGAGAAGCTCCGCGGGCACCGGCAGGCCCTTCTCCGCCAGCTTCATGATCGTGTCGTGCGTCAGGCGCTGGCGCCGGTGCTTGTAGTAAAGAATGATCGCGACCAACAGCAGCGGCAAGCCGAAGCTCACCAGCATGCCCACGATCGGGATCAGGATCATCGTGTCCATCGAAATCTCCAAGGGCCAGGGCGGCCAGCATTATCGGGTGTCCAAGGTGGGCGGACAATGCCGCCGGGTTGGGAATACCCCTTGGACGCGGGTGTTGGCCCCTATGGATTCGCCTTTCTCGGTCAGCCCGAAGGGGGGCGGAGCGTAGAATCGTAATTGCCTCACCTTGGAGTATCGCCATGAAACCGCTCTTCGCCATCAGCGCCCTCGCGCTCGTCCTTTCCGGTTGTGCCACCCAGGGGGACACCCAGCTTGCCCAGGCCGATTGCAAGGTCTACCCGATCACCACCGCCAGCGCGGCGGGCGGCAAGCCGCAGGTCGATTCCCTTCGCCAACGCGCCGCCGAAGGCGATCTCGCCACTTCCGGATATCGCTTCCGCAACCTTGCCCGCAACGGCCTGGCCGGCAACACCATCGAAGACATCCTGCGGGACTGCAACCGCTAGGGGGTCAGCCCTTGGCCAGCTCCTCGGTGACGCTCTCGGTGATGGCGGGCTCCTGGGGGCCTGGCATCTCGCGCATGAGGGCCAGCGGCGAAAGCCAGGTCATCAGGGGCGCCAGCAGAAGCGCGCCGACACCGGCGAAAAGCATCGCCGCGCGCAGCCCGAAGTGTTCCCCGATCCAGCCGCCCGCGAGCCCACCCAGCGGCGCGGTGGCCACCGTGAGGCAGATCATCGTCGCCGTGACACGGCCCAGCAGGCGGTCGGGCGTCACCGACTGGCGCAAGGTCAGGTAGTTGATGAAGAAGACCATCGCCGACAGGTCGAGCAGGAAGAGCCCGCCGCCGAAGGCGAGCGAGGCCACCCAGTAGGAGCCGGTCGAGGAGCCCATCACCAGCCACGCGATGCCGGTGCCGCATATCCCGCCCAGCATCGTCGGGCCCATCCCGAAACGCTTGTTCAGGCGCGACGTCGCGCCGGCCGCCGCGAGCGATCCCAGCCCCGCGACCATGAAGAGCGCGCCCACGTGGCCCGCGGAAAAGCCGAGCTCGCGCGCGCCGAAGAGCACCACGATCGCGATGAACGCATGGCGAAAGACCTGCCACGTGCCGATCCCCCACACCAGCGCGCGCAGCGTCGGATTGCGCCAGATCACGCGCAGCCCTTCGGCGATCTCGGAGCGCACCGACCTCGGCGCGCCCTTGGGCGGATCGCTCGCCGCCGCCGGGATCCCGCGCAGCATCCACGCCGAGAAGAAGAAGCACATGGCGTCCAGCAGGATCGCGAAGGGCGCCGTCAGCCACTGGATGAGCGCGCCGGCAAGCCCCGGCCCCACGAGCTGCGCCGCGGAATCCGCCACGCCGATCTTGGCGTTGGCCTCGACCAGGTTTTCGCGCCCTACGCGCTGCGTCATGAACACCTGGTAGGCGGGCCAGCCGATCACGGTGAGAAGGCCGATGAGGAAGCCGACCACGTAAAGCGTGCCCATGGTGAGGATGTCCAACCACGCGGCGATCGGGATCGCGAGGAGCGCCAGCCCGCGGCCCACGTCGCACGCGATGATCACCGGCAGCTTGCGCGCTCTATCCACCAGCACGCCGGCGAAAAGCCCGAAGATCGGATAGGGGAGCGCCTCGAGCGCGGTCAACACGCCGACTTCGAACGGGGAGGCGTTCAGCACCAGCGCCGCGGTGAGGGGCAGTGCGAGGAACGTGACCTGTCCGCCGAAGTGGACGATCGTGAGCGATCCCCACAGCTTGCGGAAGTCGCGGTTGAGCCAGAGGCCCGTGAGCCAGCGGTTCGGGTGCAGGTTACTGAATATCGTTGCCATGTCGTCGCCCCGGTGTACCGGGATCCTTTTTCCATGATGCGCAACGGGGTCGCCGTCGCGCGTTTGAAGCGCTGGCGGAAAAGGCAACGGCATTGTGGCCGACTCTCTCCGCCTCTACATCCGGCGGACGGTCGGCCCGCAGGATCAGTCGTCGCCGCCCGACGGCAGCGATGCTCCGGAGCGCGCGCGCACGACCGCCGGGATGATTTCCCGGGAATCGATAATTTTTGCGTCGTCGCGTCTCATCGGTCTTGATCCAAAAGGGGAGGGGCGAGGGGGTGATTATAGCAAAACGAAAATCCGCCGGCGTGGTCATACCGCTCCACACCCAGGAGAACCGACCATGAATGTCCGCGACGTAATGACCCGCAACCCCCGTACCGTCGCGCCCAGCGACAGCATCCAGCGCGCGGCCAGCGTGATGAAGGAGGTCGACACCGGATTCGTGCCGATCGTGGAGAACGGCAAGGTCGTGGGTGTCATCACTGACCGCGACATCGTGGTGCGCGCGGTCGCCGCGGGCAGCTACGACAAGCCGGTGAGCGAGATCGCCACCCGCGACCTCGTGTTCGTCTCGCCGAGCGCTTCCACGCGCGACGCCGAGAAGCTCATGAGCGAGCGCCAGGTCCGCCGCATCGCGGTGATCGACAACGGCCAGCTGGTCGGCATCGTCTCCCTCGGCGACATCGCCGTGAAGGAAGGCAAAGACGCCCGCACCGGCGACACCCTCGAGAACATCTCGGAGGGCGTGAAGCACTAAAACCCGAACCGGGGTCAGACCCCGCTACGACCCCGGTCTGTCCCCGCTCTGTCCCCGCTCTGTCCCCGGGGTGGTAATCGCCGGTTTGATACACTCGCCCGATGTTCGGCAGATTGCTCCCCAAGGAAGGCCGGTTCTTCGACCTCTTCAACGCCCACGCGGTGCAGATCGTCCGCGCGGCGCACGCGTTGAAGGCCCTGATGGAGAACTTCGACGATCGCGAGCAGCATTCGCGGGTGGTGGACGATGCCGAACACGCTGCCGACCGCATCACCGCGGAGGCCATCCGCCTTCTGCACAAGACCTTCATCACGCCGATCGATCGCGACCAGATCCACCAGCTGGTCAACGCGATGGACGACATCTGCGACCTGATGCAGGACACCACCGAGACGCTTACCCTCTACGACATCCGCTCGATCACGCCGGAGACCAAGCGCCTCGCCGACATCGGCGTGAAGTGCTGCGAGCGCGTGAAGGACGTAGTCGAGCTCCTCGGGCGACGCGAGGGAGACTTCGAGGCGATCCTCAAGACCTGCGAGGAGATCGACCGCCTTGAGAGCGACGCCGACCGCGTCATGCGTTCAGCGGTGTCAAGGCTCTTCCGCGAAGAGCAGGACGTGAGGGAGCTGATCAAGATGAAGGCGATCTACGAGCTCCTCGAGGCGGTCACCGACCGCTGCCTCGACGTGGCGAACCTCGCCGAAGGCATCTCGCTAGAGAACTCGTAAGTGGAGATCACGTTCGTCGCGCTGGTGAGCCTTGTGATCCTGGCGCTCGCCTTCGACTTCATGAACGGGCTGCACGACGCGGCCAACTCCATCGCCACCGTCGTCTCCACCGGGGTGCTCAAGCCCCACCACGCGGTCGCCTTCGCGGCGTTCTTCAACTTCGTCGCGATCCTGGTCTTCCACCTGAAGGTCGCCGCCACCGTCGGCAAGGGCATCGTGGACCCCGCTGTCATCGACCATTACGTGGTCTTCGGCGCCCTCATCGGCGCGATCAGCTGGAACGCGATCACGTGGTTCTTCGGCTTGCCGTCGTCGTCCTCCCACGCGCTGATCGGCGGCCTCATCGGCGCGGCGGTGGCCAAGGTGGGGTTCAGCGCGCTGGTCGCCTCGGGCATCGGCAAGACCGTGATGTTCATCTTCATTTCCCCGTTCATGGGCTTCGTGCTGGGCGGGCTTCTGCTGGTGGCGGTGTCGTGGATCTTCAGGAAGGCGAGCCCCTATCGCATCGACCGGTGGTTCCGACGGCTGCAGTTGATCTCGGCGGCGGCGTACAGCCTCGGGCACGGCGGCAACGACGCGCAGAAGACCATCGGCATCATCTGGGTTCTCCTCATCGCGGCCGGCGCCCACAGCGCCACGGCGCCGTCGCCGCCGCTCTGGGTGATCATCTCGTGCTACATCGCGATCGGCATGGGCACTTTCTTCGGCGGCTGGCGCATCGTGAAGACCATGGGACAGAAGATCACCAAGCTCAAGCCCGTGCACGGCTTCTGCGCGGAGACGGGAGGGGCGATCACGCTCTTCGTCGCGACGGGACTCGGCATCCCGGTCTCCACGACCCACACGATCACCGGCGCCATCGTCGGCGTGGGTTCCACGCGTAGGGTCTCCGCGGTGCGCTGGGGCGTGGCGGGCAATATCCTGTGGGCATGGATCTTCACCATCCCCGCGTCGGCCTTCATCGCCGCGGTGAGCTGGTGGGCGGGACAGCATTTCCTCTAAGGGATGGCGCAACTTCGCATCCCGGCGGTCTACATGCGTGGCGGCACCAGCAAGGGTGTCTTCTTTCGCGCGGCCGACCTTCCCGGCGACACGGCCGAGCGCGATCGCGTATTGCTGCGCACCATCGGCAGCCCCGATCCCTACGGCAAGCAGATCGACGGCATGGGTGCGGCGACATCGAGCACCAGCAAGATCGTGATCCTTTCGCCCTCCCAGCGCCCGGACTGCGACGTCGATTATCTCTTCGGCCAGGTCGCGATCGATCGGCCGCTGATCGACTGGTCGGGCAACTGCGGCAACCTCACCGCGGCGGTGGGCCCGTTCGCGGTGAGCGAGGGCTGGGTCAAGGCGCCTGCGAACGGCGTGGCGGTGGTGCGCATCTGGCAGCAGAACATCGGCAAGCGCATCGTCGCGCACGTCCCGGTCGAGGGCGGCGAGGTGGTCGAGGAGGGCGACTTCGTGCTGGACGGCGTGACCTTTCCCGCCGCCGAGATCGTGATCGAATTTCTCGAGCCCGGTGGCATGGGCGAGGAGGGCGGCGAATCGTCGGCGATGTTTCCCACCGGCAACCTGCGCGATCGCCTCGACGTGCCCGGCGTGGGCGCGATGGAGGTGACGCTCATCACGGCCGGCAATCCGACGGTGTTCGTCGATGCGGCTGCGGTGGGCATCGAAGGCACCGAGCTCGCGGGCGCTGTCGATGGAAACGCGGAGCTCCTCGCGCGCTGCGAGTCGATCCGCGCGCACGGCGCCGTCGCCATGGGACTCGCGAAGTCGGCGGAGGAAGCGAGCCGCTCGCGCCTGCACACCCCGAAGATCGCGATGGTCGCGGCGCCGCGCAGTTACACCGCATCGACGGGCAGGAGGATCGACGCGGGCGACATGGATCTCACGATCCGCATGCTGTCGATGGGGAAGCTGCATCACGTCATCACCGGCACGGGTGCCATCGCCACCGCGGTGGCTTCGGCCATCGATGGGACGATTGCGAACGGCGTGCGCCGCGCCGGCGCCGATCCCCTGCGCACGCGCCTGGGCCATCCATCCGGAATACTGGCGGTGGGCGCGGAGGTCGCGCACGATCGCGGAGAGTGGAAAGTGGCGCGTGCGGTCATGAGCCGCAGCGCACGGCGCCTGATGGAAGGCTGGATACGCGTCCCCACGATGGAGAGAAAACAAACATGACGATCGAATCGAACAAACGCCGCCGGCTCGTGGCCGGAATCGCCGCGCTGCCGATGATGGGCGCGCTCACCGCGTGGGCGCAGGAAAAGTGGCCCGGCAAGCCGATCAAGCTGCTGGTGGGCTTTCCGCCCGGCGGGGGCGCCGACGCCATGGCGCGCCTGGTGGCGAGCAAGCTTCCCGACAAGCTCGGCCAACCCGTCATCGTCGACAACCGCACTGGCGCCACGGGCACCATCTGCTCGGAGCTGGTCGCCAAGGCGCCGCCCGACGGCTACACGCTGCAGCTCGCGCACATCAACTCCAACGCGATCGGCCCGCTGATGGTGTCGAAGGGACGCTTCGATCCGATCGCCGACTTCACGCCCATCGCGTTGATCGGCATCACGCCGCAGATGCTCTGCCACCACCCGAAGCACAAGTTCGCCGACGTGAAGGCTCTCATCGCGTACGCGAAGGCGAACCCGGGCAAGCTCACCTTCGCCTCGTCGGGCGTGGGCAGCATCCAGCACATCGCCGGCGAAGCGTTCAAGCTCGCCGCGGGCGTGGACATGCTGCACGTGCCGTTCAAGGGCACCGGCGAAGCGCTGTCGGCGCTGATTTCCGGCGACGTGGATCTCACGTTCAGCTCCACGGGCTCGGCGCTGCCCCAGGTGAATGCCGGCAAGCTCACGCTTCTCGCGGTGTGCTCGCCGAAGCGCTTGCCGAACCTGCCCAACGTCCCCGCGGTGGCGGAGACGCTGCCCGGCTATGAGATCGCGACCTGGTACGGGCTCGCGGGGCCGGCCAGGCTGCCGAAGGAGATCGTGGCGCGCTTGAGCAACGAGGTGCACGCGATCCTCAAGGAGCCCGCGGTGGCGCAGCGCCTGAAAGACCTCGATGCCGACGTGGGCTCCGGCACGCCCGAGCAGTTCGCCGCGTTCTGGAAGAAGGAAGTGGAGAAGTACCGCAGGCTCATCGCCGAGGCGAAGATCGAGGCTTGACCGGGGTCAGACCCCGCTACGACCCCGGTCTGTCCCCGGTCTGTCCCCGCTCTGTCCCCGGTTCAGCGCTCGAAGAGTTTGTTGGCTTCGGGGTAGGGGATGGCGTCGGCGTGGAAGCGGGTGTACGTGCCGGTAGCCAGCAGGTCCTGGGCGATTTTGCGGGTGAGCATCATGGAGGCGCGCATCGGACCGGAGCCCTCGCTCACGCGGCGCACGCCGAGGGCCTGGAGCTCGGCGATCGGCGGGCAGCCGGGGACGGTCAGGATATTCAGCGGGCCGTCGATCTCGTCGACCAGCGTCTTGATGGTCCCCTGGTCCGCGGCGGAGGGCACGAAGAGGCAGTGGGCGCCGGCCGCGCGGTAGCGGTTCGCACGCTTGATGCTTTCGCCCAGGCGCTGCTTCTCATCGCCGATTTTCAGCCAGAAGCTGTCGGTGCGCGCGTTGACCACGATGGGAATCCCGGAAGCGCGAACGGCCTCGCAGATGGCGCCGATCTTCTCCGCCTGTTTCTCGATGTCGAAGAGATGCACGCCGCCCGTGTCCGAGCCGTCCTCGATGTTGATTCCCACCGCGCCCGATGCGATCACTTCCTTCACGGTGGCGACCACTTCATCGACGCTCTCGCCCAGGCCGGAGAGGATGTCCGCGGTGACGGGCACCTTCACGATGCGCACGATCTCACGCGTCGCTTCCAGGATCACCTCGCGCGGCACGGCCTCGTTGTCGGGATAGCCGTGGCTGAAGGCGATCCCCGCGCTCCCGGTGCCGATCGCCTTCATGCCGGCATGCTCGAAGACGCGCGCGCTCGCCGCATCCCACGCATTGGCGATGACGAGGATCTCCGGGCCGAGATGCAGCTTCTGGAACTGTTCCGCCTTCGCGCGTTGGTCCATCACGCGGCCCGGTCGTCCGGCAGCGCCTTGCGATCGTCGTAGCTCTTCACCTCGGTGCCGCGGTAGAGAATTTGCGCGCTGCGGTCGGCGATCTTGCGATGTAGCTCGAGGAAGGCGGGGTCCATGTCGCGCGCCGGCCTGGGTTCGTGCTCGAAGTTGTGCTCGTCGTCCACGCCGCGCACCAGGGTCGCGCTATCGTCGCCGGCCACCTGCTTCACGGAAGTCGGGATGTAGCGGATCGCGAAGCCGATGCGCCGGTCGTCCGAGGGATTGGGCGGGGAGCCATGCACCAGCCGCACGTGGTGAAGCGACATCTCGCCGGGTTGCAGCTCGATCGTCACCGCGTCTTTCTCGTTTACCTCCACCGCGATCTCCTGCCCGCGCGTGAGGAGGTTGTTCTTCGCGAACGTGTCGCGATGCGGGATCTGGTCCTTCTTGTGCGTGCCGGGGATGAAGCCCATGGCGCCGTTGGCCTCGTTGCTCGGCGTGAGCGCGATCCACGCGGTGACCACATCCGGGCGGTCGAGCCCCCAGTAGGTCGAGTCCTGGTGCCACGACACGAAGGCGGGGTTGCTCGCCTCCTTGATGAAGAAGTTGGTGGTCCAGCAGAAAAGGTTGGGACCGTAGAGGTCCTCGATCGCATCGACGATCTTCTCCTGGCGTACTAGGTCCGCGAGCCATGTGAAGAGAAGGTGCGACTTGTGGCGCAGCGCCCCCTTCAAAGGCCCGCCGGATTGCCTCTCGAACCCCTCCAGCCGGTTGCGGATCTCGATGGCGTCGGCCTCGCTCATCACGCGGATAGGGAAGATGCAGCCGTCGCGCCAGAACGCGTCGATCTGGGATTGGGTCAGGATCTTGGGCATCGCATCTCCTTCAAAATCAAGAACCTAAAAGTCGTGTCAGGTACGACATTCTAAGTTGTACCTGACACCACATTTCAGGCGGAACCGCTGATGACTTTCATCACTTCGGGCGGGTACGTGTCGCCGGGCTTGCCTTGGTAGAGGATCTCGCCGCGCTCGAGGACGTACAAGCTGTCGGCGTACTCGGGGATGTGGTGGATGTTGGACTCGGCCATCAGGATGCCGTGGCCAAGACCGCGGATGGAGGCGATGCCGTCGGCGATGCTGGGGATGATGGCGGGGGACAGGCCCTCGAAGGGCTCGTCCAGGAGCAGCAGCTTGGGATCGAGCGCCAATGCCCGGGCGATCGACACCATCTTGCGCTCGCCACCGGAGAGCTGGTTGCCGCCGCGCGTCGCGTACCCCAGTAGTTTCGGGAAAATCTCGTAGGCGAGCTTGATGCGCTCGGCCGCGGGACGTGCGCTGGGGCGCGTCCACGTCGGCAGCTCGATGTTCTCGGCGACATTGAGATCCCCGAACACCTGGCTTTCCTCCGGCGCGTAGCCGATGCCCATCTGCGCGATGCGATGCGTGGCGACCCCGGCCAGCGGTTGTTTCATGAAATAAATCGTACCTGACACGACTTTCAGGTAACCCATGATGGTGCGGAACGTCGTCGTCTTGCCGGCGCCGTTGCGCCCGACGAGGCAGACGAGCTGGCCGGCGGCGACGTCGAGCGAGATGCCGCGCAGGATGCGGCTATTCTGGATGTCGACGGTGAGGCGATCGATGGCGAGCATGTCAGTGGTCGCGGGCAAGCTTGCCGACCATCTTGCCGACGATGGCGGCGACGATCTCGGGATCGCGAAAGAATTCCGCGGGGGCTTTGTCGGCCAGCACGCGGCCCTCCTTCAAGGCCACGATACGGCTCGAATACTCGGCGACCAGGTCCATGTCGTGCTCGACCAGGATGATCGCCTTCACGCCGGCGCGCTTGGCCGCGTCGATCACGCTTCGCATGATGCCGTGCTTGTCGCCCGTCGAGACGCCGCTGGTGGGCTCGTCCAGCAGGATCACTTCGGGAGACAGCGCGAAGGCGCTCGCGATGTCGAGGAGCTTCTTCTCGCCCTGCGACAGGAGCCGCGACTCGTTGTCGAGCTTTCCCTCCAATCCGAAGATCGTCGCCACCTCGCGCACGCGCGCGCTCACCGCGGCATCGTGCCGCACCGAGGCGAAGAGCCGCAGCGACTTGCCGGATTGGGAAACCACCGCCACCGCGATCGTCTGCGCCACGGTCATCGCGGGGAAGATATGCACCAGCTGGAAAGCGCGCGCCATGCCGCGCTTGGCCAAAGCCACGGGGCCAATCCCGGCAATGTCCTCCCCCTTGAAGCGCACCACGCCCGAGGTCGGCTTCAACAGGCCGGTCAGCACGTTGACCAGGGTCGTCTTGCCCGCGCCGTTCGGCCCCACGATCGAGACCAGCTCGCCCTCCGAGATCGAGAGCGACACATCCGCCAGCGCGACGAAATCGCCGTAGGCCTTGCCGATACAGACGGTCTCGATGAACGCGGTCACTTGGGCTTCGCCCTGGACCAGGCATCGTGGGCAAGCCCCATGAGCCCGCGCGGGAAAAGCACGACGATCAGCACCAGGATCACGCCGAGGAGAAATCGCCAGTACTGCGTGATGCCCATCAGCTCCGACTTCAGGAAAATGAACGCGAAGGCGCCCACCAGCGGGCCGAAGAAGCTCGCGAAACCGCCCAGCACGGTCATGAACACGAGCTCGCCGGAGTGCGTCCAGTAGGCGAGCTCGGGGTCCGCTTGTCCCGTGTTGATGGCGAGGATCACGCCGCCGATGGCGCAGTAGAACGCGGAGATGAGGAACGCAATGAAGCGAAAGAGCCGCACGCGCACGCCGAGGTATTCGGCCTTGCGCGGGTTCTCGCGGACGGCGGCCAGCTGCAGCCCGAAAGGCGAATGCACGACGCGCCACATGACGATCGCCAGGATCACCAGGAGCGCAAGACAGTAGTAGTAGAAAGGCCCGACCAGGAACGCCGTCTTGTCGAGCTCCTTGAAGTCCATGCCGAAAAGCGACGGGCGCAGTACGCGGATGCCGGTGTCCCCGCCGGTGACGTCGTAGAATTTGAAGAGAAACGAGTGGAAGAGCATGCCGAAGGCGAGCGTGAGGATGCCGAAGAAGATGCGCACGTAGCGCACCGCCAGCAGCGCCACCGGGATCGCGGCAACGACCGCGGCAAGCCCCGACAGCAGCAGCACCAGCTCGAAGCTCTTCACGCCGAGCTTGCTCGACAGGACCGCAGCACCGTAGGCGCCCACCGCGACGAACAGCGCATGGCCGAACGACAGAAGCCCCGTGTACCCGAAGAGGAGGTTGAAGCCGAGGAGGGCAATTCCATAGGCGAAGGCAGGCAGGACCAGCGTGATGTAATAGGGAGAGGCGAGCTTGGGCAACAGCGAAAGCGCCACAATGGCCAGCACCGCGAAGACGAGCCTCATTCGACCGGCTTTCCGAAAAGACCCACCGGGCGCGCGATGAGAATCGTGATCACCACGAGGTAGATGGCGAGCATCTCGAGCTCGGCGTAGTAGCGGATGGCGAGCGCGCGCATGAGGCCGACGATGAGGGCGCCGACCAGCGCGCCGCGCATCGAGCCCAGCCCGCCGATCACCACCACCGCGAAGGCCTCGACCACCAGCTCCACCGGCATGTCGAGGGACGCCGCCGCGGTGGGAACCACCAGGGCTCCTCCCACAGTCCCGAGCACCGTGCCCAGCGTGAAGACGCTCGCGTACATCCAGCGCGCGTTGACGCCTAGCGCCTGCGCCATCTCGCGGTTCTCCGCGGTGGCGCGCAGGATGCGCCCGAAGTTCGTGCGTTGCAGGAAGGCGCCGATGCCCACCGCGATCGCGACGCTCGCGAAGATCACCAGCACGTTGTAAGTCGGAACCTGCACCGCGCCCACCTCGATCTTGCCGTACGCCATCACGAGGTTGCCGAGCTGCTTTGGGTTCGCGCCCCAGAAGAAGCGCAGCACGTCCTGGAACATGAGGACCAGCGCGAAAGTAAGGAGAAGCTGGAACGCCTCATCGCGGTCGTAGACTGTGCGCAGGAGCAATTCGATGGCCGGGCCGATCAAGCCCAGCACGAGCCCCGCGACGAGGAGCACCGGGAGGAAGAGCTGCGGAGGCATCCCCGCCGCGATCGCCCAGTTGACCGCGCTGATACCGAAGTACGCCCCGAGCGCGTAGAACGAGCCGCACGCGAGGTTGACGATCTTCTGCACGCCGAACACGAGCTGCAGCCCGGCGGCCACGAGAAAAAGAACGGCGGCGTGGAAGACGCCGCCGATCAGGATGTCGAAGAAGGCGGCCAAATCAGAGCTTGATGGTCGCCGTCTCGATCCACTTCCAGAAATCCATCCCCGTCGGCTTCTGCAGCTGGTCGGAATACATGGTGTCGATCTGGCCCAGCGTCGGGAAGTCGTAGCGGTTCTTGTGGGTGGTGATGCCCTGGTAGAAGGTCTGCTCGGCGATGTGGTCCTTCCTCATCATGCCGGGGCCACCGAGGGACTCGACCTTCACGCCCTCCATGGCGTTGATGATGTCCTCCTGTCCGGGCCACGCGTTCTTCGCCTTGTACGCGGCTTCCACGCCGGCCTGGTAGACCTTCATCGCGAAGTACGCGCGATCGGCCTCCCAGTGCGGGTAGTCCTTGTATTTGTCCTCGTACTCCTTCACGAACTGCTTCTGCAGCGGGCTCGCGTTGGGATGGTCGAAGTAGAGCGTGTTGTGGCCGAAGATCATGCCCTCGGGCGTGAACGACTTCTTGAGTCCCGTGTGCTGGAAGCCCGCCGCCGGAAACACGAACTTGGTGCCCCCATCCATCAGGCCCGCGCCGTGCGCGGTGCGCATGAAGATCGGCAGGTCCGCGAAGAGGAGCGACGAGAACACCAGGTCGGGCTTGGCGGCCTTCAGCGCGGCGACGTGCGAGTTCAGATCCGTCGTGCCGACCTTCGGCCACTGGTCGGCGACCACAGTGTGCTCGACGCCGAATTTCCTGAGCAGCGCCTGGAACGCGGCGAAGTTGTTGCGCCCGTACGAGTAGTCGGGGTTGATGCCGGCGACCGTCTTGAACTTGCCCTTCCAGTGCTTCACCGCGAGGAGCGATCCCATCACCGCCTCGCACTCGTTGTCGGTGCTCTTGAAGACGTAGCGCGGGTTGACCATCGTCTCCTTCACGCCGTCCTGGGT
>JANLXC010000132.1:0-21389 GCA_031364925.1 Burkholderiales bacterium | reverse complement strand
GCGAGGATCGCGACCACGAAGAGCACGCCCATGCGCCAGTCGCGGAAGCTCACCTCGCTCACCAGCTTGTATTCGCGCGCCAGGATGAGCGGGAAGAAGATGGCCTGGAACGCGGTGCGCGGACCGTAGTTGCGGTCGAAGTAGTTCACCGGCTCCCACCAGGGCGACTTGAAGATGCCGTTGAAGTGCGGGAAGAACGGATTGCGAAATGCTCGTAGAGCATCGCGCCCCAGACGCCGTACGAGAGCATGAAGCCCACGAAGAGGAAGCATCCCATCGTGAACGCGCGCCGCGCCCGCTCGGGGAGCGTCCCGGAGGCGGCCGCGGCGGCGATGAGAGCCATGCCGAAAACTCCGTAGGTGAGCTTCAACCCCACCGCGATCCCGGTCACGACTCCGGCGATGGCCATGGCCGGCATCGTCGGATGGCCGTGCTTGTCGATGGACGCGACCAGGATCGCGAGCGACACCATCAGCATCATCGCGGGCGGCCACTCGTTCATGGTGGCGCCGATCACCGACAGGCCGACGGAACCGGTGACGCCGACCGCGAAGGCGAGCGCGATCCACAGCACGCGGTCCCAGCCGTCGCCGCGCTTCGGGAAGAGAACCGTGAGCATGCGCAGCAGCGCGAAGCCCGCGATGCCCGCCGTGGCGCCCATCACGAACGCGATGATCCGCGGCGAGGGGATCGCCTGCACCAGGAAATAGAACGGCAGGTCGAGGAGCGGGTTGTAGTAGGTCTGAAGCTGCGCCGGCGCGATGTCCCAGCCCATCCGAGCGTTCAGGAACGCGTATGCGTTGTAGAAATGGTAGTTCTTCAGGTCCCAGTTGACGTCGAGGCGCGAGGCGACGGAGCGCAGCCCGGCGGCGGCGAGGCAGGCCGCCAGCGCGAACGGCCACTGCCAGCGCGCCCAGATAGCGCGCACGTGCCTAGTCGGCCTCGACCGGCATGCGCCCCAACGTGGCGAGGAGGGCGAGGAGGTCGTCCTTGCGGAAGGGCTTGGCGAGGGTCGCGTTGAATCCGGCGGCGGTCTTCTGCGCGCGATACGCGGGCGAGTGGTCAATGCTCACCGCGACGAAGGTCGCCGCCTCGGGCGTGCGCGTGATGCGCGAGCGCAGCGTCTTCGCCGCGTCGGCCTCGCCCAAGCCCGCGAGCGAGGTATCCACCAGCACGATGTCGTAGAGGTCCTGGTCGAGGGCCGCGAGGGCCTCCTGCAGGTCCTGCGCCACCACGACGCTGCAGTCGTGGCGCCCGAGGATGTGCGCGGCGAGGATCTGGCTGTCGCGGCTCGGGTCCACCAGCAGGATCGTGGCCCCCTTCCTCTGCTCGCGCAGCGAGTGGCGCGTGACGAGCGTCGGCGTTTCGTCGGAATCGACCGAGGCGCCGGTGACCGCCATGATCGCCTCGTTCAGTTGGCGGTCGTTGATCGGGTAGCGCATGTACGCCGCGATGCCGTTCTCGCGGCACGCGATCGCGTCGCCGGGGCGGCCCTCGTTGGCGAGCATCATCACCAGCGTCGAGCGGTGCTTCACGTCGTTCTTGATGCGGAAGGCGAGGAGGAAGCCGTCCTGCACCGGCAGCTGGTTCGACAGGATCACGAGCGGGATGGGGCTGCCCTCTTCGTGCAGGCGCTCGAGGAGCGCGATCGCCATCGCCGCGTTGTCGGCCTCGAGCGGGATGAGGCGCCAGCCGCGCAGCAGGTTCGTCACCTGCAGGCGCTGCTCGGAATCGCCGGACACGACCATCACCGGCAGGCCCACGAGCGAGACGTAGGTCGCGCGCCTTGGGGCGGGCGGCGAGGGCAGCACTGGAAACTCCAGCGTGAACGCGTAGAGCGCGTCGCCCGGGGTGCGCGCGGCGATGGCGAGCTTGCCGCCCATGGCGCTCACCATGAACTTCGCGACCGCGACTCCCATGCCGGCGTCCGCCGAGACCGCGGCCGGAGGATGCTGGCCCGGCTCCGCGCTCGCGGTCACGCTGAAGGAGAGCTGGATGCCGGACTCGGTGACGTACTCGGGCGTGATCTGCAGCGTGACCTCGTGGCCGGGCAGGAGCGCGAACGCGTTCTCGAGCAGGTTCCTCATCACCAGCTGCAGGCGATCGACGTCGCCTTCGAGCGTGTCCGAGACATCCTGCTCGACCTTGATTCGCAGGCGGCATCCACGCTCCTCGGCGTGCGTGCCCACGCGCGCGATGAGATCGGCCAGCGCCGCGCGCAATCCGAACGCGGTCTTGTGCAGCACCACGCCGCCCGAGAGCTTGGAGAAGTCCACCAGGTCGCCGATCGCCGCCATCGCGGTCTCGGTGGATTGCCGGATGCGCTGGAAGTGCTCGACCAGCGCGGGGGCGAACTCCATCTGGTGCGCGCGGATGGTGATGGCCGAGATGCCCTCCATCGCCACCGAAAGCTCCATGCCGATCTTCTCGATCAGCGCGATCTCCGCTGCACCCTTGCTGCCGCCGTGCGCGACGGTTTCCTCGCGCGGGCGCCAGATGGCGCCCGCGACAGCCTCGTCGAGGGCAAGGGCCTGGCGCTCCAGGGTAAGGGTTCGCCCGTCGGGAAGTTTCACCGGGAAGCTCGCCGCCGGGTCGGGCTTCTTGCGCGATTTCTCGATCGCCTTGGCGTCGATGCGCGTGGATTTCGCGAGCGCGTCCAGCACCGGGATGCCGGCGAGCGATTGCGGCGCCGAGTTGATGTCGAGGAGCTCGCAGAACGCCTGGTTGGCGAGCTCGATCTCGCCCGCGGCGTTCTCGACCAGCACCGCGCGGCGCGACGACTCGGCGAGCGCGAGGAGGCGCGCGCCGGCGAGGTTCAACGCCAACTCGGTCTCGCGCTGCGGCCCGATGTCCTGCAGCACGGCGATCACGCCCGCGGCCTTGTCGCGCATGTCGAGTGCCGGCTGGAACGCGATCTGCACCCAGCGCTCGCCGCCCGCGGCGTTCTCGAGCTGCGCGTCGACGAAAGCCGAAGCCGCCTTGCCGTCGCCCACGCGGGCGACGTTCTGTTGTATGCGCTTGCGATCCTCGGCGCAAAAGAGCGAGGCGAGCGACACTCCGGTGAGCGCGCCGCGCTCGCCCCCGGTGAGCATCGCGAAGGCGTTGTTGGCGAACACGACCGCGCCCTTCGCGTCGGCGATGGCGACCGCCACCTTGAGGGATTCGATGACGCGCTTGAAGTCGTCGGTCGCCATGAACTCTACTGCGATTCGCCCAGCTTGCGGATCACGCCCAACAGGTGTTTCGTGGAGGCGTGCAGGGCAACGCCGGCACCACGCACCGCGGGCAGGATCTGGCCGGCGATGGTCTTGCCGATCTCGACGCCGAACTGGTCGAACGCGTTGATGCCCCAGATGGTGGCCTGCACGAACACCTTGTGCTCGTAGATCGCCAGCAGCGCTCCCAGGTGGAAGGCGTCGAGGCGCGGCAATACGAACGTCGTGCTCACGCGGTCGCCGGGACACGCGCGGTGGGCATCGGAAGTCTCGATGCCGTTCATCAGCGCTTCCGACTGCGCGCAGGCGTGCGCGAGGAGTATCTCGTGGTGCGCCGTCTCCTTGCCCATGGCGCGCGCCACCACGATGAAGTCGCAGCTCGCCGTGTCGGTGCCCTGGTGCAGCCATTGGTGGAACGCGTGCTGGCCGGGGGTTTCGGTCCCGCCCCACACGACCGGGCAGGTCGCGAAGCCGAGCGCATTGCCCTCGCGATCGACGCGCTTGCCGTTGGACTCCATCTCGAGCTGCTGCAGGTAGGCGGGGAGGTTCTCGAGGCGCGAAGCGTAGCTCAGCACCGCGTGGCTCGCCGCACCGAGGGCGTTGCGGTTCCATACGCCGATGAGGCCGAGCAGCACCGGCACGTTGCGCTCCAGGGGCGCGGAGCGGAACTGCAGGTCCGCGGCGTGGGCTCCCGCCAGGAGCTGCTCGAAGCGCGCCATGCCGATGGCGATGGCGATCGGCAACCCCACGCTCGACCAGAGCGAATAGCGCCCGCCGACCCAGTCGGCGAACGCAAAGACGTTGCATTCCGGAAGGCCCCAGGTGGTCGCGGCCTTGTTGTTGGCGGTAGCGGCGATGAAGTGGCGCGCGATCGCCTCCGGGCCCAGCGCGGCGACGATCCACGCCTTGGCCGCGTCGGCGTTCACCATCGTCTCCTGCGTGGTGAAGGTCTTGGATGCGATCACCACCAGCGTCGTCGCGGCAACGAGGCCGGCGAGGGCGTCGTCGAATTCCGCGGCGTCGATGTTGGTGACGAAGCGCACCTCGGGTCCGTCGGCATCGGCGGCGAGGGCCTCGATGACGAGCTTGGGCCCCAGCGAGGAGCCCCCGATGCCCAGCGCCAGCACGTGCGTGACGCGTTCGCCGGTGGCCCCTTTCCATTGCCCCGCGCGCACCGCCTCGGCGAAGACGCGCATGCGCTCGTGGTTGCGCTGGATGGCGGGGCGCAGGTCATCGCCATCGAGGATCACGTGCTCGTCGCCGCGCAGCGCCGTGTGCAGCGCCGGGCGGTTCTCGGTCACGTTCACGCGCGCGCCGCTGAAAAGCGCGTCGATGGCGGGGGCGAGCCCGCGCTCGCGCGCGAGCGTGGCGAGGAGCGCCAGCGCCGTGGCGTCGACGCGTTGCTTGGAAAAGTCGGCGGCGATGCCCGCGCACGAGAACGTGAGCGCGGCCCCGCGCCCCGGATCGGCGCTCCAGAGCTGCGCGAGACGTGTCGCGGCGAGCGCGTCGCGGTGTGCGAGAAGCGCTCGCCAGGCCGGAGCGGAAGTGAAGTTGGGCATTGCTGGGCGCGCCTCTTGTGAGGCGAATTCTACCCCAGCGCCAGCCCCGAGATGCCGAGCACCATGCCGACCGCGGCGACGGCGCGTCGCATCACGTCGCCCTCGCGCAGCAGGTGCGCGCCCATCAGCGCCGCGAAGAGGATCGACACCTCGCGCGCCGGGGCGACGAGGCTCACCGGCGTGTGCACCATCGCGGTGAGGACGAGGATGTAGGAAAGCGGCATGAGGAGGGCCATCGCCAATACCGTCTTGCGGCGCTCGCGCCACGCCACCGCCATGGCGCCGGGCGAGCGCCGGTGCGTGAGCGGCAGCAGCACGCATACGCGGAACGCGTTCGCGCCCCAGTCGTAGAGGAGCGGCGGGATCAGCCACGTCGCGACGCTTACCTTGTCCCACAGCGTGTAGGCGGCGATCATGCAGCCGGTCAGCAGCGCGAAGCCGACGGCGTGGCGCGAATCGCCCTTGTGCCAGCCGAGCGGATTGCCGGTGAGGAGGAGGGCCGAGACGCCGATCATGACGGCGCCCGCGATGGCGACGGCACTCGGGCGCTCGCCGAGGAGGACGATCGCCACCGCGATGGTGATGAGCGGCCCGGTGGAGCGCGCCAGCGGATAGACGATCGAGAGGTCGCCGCCGCTGCGATAGGCGCGGTCCAGGAGGAGGAAGTACCCGGTGTGGATCACGCCGCTGCCGAGCATGAGCGCGAGGTGCACGGGCTTCACCTGGTAGTCGGACAGCCACATCGCCACCACTACCAGCGGCAGGTACAGGAGAAGCGAGAGCGACGAGGCGGTGGTGATGAGCCCGGTGCCCCCACCGCTCTTCTTCAGCAGGAAGTTCCAGCTGGCGTGGATGAAGGCGGCGAAGAGGACGAGTGCGAGCGCGAGGACCGTCACGGCTTCATGAGCCGAAGCAGGTCCAGGTATTGCGGATCCTCCGGGGGCAACGCGCCCAGGCGCAGCAACCCGTCCACCATCACCACGGCGGCGTCGAGCGTGAAGTCGCCGGCGAGGAGGTCCTTCATCACTTCCTCGACGGGCATGCAGCGGATCTCGGATACCTCGCCGTCCTGGTTGGCGGGCGTGTAATCGGCCGGCAGCCACAAGTCGTGCACGAAGAGGATCTCGCGATGCAGGCCCTCGGGCACCGAGTACTCGACGCGCACGGCGCCCACGCAGGTGAGCTCCCCGAGGAGCGAGGGTGCCATGCCCGCCTCCTCCCACGCTTCCTTGCGCAGCGTCTCGTCCACGGACATGCCGGCGCTGATGCGCCCGCCGACGAGGTTGTCGAGCTTGTCGGGATCGACCTGCTTGGTGGGGCTGCGCCGCGCGATCCAGGCGTGGGCGAGGCCGCCCCTGCGCGTGAAGCCGTTCAGGTGCGCTCCGTACGCCATCAGCCCGAAAGGGCGCGTGGCGGCGCGCTCGATACGGAAGAGCTCCGGTTGGCCGTAGTGGGCGGCGACGCTCACCGGCTCGTCACGCCAGCCGGTAAGGACGCCGTCGCGGGCCAGGTCGCGCGTCACCTCGGCCATGGCGGCGCTGCGCGCCTGCGCGTTGTCGGGCCTGGCATTGAGGCGCACGTACGCCGGATTGACCTCGAAGACATGGGGCCAGCGGCGCAGCAAGTCGGCGAAGGAGGGCCGGAGCCACCCCACCGCGTGCTCCCTCACGTAAAACGGGATCGCGGGAACCTCGCGTCCGGCCTGCGAAGCGTGCGTGCAGGCGGTCCGCACGAGCCCCAGGAGGTCGTTGTAGAGGCGCGGTCTCATGGACGGAAAGTATAATCTCCCCCCGGAATGCCCTTCACATGAAAGTCCTCATCCTGGGTGCCGGCGTGATCGGCACCTCCACCGCCTGGTACCTCACCCAGCTGGGCCACGAAGTCACGGTCGTCGAGCGCCGCGAGGGCGCCGGGCTGGAGACCTCGTTCGCCAACGGCGGGCAGATCTCGGTGTGCCACGCGGAGCCGTGGGCCAATCCCGACGCTCCCGGCAAGATCCTGCAGTGGATATGGCGCGACGACGCGCCGCTGCTCTTTCGCCTGCGCATGGATCCGGCGCAATGGTCGTGGGGGATGCGCTTCCTCGCCGAGTGCCTGCCTTCGCGGACACGCCACAACATCGGCGAGATCGTGAAGCTTTCCCTCTACAGCCGCGCCTCGCTCCAGGAGCTGCGCGCCACCACGAACATCCAGTACGACCAGCTCGAGCTGGGCATCCTCCACTACTACACCGACCCCGGCGAGTTCGAGCGCGCCGCGAGCTCGGCCTCGGTGATGCGCCAGTACGGCCTCGACCGCGAGGTGAAGACGGTGGACGAGGCGGTGCGGATAGAGCCCGCGCTGGCCGCCGCGCGTGAGCGCATCGTGGGCGCGACCTATACCTCGTCCGACGAGTCGGGCGACGCGCACCTTTTCACGTTGCGGCTGGCGAAGATGGCCGAGGAGAAAGGTGCCCGCTTCCTGTATGGGCGCGAAGTGCGCGGCATCCAGGCGCGCTCCGACGTGGTGAGCGGCGTGGCGGTGCGCGATGCCGGTGGTCGCGAAGAGGTGATGAAGGCCGACGCGTACGTGGTGGCATTGGGAAGCTACTCGCCGCTCCTCACGCGGCCCATCGGGTTGAACCTTCCGGTGTATCCCGCCAAGGGCTACTCGGCGTCGGTGCCGATCCGCGACGAATCGAAGGCGCCGAGCGTCAGCCTCACCGACGACGCCGCGAAGATCGTGATCACGCGGCTGGGCAAGCGCATGCGCATCGCCGGCACCGCGGAGCTCTCGGGCTACTCCACCGACTTGAATACGGTCAGATGCGAGGCGCTCACCCGGCGCGTGAGCCAGATGTTCCCCGAGGCGGGCGACTACGCCAGGGCGACCTTCTGGACGGGCTTGCGCCCCTCCACGCCCTCCAACGTGCCGATCATCGGCGGCACTCGTTTCTGCAACCTCTACCTCAACACCGGGCACGGCACGCTCGGCTGGACCATGGCCGCGGGGTCGGGGCGCGCGCTTGCGGATATCATCAACGGTCGCAAGCCGGAAGTGGACTTCCAATGGTCACGCTGAAAGACATCGAGAGCGCCGCGCAGGTGATCCGGGGACACGTCTCCGAGACGCCGTGCATGCATTCGCGCACGCTCTCCGAGATCACCGGCGCCGAGGTCTACCTCAAGTTCGAGAACCACCAGTTCACCGCGTCTTTCAAGGAGCGCGGCGCGCTGAACAAGCTCCTGTCGCTGGACGCGGCGCAGCGCGCCAAGGGCGTGATCGCGTGCTCGGCGGGCAACCACGCGCAGGGCGTGGCCTACCACGCCAACCGCCTCGGCATCCCCTCGGTCATCGTCATGCCGCGCTACACGCCGTGGGTGAAGGTCGAGCAGACGCAGCGCCACGGCGCCGAGGTGATCCTGGAGGGCGAGAACTTCGACGGCGCCAAGGACTTCGCGCTGAAGGCCGCGGTCGAGCGCGGGCTTACGCTGGTCCACCCGTACAACGACGAGAAGATCATCGCGGGGCAGGGCACCGCCGGCCTCGAGATGATGAAGGAGCATCCGGAGCTGGACGCGATGATCGTCGCGATCGGCGGCGGCGGGCTCATCTCCGGCATCT
This sequence comes from Burkholderiales bacterium, assembly GCA_031364925.1. Taxonomy (GTDB): domain Bacteria; phylum Pseudomonadota; class Gammaproteobacteria; order Burkholderiales; family Usitatibacteraceae; genus Usitatibacter. The sequence goes on along the minus strand of JANLXC010000132.1, from coordinate 13,012 downwards.
CGATCGCGGCGAAGTCCATCAAGCCCTCCGTCGAGGTGTTCGGCGTCGAGATGGTGCGCTTCCCCGCGATGTACCACGCGATGAAGGGCTCCACGCCGCAGTTCGGCGCCTCGACCATCGCCGAGGGCATCGCGGTGAAGGAGCCGGGCGCGTTGACGCGCCCCATCATCGAGAAGAACGTGGCCGAGATCTTCCTCGTGGACGAGGGCGACATCGAGCAGGCGATCGTGATGCTGCTCGAGATCGAGAAAACCGTCGTGGAGGGCGCGGGCGCCGCACCGCTGGCGGCGCTCCTCGCGCAGAAGGCGCGCTTCACCGGAAAGCACGTCGGCCTCGTGCTGGGCGGGGGCAACATCGATCCGCTGATGCTCGCCGAGATCATCGAGCGCGGCATGGTGCGCTCCGGGCGCCTGGCGCGCGTCCTCGTCGAAGTGCGCGACCTGCCGGGCTCGCTCGCCAGGGTCACCGCGTGCATCGCCGAGCAGAACGCGAGCATCGAGGAAGTCCACCACCAGCGCACCTTCACCCAGGTGGCGGTGCAGAACGTCGAGATCGACGTCGTGCTGAAGACCCGCAACCGCGAGCACGTCGAGCAGATCGTCACCGCCCTTCAGGCCTGCGGCTTCAAGGCGCGTGCCCATACCGTCGATTGATAGGAGAGAGTGAATGAGCATCCAGAGAATGAACGTCGGCAAGCGCCTGTCGGAAGTCGTGATCCACGGAAGCACCATCTACCTCGCCGGCGAGGTCCCCGACGACATCACCAAGGACATCACCGGGCAGACGGAAGAAGTGCTCGCCAAGATCGAGAAGCTGCTGAAGCAAGCCGGCAGCGACAAGACGAAACTCCTATCCGCGCAGATATTCCTGCCCGACATGAAGGATTTCGCCGGCATGAACGTGGCGTGGGAGAAGTGGGTCGTCCCCGGGCAGACCCCGGCGCGCGCGACCATCGAGGCGAAGCTCGCGAATCCGGCCTACAAGGTCGAGATCATGTGCATCGCGGCTCTCTGAGCCCGCAAGGACCGACATGAAAATCCTCATTACGGGCGGCGGCGGCTTCATCGGATCGCGACTCGCCGCAGCGCTGAAGGCCATCGACCCGAAGGCTGAGATCATGCTTCTCGACCAGGCTTTCCCGCCCGGCCTCGAGAAGCGCTTTACCTGCGTGACTGGCGATGTCGCATCGCCGGCGGTCATCGAGAAGGCGCTGGGGCGCGACACCGACAGCATCTATCACCTCGCCGCCGTGGTGAGCGGCGGGGCGGAAGCCGACTTCGACCTCGGCTACCACGTGAACATGGACGGCACGCGCGCGCTCCTGGAAGCCGCACGCAAGCTCCCCAAGCCGCCCAGGGTGGTCTATGCGAGCTCGGTGGCGGCCTTCGGCGGCGTGTTGCCCGACGTGCTCGACGATTCCACCACGCCCGCGCCGCAGACTTCCTACGGCACGCAGAAGGTGATCGGCGAGTATCTCGTCGCCGACTACACGCGCAAGGGATTCATCGACGGGCGCTCGCTACGCCTGCCGACCGTCGTGGTGCGCCCCGGCAAGCCCAACCTCGCGGCCTCGTCCTTCGCGAGCAGCATCATCCGTGAGCCGCTCGCGGGGGTGGCCGTCGATTGCCCGGTGCCGGACACCACGGGCGTGTGGATCCTTTCGCCGAAGGGCGTGGTGACGGCATTCATCCAGGCGCACGACATGGCTTCGAAGGACTGGCCCTCGACGCGCGTCGTCAACCTTCCCGGCATCACGCTTTCCGTGCGCGAAATGCTCGACGCCATGGGGCGCGTCGCCGGCGACGATACGGTGAAACGTGTGCGGTTCGTGCCCGATGCGCGGATCCAGGGGATCGTGAAGACGTGGCCGGTCAAGTTCCGCACCGCGCGTGCCGACGCGATGGGCTTCAAGGGCGATCCCGACTTCGACTCGATCGTGCGCGCCCACATCGCCGGCTCCGTCACCCCGGCGTAGGCCGGGGCCCGATCATGATCTCCTTCGTCGTCCCGGCTTACAACGAGGAGAAATATCTCGCGGCGACGCTTGCCTCGATCCACGCCGCGGCACGAAGCGCGGGTGAGCTCTACGAGATCGTGGTGGCGAACGACGCCTCCACCGACGCCACCGCCGCGGTCGCTGAGCAGGGCGGGGCGCGGGTGATCACCATCCAGAAGCGCCAGATCGCGGCGACTCGCAACGCCGGCGCGCGCGCCTCCACGGGCGACATGCTGATCTTCGTGGACGCCGATACGCTGGTGAACGCGCCGCTCATCGCCGAGGCGGCCGCGGCCTTGCGCGCGGGCGCCGCGGGCGGCGGCGCGCCGGTGCGCCTCGACCGTGCGCCGTGGTGGCTTCACTTCCTCATGTGGCTCCTCATCCCGGTATTCCGGATCGCCAAGTGGGCCGCGGGGTGCTTCGTCTACTGCACCCGCGACGCTTTCGAGAAAACGGGCGGCTTCGACGAGGAGTATTTCGCCGCGGAGGAGATTTTCTTCAGCCAGGCGCTGAAGCGCCAGGGGCGCTTCGTCACGCTGCGCTCGTTCGTGACTTCCTCGTCGCGCAAGCTCGACAGCCATGGATTTGGCCATTTCGTTTGGTTGTCACTGAAGGTCGGCGTGCGCGGGCCCTCCAGCCTCAAGAAGCGCAGCAACGCCGAGTTCTGGTATCCCGACAAGCGCTGATGGACCTCGTCGCCGACGAAGTTGCGTTCCTCCAGTCGCTGGTCCGGCTCGAAGGCGCGCATATCGCGGAGTTGGGCTGCGGCAAGGCCGATTTCGCGCGCGCATTGATCGCGCGCGCCGGCGTGGCGAAGGTGGACGCCTTCGAGGTGGATCGCCTGCAGCACGCAAGGAACCTTGCGAGCGCCGCTGACGGCAAGCTCGCCTTCCACATGGGCGGCGCCGAAGCCATCGACCTCCCAGACGTATCGATCGACGGCGTGGTGATGTTGAAGTCCCTGCACCATGTGCCCGTGCAACACCTCGATCGCGCGCTCTCCGAGATCCGGCGGGTGTTGAGGCCCGGCGGCTGGCTCTACGTCTCGGAGCCGGTGTACGCCGGGGAATTCAACGACATCGTGAAGCTCTTCCACGACGAGGGCGAAGTGCGCGCGGCGGCGCAGGCGGCATTGCGCCGCGCCGCTGCGGCACGGGTGTTGCATGCCGAGGTGGAGCGGGAATTCATGGCGCCGCTCGCCTTCCGCGACTTCGACGATTTCGCCGCCAAGGTGATCGGGGCGACGCATACCGAGCACGTTCTTCCCGACGCGCTGCTGGCCGAGGTCCGTCGGCGCTTCGAGGCCTACGTGACTGCCGAGGGCGCGCGCTTCATTCGGCCGATGCGCGTGAACCTGATGCGGCGCTCGCCGCCGGCTTTGGAGATGGGGCTGCACGACTTCCAATTTCCGTAGTACGTTGGTCTCAAGCGAAGCCAGGAGGCGGCACGGTATGCGAGTAAATGAGGGGATAGGTGGTAGCCAAGTGACGCGACGGGATGTGTTGCGCGCAGTCGCATCTGGGGCGCTGATCGCGGCAGGCGCCGCTGTTGCCCAGCAGCCTGCGCCGAAGCCGCTGCGCGCGAAGGGTCCCATCGTCTGGCTCGACATGGACCAAGCCGAGTTGGATGCGGCGTATGACCAAGGCGTCTATGCGGCGAATCGAGCGCAGGTCGTCGAGCGCTACGCGTCCAACAGCGAGGCCGTGCGCGCGCGCCTGGGCGCGCCGCAGCGCCATGCGTATGGACCCACCCCCATCGAGGCGCTCGACGTGTATGTGACCAAGCGCCCCAACGCGCCGATCAACATCTTTATCCATGGTGGCGCGTGGCGTGGAGGCCTCGCCAGGGATTTCGGCTACGCGGCCGAACTCTTCGTCCACGCCGGCGCGCATCACGTGGTACTGGACTTCATCAATGTCATCGAGTCTGGCGGCAGCCTGATGCCGATGGCCGAGCAGGCGCGCCGTGCGGTCGCCTGGGTGCGGCGCAATGCCCGCAGTTTCGGCGGCGATCCCGAACGCATCTACGTTTCGGGCCACTCCTCCGGCGCGCACCTTGCGGGCGTGGTCCTTACCACCGACTGGCGCAAGGAATTCGACCTGCCGAGCGACACGGTGAAAGGCGGGCTCCTCTGCAGCGGCCTGTTCGACTTGAAACCGGTGCGCCTCTCGGCGCGCAGCTCCTACGTCAAGTTCACCGACGAGATGGAGCAGGCGTTGAGCTCGCAGCGCCATCTCGACAAGCTCACCGCCCCGGTCATCGTGGCTTATGGGACGCTCGAAACGCCGGAGTTCCAGCGCCAATCGCGCGACTTTGCTGCCGCGGTGAAGGCGGCAGGCAAACCGGTGCAGCTCCTCGTCGCCGAGGGCTACAACCACTTCGAGATCCCCGAAACGCTCGCCAACCCCTACGGCTTCCTGGGGCGCGCGGTCCTGGAACAGATGAAGCTCTCGGCAAATTAACGACAAGAGGAAACCATGGGCATGATTGACCGTTCTACCCGTATCGCATCCCTGGCCGCCATCGGCGCGCTGTTGGCACTTCCCGCGCTGGCCCAGACCGTGAAGGTGACTCCGCTCGGGGGAATCGACGGCGAGTTCTGCCCGCAGGACCGCGCGCTGGTGTTCGAGGATCCGAACGGGACGCGCCTCCTTTATGATCCGGGCCGCACCGTCGCCGGCGCGGACGACCCGCGGCTCGGCAAGATCGACGTCATCCTGGTCAGCCACATGCACGGCGACCACGTGGGCAACGCGCACACCAAGGCGCCGAACTCGGGAAGCTGCGACAAGCCGGACATGTCGGTTTCGGCCTTGCCCAACACCAGCGCCGTGAACATCGCGCTCGCCAAGAAATCAAAGATCGTGACCGGCAGCGAGATGCCGCCCTTCTTCGCGGCGAAGCTGCGGGCCAACGGCGGCGATCCCGCGAGCTCGATGCTGGCCCGCTTCGGAGGCAGCGTGACGGTGGGCGGCGTGCGCATCGCGACCGTCACCGCGATGCACAGCAATGGCGTCGATCCCGACTATATCGGCGGCGACCTTGGCAAGGCCATGAAGGAAGCGGGAATCGCCGGCGACGTGGGCCTCGCAACGGGCTACATCCTCAAGTTCAGCAACGGGCTGGTGGCCTATCTCTCGGGCGATACCGGCGTCACCGCGGACCAGGACCTGGTCGTGCGCGGCCACTACGGCGCGAAGCTCGCCGTCATGAACATCGGCGACGGCTTCACCACCGGACCGGTAGAGGCGGCCTACGTCATCAACGACCTCGTGAAACCCGCTTCCGTCATCGCATCGCACGCGAACGAGGTTGGCACCGTGGGGGGCAAGGTGCGCCCGGGCAGCAAGACGGAAGCGTTCATGAAGGCCGTGAAGGTGCCCGTGCACGTCCCGCTTTCCGGCAAGACGATGGAGTTCGACGGCGCCGGCAAGTGCACCGTGGGTTGCTGATAGTCGCGAGTCAGAACGCCACGTTTTTCCCGCCCTTGAGGTCGAGGATGTGGCGCGCCTCCGCGGGCGTCGCCACCTCTAGCCCCAATCCCTCGATGATCTGGCGCGCGGCGCGTACCTGCTGCGCGTTGGTCTCGGCGAGCTTGCCGGGCCCGATCCAGAGAGAGTCCTCGAGCCCGACGCGCACGTTGCCGCCGAGGGCCACCGATTGGGCGGCAATCGGCATCTGGTTGCGTCCCGCGCCGAGCACGCTCCAGACGTACTGATCGCCGAACAGGCGATCGGCGGTGCGCCGCATGTGCGCCACGTCCTCGGGATGGCCGCCGATGCCGCCGAGGATTCCGAACACCGACTGGATGAAGTAGGGCGGCTTGATCAGCTCGCGGTCGGCGAAGTGGCGCAGCGTGTACAGGTGCCCGATGTCGTAGCACTCCACCTCGAAGCGCGTGCCATTCGCGCGGCAGGTGTTGAGAATGTTCTCGATGTCCTTGAACGTGTTCTTGAAGATGCGCTCGTCTGAGCCGGCGAGGTACGGCCGCTCCCAGTCGTACTTGAACTCCCGGTAGCGCCCCAGCATCGGGAAGAGCCCGAAATTCATCGAGCCCATGTTGAGCGAGGCGACCTCGGGCTTGAAGTGCGCGCAGGGCTTGAGGCGCTCCTCGACGCCCATCGTGGGTGCGCCTCCCGTGGTGATGTTGATCACCACGTCGCAGGCCTGCTTGATCCGCGAGAGAAAGGGCGCGAACGCCTCGGGACGCTGGTCCGGGCGGCCATCCTTCGGATCGCGCGCGTGCAGGTGGACGATGGCCGCCCCTGCCTCGTGGGCGCCGATCGCGGCCGCGGCGATCTCGTCGGCGGTGATCGGCAGGTGCGGCGACATCGTCGGCGTGTGGATGGCACCGGTGACCGCGCAGGTGATCACGACCTTGCGGGAGGACTTCGACTTGGGGCTGGCCATTGCATTGCTCCTTGGTCAATCTGACGAATGGGGTTTCTGCGCGCGCTTGTGCGCCACGAGCGCGGCGAGGCGCGCATCGCGCCACAGGCTTTTCGCGGCGATCTGCGCCGGAGTCGGCGTGTGGTTCCACGCCGCTACGGCATTCTGCCACTGCGCATCGTCCCAGACGTTCGCGGGCGGGAGGTCCGCCAAATAGCGGCGGAACCACGGCACGTAGCGACGGCAGTAGTCGGCCACGCCGCCAGGGGCGTTCAGCTCGATGGTTTCGAAGGGGCCCATGAAGGCCCAGCGCAGCCCGAGACCGTCGGCGACTGTTCGATCGAGGTCCTCGGGGCTCACGTAGCCTTCCTGCACCAGGCGGAACGCCTCGGTGAGGAGCGCCACCTGCAGGCGATTCAAGATGAAGCCGTCGATCTCGCGCTTCACCTCGATCGGCGCCTGGCCCACGGCTTCGAGAATCTCCCGCGCGCGTTGCATCGTGGCCGGCGACGTCCACGGCGCCCCGCAGAGCTCTACCACCGGCACCAGATGGGGCGGGTTCACCGGGTGCGCGACGATGCAGCGCGCACGCCCCACCAGCGCCTCGGTGAACTTCGAGGCGACGATCGCCGAAGTAGAAGAGGCGAGGATCGTGCCCGGCGGCGCCATGCGGTCGAGCTGCTCGAATGTGGAGCGCTTGACCTCCAGCACCTCCGGCCCGCACTCCTGCACGTACTCGGCGCCGTTCACCGCCACTTCCAGCGAGGCGGCCACGGTGACGCGCTTCGCCGACGCGGCAGGGTCCGTCACGAGCCCGTGCGCTGCCAGCTCGTGCAGGGATTCTTCGATGAGCTTCGCCGCGCTCGCGCGCTGCCCCGCGTCCGGATCCCACACGCGGACGTTCCAGCCCGCGCGCGCGAAGACGTTTGCCCAGGCGCGGCCGATGAGGCCGGCACCTACGATTGCCGCGTTTTTCATGTTTGCCTGTCTTTGAAATTGGACCCCGGGCCATCGCTGCGTTGCAACGCCCGGGGTGACACTAGAGCCACAGCACCTGCCTCCTCAACTCCATATCGCCCGCCAATGCCCGCGAGGGGCCTACGTGGGTGACGCTCCCTCTCTCCAGGGCCACGGTGCGGTCGGAGAGCGCCAGTGCCAGGTCGAGGTGATGATCCACGATGACGATCGACACCTCCTGGCGCAGCTTGTCGAAAGCGATGAAGAGCTCCTCCACCACCGAGGGCGCGAGACCCTCGAAGGGCTCGTCCAGCAGCAACAGGCGCGTATCGCCGGTCAGCGCCCGCGCCACCGCGAGCATCTGCTGCTCACCCCCCGAAAGGTAATCCGCGGGCGAGCGCAAACGCTCCTTCAACTTCGGGAAGAACTCGAAGATGCGTGCGTCGTCCCAGTGCACGCCGCGCCCGGTGCGCCGCTTGAGCCGCCCGAGCTCCAGGTTGTGGGCGACCGACATGCCGGCGAAGAGCCCGCGCCCCTGGGGAACGTAGGCGACACCGGCGCGCGAAATCTGCGCCGAGGGCCGCCGTGCCACCTCCTCGCCGCTCAACAGGATCGAGCCGGTGGCGGGCGGCGTGATGCCGACGATGGTCTTCAGCAGCGTCGACTTCCCCGCGCCATTGCGCCCGAGGAGCGCCACGATCTCGTTGTCGCGCACGTCGAAGCCTACGTCGCGCAGGATGTGGCTCTTGCCGTAAAAGGTGTTCACGCCCGCGACTGAGAGGAGCATGGTGTCTTTCGCGGCACTCTGGCCGGCGCGCTCCGCCAAGGCGTGCGTACCTGAGCCGATATAAACCTCCTGCACTCGCGGCGAATCGCGCGCATCGGCGACAGTCCCGTCGACCAGCACGGCGCCGTCATTCATGACCGTCACCGCGTCGGCCAGCGCGAACACGCGGTCGATGTCGTGCTCCACCAGCAGCACGGGAATCTCGGTCGAGATGCTCTTGATGAGGCGCCCGACGCGGTCGCGCTCGGCGGCGGCAAGCCCTGCCAGCGGCTCGTCGAGAAGCAGCACGCGCGGGCGGGTGGCGATCGCCAGCGCCATGTCGAGGAGGCGCTGCCCGCCGTATGACAGCGAGGCGGCCTGCGCGCGCTCCATGCCCGCGAGCCCCATGGTGCGCATCACCGCGGCGGTCTCGGCATTCACGCTTTCGATGCCGTGCGCGTCGATCCAGAAAAAGAAGCGCCGCCGGTCGCGCGCCTGCACGGCGAGGCGCACGTTCTCCTCCACGTCGAGCGCGCCGAAGAGGTTGGTGATCTGGAACGAGCGGCCCACGCCCGCGCGCGTCACGCGCTCCGGCGACATCGCTGCGATCGACTGTCCGGCGAGGGACACCGTCCCCGCATCGGGCTGGAACATGCCCGAGATCAGGTTGAACGCCGTGGTCTTGCCGGCGCCGTTGGGACCGATGAGCGCGTGCAGCGTGCGATCGCGAACGCGGAAGCTGGCGCCGTGGACGGCCCGGATGCCGCCGAAGCTCTTCTCGAGGCCGGCCACCTCCAGGATCGGGCCTTCCGAATGCGCGGCTGGCCGCAGCGACGCCGGCAGCTCGGCCTCGCCCGCCTGCCTGCCATTCATCGCCGCATCCGTCACCGGCTTCGGACGCCAGCGCCGCGTCGCACGCTCGTAGAGCCCCACCAGCCCGTCGGGGGAGAACACCACGAACGCCACGAACAGCAGCCCGAAGTAGAGCAGCCAGTTCTCGGTCACGCGCGAGAGGCTGTCGCGGAAGATCACGAAGAAGAGCGCGCCGATGGCGGGCCCGAGGAACGAGCGCATCCCGCCGATGATCACCATCGCCAGCAGCTCGCCGGAGAACGCCACGGAAATCGGCTCGGCGGAGGTCATGCGGTTGTTGAACATCAGCAGCACGCCGGCGAGCCCGGTGAGCCCGGCGGAGGCCACGAAGGCCACCAGCTTGTAGCGATCGGTGGGATAGCCCACGAAGCGCGCGCGCTGCTCGTTCTCGCGGATGGCGACCAGCACGCTTCCCAGCGGCGAGCGATGGAAGCGCCAAAGCGTGGCAAGCGCCGCCAACCCGATCAAGGCCACCATCACGTAGAAGCCGGTGGTGCTCTCGAACGAGTAACCGCCGAGCTTCGGGCGCACGATGCCGCCCAGTCCGTTCTCGCCGCCGGTCAGATCGGTCCAGCGGAAGGCGACCGCGTAGAGCATCGCGGAGAGCGCCAGCGTGAGAAGCGAGAAGTACACCCCGCGGCGCCTCAGGATGAGGAAGCCGAACACCCACGAGAGCAGCAGCACGCAGCCCACGCCGATTGCGAGCGGCACGAGGAACGCTTCCTTGAAGTACTCGCGCTGCATGATCGCCGCGGCGTAGGCGGCCAGCCCGAACCACGCGCCGTGCCCGAACGACACGAGCCCCGTGTGCCCCACGAGGATGTTGAGCGCCATGCACGCCATGGCGAAGATGACGACTTCGGTGGCCGACGTGATGCCCAGCCCGATCGCGTGCAGCACGAACGGCAGGGCCACCAGGGCCGCCATCGCATAGAGGAGGTCGCGTCGCTGCGGCACTAGCGGCCCTCCGCTCTTTTGGGATATATTGACCCGACTAGACCGATCGGTCTATTCTTCGACAAACCCTTGAAGGAGATATCGGCATGCGTGTAGCGAAAGACGATGTGGATGTGAGGATGCAAATTCCGGGCGCCGTGATCCGCCAGCGCAAGGATTTCGGCAACGCGAGCGGTTTCGGGAAGATCAGCGGGGAATACTTCACCCTTTCCGCCGGAGTCGACACGACGCCGCTCTTCCAGGGGCTCGAAGGCAACCTCTGCCAGTGCCCGCACTGGGGCTTCGTCCTGCGGGGGCAGATCACGACGACCGATGCGGGGGGGGCCAAGGAGACGGTGAAGGCGAACGACCTGTTCTACTGGCCGCCGGGGCACAATGTGAAGGTCGATACCGATGCGGAGATCGTCATGTTCAGCCCTCAGCACGAGCACAGCCAGGTGATCGACCACATGATCGCGAAGGTAAGCGCCTGAGTGGAACCGGCGCACGCCACCAAGCAGCGCCTGCTCGACGCCGGGATGGCCATGCTGCTCAAGCATGGCTATCACGACCTCGGCATCCAGGCGCTGCTGGAAGCGACCCAGACCCCGAAAGGCTCTTTCTACCACCACTTCCGCGACAAGGAAGACTTCGCGCTGCAGGCGATCGACGAGTACATGGGGAAGGTGCACGCGGGCCTCGACGCATGCCTGGATGACGAATCGCGCCCGCCGCTTGCGCGCGTGCGTCGTTTCTTCGACCTCACACGAGACAGCTACCGGTCGGAGGGCTATCTGGGCTGCCTGCTGGGGGGGCTTGGACAGGAGCTTTCGGGCGTGAGCGAGGCATTTCGCCGCAAGGTCGAAGCGTGCTTTTCTGAAATAGCAAAGCGGATCTCCGTGTGCCTGGAGGAGGCGAGGAAGCACGGTGACATCCCGTCCGATGCGAATCCGAAGAGAATGGCGAGCCTCCTGGTGGATTGCTGGGAAGGAGCCGCGCTTCGCAGCCGGCTGCGGGGAAATGCCGCGCCGCTGACGGCAATGCTCGATTTCTATTTTCAATCGGCCACCACTCGCTGAGAGAGTCATTCGAAGCGCACGATGCGCTCGCCGAGCAGCCCGCGCGGGCGCACCAGCAGCACGAGCAGCATGAGGAGGTAGATCGCGGCCTCGGAGTATTGCGGGTAACCCGCCGCGGTCACCACTCCCTTGGATACGCCCACGATCACCGCGGCGATCACCACGCCCCAGAAGGAACCCAGCCCGCCGATCACCACCACCACGAAGGCCGCGGTGATGATCTCGCCGCCCATCGCCGGATGCACCGCGAAGATCGGCGCGAGCATCACGCCCGCAAGTCCCGCGAGACCGATGCCGAGGAACGCCACCACCGCCATGTAGGGCTCGAGCGAGATGCCGAGCGCGCCGACCATATCGGGGTTCTGCACGCCCGCGCGCACCACGCGGCCGAACGGCGTCCTCTGCAGGAGGAACCAGAGGCCCGCCACGCAGAGCATCGCGATCAGCATGAGGAGGGCCCGATAACGCGGGTAGAAGAAGTCGCCGACGATGAACTGGCCGCGCAGCTCCTGCGGAATCGCCCACGACAACGGAGGCGCGCCGTAGATCATGCGCAGCACCTGCTCGATCACCATCGCGAGGCCGAAGGTGAGGAGGAGCGACAGCGCGGGATCCGCCTTGTAGAAGCGCCTCAACAACAGGCGCTCCACGATCACCCCCAGCACGCCCACCGCGATGGGCGCAATGAAGACAGCGGCCGTGAACCCCAGCCGCTGCCCGATGGTGATCGCGAGGTAGGCGCCGATGGCGTAGAACGCGCCGTGGGCGAGGTTCACGATGCCGCCCAGCGAGAAGATGAGCGACAGCCCCAGGGCGATCAGCAGGTAGTAGGACCCCGCCAACAGCCCGTTGAGGATGTGTTGAAGAAATAGCATGAGATTGGGCCCCGGCTTACGCCGGGGTGACAATCATCACACCATCTTGCATTCGATCTCCTCGCCCTGTGTCGCGATCACTTCCAGCGATTCGTTCGCCCCAGGGACCGGCGCCGACGAGCTGAAGATGTCCCACTCGTTCTTCACCTGGGCCGCCGGCAACGCCGTCACCGTGTACATCTCGTGCATCATCTGGTGGTCGGCCTTGCGGAAGTAGCCGTCGCGCGTCTTCATGAGGGGGAACCTGGCTTCCTTCTCGAAGTGCTCGACGATTTTCGTGGCATCGATCGACTTGGTCTCCGCCATCGCCTGCGCGGTGAGCTTCATCGCGTTGTAGTCGCCCCAGGCCTGGTTCTCGGGCGGGCGGTTGTAGCGCTTGCGGAAATCCCCCACGAACTTCTGCGTGGCGGGTGTATTGATGAGATGGTGCCAGACCACCGGCCACGTGCCGAGGAAGTTCCCCTTGCCCGCGGCCCAGGCGAGCGCGGTGTCGAAGCCGAAACCCGCGACCGGGAATGTGAGTCCGAACTCCACGTACTGCTTGAGGAAGTTGGTGATCTGGTTGCCGGCGAGGTTCGAGATCACCAGGTCGGGCTTCGCGTTGCGGATCTCGAGCAGCAGCGGCGAGAAATCCGTCGCGTCCGTCGGCACCAGCTTGTCCGCGGCGAACTGCCCACCGTTGCCCTCCATGAACTTCTTCGCCACGCGCAGCAGATCGTGCCCGAAGGCGTAGTCGGCGGTGAGCGAGAACCACTTCTTGCCCTTCACCAGTCCCTGGGCCATGAGCGCCCGGCCGCAGGTCTTCACGTACATCGAGTTCTGGCTCTCGATGTGGAACATGTATTTGCTGCAGCTCTTTCCGCGCAACTGGTCGGAGTTGGCGCCGGTGTTGATGAAAAGCGTTTTGGTCCGCTCGGCCACCTGCCCGATGGCCAACGCCGAGGCCGACGAGATCTCGCCGATGATGCAGGCCACCTTGTCGCGCTCGATCATGCGCTCGGCCTTGGTGGTCGCGGTCTGCGGGTTCACCGAGTCTTCCTTGAGGAGCTCGATCTTCCTTCCATTGATGCCGCCCGCGGCGTTGATCTCCGCCACCGCCATGTCGACCGCTTGAACCGCGAATTCACCCAGCGGCCCGAGG
>JANLXC010000126.1:0-5559 GCA_031364925.1 Burkholderiales bacterium | reverse complement strand
GGCGAACCGCCACGAGAAGTTCGACCGAAAGATCATCCACGAGATGGGCGCGCTCGGCTTCATGGGACCCACCATCGAGGGCTATGGCTGCGCCGGGGTGAACCACGTGTCCTACGGGCTCATCGCGCGTGAGATCGAGCGGGTGGACTCCGCGTATCGCTCGACCATGAGCGTGCAGTCATCGCTGGTGATGCACCCGATTCACGCGTACGGCTCCGAGGAGCAGAGGAAGCGCTGGCTGCCGGGCCTGGCCTCCGGCGAGCTGGTCGGCTGCTTCGGCCTCACCGAGCCTAACCACGGTTCGGATCCCAACGGCATGGAGACCCGCGCGCGCAAGGCCGACGGCGGCTTCAAGGTGAGCGGCGCCAAGATGTGGATCACCAATGCACCCATCGCCGACGTGTTCGTGGTCTGGGCAAAGGACGACGCGGGCGACATCCGCGGTTACCTGCTGGAGCGCGGCATGAAGGGCCTGAAGGCCCCGAAGATCGATGGCAAGTTCAGCCTGCGCGCGTCGGTCACCGGCGAGATCGCGATGGACGACGTGTTCGTGCCGGAAGCGAACCTGCTGCCGAATGTGAAGGGCCTGAAGGGGCCGTTCGGTTGCCTGACCAAGGCGCGCTACGGAATCTCCTGGGGAGCGATGGGCGCGGCGGAATTCTGCTGGCACGCGGCGCGCCAGTACACGCTCGACCGCAAGCAATTCGGCAAGCCTCTCGCCTCGAACCAGCTGATCCAGAAAAAGCTCGCCGACATGCAGACCGAGATCACGCTGCAGCTGCAGGTGTCGCTTCGCATCGGCAGGCTCATGGACGAAGGCCGCGCGACCCCAGAGATGGTCTCGCTCGCCAAGCGCAACGCCTGCGGCAAGGCGCTCGACATCGCGCGCGTGGCCCGCGACATGCACGGCGGCAATGGCGTCTCCGACGAGTACCACGTGATCCGCCACGCGATGAACCTCGAGGCGGTCAATACCTACGAAGGCACGCACGACATCCATGCCCTGATCCTGGGCCGCGCCCAGACCGGCCTCTCGGCTTTCTGACCGGGGACAGACCGGGGTCGTAGCGGGGTCTGACCCCGGTGGGTTAGTGCACTTCTTCGCTGGGCAGGATGTCAGCGGAGAGGGAGTGAGTCTCGACGCCTTCTTCGCGAAGCTCCTCGGCTTCGTCGGGCGTCACCACGCCGCGGATGTTGCGCGCGTCTTCTTCCTGGTAGTGAATACGGCGCGCGATCTCGGCGAACTTGCGGCCGACGTCCTCGGTATTGGTGAGGATGAACTTGCGCAGCTCGCGCAGGGTCTCGTTGCGCAAGGCCTGCTCGTCGCGCGGCGCCGCGGCCAGCTGCGGCCCTGACGTGTGCACGTGCGGCGCGGACGGGAGCTTGCGCACTTCCGGAGTGGAGCACGTGGGGCACTGGAGCTGGCCCGACCCGGCTTGCCGGTCGTACGCCTCGGCCGAGGCGAACCAACCCTCGAAGAAGTGGCCCTGCCCGCAGGTGAGCTGGTAGACGATAATTTAACTTCTCCTCTAAGACCGTAGCGTTTCGCTCTGTAATCCCTCTGTGGAATCGTGCGAAGGTATGCAACCGCGTCCCGAGATTCGGGAGGGCCCCAAGGATTCGAGGATCATTGGCGACCGTCACTAGAATTTGAGTTAACTCAAGGTTCGCCTAGAAACGCCCGGCGCTGGGGTAGGCGTCTCTCTCCGGACACTTCAGTTACTTAAGTCCCAGCCCGGCGGTCACAGCACCGGTGCGCTGCTCACCCAGCAGCCTTGCCAGGTGCGCCGTCTGCCGCTGGATGCGGGCGCGCTATGTTGCGACGCAAGTCTTGTTTTCATCTCGGAGTTACCTCGCCAGCAACTGTTTGATCACAGTATCGAACGTCGCGAAAGGCATCGCGCCCACCAGCTTCTGTCCCTCGAGCGTGTCGCCGCTCACGCGCCCGATCACGAAGGACGGTGTTCCGCTGATGCCGAGGGCGCTCGCGCTCGCGGCGCTTTCGCGGATCGCCTCGAGATGGCGGCCGCCCTCCATGCACGACTGGTAGGCGGCCGCATCGATTCCCGCGTCCGTCGCGAACTGGTCGATCGATTGCGTCGAGAGCCCGGCCTGGTTGGTGAGGATCTTGTCGGCGACCTCCCAGTACTTGCCTTGGTCGCCCGCGCAACGCGACGCCTGCGCCGCGCGCATCGCGAGCGGATGGAGGTCCACGAGCGGCATGTCGCGGTTGATGAAGCGCACCTTGCCGGTTTCGATGTAGTTCTTCTTGATCTCCGCGAACGCGCCCGCATAAAAGTGGTTGCAGAACGGGCATTGCAAGTCGTTGAATTCCACGATGGTGACGGGCGCATCCGCCCGGCCCAGCGAATACTCGGTGCCGAGTTTCAACTTCACCTTCTCGGGTGCGGGTGGCGGCGCCTGCACCGGCTGCGGAGCGGCCTGGGGAACCGGTGCGCGCTCTAGGAGCTGGCGGATCTGCTTCAGCTCCTGGAGGATCGCGTCGCCCTGCTCGTGCGACAGGGGCTCTGCGAGCGCGGGCGCGGCGCACCAGAATGCGAGCAGGAACAACATCGCCATTACGCACCGACACCCGAGGACTTTCATTCTGGCCCCTATAGACAGTTGCCGCACTGGATCAGGTGCAGGTGCCAGAGATGCACGCACTGCCCGCTGCGCAGATAAGTCCGCAGGCTCCGCAATTCCTGGGATCGTTGCTCACATTGGCGCACGTCCCGCCGCACCTGATCGTTCCGGGACCGCAGACGCAAGCCCCGCTCGTGCAAATGGCACCGGCCGAACAGGTAAAGCCGCAGGCGCCGCAATTGGTCCGATCGGTGCTGAGGTTGGCGCACGTCCCGCCGCAAGAGACCGTTCCGGCACCGCAGACGCAAGCCCCGCTCGTGCAACTGGTACCGGCCGAACACGTAACGCCGCAGGCGCCGCAATTGGTCGGATCGGTCTGGAAGTTCGCACAGACGGTGCCACAATTGGGGCCGACTTCACCGACGCAAGGCCCGTAGCCGGTTCCCTGAGCGTTGCAGGTGCGTAGCCCGTTCTGGCACGGCCCGACGCCCGGCGTTCCCGTCGGCGACGTGTAGCAGAACACCTTGTCGCCGGGCGCACAGGCCGCAGCGGGCGTCACGCAACTCCAGCTGCTCGCCCCATTCGATTGGGCGACCTGGCCGTTGGTGCATGCCTGCGGCAGTTGATAGGCCGGCGCGATCGCGATGGTGCCTGCAGTGGTGATGGTTCCCCCGGTAAGCCCGGTGCCCGCCGTGATGCTGGTCACCGTGCCTTCAGCGGCCTCGGCGGCGAAATAGCCCACCACGTCGATGATCACTTCGGTCGCCTTGCTAGTGAAGCCCGATGCCGCAACCGTTCCCACCAGATCGGTGGGGATGAGCACGAAGGATGTCTGCACATATCCAGGTTGGTACCACTGGCTCACGCTCGTGGCCCCTGGGTTCGGCGCCCCATTCGGGAAGAAGGTGAGATATCCCGGCCCCGTCTGTGCAAAGGTGGAGACCGCCGCAAGGATCGCAGCAACCTGCCCGGGACCCGCCAAGGCATCGAGGCCACAGCTCGTGTTCGATCCACCTTGCGCGCCCGGCCCCACGTAGTAGCCGGTGGAGTACGGTCCAATCTTGACGAGATTGGAGGAGCCCGCCGACCAAGCCCCAAAACCGCCTTGTGACGGGCGCGTGTCGAGGATGCGGCATGTGGTGACCGCGGTGAAGACCAAGCCCGCATACGCAGAGGGTGAGGTCGCCGGGCTCGCCTTGGTGACGGGACGCGCGCCCATCATCGCGATGTCGCCGGGCTTGTTGGCCAGGAGCACGTCGAGGTGAGTGCCCGCGGGGACGGGAGCCTCCAGTAGAACCAGCTCCAGCTCGTCCAAGGTGCTCGCGCGTTGCGCGAGCGCGAGGCGCTCCGGGTTCAGCTTGCTGAACTTGGCCATATTGCGCCGCGACCAGTTCTTCGCATCATCGACCGGCAAACCGAAGGCGACAATGCGCGCCTGCCAGGTTTGCATGAGCTGGCCGATAGCAGCCGCTCTGCTTTCTTCTGCCAGGGCTGCTGGAGGCGCGGCGAGCGAGAAGCTCGCCAACAGAGTCGAAACCACCGCAAAGAGTAGCGTGATCGCTTTCTTCATTTCAGCCTCCTGATTTGACCAATAAAAACCGGGTAACCAGATCGTGCTCACCAACCCCAGCTAATCGACTTTGCGCCGGCATGATCGGAGCAATACAGCGCCAAGTGGAGAAACATTGCTCAGCGCATCGTCCGCTTCCCCGAGGATCTGCCCATTTGCCATTTCAACGGCCTCGCACCCTCAATAAATTCCTTGCGGTAGACGAGCGGAAGTCGTTCGAGCCGGCGGTTGGGAAGCATGAGGAGGGGCTCGCGGGTTACGCGTGAGGCCGCGGAGTGGTGAGACAGTTCGGCATAGGCAGATCATACGCGTCGGCCGCCCTCCGGTACCGCACTGCCTGCTCCGCCGCGCGCGTCGCGAAGTTCAATGCGGCAGACCGCCGTTGAGCGTCAGCCTTCTTCCTTTCTGCTCGCTGCAACTCTGTGCGGAGTCGCGCGCACTCTTGGCACTTCGGATCGGTAGTCAAAGGTTGCGCGGGCCAAAGCGCGGGTCGCACCGCGCAAGCTGATCCCAGTGTGCAAACTCCACCCCACCGCAGTCTGTGCGCTAGGGCGCATAAGGCGATTGATCCGATTCCAAAGAAGGGCCGGGTAAAAGAGGCCCCCCGCACGGGCGGGCCGCCTTTCCGACTAAATCCTTTACTTCAGGTCCAGCCCGGCGGTCACGGCGCCGCTACGCTGCTCACCCAGCAGCCTTGCCAGGTGCGCGGTCTGCCGCTCGAGATCAGCGATCTTCGCGACCGCCGCCTTCAATCCGGCGATCTCCGCTGTATGTGTCCGGCGCTCGCGCTCAAGTTCGGCAATTCGCCCTGCTTGCGTGTTAATTGCAGCGGTGTGCAGTTGGCGATCCTGCTCCAGCGTCGCAATATGTATCGCCTGCGCCTCCATCGTGCGCTGCTGCTTCTGGTATTCGTTGAGCAGCATCGACGGCAGGAACTGGTACATCACCGTTTCTACTTGGCCGTCCGCGGAATGTGCGACCAGCCCGGGGTAGACCTCCATCACCTCTTCGGCGATCAGCCCGTACTGCAGACTACGCCCTGAAGGGTTCTGGTCCGTCTTGTAGTGGAACTTGACCGGCCGCAGCTTCATGAGCGCCCTGCTGGCCGCGTCCATGTCGGCGATGTCGTCCTTGAAGCGACGAGAGGAGGTTAGCGTCCCCAATTGACCGGACGAATTGACGTACACCGCGACGCCGCCATCTGGAGGTCGCGCCGCTGATGCCAGCGATGAAGGCTCTCGTCTGGTTCGCGTCTCCGATGCGAATGGTATTGCCCTCGGCCGCGACGCCCACATTACCGATGTCGATGTTGTAATTGCCTGTGGTGCGAATGGCGCCCGCATTAACTCCCAGGGCGATGTTATTGCTACCGGTCGTGTTGCCGACAAGTGCACTCTCGCCGC
>JANLXC010000088.1:0-10691 GCA_031364925.1 Burkholderiales bacterium | reverse complement strand
CGTCTCGGCGCTGATCCGCACGGGCGCCGAGAACGGCATCGACCTCAAGGTGGTGCGCGCCGTCGAGGAGGCCAACGAGCGCCAGAAGGGCGTCCTGGTGGAGAAGATCACGCGGCGTTTCGGCGAGAACCTCAAGGGGCGGCGGTTCGCGCTCTGGGGGCTCGCCTTCAAGCCCAATACCGACGACATGCGCGAGGCGCCCAGCCGCGTGGTGATCGCCGCCCTCGTCGAGCGGGGCGCCACGGTGTGCGCCTACGATCCGGTGGCGATGCCCGAGGCGAAGCACCTTTACGCCGCGAACAAATCGGTCAGCTTCGCCGACTCCGCGATGGACGCGGTGCAGGGCGCCGACGCTCTGGTGATCATGACCGAGTGGAAGGCGTTCCGCAGCCCGGACTTCGACGCGGTGAAGAGCGCTCTCAAGTCGCCGGTGATCTTCGACGGGCGCAATCTGTACGAGCCCGCGGTAGTGCGCTCGCACGGCCTGCAGTACTACCCGATCGGGCGCGGGCGGGACCCGGCGTGAACCTTCCGGATTTCTCTCGCGCGCGCGTCCTGGTGGTGGGCGACGTGATGCTCGACCGCTACTGGTTCGGCGACGTGAGCCGCATCTCGCCGGAGGCCCCAGTGCCGGTGGTGCACGTGAAGCGCACCGAGGAACGCCCGGGGGGTGCGGCCAACGTGGCGCGCAACGTGAGCGCGCTCGACGGCAAGGCCACGCTGCTGGCGGTGGTGGGCGACGACGAGGCCGGCACGTCGCTGGAGGCGCTGCTGGCCGGCGAGAAGGTCACCGCGTCGCTGCATCGCGACGCCTCGCTCTCCACGACGGTCAAGCTGCGCGTCATCGGCCAGCAGCAGCAGCTGCTGCGCATCGATTTCGAGCGCGCGCCGGGCCACGAGGTGCTGGCCGCGAAGTTGGACGAGTTCGAGCGCCGCGTGGACCAGGCCGACGCGGTGATCCTTTCCGACTATGGCAAGGGCGGCCTCGCGCACGTGGAGAAGATGATCGGGCTCGCCCGCGGCCACGGCAAACCCGTGCTGGTGGATCCCAAGGGCCACGACTACTCGCGCTATCGCGGGGCGACTCTCCTCACGCCGAATCGAGGCGAATTCCGCGAGGTCGCGGGCCGCTGGAGCGACGATGCGGATTTTGCCCGGAGGGCACAGAAGCTTCGGGCCGAGCTGGACCTCGAGGCGCTCATCGTGACGCGCAGCGAAGAGGGCATGTCGCTCTTCACGGCCAGCGAGAGCTACCACGAAGCCACGCGCGCGCGCGAGGTGTACGACGTGAGCGGCGCCGGCGACACGGTGATCGGCGTGCTGGCGTTGATGGTCGCCGCGGGCGCCGACCTGCATGCCGCGATGCGCGTCGCCAACCACGCCGCCGGTATCGTCGTCGGCAAGCTCGGCACCGCGGTGGTCCATCGCGACGAGCTCGCCGCAAGCCTGTCTTCCGTAAACTAACGCGCACACGCGAGCGATTGTCATGGCACTCATCGTCACCGGCGCCGCCGGATTCATCGGTTCGAACCTCGTGAAGGCGCTCAACGCGCGCGGCGAGGCGGAAGTGATCGCGGTCGACAACCTGGAGCGCGCCGACAAGGTCGCGAACCTGGGCGACCTCGAGATCTCGGACTTCGTCGACAAGCTCGACCTCGCCGATCGCCTCGAGGACGGCGACTTCGACGGCAAGGTCACCGCCGTGCTGCACCAGGGCGCCTGCTCCGACACGATGGAGACCGATGGGCGCTACATGATGGCGAACAACTACGAGTATTCGCTTTCGCTGATGGGCTGGTGCCAGGCGAAGAGGATCCCATTCATCTACGCGTCGTCCGCCTCGGTGTACGGCGCCGGCAAGGTGTTCAAGGAATCGCGCGAGCACGAGGCCCCGCTCAACGTCTACGGCTACTCCAAGTTCCTGTTCGACCAGGCGGTGCGCCGCGGCACCGGCTCGCGCACCGCGCAGGTCGCGGGCTTTCGCTACTTCAACGTGTACGGCCCCCGCGAGGCGCACAAGGCGCGCATGGCCTCGGTCGCCTTCCACTTCTACAACCAGTACCTCGCCGAGGGGCGCGTGAAGCTCTTCGACGGCAGCGCCGGCTTCGGCCCCGGCGAGCAGATGCGCGATTTCATCTCGGTGGAGGACATTGTGGCGGTGAACCTCTTCTTTCTCGACCATCCCGAGATCTCGGGCATCTTCAACGTCGGCACCGGCCGCGCGCAGAGCTTCAACGACGTGGCGTGCGCCACCGTGAACGCGATCCGCCGCGCGCGTGGGGACAAGGAGTTTTCCCTCGACGAGCTGCGTGCCGCGCGCGCCATCGAGTACATGCCCTTCCCGGCGCAGCTCGTGGGCAAGTACCAGAGCTTCACCCAGGCCGACGTGTCTGCGCTGCGCGCGGCGGGCTACCACCATCCGTTCCTCGATGTGGAGGCGGGCGTGGGGCGCTACGTCGCCGCGCGCCTGGCCAAAGGGGAGGGCGCATGATGGCCCGTGCAACGACTGCGCTGGCGATCGCCGCCCTTCTCGCGGGAGCTTGCGCCACGCCCTCGCCCGCGCCTGCGCTGACGCCAACCATAGCGCTGAAGAACCCCGGTTTCGAGGACCCCGCCACCACGCGCAAGTGCCCGGTCGGATGGGACTGCACCATGCACGCCGATCCGAATTCCTTCCGCTTCTTCCACGACGAGGCCAAGCCGGCCTCCGGAAAGGCGAGCCTGTGCATCGAGCCCGTCGGCAAGGAGCCATGGGGCATCGCGAGCCAAGGTGTGTTCGATATCAAGGCGCTCTACGGCGCGCGCGTGCGCTTCTCCGCGGCCATCCGCGTCGAGGGCGTCGTCGGCGACGGCGCGGGACCTTACGTCATGGCGCGCGGCGCGGCGTTCGGCGCCGCGCTCGCGCACGACAAGCGTTTGGTCAGCGGGACCCAGGGCTGGCAACGCATCGGCGTCGAGATCGAGGTGCCTGACAGCGCCCCTTTCATCGAGCTCGGCGTGGTCCTCGAGGGGCGCGGCCGGGTGTGCCTCGACGACGTTCTTCTGGAAGTCGTGCAGGTTCCCAAAAGGCCTGTATAATCAAGCCCGTTTTGACGTCGCGGTACAGGGGGCGCCAAGGCAAGGGAGGTGAAGGATGGCGCCAGCACTGCTCATCGCAGGCGTGCCAGTCCCCGCCAGTACATAAAAGACAACATTCGATAACAGGAGAATATTCGTGAAGAAAGTCGCATTGCTTTTCGCGGCTTTGCTGGCCTATGTGGGCATGGCAATCGCCGCAGTCAACATCAATTCCGCAACCAAAGAACAGCTCGAGTCGCTCAATGGCGTGGGTCCCGTGAAGGCGCAGGCCATCGTCGACTATCGCAAGAAGAACGGCAGCTTCAAGACCCTTGAGGATGTGAAGAAAGTCGACGGCATCGGCGACGTGACCTTCGAGAAGATCAAGGGCGACATCATGCTCTCCGGCACCACCGTGCCGGTGAAGTCAGCCGAGACCAGGACCGAGAAGGTCGAGAAGAAGGTCGAGGCCGCCGCGGACAAGACCAAGGCCGTCGCCAAGGAAGTGAAGGCCGATGTCAAGGAGAAGGCCGCCGACGTGAAAGCCGATACCAAGGCCGCAGCCGCTACCACCAGGGAAAAGGCGTCCAACGTCAAATCCGACGTGAAGGAGAAGGCCACCGACGCGAAGGCCACGGTCAAGGAGAAGGCGACCGACGCGAAGGCCAGCGTGAAGGAAGCCGGCACCGACACCAAGGCGACCGCCAAGCAGGCCGGCAGCACCGTCAAGGCTGACGTGAAGGAAAAGGCCGGCAAGATCGACGCCGCCACCGAGAAGGCCGACAAGAAGGCCGCCGCCGAGAAGGCTGCTGCCGAGAAGAAAGCCGCCAAGGAAAAGGCCGTCGCCGAGAAGAAGGCCGCTGCCGAGAAAGCCGCCGCGGAGAAGAAAGCAGCCGCCGCGAAGGCCGCCGCGGAGAAGAAAGCCGCCGCCGACAAGAAAGCCGAGGCCGACAAGAAGGCCGCCGACGAGAAGGCAGCGAGGAAGTAGTATTGTCCTTTCGCTCGCAATCATTCAGCCCCGCCGAGCGCGGGGCTTTTCATTGGGGCCCCATGATTCCCACGCTCGAACAGTTCGTCGGCAACACCCCGCTCGTCAGGCTGCAGCGCATCCCCGGCGCGGGCTCCAACACCCTGCTCGCCAAGCTCGAGGGCAACAACCCCGCCGGGTCGGTGAAGGACCGTCCCGCTCTCTCCATGATCATGGGCGCGGAGAAGCGCGGCGAGATCCGGCCGGGCGACACGCTGATCGAGGCCACCAGCGGCAACACCGGCATCGCGCTCGCCATGGTCGCGGCGATGCGCGGCTATCGCATGGTCCTGGTGATGCCCGAGCACCTGTCCATCGAGCGGCGCCAGACGATGGCCGCCTTCGGCGCGCAATTCGTGCTGACGCCCGAGAAGGGCGGCATGGAGCTCGCGCGCGACACCGCGCAGCGCATGCGCGAGGCCGGCGAGGGCGTGATCCTCGACCAGTTCGCCAATCCCGACAATCCGCTCGCGCACTACACCGGCACCGGTCCCGAGATCTGGCGCGACACCCAGGGGAAGGTCACGCACTTCGTGGCGACCATGGGCACCACCGGCACCATCATGGGGTGCTCACGCTTCCTCAAGGAGAAGAATCCGGCGATCCAGGTGATCGGTGTGCAGCCGTCGCCGGGCGCGCAGGTGCCGGGCATCCGCAAATGGCCGGAGGCGTACCTGCCGAAGATCTTCGATCGCTCGCGCGTCGACCGCGTGATCGAGGTGAACCAGCAGGAAAGCGAGGAGATGACGCGGCGGCTCGCGCGCGAGGAGGGCATCTTCGCCGGCATCTCGTCGGGCGGCGGCTTGGCCGCGGCGATGCGCGTGTCTTCCGAAGTCAAGGACGCGGTGATCGTGCACATCGTGTGCGACCGGGGCGACCGCTACCTGTCCACCGGCGTTTTCCCCACCTGATGATCCCGATCCTCGTCTTCGATATCGAAACCATTCCCGACGTCGAAGGGCTGCGCAAGCTCTGGGAGCTCGCCCCGGGGGTGAGCGAGGACGCCGTAGTCGACCTGGTGCAGCAGCGCCGGCGCCAGGCGACCGGCAACGATTTTCTCCCCGCGCACGTGCAGAAGGTGGTCGCGATTTCCTGCGCGCTGCGCAGCTCCGACGGCTTGAAGGTCTGGTCGCTCGGCTCCGCGCAGGACACGGAGGCCGAACTCGTGAAGCGCTTCTTTGACGGCGTCGAGAAATACAAGCCGCAGCTCGTCTCCTGGAACGGCAGCGGCTTCGACCTTCCGGTGCTGCACTACCGCGCCATGATCCACGGCATCCCGGGCTGCTGCTACTGGGACCAGGGCGAGAACGACCGCGAATTCAAGTTCAACAACTATCTTTCGCGATTTCACGCGCGCCATACCGACCTCATGGACGTCCTCGCCGGCTTCCAGAACCGCGCCTGGGCGCCGCTGGACGAGATCGCGCAGCTCTGCGGCTTGCCCGGCAAGCTCGGCATGGACGGCTCGCAGGTCTATCCGGCGTGGAAGCGTGGCGGGATCGAGGCGATCCGCAACTATTGCGAGACCGACGTCGCCAATACCTATCTTCTCTTCCAGCGTTTCCAGCTTATCCGCGGCATCCTCGATCCCGACGAGTACGCGAAGGAACTCGAGGTGTTCCGCGCCTTCCTCACGGCGCAGCCCGCGCCGCACTGGAAGGAGTTCGCCTCCGCCTGGAAAAAATAACTGGTGTCAGGTACACATTTCGCCTGGCGAAATGTGTACCTGACACCAGTTTTATTTTCTGAACGGCGTGCGCTCGTTCAGCTCGTCCACGTACGCGGAGATGCGCGCGCCCTCTTCCCCGAGGAACTCGTCGACCGCGCGGTTGAAGGCGGGATGGGCGAGCCAGTGGAAGGAGCGCGTGGTCTCCGGGAGGAAGCCGCGCGCGTGCTTGTGCTCACCCTGCGCGCCGCCTTCGAAGAGGTTGATGCCACGCTCGATGCAGAACTCGATCGCCTGGTAGTAGCACGCCTCGAAGTGCAGCCCGGGAACGTGCTCGATGCTCCCCCAATACCGCCCATAGAGCGCGTCGGCGCCGAACAGGTCGAGGGCCGCGGCGATCGGCGTGCCGTCGCGCTCGGCGATCACGAGGAGCACGTTGCCGGGCATGCGCTCGGCGAGCATGCCGAAGAATTCGCGCGTGAGGTAGGGCGTGGAGCGGTGCTCTCGATAGGTGCGCCGGTAACACTTGTTGAAGAAATCCCAGTCGGCGGCACTTGCCTCGTGCCCGGTGGCGCGGCGCACGGTCACGCCCGCGGCCGCGACGCGCTTCCTTTCCTGGCGAATCTTCTTCCTCTTGTCGTGGGAGAGCGCGGCGAGGAAGCCCTCGAAGTCGGAATAGCCGGCGTTGCGCCAGTGGAACTGGATCCCCGAGCGCTCGAGCATGCCTTCCTCGCGCAGCGCCGTGGCGTCGTCTTCGCGCGGGAAGAGGATGTGCAGCGAGGAGAGCCCGTCGGTTCGCGCGAAGCGCAGCAGCGCCTTGGCGAGGCGCGCGCGCACGGCGGGGGTGGCCCCCAGGAGGCGCGGCCCTGTGGCAGGCGTGAACGGCGCCGCGCAGAGAAGCTTGGGGTAGTAAGCGATGCCGTGTCGCTCGTAGGCGTCGGCCCACCCCCAATCGAACACGTACTCGCCATACGAATGGGACTTCACATAGAGCGGCGCGGCACCCACGAGCTTGCCTGCTTCCCACAGCGATGGGAACTGCGGGCTCCAGCCGGTGCGCGCCGATGCGCAGCCGCTCGCGTGCAGCGAGTCGAGGAAGGCATGGGACACGGTGGGATTGCCACCGGCGAGCGCATCCCAGTCGGCGGCGCTCACGCCCTCGAGGGAGTCGAGGACGCGCAGGGTTTCAGGCACGGGGGGGTTCTATAATGGCGTCCATTCAATTCTAGCCGCGTGAGCGGCCCGGCCCCCGTTTTCATGAAAATCGCGGTTGCTCAGATCAATACGACCGTGGGCGACTTCGAGGGCAATGCCGCGAAGATCCGCGACGCCATAGACGCGGCGCGCGCAGCCGGGGCGAAGCTGGTCGTCACTCCGGAGATGGCGCTCTGCGGCTATCCCGCCGAGGACCTGTGGCTGCGCGACGACTTCTGCGACCAGTGCGTCGCGGAGCTGATGAAGCTCGCGCCCTACTGCCTGGACGTGGCGGTGATCGTGGGCTATCCCCACCGCGAGGGGCGCACCCGCTACAACGCGGCCGCGGTGCTGAAGGGCGGGCGCATCGAGCAGTTCTATTTCAAGCAGCGCCTGCCGAACTACAAGGTGTTCGACGAGAAGCGCTACTTCGAGCTCGGCAACCGGCCCTGCGTCTTCGAGATCGACGGGCGCAAGGTCGCGCTGTCCATCTGCGAGGACCTGTGGTTTCCCGAGCCCGCGGCGAAGGCGAAGGCGGCGGGCGCCCAACTCCTGATATCGATCAACGCCTCGCCCTTCCACCGCGCGCAGCAGGCCGAGCGCTACCAGCACATGGGCGCGCGCGTGAAGGAAACCGGCTTGCCGCTGCTCTACGTGCACGGCGTGGGCGGGCAGGACGAGCTGGTTTTCGATGGCGCGTCCTTCGCGCTCGACGCCGAAGGCGCGCTCTCTTACCAGGCGGAGACCTTCCGCGAGGCGATCGACATCGTCGAATTCGAGGGCAGCACGATTTCCGGCTCGCGCGCTCCTCCCCTCACCGAAGAGGAGCTCATCTACCGCGCGTTGATGACCGGCACCGCGGACTACGTCAACAAGAACCGCTTCCCGGGCGTCCTCCTCGGGCTTTCGGGAGGCGTGGATTCCGCGCTTGTGCTTGCGGTTTGCGTCGATGCCCTTGGCGCGGATCGGGTGCATGCGGTGATGATGCCGTCCGAATACACCGCCTCGATGAGTGTGGAAGACGCGCGAGAAATGGCGCGCATCCACGGCGTGGAGTACACCGAGATCGCGATCACGCCGGTATTCGAGTCTCTCCTCGCGCAACTCGCGCCGTCGTTCGAGGGGAAGGAAGCCGACAAGACCGAGGAGAACCTGCAGTCGCGCATCCGCGGCACGCTCCTCATGGCCCTTTCCAACAAGACGGGTGCCATCGTGGTCACCACCGGCAACAAGAGCGAGATGGCGACCGGCTACGCGACCCTCTACGGAGACATGGCCGGCGGCTTCGCGGTGATCAAGGACATCGTGAAGACGCTCGTCTACCGGATCTCGAACTGGCGCAATTCCAAGGGCCTCGTCATCCCGCAGCGCGTGATCGACCGCGCGCCCTCGGCGGAGCTCGCGCCGGGCCAGACGGACCAGGACACGCTGCCGCCCTATGAGGTGCTGGACGCCGTGGTGGAGCGCTTCATGGAGCGCGACCAGTCCCCCGACCAGATTGCGAGCGCGGGGTATGACCGCGAGATGGTGCGCCAGGTCGTGCGCCTCATCCAGCTGAACGAGTACAAGCGCCGCCAGGCCCCGCCCGGGGTTCGCATCACGCCGCGCAGCTTTGGCAAGGACTGGCGCTTTCCGATAACATCGGGCTTCCGTCCGAAGACCTGAGCGCCACGCCTTTCGCATGAAAAAAATCGAAGCGATCGTCAAACCCTTCAAGCTGGACGAAGTGCGCGAAGCCCTCTCGGAGATCGGCGTGACCGGCCTCACCGTCACGGAAGTCAAGGGGTTCGGGCGCCAGAAAGGCCACACCGAGCTCTACCGGGGCGCCGAGTACGTGGTCGATTTCCTGCCCAAGGTGAAGGTCGAGGTGGTGGTGGCCGACGCGCTCCTCGACAAGGCGATGGACGCCATCGTGAAGGCGGCGCGCACGGGCAAGATCGGCGACGGCAAGATCTTCGTCTTCGACGTGGGCCAGGTCGTGCGCATCCGCACTGGCGAAACCGGCGAAGACGCGGTTTGAGAGCTAGGCCCGAAATAGCCTTTCCTGTATCCTAGCCGCACTCAAGGGATGGGGAACAAGAGATGCTTCTAGCAGCTTTCTATGTGTTCGCAATAGCGGCGATCATCCTGCACTACACCGGTCACCTGAAGCGCTGGAACTGCGAGTGGATCCTCATCGTGCTCGCCATCGCCGTCTTCCCCGCGGTCCTCTTCCTCTAGCCGAACGGCACTCTCCTACGCACCGCCGGGCGCGCGTCCGATAACGCGCGCTGCGCCTCCGTCCGACCGTGATGGAGTAGTCGCCTCTTCCGACGACCAGCGGAGAATCGCCAATGACCAGCTTCATCCTGCCGAGCGCGGGCACAACGCCCGTCGTCTCTTCGAGGACGTAACGAGGAGACGGGCGGGACGTGAAGGTCACGCCGCCGGCACCATGAGCGCGAGGCGCGCCTGCGGGTCCTGGCGGTAGAAGAGCTTCAGCTGCGCGTAGACGGCTGGGTACGCGGGCGCAAGGAGCTCCGGAGTCTCGAAGAACGCCTCGGAGGCGACCGCGAAGAATTCGCCGGCGTTTTCCGCCGCGTACGGATCCATCGGGAGGGCGTCTAACGCGGCGTGCATGCGACGCTCGGGCAGACGCTCGGCCGCGTCGACGCGTGCGCAGAAATCCGCGAACGCACCCGCGAACGCGTCTTTCCATTCCGACGCCTTCACCCCGTCGTGAAGGGGCGGAAAGCCGTTGGGATCGCCGTTGCGCATATCGAGCTTGTGGGCGAATTCGTGGATCACGACGTTGTAGCCGGCCACGCGCAGCTCCTCGTCGGCGGTCATCGCGACATCTTCATACGAGAGGATCACCGGCCCGCCCAGCCATGCCTCGCCGGACATCGCATGGTTGGTGACGTGTACCACGCCGTCTTCGTCCACTTCCTCGCGCTCGGGAGCGAACTGCGACGGGTAGACGATCACCTCCGACCAGCCGTCGTACCACTCGATGCCGAGCTCGAGCACCAGGATCGAGGCCTGCGCCGCGATCTCGACCATCATCAGGTCGGAGACTTCGAGATCGTGCGTCCCGGAGAAGTGCTTCGAGGCGAGGAACTGCGCCGAGATCTCGCGCAAGCGCTCCGACTCCGGCTCGCTCACGCCGCGCATGAAAAGCCACGACGCCGTGGCCTCGCGCCACAGCGCCGCGTCGATGGGCCGTGATTTCGCGCGCGCGCGGGGGCGCAACCAACCCCGCATCTAGGAAGGCGTGGCGCCCAGGCGCCGCACGCTGCCCGAGCCCATGATCGAGCGCTCGAGTTCAGGGTCGCCGTAGAAGCCCACATCGCCGGAGCCGACCACGCTCACTTTGAGCTGGTCGCGCGCCCAGATGGTGACGTCGCCGGAGCCCGCGATGCTCACCGTGGCGGTGCGCGCGGAGAGCTTGCCGGCCTTCACGTCGCCCGAGCCTGCGATCGAGGTGGTAATCGTGTCGGCCTTGCCGGCGACCAGCACGTCCCCGCTGCCGGCCACCGAGACGTCGAGCGTGGTGGCGTCGAGCGCGCTGATGCGCACGTCGCCTGAGCCGGCGATCGCGATCTTCAACGTCGTCGCGCGCAACGCCGCGGCGTTGATGTCGCCGGAGCTCGCGACGCGCAGCGCCTCGATCGTCTTCGCGCTCACGTGCACCTTCACCTTGCCCATCTCCGGGATGCTCTTGCGCGTGCGCGTGCGGATCTTGAGCGTGCCTTGCTCGACGACGGT
>JANLXC010000076.1:0-18356 GCA_031364925.1 Burkholderiales bacterium | reverse complement strand
CAGCTTCTTCAGCTCCGCCTCGGCCTTGACCTTGGCCTCCTTGGGCATGTGCGCGGCCTTGATCTTCTTCTCGAGCTCGTCCAGGTCGGCGCCTTCCTCCGAATCGCCGAGCTCCTTCTGGATCGCCTTCACCTGCTCGTTGAGGTAGTACTCGCGCTGGCTCTTCTCCATCTGGCGCTTGACGCGCCCGCGGATGCGCTTCTCGACCTGCATGATGTCGATCTCCGTCTCGAGGAGCTGCAGCAGCTGCTCGAGGCGGCGCCCGACATGGAACATCTCGAGGATTTGCTGTTTCTGCTCGAGCTTCAACGGCAGGTGCGCGGCGATGGTGTCGGACAGGCGCCCGGCGCCGTCGATCCCGGAGAGCGAGGTGAGAACCTCCGGCGGGATCTTCTTGTTGAGCTTCACGTACTGGTCGAATTGCGCGAGGAGCGTCCTTCTCATCGCCTCGACCTCGTTGGAGTCCGGCTCCTCGGTCGGGATCATCTCGATCTCGGCCTCGAAGTTGATCTTCTCGGTGAGCACCTTCTCGATGCGCGAGCGCTGCACGCCCTCGACCAGCACCTTCACCGTGCCGTCCGGCAGCTTCAGCATCTGCAGGATCGTGGAGACCGTGCCGACGTCGTAGAGATCCTCGGGGCTCGGCTCATCCTTGGCCGCGCTCTTCTGCGCCACCAGGACCACGTTCTTTCCCTCTTCCATCGCCGCTTCCAGCGCCTTGATCGACTTCGGGCGCCCGACGAACAGCGGAATCACCATGTGCGGAAATACCACCACGTCGCGCAAGGGCAATAGCGGCAGGACGCGGGATTCAGCGGCGAACGTCGGTGCGGTCATGGCATTTCCTGGGTTGGACACGAAGAAACGTGGGGGCGCCGGGACAATCGATCAAGCCCCGCGGGAGCGGCGAAGGGAACCTGGGAATACTACTGCTGGCCACTCGCGACCTTCGGCTGGTCGGAGTAGATGAGCAGGGGCTTGCCATCGCCGGAAATCGCTCCCTCGTCGACCACGACCTTCTGGACGTTGGCGAGGGACGGCAGGTCGAACATGATGTCGAGAAGGGCATGCTCAATGATCGAGCGCAGCCCTCGCGCGCCGGTACGGCGCTCCAGGGCGCGCTTCGCGATGGCGGCCAGGGCATGGTCCCTGAACTCGAGTTCGACCCCCTCCATCGCGAGGAGTTTCTGGTACTGCTTGATCAGGGCGTTCTTGGGTTCCACCAGGATCTTCACCAAAGCGCTGGTATCGAGCTCGTCCAGCACCGCGACGACCGGCAGGCGGCCCACGAATTCCGGGATCAGGCCGTATTTGATGAGGTCCTCGGGCTCCACGTCGTGCAGGAGCTCGTTGAGCACCTGGCGGTCGCTCATGGAGCGCACCGCCGCGCCGAAGCCCATGCCGGAGTGATCCGAGCGGTTCTGGATGACCTTTTCCAGCCCGCCGAAGGCGCCACCGCAGATGAAGAGGATGTTGGTGGTGTCGACCTGCACGAATTCCTGGTTCGGGTGCTTCCTGCCGCCCTGCGGGGGGACGGAAGCGATGGTGCCTTCGATCAGCTTCAGCAATGCCTGCTGCACGCCCTCGCCCGACACGTCGCGGGTGATCGAGGGGTTGTCGCTCTTCCTCGAGATCTTGTCGATCTCGTCGATGTAGACGATGCCGCGCTGCGCCTTTTCGACGTCGTAGTCGCACTTCTGCAGGAGCTTCTGGATGATGTTTTCGACGTCCTCGCCGACGTAGCCCGCTTCGGTGAGCGTGGTCGCATCCGCGATCACGAAAGGGACGTTCAGCAGGCGCGCCAGCGTCTGCGCGAGGAGGGTCTTGCCGGAGCCGGTGGGGCCGATCAGCAGGATGTTCGACTTGGCGAGCTCGACGTCGTCCTGCTTGCCGCCCGTCTTCAGGCGCTTGTAGTGGTTGTAGACCGCGACCGAGAGGATCTTCTTGGCCTGGACCTGGCCGATCACGTACTGGTCGAGGATCTCGCAGATCTCGTGCGGGCTCGGCAGGTCGCTCTTGGTGGCCTTGCCGGTGCCGGGATCGGTCGAGGCCTCTTCGCGGATGATGTCATTGCAGAGGTCGATGCACTCGTCGCAGATGAACACAGACGGGCCGGCGATGAGCTTGCGGACTTCGTGCTGGCTCTTGCCGCAGAAGGAACAGTAAAGAAGCTTTTCCCCGCCGACCTTTTCCGTCATGTGCTGCCGTATCTCCCTTGCCTGACTATGCCGCCGCCGATTCGGTGCGGTTCTTGAGCACTTTGTCTATCAAACCATACTTTACAGCGTCTTCGGCGCTCATGAAGTTATCGCGATCGGTGTCGCGCTCGATCGTCTCGATCGATTGTCCCGTATGGTGGGCCAGCATTTCGTTGAGCTTGCGTTTCAAATACAACACTTCCTTGGCATGGATCTCGATGTCCGAGGCCTGGCCGGAGAAGCCACCCGAGGGCTGGTGGATCATGACGCGCGAGTTGGGCAGGCAGAAGCGCTTGCCCTTGGCGCCGGCGGCCAGCAGGAACGAGCCCATGCTCGCGGCCAACCCGGTGCAGAGGGTGGAGACGTCCGGCTTGATGAACTGCATGGTGTCGTACATCGCCATGCCCGCGGAGACGCTGCCGCCCGGCGAGTTGATGTAGAGATGGATGTCCTTGTCGGGGTTCTCGCTCTCCAGGAAGAGGAGCTGCGCGACCACGAGGTTGGCCATCCCGTCGCTGATCGGTCCCACGAGGAAGATCACGCGCTCCTTCAGCAGGCGCGAGTAGATGTCGTAGGCGCGCTCTCCACGCCCCGACTGCTCGATCACCATCGGGATCAGTCCCAGGCCGCTCGGCTCTTCCATGTCGTCGTCTTGCTCGTGCTTGATGAACATGTTCAATCCTTCTTGGTCCCCATCAGGTCGTCGAATGTGGTTTTTTCGTCCACGACCTTCATATTCCCTAGCGCCCATTCTACGACGTTGTCCTCCATCACGAGCGCCTCGACTTCCGCGAGCCGCGCCGGATCGTCGTAATACCAGCGCACCAGCTGGTCGGGCTGCTCGAAGCTCTGGGCGTGCTCCTCGATCACCTTGCGCACCTGCTCGGGCCGGGCGTTGAGGTTGTTCTTCTTGACCAGCTCGGCCACCAGGAGCCCCACCTTGATGCGCCGCGAGGCGCGATCGGTGAACAGATCCGGGGGGAGCGTGAGGTCCTGCGTGGTCATGCCGCGCTGCTTCAGGTCATCCACCGCTTGCTTTTGCATGCGCTGGATCTCGGAGTCCAGGAGCGCGCGCGGCACTTCGAACGTCGCCGCCTTGTGCAGCTCGTCCATCACCTGCTCCTTGACGGTCGCCTTGATGCGCTTGGCGACTTCCTTCTCGATGTTGTCGCGCACTTCCTTCCTGAGACGCTCGACGTCGCCCGTCTCCACGCCGAGCTGCTTGGCGAGCTCGCCATCGACGGGAGGAAGCTCGGCCTGCGCCACCTGGTTCACGGTGACGGTGAAGTCGGCGGTCTTGCCGCGCACGCGCTCGTCGTAATCCTGCGGAAAGGTGAGCGGGAAGGTCTTCTGCTCGCCGCCCTTGAGCCCCTCGAGGGCGGCCTCGAAGTCGGGCAGCATGCGCGCCTCGCCCAGCACCACGGTGAAGTTCGACGCCTTGTTGCCCTCGAACGGCTGGCCCGCGACGAGGCCTTCGAAATCGATGTTGACGAGATCGCCGGCCCTGGCCGCGCGATCGACGTTGTTGTACTTGGCGCGCTGCTTGCGAAGGGTCTCGAGGGTCTTCTGGACGTCCGCGTCGGTGACCGCGGTGACCGGGCGCTTGACCTCGCGCGCGGAAACGTCGGCCACGGCGACCTCGGGATACACCTCGAAGGTGGCCGTGTATTCCATCGCGGTGGCACCCTGCGCGGCCTGCACCGGCTGGAACTTCGGATACCCGGCAACGCGGTAATTCTGGCCCTTCACCGCCTCGTCGAAACGCTTGAACACCGTGTCGGTGACGACTTCCTGTCGAACCTGGAAGCCATACTGGCGCTCGACCATCTTGAGCGGCACCTTGCCGGGACGAAACCCCTGCATCTTCACCGTGCGCGCGAGCTTCTTCAGCCGCGTGGCGATCTCCGCCTCGACCTGCTCGATGGGCACCGTGACCGTGATGTTGCGCTCGAGCGCGCTGGGTGTGTTCTGGACTGCCTGCTGCATTGCCGTGTTTCCTTGTTGGATTTCCTGGAGTGGAGAAACTGGTGCCGGAGACCAGTTTTCCAGGGAGAAGCGACTGGTGCGAAAGGAGGGACTCGAACCCACAAGCCTTTCGGCGCTGGAACCTAAATCCAGTGCGTCTACCAATTCCGCCACTTTCGCGAGTCGCCGAATTATAACCGAAAAAGGGGGGGCCAGATTTCCCGGATTGCACGCCAATCCACCGATATAATCCAGAAAATTCAAGCCCTTCCGCCATCCCTTTGGCCGTCGACCACTACGAGAACTTTCCCGTCGCCTCGGTGCTGCTGCCGCGGCGGATGCGAGCCCCCGTCGAGGCCATTTATGGCTTCGCGCGGGGCGCCGACGACATCGCCGACGAGGGCGATCTCACCGACGCCGAACGGCTCGGCGGACTGGAGACGTACCTGCGCGCGTTGGACGCGATCGAGGCGGGGCATGCCCCGGGCGGCGCGTTCGAGCCCATCGCGGGCGCGGTTCGCGAGCACGGGCTGCCCATCGCGTTGCTGCGCGACCTGATCGACGCATTCAAGCAGGACGTGGTGAAGAAGCGCTATGCCGATTTCGCCGAGCTCCTCGACTACTCGCGGCGCAGCGCGAATCCCGTGGGCCGCCTCGTGCTGCATCTTTTCGGGCGCGGCGACGCGGCGAGCCTCGCGCAATCGGACCACATCTGCTCGGCCCTGCAGTTCGTCAACTTCTGGCAGGACGTGGCGATCGACTGGGAGAAGGGCCGCGTCTATATCCCGCGGGAGGATCTCGAGAAATTCGCCGTAACCGAGAGCGACATCGCGTCGGGCGCCATTCACTCGCCGTGGCGCGACCTCATGGCCTTCGAATGCGATCGCGCGCGGCGCATGCTCGAGGCCGGCGCGCCGCTCGGCCACTCGCTCCCCGGGCGCCTGGGCCTCGAGATTCGCGCGACGGTGGCGGGAGGCACGGCGATACTCGATAAAATCGACGAGGCGGGGGGCGACGTGTTTCGCCATCGTCCCGTCCTTCGAAAGCTCGATTGGTTGAAGATCCTCGCTCGCGCGATAGTGAAATGACCCCCGACGAGTACTGCCAGCAGAAAGCCGCGGCGAGCGGCTCGAGCTTCTACTACAGCTTCCTCTTCCTGCCGGCGGAGCGGCGGCGCGCGATCACGGCGCTCTACGCGTTCTGCCGCGAGGTGGACGACATCGCCGACGAGGTGACGGACATCGGCGTCGCGCGCACCAAGCTCGCGTGGTGGCGCACCGAAGTCGCCAATCTCTTCTCCGGCCACCCGCAGCATCCCGTCACCAAGGCGCTCGCGCCGTTCGTGAAGGAGTACGGGCTCGACGCCGGGCGCATGAACGAGATCATCGATGGCATGGAGATGGACCTCGTCTACCACCGCTATCCGGATTTCGATTCCCTCAAGCTGTACTGCCATCGGGCCGCCGGCGTCGTGGGGCAGCTCTCCGCGTCGATCTTCGGATTCGCGAAGCCCACGACGCTCGAATACGCCGAGGCGCTCGGGCTCGCATTCCAGCTCACCAACATCATCCGCGACGTGGGGGAGGACGCGCGCCGCGGCCGCGTCTATATCCCGCAGGACGAGCTCGCGCGCTTCGGGCTCACCTCCGAGGACATCCTCGCGCGCCGCGGCGGTGAGGCGTTCCAGGAGTTGATGGGGTTCCAGGCCGAGCGCGCGCAGTCGTACTACGAGCTCGCCTACTCGAAGCTGGCGCAGGAGGATCGCGCCAGCCAGCGTGCCGGTCTCATCATGGCGGCGATCTACCGCACGCTCCTCGATGAGATTCGCCGCGACCGCTACGACGTCCTCGACAAGCGCGTCGCGCTGACGCCGCTGCGCAAGCTCTGGATCGCCTGGAAGACGTGGGTGAAGGGGTGAGAGTCGCGAAGCGGGTCGCGGTGGTGGGCGCCGGGTACGCCGGCCTCGCCGCGGCCATCGGGCTCACGCGCTTAGGCCACGCGGTGAGCCTCTTCGAAACCAACCGCACGCCCGGCGGGCGGGCGCGCCGCGTCGAATACCGCGGGGCCCTGCTCGACAACGGCCAGCACCTGCTCCTGGGCGCCTATCGCGAGACCCTCGCGTTGATGCGCGAAGTCGGCGTCGGTGAGCGCGCGCTGCGGCGCACGCCGCTCACGCTCGTGTTTCCGGGTCGTTTCTCCATGCGCGCGCCGCGCCTTCCCGCGCCGCTGCACCTCGCGGGAGCGCTGGCTTGCGCGAAGGGCCTCGCCTTCTCCGATCGCTGGGCGGCGGTGCGCATGGCCCTCGCCCTACGCCGCGCCAATTTCGCGGTCGCCGCCGGCACCACCGTCGCGCAGCTCCTCGAGCAGCACCGCCAGACCGATGCCACACGCGACTGGCTTTGGGCGCCGCTCTGCGTCGCCGCCCTCAACACCCCGCTCGCCGTGGCCGATGCCCAGGTTTTCGCCAACGTGCTTCGCGACGCGCTCTTCCGCACGCGCGCGGATTCGGACCTGCTGATTCCGGCGCTGGACCTGTCCGCGATCTTTCCGGACGCCGCGATCGACTGGCTCGGCGAGCGCGGCGCGGAAATCGCCCTCGGCGTTCGCGTCGCGTCGATCGAGCCCGACGGCGATGGCTGGTCGCTCGACATCGCCGGGCGACGGCGCCGCTTCGATGCGGTGGTGTGCGCGGTCGCGCCGTTCCAGGTCGGCCCGCTGGTCGAAGCCTGCCGCGCGCTCGACCCGCTACGCCTTCGCCTCGACGAGATGGAGCACGAGCCGATCGCGACCGTTTACCTGCAATACGAGACGCCGGTGAAGCTGCCCTTCCCGATGATCGGGCTCGCCGGCGGCTACGTGCAGTGGGTGTTCGATCGCGAGGCGCTATCCGGATCGCGCGGGCTCCTCGCCGCGGTGATCAGCGCGTCGGGGCCGCACCTCGATCTAGACAACGACGTGCTCGGCACGCTGGTGCACCGCGAGATCGCCGCCTTCGCTGGCGAGCTTCCCGCGCCGATGTGGACCAAGGTGATCGTCGAGAAGCGCGCGACCTTCGCATGCAAGCCCGGAATTTTCCGACCGCCCAACCGGACCCACGCTCCCGGATTCCTGCTGGCGGGCGACTATACCGAGAGCCCCTACCCCGCCACCCTGGAAAGCGCGGTGACGAGCGGCCAGGCCGCCGCGGCCGCAACGATCCAACACCTGGCGAAACGATGAACCCGCGCGAGCTTCCTGCCGATTACAACCCGCCCGCCAGCCTCCTCGAGGGCCGCGTCGTCCTCGTCACCGGCGCGGGCCAGGGGCTGGGACGCGCACTGGCGCTCGACGCCGCCGCCCACGGCGCGACCGTGGCCCTCCTCGGCCGCACGCTCGAAAAGCTCGAGGCGACCTACGATGCCATCACGGCGGCGGGCGGTCCCGAGCCGGCGCTCATCCCGCTGGACCTCGCCAGCGCGGCGACGCCCGAGTACGACGCGCTGAACCAGCTCGTGCGCAAGGACCTGAAGCGATTGGACGCGATCGCCCATTGCGCGAGCCATTTCGTGCCCTTGGGGCCGCTCGCAAACCAGACCCTGGAGCAGTGGATGACGCTCCTCAAAGTGAACTTGGCGGCCCCCTTTGCGCTCACAAGGGCGTGCCTTCCACTCCTGGCGGCGTCCTCCGACTCCTCTGTCGTTTTCACCGGGGACACGCACGGCGCCCACCCGCTCGCTTACTGGGGCGGCTTCGCGGTATCGAAGGCGGGGCTTTCCACCCTGGCGGCGGTCTGGGGCCAGGAACTCGCGCACAAGGGGCGCCCGAGGATGAATGTGTTCATCCCGGGGCCGATCGCAACGCCACAGCGCGTGCAGAGCCATCCCGGGGAGGATCGCTCGAAGCTGAGGACCGCCGGGGCGGCAGCGCGGGCGCTGTTGTTCATGCTGGGGCCGGATGGGTCGTCTCTGAATGGAAAGACCGTGGAGATGTGAATCAAGACACAGGTGGCCGAGCAAGGAATCGGTTAAACTAGGAATTGCCCGAAATTCGTCTTGTAAGTCACTGCATAATCACAACTAAATCAAAATCAGGCCCACGGCCTCCCATATGCTCGATCAGGCTAACCGAACCTTCATCTGCAGCGTCGTTTTCATCGACCTGGTGGGGTATTCCAAGAAGCCCGTCACCGAGCAGATCCGCCTGAAGACCAGCCTCACGACGAACCTGTCGGAGGCGATCAAGGACATCCCGGTCAACGACCGCATCATCCTCGACACGGGTGACGGAGTGGCCATCAGCTTCCTCGGCGATCCGGAAGACGCGCTCTTCGTCACGCTCTCGCTGCGCGAGAAGATGATCTCCGAGGGCATGACCTCCACCATCGTCGAAGCCACCGGCGAAGACTCGGTGCGCATGGGCATCAACCTCGGACCGGTGAAGCTCGTGAAGGACATCAACGGGCACCCCAACATCATCGGCGACGGCATCAACGTGGCGCAGCGCATCATGAGCTTCGCGCGCCCCGGGCAGATCGTCGTGTCGCGTTCCTACTACGACGTGGTGTCCAACCTCGCCAGCGAGTACGCGAAGCTCTTCCACTACGAGGGCTCGCGCACCGACAAGCACGTGCGCGAGCATGAGATCTACGTGGTCGGCCACAACGAAGGCGCGCTGCAGAAGGCGAAGGACGGCATGAAGGACCGCGCCTCCTCCACCACGCCGAACCAACGCAGGCAATCGGCCACCGGGACCTCGACCGTCACGCTCAGCATGCCGGCGTTCGTGCAGGACAAGAAGAAGCTCACAATGGTCGCCGGGGGGCTTGCCGGCCTCGTCCTCATCCTCGGAATCCTGGTGGCCACCAAGCCCAGGAACGCCGCCGAAACCGCGGTGGCGGCCGCGCCGCCGCCCGTGGTGGCCACGCGCCCGGCGCCCACGATGCAGGCCGAGCCGCCCAGGCCGGTCGAGATCGCCAAGCCCGAGCCTGCCAAGCCCGACGCGAAGGTGCTCGAGCGGGCACCGCCCACCTCGGCCATACCCGCCGCCGCGCCGGCCGGAGACGCCGGCAAGGACGCGATGCGCGAGGTCAAGAAAGAAGGCGAAAAGGCGGCGAAGGACAAGGCCGCCTCGGAAGCAGCAAGCAAGGGAGAAACCAAGGGCGATCCGCAAAAGCCCGCAGTGCCGCCCGCGACCCTGGTCTTCGCGATCACGCCGTGGGGAGAGATTTTCGTGAACGGGAAATCGCGCGGCGTGACGCCGCCGATGAAGTCGATCAAGCTCGATCCGGGCAAGCACAAGATCGAGGTGCGCAACACGACTTTCCCGCCCCACGTCGAAAGCCTCGACCTCAAGGCCCGCGACGAGATCACGGTGCGGCACAAATTCCAGTGACTCCCATGAAAACGACACTTGCGCACCGCATCACGTTCGCCGCCGTGGCGCTCGCCGCCGCGGCATGCCAGCAAATGCCGTTGCTCGAGCAGAAGCCCGCGCCCGCGGCTCCGCAGATCACCGAGTCGGTGCTGCGCGAGCGCGCCACCGAGCAGCTCGCCGCGGGTGTAAAGCTGTACGAGGTGGGCGAATACGACAACGCGGTGAAGAGCCTCACCGGGTCGCTCGAGCACGGCATGCTCTCCAAGGCGGAGCAGGCGCGCGCGCGCAAGTACCTCGCGTTCTCGCACTGCGTGTCGGGCCGCGAGATCCCCTGCCGCGACGAGTTCCGCAAGGCCTTCGAAATCTACCCCGACTTCTCCCTCACCAGCGCCGAGGACGGCCACCCCAGCTGGGGGCCGGTCTACCGCAACGTGCGCACGCAGCTCATCGCCGAGCGCGAGGCGCACCAGAAAAAGCCCCTCATCCCGCTCGCCAAGGCCGAGCAGATGCTCTCCGAAGGCATGGTGAAGTACGACGCCGGCGACTATCCCGCCGCCAACACCATGCTCGAGGGCGCGCTCAAGGAAGGGCTCAAGGGCCGCGATGACCAGGTGAAGGCGATGAAGCACGTGGCCTTCACGCTGTGCCTGCAGAACAAGATCACGCAGTGCCGCGCCGAGTTCATCAAGATCTTCACGGTCGACCCGGCGTTCGACCTCGCGCCCGCGGAAGCGGGCCACCCGTCGTGGACCAACACGTTCGCGCGCGCCAAGGCGCAGGCGAAGAAGGACCTCGCCGCGAAGGAATCGAAGGAGGCGAAGGAAAAGACCGCGCGCGAGAAGTCCGCGGCTCCGCCCACCGCCGGCGTGCCGAAGAAGAACTAGCGGGACTAAATGATCGCGACGCTCGGACGCTACAAGATCGTTTCGGAAATCGGCCAGGGGGCGATGGGTGTCGTCTACAAGGCCGTCGATCCGATCATCGACCGCACCGTCGCGATCAAGACAATCAATTTGAACTTGTCGCGCCAGGAGCTCGAAGAGTACGAGGCGCGCTTCCAGCAGGAGATCAAGGCCGCCGGGCGCCTCAACCACCCCAACATCGTCACCATCTACGACGTCGGCAAGACCGACTCGGTGGCCTACATGGCGATGGAGTTCCTCGAGGGCCTGGAGCTGAAGGACATGATCGCCTCGGGACAGGTCCCGCCCGCGGACTCGGTCGTGGACATCATCACGCAGGTGGCCGACGGCCTTTCCTTCGCGCACCAGCAGGACATCGTGCACCGCGACGTGAAGCCTTCCAACATCATGGTGATGAAGGGCGGCATCGCGAAGATCACCGATTTCGGAATCGCGCGCCTGCCCAACTCCGCCGTGAAGACCATGACGGGGCTGATCCTCGGCTCGCCGCGCTACATGTCGCCCGAGCAGGTGATCGGCAAGGCGATCGACGCGAGGAGCGACATCTTCTCGCTGGGGGTCGTGCTCTACGAGGCGCTCACCGCGGTCGCGCCCTTCGACGGCGACAACGTGAACGCCATCATGTACGCGACGGTGAACACCACCCCGCCGCCGCCCTCCGCGCACAACCGCGCCGTGCCCGCGATGCTGGACCTCATCGTCGCCAAGGCGATGGCGAAGCTGCTCGAAGACCGCTACCAGTCGATCAAGGAGCTCGCAGACGACCTGCGCGAGGTGCGCCGCCAGATGGACCATTCGCGCCCGGCCACGGCGCTGAAGGCGATGACCTCGCCGGTGATGAGCCGGCCCATCGTGGTTCCCGACAAGCACGTCGACACCGACACGCTGCCGTTGGGCAACGCCTCGGGAAAGAGCGACGACGATGCCAAGCCGCTATCGCTCAACAAGACCTTCGACTCGTTCGACGCGACCATGCGCCTGGCCGCCATGACCGACCAGACCGACGACTTCAAGGAATACATCACGGCTACGCAGAAGATGCGCGCCTACAAGGGCAAGATCGAGCCCGGCAGCCCGCTCGCTCCGCGCACCCCCGCTCCCGAGGCCGCGCCCAAGCCGAAACCCAAGCCGATCCCGGTCCCCGAGAGGAAAGTCGTCTCGCCTCCCATGCCGCCGATGCCCACCGCCGCGATGGCCGCGGCTTCGCAGAACACCACCAACCTCATCGTGGTCGCCGCGATTGTCATGCTGTCGCTCGCGGCTATCGGGCTCATCGTCGCGCTGCTGCTGAAGTAAGCGCGCGCGCCAGGCGCGGAGCGGCGTAGTCGAGCGAGTACTCCCGCTCTACCTTGCGGCGTCCGGCTTCTCCCATCGCCCTCCTCGACTCCGGATCCTTCGCGAGCGCGTGCAGCGCCTGCAGCCATTCCTGTGGCGTCCGCGCGAGGTAGCCGTTCACTCCGTGTTCGACGATGTCGCGATTGGCGCCCACGGGCGAGGCGATCACCGGCACGCCGCAAGCCATGTACTGGATCAGCTTGAAGCCACACTTGCCGCGCGCCCAGGGAGTATCCGGCAGCGGCATGAGGCCCACGTCGAATGCTCGCACGTCGTCGACTTCGCGATCGAGGGACCAGTCGCGGATCTCGAGCGGGATTCCGGGCAACTCCACGGGGCCGCTCCCGACCAACGCGAGCGTCGCGTTGCGTGCGTCGAAGAAGGACCGCAGCGGCAGTATCGCCTCGCGCAGGTACGTGGCCGTAGAGGGCGAGCCGATCCAGCCGAGGGTCAGCGGGGAATCCCCGCGCGCAGGGTCACGCACCCGGTAGCGCTCGGTGTCGACCACCGTGGGGAGCATCTCCACGGACGCGTTGTGCCTGCGCGCGAACGCGGCGAGATACTCGCTTCCCGCGAGCACATGCGATGCGCCGGCGATGACCTCGGGAATCTTTCCCCCGAGAAGGGCACGCACGAGCGCGCTCCGATGTTGGTCGTAGACGTGGAACACCGCATCGTCGAAGTCATACACGTAGGGCATGCGATATCCGCGTAGCGCCGCTTCGACGCCGCGGGGAACGAAAGGGAGGAGCTCGTACTGGATCACGGCGAGGTCGTGCTTCCCCGCTCCGAGGAGCGCGCGGATGCGCGCGAGGAACGCCTTTGCCGTAGCGCCGGGTGGCGCGCTGCCCACGGAGAATTTGTGCTCGAGGTATTCGTCGTCGAGGAGTGGCGCGAGCGTGCACTCGATCCCCGCCTGCTCGAGGCGCGGGAGGAACTGCACGAAGCGCTGGCGCGAGCTCGCAGCCTTCGGTCCGTACTTCGTGAGGAGAAGGACCTTCACGGGCGGCCTACCGCTTGAGGTAGTCCACGGCCTCGACGAGGCGA
This sequence comes from Burkholderiales bacterium, assembly GCA_031364925.1. Taxonomy (GTDB): domain Bacteria; phylum Pseudomonadota; class Gammaproteobacteria; order Burkholderiales; family Usitatibacteraceae; genus Usitatibacter. The sequence continues at coordinate 5,536 of JANLXC010000076.1, read as the reverse complement.
TCGACCGCGACGATCTCGAGGCCCGCGATCGGCTGCCGCGGCTTGTTGGCCGTCGGGATGATGGCGTGCGTGAAGCCGAGCTTGGCCGCCTCCTTGAGGCGCTCCTGGCCACGCTGCACGGGGCGCACCTCGCCCGCCAGGCCCACCTCGCCGAACACCACGTGCTTGTCGGGCAGCGGGCGGTTCCTCAGGCTCGAGACCACCGCGAGGGTGACCGCCAGGTCCGCCCCCGGCTCGGCGATGCGCACCCCACCCACCGCGTTCAGGAACACGTCCTGGTCGAAGCACGCGATGCCGGCGTGGCGGTGCAGGACCGCGAGCAGCATCGCGAGCCGGTTCAGCTCGAGGCCGACGGTGAGGCGCTTGGGCGCCATGCCGTGCGCCTCGTCCACCAGCGCCTGCAGCTCGACCAGCAGCGGGCGCGTGCCTTCCTGCGTCACCATCACGCACGAGCCGGCGACGCCCACGTGATGCTGCGAGAGAAAGAGCGCGGAAGGGTTGGTCACCTCGCGCAGCCCCTTCTCCGTCATCGCGAAGACGCCGATCTCGTTCACCGCGCCGAAGCGGTTCTTGAAGGCGCGAATGAGACGAAAGCTGGTGTGCGTCTCGCCCTCGAAATAAAGAACCGTGTCCACCATGTGCTCGAGGACGCGCGGGCCGGCGAGCGTGCCTTCCTTGGTGACGTGGCCCACGAAGATGATGGTGGTGCCGCTTTGCTTGGCGAAGCGCGTGAGCTGCGCCGCGCATTCGCGCACCTGCGCGACCGAGCCCGGGGCCGAGGTGAGCGCGCTCGAATAGAGGGTCTGGATCGAATCGATGATCGCGATCCGGGGCTTGGCCGATGCGAGCGTGGCCTGGATCTTCTCCAGCTCGATCTCCGAGAAGAGCCGCACCTTGGACGCGTTCACGCCCAGGCGGCGCGCGCGAAGCGCGATCTGCTGCGCCGATTCTTCGCCGGTCACGTAGAGCACGGTCGTCTGTTCGGAAAGGCGCGCCGCGGCCTGCAGCAGGAGCGTGGACTTGCCGATGCCCGGATCGCCGCCGATCAGCACCACGCCGCCTTCGACGAGCCCGCCGCCCAGCACCCGATCGAATTCGCCGATGAGGGTCGGGAGCCGCGGGAAGTCCTCGGCCTCCACCTCGCCGAGGGAAACGATCTGGCTGGTGCCCGCGAGGCTCGCGAAACGGTGCAGCCCCGCTTTGCCGGTGGCTTCCACCGCGGTTTCCACGAGCGTGTTCCAGGCGTTGCAGTGCGCGCACTGGCCCTGCCACTTGGGCGACTGCCCGCCGCACTCGGTGCAGGTGTAGACGCTCTTCGCCTTGGCCATCAGGGAGCTTCCGCGACCGGCACGCGCGAGGCGAGCGCGCACATGAGCTCATAGCCCACCGTACCCGCGGCCGTCGCGACATCGTCGATCGGCAGCCCCTCCCCCCAGAGGATCACCGGCGTTCCGACGCGCGCATCGCGAACGCCGGCAAGGTCGACGGTGATCATGTCCATGGAAACGCGACCGGCGGTTTTCACCCGCACTCCGCCGACGACTACCGGCGTGCCTGAAGGCGCGTGGCGTGGGTATCCGTCGGCGTAGCCGCAGGCGACCACGCCCACGCGCATCGCGCCGGCGCTGCGAAACGTGCCGCCGTAACCGATGGTCTCGCCGGGTTGCAACTCCTGCACCGCGATGATTTCCGAGGCAAGCGTCATCGCGGGCCGCAGGCCGAGGTCGTGCGCGCTGCGATCGGCGAAAGGCGTGGCGCCATAGAGGCCAATCCCCAGGCGCGCGATAGCCGCGTGGCTGCCGGGATGCGCAAAGATCGCCGCCGAATTGGCGAGGCTCCTCGGAAGCTCGACGCCCTTCGTCGCCACATCGAAGCGGCGCATGGCTTCCGCGACGCCCTCAGGCCCGTCGGCAGTGGCGAAGTGCGTCATCAGCGTGATCGACTTCGCGGCCCCACTCACGCGCAACCGCTCGAGCTCCCGGCGCACGTCGGCGAGCGCGAAGCCGAGGCGGTTCATCCCGGTATTCACCTTGAAGAAGACGTCGAGGGGTTTGGGCGGGCGCGAGGTTTCGAGCATGCGCAGCTGCTCGGCATTGTGGACCGCTACCGCGAGGTCGGCAGTCGCGATCACGGGTAGCTCGTCGGGCGTGAAGAAACCTTCGAGAAGCAGGATGGGACCTTTGAAGCCGCGCTCGCGCGTAGCGACGGCGCCATCGAGCTCGACGGTGGCGAAGCCGTCGGCCTGCGCCAGCGCGCGCGTGACGCGCTCCAGGCCGTGGCCATAGGCGTTGGCCTTGACCACCGCGAAGACTTTCGAGCGCGGCGCCGCCCGCTTGGCGACGGCGTAGTTGTGCTGCAGCGCGGAGACCGAAATCGAGGCTCTGGTGGGACGCGCCATCAGTAGTTCGCGGAGGCTCCCGAGTAATTCTCGAAGCGCGTGTGCTTGCCGAGGAAGGTGAGCTTCACCGTGCCGATCGGGCCGTTACGCTGCTTGCCGATGATGATCTCGGCCACACCCTTGTCGGGGGAATCCTCGTTGTAGACCTCGTCGCGGTAGACGAAGAGGATCACGTCCGCGTCCTGCTCGAGCGCTCCGCTGTTGTGGCTCACGATCCCGTCGGCGAGCCACGACGAAGGCCCCGGCACGGTCAGGTCGAAAACTTCCTCCTCCCCGTCGGGCTCGATGGCCACCACGCGATCCCAGAACAGATCGGAGCGCGACCACCTGTGCAAGGATTCGTCGCCGAGCTTGTCCGCGTAGTCGTCGATCGTCTTGCGCGACGGCGCGAATTCGAAATGCGCAGACCCGCCGTACGAGGTGGCGCGCATGGACGCTCGCACCGCGGAGAAAGCCTGCAGGGGAAGCGTATCGACGTTCGTGTTCGCCTCCCTTTCATCGAGCAGCGCGCGAAGGCATTGGGCGGCCGCGACCCGGGGGCCGAAGGCGCCCACTTTCTCGAGGAAAATTCGCTGGTGCGCCGAGCCGGACACGTTCACGGAGTAGCAGGGGCGATAGCCGGCCTTCACCGACTTGCCGATTCGAGCCACGATCCCGAAACGCATCAGGAGAGCCGCGACGTCGAAAGCGAGCCCAACGCTGCTGGTGGCGAAGTACGCACGGTTCGAGCCTTTCTGGCCCGGCTTGCGCAATGTGATGCTTCCGTCCGTCGCCCACAGATGCCTGAGGAGCAGCCCTGCCTGGTCGTCCGCGAGCTGAAACACCTCCGACGGCAGGCGCTTCTCATGGCTGCGCTGCCCGAAGATTCCCAGGTCTTTCAGCCACTTTCCGACGCCCTCGGGATGCCGGCGGTTGCCGTTGCCACTGATCAGCAGTTGATGCCACTGGCCGCGGCCGGCATAACGCTTGACTTCCGATCCCAAGGCCAGCGCGCTCGATCGCACGGCATCGCTGTTCGCCTCCGAGGCAGTCGTGTATCGCAGCGGTTGATGGGTGAGATAACTGCCGTCGCCAACCAGGTGCCCAAGCAGGATCACCTCCTCGTCGCGCCAACGCAGCGTCGCCGCGGGCGCGGGCTGTTGGCGCGACAGCGCAAGACGAGAGCCGGCCTGCAAATCGCCGACTTCCACCCAACCTTCCGGACCGAAGAGCCGATGCTTTGCCGTCGCGCGTATCGAGCGGCCGCTGGCGAGGCTCACCTTGAAGACCGGCTTCACACCGACCGGCCACACACAATCGGACGCAGCCGTGACCAGTTTTCCCTCATCAGTCATGGCGACCACTTCGGGGGTCGTGCCGACGAGCTCGCGAATGGGCACGCGGCGGCCATCGGCCAGCACCACAAGAGTCTCGCCCGTCACGCATTCGCGCAAGTCCGACATCACCGGGCGCTTGTTGGGGCGCTGCTCGAGCGAGCGGTTGAGCTGCGAAAGCGCGATCACCGGGCAGGAGAGCTCCTTGGCCATCGCCTTGAGTCCCCGCGAGATCTCGCTGATCTCGGTCGCGCGGTTCTCGTTGCTGCCGCTTTCCGAGCCCTGCATGAGCTGGATGTAGTCGACCACGATGAGGCCCAGGCCGCCGTACTCGCGCCACTTGCGCCGGGAGCGGGCGCGAAGCTCGAGGGGATTCAGCGCCGCCGATTCGTCGATGAGGATGGGCGCCTCGTTCAGGCGTCCCAGCGCCATGCCGAGGCGGTCCCAGTCGCCGGTATCGAGGCGTCCGGTGCGAAGCTTCTGCGCGTCGACCTTGCCCACCGAGCCCAGCAGGCGCTGCGCGAGCTGCGTGCCGCCCATCTCCATGGAGAAGATCAGCACCGGGAGCTTCAGCTCCAGGCCCACGTGCTCGGCGATGTTGAGCGAAAGCGCGGTGTTGTGCGTGACCACGTAATTGTCGGTCACATATAGATGCGAAGGATGGGAGACGGAGATGCATTGAGTCGGGACGAGCCTTGATGGGATCACCGATATGATGACCGGCTTCGACGAGCGTTCGTACCGCTCCGGTACTCGCGCCAGTTTCTCCGAATCCATGAATAGTGATCGGGGTTCCGGATGGTGAATATTCAGGACGTACGCTTTCCGACCGGCCCGTTTCTCGCCCTTGTAGGTGTAGGACGTTCGTTTATCGCTCAGGCTGCACCAACCACCGATCGAGCGAACCAAATCCATGACATCTCGAGCCAACCGATAGCTCGACGAGCAAAAGCGAACAACGCCGAATTTCTCGACCCATCCGTCGGTATCGAGCAATCCTTGGAGCAGTGCCAGGCGAGCCTTCCGATTCGCGTTCTTGTAGATCGAAGGAACGAACTTTTCGAAGCTCTGTAATCCCCAGAGCTCGAGTTCGCGCAACTCCCGGATCAAGAGATTCGCCTTTCCTCCGGGATGTTGCTCGGGGTATTCAAGCTGATTTCGGATCGTGTAGTCGTACCGGTGAACCTGATTCAGTTCCATCCCGGCTCCCACTTTCTCACTCATGCGCTCGACCATCTCCGCCTCGGCGGTGGTCAGCTGCAAGCACGAGCCTCGGAAGCTCCCATCCCCTAACAGCGCTCCCAGCGTCCAGGGATCGATCGGCAGCGAATTGGAGTGGCCGAACTCGCCATTGACCTGGTCGATCCACAAGCGGTGTTGGTATCTGGCTTTGCCGAGCATTTCCCAGACCTTCTTGGTGCTCAAGACCCTGGGAGCGTCCCACTCGCGGTAGTACACCCGCCAAAGATGCTCTTCGCAGCACTCTGCACTGCGTCCGTCCGAGAAGGTGATGCGATAGACCTGACGAATACCCTGAGGAAAGACGCCCGTCACGATGGAAGGGGTGCCGTCAACGGAGGCGAGCGAGTCGCCCACCTGAAGGTTTCCCATTTCGGTCCACCCGAATGGAGTCTTGATCTTGGCATCGAGACTCTGCGCTTTTCCCATGCTGGGCCGACCGGCAATGATGATGAGGTCGCCGTCCTGCAGGCCGGTGGTCATCTCGTCCAGGTCGGTGTAGCCGGTGGCCTTGCCGGTGACGCTCGCCGGATTGCGGTGCAGCTCGTCCAGGCGGCTCATCACTTCGGCGAGCACGCTCGACATC
>JANLXC010000066.1:0-84039 GCA_031364925.1 Burkholderiales bacterium | reverse complement strand
CGCGATGGCGCTGGTGGTCACGAGCAAGACGTGCCCGTCGGGCGGCGACTTGGCGACCAGGTTCGCCGCGATGTTGGCGCCGGCGCCGGGGCGGTTGTCGACGATCACCGGCTGGCCCCACTTGTCGCTCAGCCGCTCGGCAACCAGGCGCGTCAGGGTGTCGATGCTGCTGCCGGGCGCGAAGCCCAGTGTGAGCTGGACCTGCTTCGTCGGGAAGTTCTGCGCGTCGGCGGGGGCGGAAACGGCAAGCGCCGCCGCCAGCATGAGCTGCTTCAGTATCGACATGTTCAGCACTCCGGGAAAAGAGCGCGCGTGCCGCGCGCTGAGTCAATCAATCTTGAGCCCCGTGTCCTGGACGAACTTCTGCCAGTACGCCAGCTCGCTGCGGAAGAGCCGGTCGAATTCCTCCGGCGAAAGCGCCCTGGGCTCGAATCCGTCCGAGGCGAGCTTGTCGACGAAGGCCGGCTGCGCCAGGGCACGGGCGGCCGACTGATAGAGCTTGTCCACGACCGCCTTGGGCGTTTGCGGCGGGGCGAAGATCGCGAACCAGTTCACCAGGTCGTAGCCGGGCAGGGTATCGCCGATGGGCGGCACTTCGGGCAGCGACTTGATGCGCGCCGCGCCGGAGGTGGCGAGCGCCACCAGCTTGCCGGCCTTGATGTGGGCAATGAGCCCGGGCGCCGTGCCGAACGATACGTGGATCTGGCCGCCCAGCAGGTCGGCGAGCGCGTTGCCGCTTCCCTTGTAGTGGACCTTGGTGACCCGGATGCCCGCGCTCTTCTCCATGATCTCCGTGCCCAGGTGCGAAAGCTGGCCCGCACCCGCTGTCGCGACCGTCACCCTTTCCGGGTTGGCCTTCGCGTAGGCGATCATCTCCTTGAAGGTCTTGAATGGGGCCGAAGGATGCGCGGCCAGCAGCTGCGGCGCGGTCGAGAGCATGGCCACCGGCACGAGCTTCTCGGTGTCGTACGGGAGCTTGTAAAGCCAGGGGTTGCTGGTGATGGCGCTGTTGGCTACGAGCAGCGTGTATCCGTCGGGCGGCGAGCGGTACACCGTCTCGGTCCCGATGATGCCGGAGGCGCCGGGCTTGTTGTCGACGATCACCGAGACGCGCAGGTCGGTCGACATCCGGTCCGCGAGCATGCGGGCGATCCCGTCCGAGCCCCCGCCGGGCGCGAATGGAACGACGATGCGAATGGTCCTGGCCGGGAAGTCCTGGGCCGTGGCGTGCAACGATGCAACTGCCATGGCAATGCAGGCGGCCAGCCCTGCGATTGTCTTCGACATGTCTGAAACCTTCTGGAGGGGTCTGGGTAGTCTAATACCATGGGCGGCCGCGTGCCGTGTGCACCGGCTTGCGGGCGGTAGGATGCGGCTCATGGGCAAGACGCTGTCGATCGAGTCGGTCCCCGGGCATCCGGATTTCCGCGCGCTGCGCGACATCTGCGGGATCCGCGTGGACCTTCGCTATGCGAGCCGCGACAACTTCGTGGGCGACGACATGTACACGCCCTTCGACTGCGGGTGGCTGCATCGTAGCGCCGCCGAGTCGCTCGAGAAGGCGGCGGGGCTCCTCGCCGTGCGCAGCGCCGGCGCCTCGCTTCTGGTGCTCGACGCATTGCGCCCGCAGCGCGTGCAGGAGCGCATGTGGGCCGCCCTCGAGGGCACGCCGCTCACGCAATACCTGGCCAATCCCGTGCGCGGATCGATCCACTCGTTCGGCATGGCGGTGGATGTGACCATCGTCGATGCCGCGGGCCGCGAGCTCGACATGGGCACCGCTTTCGACGACCTCACCGATCGCTCCCATCCGGCGCTGGAAGAGGGATTCCTCGAGCGCGGCGACCTGACCGACCTGCACGTGGAAAACCGCAGGCTCCTGCGTGACGTGATGGGCGCCGCCGGATGGCGTGGCATCAACACCGAGTGGTGGCATTTCGACGGCGGCGATCGCGACCTCATCAGGGCGCATTACCTTCGCGTTCTCTAGGTTTGTGCGATTCTGCCTTGCCAGCAGCGGGAGCAATGGGCAATATCCGCCCGGTGCAATACCCCAAAGCGCGCGTGACCCTCCCGCCCCGCAGGAGCCACTGACATCCACCCCGGCCGCAAGCGGCTGCTGTTCGAGCTCTTCTTCCTCTCCGGATTCTGCGGCCTGCTCTACCAGGTCGTCTGGATGCGCCTCGGCTTCGCCTCGTTCGGCATCATCACGCCGGTCATTTCCGTGGTTATCTCGGTGTTCATGCTCGGGCTCGCGTCCGGATCGTGGGTAGGCGGGCGCGCGATCGAGCGACTCTCGCGCCGCACGCGCCTTTCCGCGATCTGGTTCTACGCGCTCATCGAGCTCGTCATCGGCGTGGGCGCCTTCCTTGTCCCGCAGCTCTTCGGCATCGGCGAAGCGTCGCTCGAGCGGCTGGGGGAGGCGAACTCGGTACGCTACCTGACCCTCTCCGCGGTCGCGATCGCGCTCGCGATCTTTCCGTGGTGCTTCGCGATGGGCGCGACCTTTCCCGTCGTGATGGCGTACGTGCGCGAGCACCGCGACGCGGACGCGAGGAGCTTCAGCCACCTCTATCTCGCCAACGTCCTCGGCGCGTCGGTGGGCGCGCTCGTCACCGCGGGCTTGCTGATCGAGGTGCTCGGCTTCAGGCACACGCTCTGGGTCGCGGGACTCTTCAATTTCGTCATCGCCGCGGCCGCGTTGCGCCTCGGGATGCAGAGCCGGCGCGAGGAGCGGGCGCCCGAAGCTCCCGAGGCGGTGGCCGCGAGAGCCCGACCCGCGCGATCCATTGCCTTCGCGCGCGGCATCCTCTTCACGACGGGGCTCGCGTCGCTCGCGATGGAGGTGGTGTGGACACGCGCCTTCACGCCGGTGCTGGGAAGCCAGGTCTACGCGTTCGCGTCGCTGCTGGTGGCGTACCTGGTGGGCACGTGGAGCGGATCGTGGTGGTACCGGCGCGACCTTGCCGCCCGGCGCGCTCCGGCCGTCGGCACGCTCCTCGCGATCGTCGCGATCGCGTCGTTGCTGCCCATCGTCGTGAACGACCCGCGTCTCGCGCAGGGTAGCTCCCTGCGCGCTTTCCTCGCCCTGGCCAGCATCTTTCCGCTGTGCGCGGCGCTGGGATACCTCACGCCGCGCCTCATCGACGATTACTCGGGCGGGGTGCCGAGCATCGCGGGGCGCGCTTACGCCCTCAACGTGCTGGGCTGCATCCTCGGCCCGCTGATCGCGTCGTACATCCTCCTGCCGTATATTGGCGCCGCGCTCTCGCTCATCGTGCTCGCCGTGCCGCTGCTCGCCTTCGCCTTCGCCTTGCGCAGCGAGATTCCCCCACCGTGGCGTCGCGGCGCCGGAGCCGCGGGCACTGTACTTCTCCTGTGCGCGCTCTTCGTCAACGTGAGCTACGAGGATCCCTGCACCTGGACTGCCAGCCATTGCGAGGTGCGCCGCGACTACGCGGCGACGGTGGTCTCGATGGGAGAGGGCATGCAGAAACGCATGCTCGTGAACGGCATCGGCATCACGGAGCTCACGCCCATCACGAAGTTCATGGCGCACCTGCCGCTCGCCTTCCACGAGGGCAAGCCCGCGTCCGCGCTGGTGATCTGCTTCGGCATGGGCACGACCTATCGCTCGCTGCTGAGCTGGGACGTGGCGACCACGGCCGTGGAGCTGGTGCCGAGCGTGCGTGACGCATTCGCCTTCTATCACGCCGACGCGGCGGCGGTCGCGCGCAATCCCAAGGGGCGCATCGTCATCGACGACGGCCGGCGCTTCCTCAACCGCACGCGCGAGACGTACGACGTCATCGTGGTGGATCCGCCGCCCCCGGTCGAGGCCGCGGGATCGAGCCTGCTCTATTCGAAGGAGTTTCACGAGGCGGTCAGGGCGCACCTGAAGCCGGGTGGCGTGTTCCAGACCTGGTTCCCGGTCGGCGAGGAGCGCATCGGACGCGCGGTCGCAGGATCGCTCGCGGAGGTCTTCCCGCACGTTCGCGTCTATCGCTCCGTCGAGGGATGGGGCGTGCATTTCATCGCCTCCATGCAGCCCCTGGCGCCGATGGACGCGGCGCGCATGGTGGCCCGCCTTCCGGAGGCGGCGAAGCGCGACCTCGCCGAGTGGTCCAAGGCGGGCTTCGCCACGGACATCGCCAAGGTTCTGGCGAGCGAGCTGCCGATCGCCGCCGTGCTTCCGGATCGCCCCTCGATGCGCATCACCGACGACCAGCCCTACAACGAATATTTCCTGCTGCGGCGCCTCACCTACGCGCGCTAGCCCATGAGTCCCAGCCCACTCGCCGCGCGAATCCTCCGGTCGAACGTCGCGGGCGCGTGCATCGCGCTGTTTCTGGTCGCCGTCCTCCTGGGTCGCGCGCTCGCGGCTTTTCCGGGACAGCCCGGCATCGACTTCTACCAGTTCTGGGGCGTGCCCGTCGCGAAAGCGGTCTCGGCGATGCGCGTGACTCCCTATGTCGATCCATCGGCCTATGCACAGGTGCTCAATGGGATGTCGGACGCGTCGGAGAGCCAGAAGCTGCATGACGCCAACATCAAGAGGCGCACGCTGGAGCCCATGGGGACGCCGCTTCTTTACGCGACTTTCGCCCTGTTCCCCGGCGATTACGATCGCGCGCAAACCCTCTTCGCATTCCTCCAGTACCTGGCAACAGGCGTGGCGGTGTTCATCCTGGCACGGCTGCGCGGCGCTGCGCGATGGCCGGCCGTGTGGATCGCGCTTCTCGTCGAACTCACGTTCGTTCCCTTCCTGCACGATGTGAGGGTCGGCAACGTGAATTCGCTGCAGCTCCTTTTCATCGCCGTCCTGCTGCACGTCGCGGTGCGGCGCCTCTATTCGGGCAACACGCTCATCGACGGGGTTTTCATCGGCACGCTGTCCGTCTTCGTGATCTTCAAGCCGAATACTCCCTGGATCGCGCTGGCCTTCGCCCTGCATTACTGGGCGGTGCACGGGCACCGCAGGTTCTGGACCGGCGCGGGACTCGCCGCGGTGCTTGGCATCGCCGCGCTCGGCATCGGCGCGTGGTATTTCGGCGACGTGCGCGCGTGGGCGCAGTGGCTCGAGTTCGCGCGCGGCATGGACGGGAGCGCGCTGCCGCTGACCCTTGCCCAGGGCAACCTGTCGTTCGGCATGATCCTCGCGCAGCACTCGAGGTGGCTTGGGCCCATGGGCTTCGGGCTTCTCATCGGCATGGCGCTCGCGGCTGCGCTGCATCTGGCGATGTCCGGTGGGCGCAAAAGCGAGCTCCAGCTGCGCACGATGCGCGCGCTCTTCTCGGATCCCTGGCTGGCCGTCACGCTCGGGATCGTCTTCACGCTCGCTACCTCGCCATTGGTGTGGCCGCATTACCTGATGCTCACGTTGGTCCCGATCTTCTGGCTGGCGCGCATCGACGGCCACGCCGACCTGGGAACGCTCGGAGCGCTCGGCTGTTATCTATTGCTTTCGCTGCCCGTGATCTCGCTCCTTGGCGACAAGCAGCTCTACGCAGCGGTACAGGCGGCGATGCTCTGCTCCTGGGTGGCCCTCGTGCCGGGCGTCTTGGCCCGGGCCACTCCGCAGAATCGCGCCCTGCAGGCGGCTGCGCGATGATCGGAGAGCTGCGCCGGTTTCTCCTTTATGCGCTCGCCGGTGTCGCGGCCACCGGCACGCACTACGCCGTGATGGTCGCGCTCGTGCGCTGGGGCCATGTGCCCGAGGTCGCCGCGTCGTGCGTGGGATTCATCGCCGGCGCCTGCGTCAAATATCCGCTCAACTACTGGACGGTTTTCGCGAGCCGGCAGAAGCACCGGGTCGCGATGCCGCGCTTCCTGCTCGCGCTGGCGGTGGGCTTCGCCCTCAACGCGGCGATCCTCGCGGTGCTGCTGCGCGCGCTCGACGTGCACTACATGGTCTCGCAGGTCCTCACTACGGGCGCGGTGCTCTTCGTGAACTACGTGATGGCCCGCTACTGGATTTTTTCTTCCGCGGCCGGCGCGGCGATGAGCAGGCCCTCCGAGCCGAAATCGAGGAAGGCGGGGCGCGCCAGGCCCCAGCGCCACGCGCGATACGCGAAGGACGACCAGACCACTCCAAGCCCGTAGCGCACCGAGCGCGCGAAGCTGATCGAGCTCGAGTCGTCGCGGTAGCGCGTCGGGCACGAGATCTCGCCGATCGCGATGTCAAGCGCGATCGCCTGCACCAGCATCTGGTTGTCGAAGATGAAGTCGTCGGAGTTCGCCAGGAGCGGCAGCTTGAGGAGCGCCTCGCGGGAGAACGCGCGATAGCCGGTGTGGTATTCGGAAAGCTTCGCGCCGGTGAGCAGGTTTTGCAGCGCCGTGAGCGCGCGGTTGGCGATGTATTTCCACCACGGCATGCCGCCGGCCAGCGCGCCGGACGATCCGCCGCCCAGGATGCGCGATCCGAGCACCACGCCGTAGACCCCCGAGGCGATCATTCCGGCGATGGCGGTGATGAGCCGGGGCTCGTACTGGTAGTCGGGATGCAGCATCACCACGATGTCCGCGCCCTCGGCGAGCGCCGCGCGGTAGCAGGTCTTCTGGTTCGCGCCGTAGCCGCGGTTTTCCGGGTGCACGTGCACCTTGGAGATGCCGAGCCGCTTCGCGACCTTCACGGTCTCGTCGTTGCTGCCGTCATCGACGAGTATGACCTCGTCGACCAGTCCGAGGGGTATGTGGTTGAAGGTGAGCTCCAGCGTATCGGCCGCGTTGAACGCGGGGAGCACCACCACGAGTTTCCGGCCGTCGATCACGGCTTATTTTCGCACACGACCCATTCGAGCAGCGCGTCGAGGATCGGCCGGGCTACCTGCTTCACCGCGCGCTCGTGGTTCACCATCGCCACGACGATGTAGGTATCGCCGGCGTCGTCCTGCACGTACCCGGCCACCGCGCTCGTGTCGCGCAGCGTGCCGGTCTTCACGCGGCCGCGCTCCGTGGCAGGGGTTGCGCGCAGCCGCCGGCGCATTGCCCCGTCCACCGCGACGATCGGCAAGCTCGCGAGGAATTCCGGCGCCCATCGGCTCGCGAGCGCCGCCTCGAGCACCGCGGCGAGTTGCGCGGGCCGGATGCGCTCGGCCCTCGACAGTCCCGAGCCGTTTTCGAGCACCAGGCCCTCGGCGCCGATCCCCTTGCGCGCGAGCCATGCGCGGACCTCTCGCTCCGCGGCTTGTGCGGTGGTCGCGCCTTTCCAGCCCGCGTTGGCGCCCATGGCGAGGTAGACCATGCGCGCGATCGGATTGTCCGAGCGCTTGTTGACGTCGAAGACGATCTCGCTCAAGGGCCGCGATCGATGCTCGGCAAGCAGGCGTGTTTCCGCGGGCGCTTCGTCCTCGCGCGTGCGCCCGCGGAATTTTCCGCCGAGGTGTCCCCATTCGGCGCGAAACAGCCGGTCGGCGAACGACGCGCGATCGAGCACGTTGATCGCGGTCGAGGCGGCGCACTCCTTCGGGAAGGAGCCGCGCAGGACCACGCGAATCGCGCCGCCGCGCGCCACCTTCACCTCGGGAGTGATCCAGCCGTCTTCCCAATCCTCGCAGGCGCGCTCGACCAGCTCGAACGCCGACGCAATCGTCACGCCCGCGAGCGCCGGCGTCATCGCGACCTGCACCTCGCGCTCCCCGGAGACCATGTCGATCTGCACGAGGTTGGTGTTGAGCAGCAGCGCATCGGGAATCACGTTGTATCGAAACTCCGGCGCCTCGTCGAAGGGCGCGACGCCCACGTCGGTGCGGGCGGGGTTGAACGCGGTGCGATCGACGACGAAGTCGCCGCGCACCTCGCGGATGCCGCCGAGCCGGACCACACGCAGCAGCCGCTGGAAGGCCTGCCAGTCGAGGTCGACGTCGCCCTCGCCGCGCAGCACCAGGTCTCCCATCAGCACGCCATCGACGACCGCGCCACGGGCACGCAGCTGTGATCGGCCGCGGTAGGCGGGGCCGAGCATCTCGAGCGCGGCGATGGATGTGAGGAGCTTCATCGTGGACGCGGGCTGCATGCCACGCTCGGCGCCGTGGGAAACGACAACCTTGCCGTCCGGGACGCGCCGCACGACCACGCCGATGGAGTCCTCCGGAAGGCCCGCGGCGCGAAGCTTTGCGGCCACGCCGGCCGGCAGCTGCGCGAGCGCGGGCGGGGCGCACGCGGCGAGGAGCACGGCGGCGAGAAGAAGGCGAGGCGTCATGGCGGGTCGGGCGGAAGAATATAAGGAATTTGTAATTTTGCAGGACATTGCGCAGAATCCGTGGGGCAATGTGCACTCGCCGTGCCGCGGGCCGCAAAAAAACCAATCCAATCAGGGAGACATCCAGGTGAAACTCGCCAAGCTTGCCCAGGCCCTTTCTCTCGTTTTCATCGCCGGCGCCGCATCCGCGCAGCAAAACGTCCAGAAAGGCGAGCGCATCGAGATCACCGGCAGCAACATCAAGCGCGTGCAGGACGAAGGCGCGCTGCCGGTCCAGGTCATCACCCGCAAGGACATCGACCGCCGCGGAGTGACCAGCGTGGAAGAGCTGCTCATGACGATCTCGGCCAACGGCACGGGAGCGGACAACCTCTCCTCGAACGTCGGCATCCAGCTCGGCACCACGGACCGCAACAACAACGGCAACTCGAGCGCCAACCTGCGCGGCCTGGGCGCGTCGAGCACCCTCGTGCTGCTGAACGGGCGGCGCATCTCGAACCACGGCGCCAAGGGCAACGCGGTCGACCTGAACTCGATCCCGCTCGCCGCTATCGAACGCGTGGAGATCCTCAAGGACGGCGCCTCCGCGATCTACGGCACGGACGCGATCGGCGGCGTGATCAACTTCATCCTGCGGCGCGACTACAACGGAGTCGAGCTCACCGCATCCACCGACATCACGCAGCGAGGCGGCGGTGACATCCACCGCTTCAGCATCCTCGGGGGCTGGGGCGACCTCGCCAGGGACCGCTTCAACATCATGGGCGCGCTCTCCTTCGACCGCCAGGAGATCCTGAACGGCAACCAGCGCTCCTTCCATAACGGCTTCCAGCCCGATCGCGGGCTTTCGCCCGACACGACCGGCACGCCGTTCGCCACGCAGACCGGATCCGCGGGCACCGCGTTGGGTACCTCGTTCCGCACTCCCGCCGGCGGCACGCAGAACTTCAACCGCGCCAACCTGCTGAGCTTCCAGGGCAACTGCGATTCGGTGCCGGGCATGTCGCAATACCAGGACCGGCTCTGGGGCAACCTCGGATTCCGCTACGGTTGCGCGTTCGATTACGGCGGATCGGAAGTCATCACCCAGCCGGTCGATCGCACCCAGTTCGTGGGCCGCGGCACGCTCCAGATCGCCCCCAGCCACACGGCGATCGCCGAGGTGATCGCCTCGCAAACGAAGGCGACCAAGAGCTTCGAGCCCTACCAGCTCACGACCACGCTGTTGCCCGGCGCGAACTACCCGGTGAATGGCCCGTACTACCAGGACCTGTCGGCGTACATCCCGACCTTCAACCGCAACCTGCCGATCGCCTATCGCCTGCGCTGCAACGATTGCGGCAACCGCATGATCGAGACCGTCACCGACGCCTACCGCGTGCTGGTGGGCCTCGAAGGCGTCGTCGGCGGCCAGTGGGACTACAAGCTCGGCCTTTCGCAATCCGGAAGCAAGGCGGAGTCCACGATGATTCACGGCTACATGTATCGCTCGCTGTTAATCTCGGCGCTCGGCAGCGGGCAGGTGAATCCGTGGCTCCTTCCCGGCCAGTCGCAATCGGCGCAGGGTGCGGCGCTGCTGGACGCCGCGCGCGCCGACGGCGCCAACCTCTTTGGTGGCGAGGCCAGGCTCACCCAGTTCGACGGCGCCGTGTCGGGCGAGCTCTTCAATCTCGCGGGCGGCGCGGTGGCGGTGGCGACGGGCTTCGACTATCGCCGCGAGAGCTACAAGTTCCGCAACGGCGAAAACACGGCCCTGCCGATCTACCAGGCGCCGTTCGACGCGGAGTTCCCGGAAGTGTCGCGCACCATCAAAGCGGTCTACGGCGAGATCTCGGTGCCGATCCTGAAGAGCCTCGAGCTCACCGGCGCCGTGCGCCACGACCGCTACAGCGACTTCGGCGGCACCACCAATCCGAAGGTGTCGCTGCGCTTCCACCCGATCAACGAGGTGCTGTTCCGCGCCTCGTATAACGAGGGCTTCCGCGCGCCAAGCTTCTTCCAGCTTTACGGCGCGCAGGGCGAGGGCCCGATTCCCGGCAATATCGCCGACCCGGTGCTGTGCCCGAACGGCAACGTGGCGGGCGCGGACCTATCGGTGTGCGCGATCCGTCCCGATGCCCGCCAGGGTGGCAACAAGAACCTCACGCCGGAGACCTCGAAGCAGTGGAGCGCGGGGCTCGTCTTCGCACCGGTGCCGTGGGTGACGGGGAGCATTGACGCGTGGGAGATCAAGCGCAAGGACCGCATCTACGAGCTCACTCCGGTGCAGGTCGTCAACAACTTCCAGACGTTCCCGGAAAACCTGGTGCGCGGGCCCAACGGGCGCCTCGACGAGACGGGCGGCTACATCCGTGCCGGCTTCGTGAACGCCGACGGCGACATCACGCGCGGCATCGACGTGAACCTGCGCCTGACCGGCAACATGTGGCGCGGGCGCTGGATCGCGAACCTCGACGGCACCTACATCAACAGCTTCCGCTCGCGCATCTTCGTGACACAGCCGTACACGGAGTTCGCGGGCCAATGGAGCGATCGAGACATCTACCCGCGCTGGAAGCACCAGGCGAGCTTCACCTACGAGCAGGGCCCGTGGGCGGCGACCCTCTTCCAGAGCTGGACCAACTCCTACAAGGACGCGGTGCCCAGCGGCGTCGTGCCTCCCGGCTTCGACCCGTATGTGGAGCGCTACGTGATCTATCACCTCACGGGGACATACACGGGGTTCAAGAACTTCACCATCACCGCGGGCGTGAAGAACCTGTTCGACAAGGATCCCTCGTTCACGGCGCATAACCTCGACTTCGCGGCCGGCGCCGGGTGGGATCCGCGCGTCGCCGACCCGCGCGGGCGCTCGTTCATCGCGCGCGTGACCTACAGGTTCTCCTGAACCGAAGGCAAGCGGCAAAGCTGTTGGCGGCAGGCGCGGCCGGAGTCGCATTCTCCGGCCTCGCCCGCGGCCATCCGGGCGCGGCTCTCGCGCCCGCGCGCCTCGTCAAGCCACCGCGGTTGAAGGACGGCGCCATCGTCGGCCTGGTCGCGCCCTCCGGCGTCGTGGACGACGCGCATATCGAGAAATGCGTGCGCAATCTCCAGGGGCTCGGCTTCAAGGTGCGGCCCGGCGCGAACATCCGCGCGCAGCGCGGCGGCTATGCGGGCACCGTGGAGCAACGCCTCGCGGACCTGCACGCGATGTTCCTCGATCGCGACGTCGGCGCGATCTGGGCCGCGCGCGGGGGTTCGGGTTGCCTCGAGCTCCTGCCGCGTCTCGACTACGGGATGATTCGCCGCCATCCGAAGATACTCGTCGGCTACTCGGACATCACCCCCCTGCTCATTGCGTTGGCGCGGCACGCCGGGATCGGCACCTTTCATGGACCGGTCGCGTCCTCGATGGCGATGGACCGCGACTTTTCCGTGCGCGGCATGCGCGCCGTGATCATGGAGCCGAGCGCGCGCCTCACCCTTGGCATCGCGCCGGAGAACTTGCAGCGCGAGGCCGCCGAGCCGCAGTTCGCGTCGCGCGTGTTTCGCGCCGGCCGCGCCGAAGGCCGGCTGGTGGGCGGCAACCTCGCCGTGGTGTGCGCGATGGTTGGCACGCCGTACGCAGTCCAGGCGAGGGGCAAGCTGCTGTTCCTCGAGGAGATCGGCGAAGCTCCCTATCGGATCGATCGCATGTTCACGCAGCTTCGCCAGGCCGGCATCCTCGCGCAGGCATCCGGGGTCTTGCTCGGCGTGTTCCAGAAGTGCGAAGCCGTGGACGGCGAGCCATCCCTCACTCTCGCCGAAGTCCTCGAGGACAACTTGTCCAGCCTGCGGGTCCCCGCGGCGTACGGGTTCTCGTTCGGCCACATCGCGCACCAGGTCACGCTTCCCGTCGGGGTACGGGCGGCGCTCGACACCGGGGCACGCACCATCACGCTCCTCGAGCCAGCGGTCGCCTGAACCCCTAGTCGGCGTTGCCCTGGATCGCGCGCCGATAGACCGCGGTGGCGATGCGCTCCTCGAAGCGCGCCGCGGATGAATATGCGCCGCGCTCGCTTTCCGGATCGAAGCCGGTGCCGCCCACCAGGAAAACGAAGCCGTTCTTCGTCTCGCGGTCGAACGCGAAGGTCGCGAAGAGCCCGTACGCGTCGCCCAGGTGCCCGCTCGCGAGGAAGCCGCCATCTTCGACGAGGCGGTCGCCATGGTCGGGCCCGGACACGTCGAGGAAATGCTGGTTGCCCAGGCCCCAGGCGTTGAAGCGACCCTTGTGGCTGCCGTAGGCGCTCTCGCCGGAGGCGGCGTCGCGCGGCCATTGGCGCGCGAGCATCGCGTCGACGGTTTTCTTCGCGAGGATGCGCTGTCCATCGAGCTCACCGGAATTCATCAGCATCCGCATGACGCGCCCGAGATCGGCCGCCGAGGCGCGCAAGCCCCCCTGCGGGCCGAAGAGCGCGCCGTTGCTGCCGATCACGTAGTCCGCGCCGGCGGGCGATGCGGGAGCCCTGGCCGAATAGTCGTCGACTTGCGGCACCCAGGGCCCATGCGGGTTCCAGGCCTGCGTGTCGCCCGCGGTGGCCTTGCGATAGAGAGTCGCGATATTCGCGAGTCGCTCCGCGGGAAGCTCCGCCGTGTTGTATCCGCCGCTCATGCCCATCGGCTCGAGCACCAGGCGCTTCATCAAAAGGTCGAACCGCTCCCCGGTGACCTTCTCCATGATCGTGCCGAGCACTCCCCAGGGAAGATTCGCATAGCTGAAATGCGCTCCAGGGCGCGCGTCGCGCGTCCACATGGCGCCGTTGCCGTTGGCCGAGCCACCGGGCGTCAGGAAATCCTTCAGTCCCACGTCGCCCCAGCGGTAGTAACCGGCGTCGTCGCGCAGCGACGACGTGTGCGTGAGCAGCATGCGCAACGTGATCGGCGTTGCGGGGAAGTGCGGGTTGCGCACGGGATAGCCGAGGTACGCGCCGATATCGGCGTCGAGCGCGAGCTTGCCCTCTTCGACGAGCTTCAGCGCCCCGAGGGTCGTGACCAGCTTCGAGACCGAGGCGATGCGGTAGAGCGTCGACGCGTCCGCCGGCCGGTCGCGCGAAGAATCCGCGCTGTCGATGTAGCGACTTCCGAACTGCCTTTCGTAGACGACCCTGCCGTCCCGGATCGCGAGCACGGCGAGGCTCGCGAGCGGACGCGCGGCGTCGTTCGCGATCGCGGCGAGCTCCGCGTCGAGCACGGGAACGAAGGAAGCGATCGCCACCGGCCTATGCGCGCAGCCCGCGATCGCCGCCGCGACGAACGCGGCGGCAGCGAGCCGCATCGTCATGGATCGACGAGGACATCGAGGAGCGCCGCGGTCTCGGCGTCGGGAGTGCCGTCGAAGCGCGCGGGCCGGTACTTCATCTGGAACGCCGAGACCACCTTGCGCGTCGCGGCATCGAGCTCCCCGGTCCTGGGCACCGCGAAGCCATGCCGCTCGAGCTTCTGCTGGAACCATTCGGCGTCGGGTAGCCGCGCCTCGAAGGCGGGGCGGCGTAGGGCTACGGCGGCGGCGTCGGGCCAGGGAATCAGGCCTTCATCGGCGAGGCGCTTCCACGGAAACTTCGGGCCCGGGTCCATCTTGCGTTGCGGCGCGATGTCGCTGTGGCCGACGATGCGGTCGGGGCGAATCTGGTGGCGCTTCACGATGTCCTTCACAAGCTCGACCACCGCGTCCATTTGCGCCTTGGGAAACTCCGGCCAATAGCCGGTCTCCGGCGGGCCCTCGACCGCCAGGTTGACGATCTCGATTCCGATGGAGCTCGCGTTGAGCTGCGTGTATCCCTTCCACGAGCTCACGCCGGCGTGCCAGCCCATGCGGCTCTCGTCAACGAGGCGATAGACGGTAGGTGGGTCGTCGCGCACCAGGTAATGGCTGCTGACCGGGCCTTGCGTGAGGATCTTCAGGGCCGACGGGAAATCCCCGACCGTGTAGTGAAGGACGAGGAACTGCACGCGGCTCTCCTGGCCCGCCGACGTGTAGCTGGTGTCGAGCCGCGGGCCGCTCGCGCAGCCGGCGACGAGGAGGAGGAGGGGCAGGAGGCGGGAGATTTTCATGGAGGCGAAGCCTTGCGCCCGAAGCGCGGGTCGATGTGCACGAGCGCGGCGACGATGAACGAGGGAATGGTCGCGATGCATACCCAGACGAAGAAGTGCGCATAGCCGAGCCGCTCCTGGATCCAGCCGCTCGCCATGCCGGGAAGCATCATACCGAGCGCCATGAATCCCGTGCAGATCGCGTAGTGCGCGGTCTTGCTGGGGCCGTCGGCGACCATGACCATGTAGAGCAGGAACGCGGCGAAGCCGAAGCCGTAGCCGAATTGTTCGGCGGCGAGCGCGGCCGAGATCGCGACGATGTCGGTGGGTTGCGTGTAGGCCAGGACGACGAAGATCAGGTTGGGAAGGTGCATCGCGAGGACCATCGGCCAGAGCCAGCGCCGCAAACCGTCGCGCGCGATGAGGAGCCCTCCCGCGATGCCGCCCGCGGTGAGCGCGACGACGCCCACCGTTCCATACGCGATGCCGACCTCGGAAGTCGTGAGGCCGAGGCCGCCGGCCGCGCGCGGATCGAGCAGGAAGGGCGTGATCAGCTTCAGCCCCTGCGCCTCCGCGAAGCGGAACAGCATCAGGAAGGCGAGGATGGAGACGATGCCTTTCCTGCGGAAGAACGTGGCGAAGGTCGTGGCGAACGCTTGCACGTGGGAGTCATGCGCCACCGGAGCGTCGTCGGCCGGCAGCGGCAGCATGAAGCGATGCCAGGTGGCGAGCAGCACGAATAACGCACCCGCGACCGCGAAGACGATCGACCATGCGAGCGTGACGTCTCCGGTGAAATCGCCGAGGGTGCCGGCGAGGTAGACGAGGCCGCCCTGGCCGCCGATCATGCCGAGGCGGAAGAATGCGCTGCGCACCCCCACGAACGCCGCCTGCCGGTGCTGCTCGAGCGCCAGCATGTAGAAGCCGTCGGCGGCGATGTCGTGGGTGGCCGAGGCGAAGGCGACCAGCCACAGCAAGGCGAGCGACATCTGGAAGAAGTGCGCCATGGGAAGGGTCAGCGCCACGAGTGCCAACGAGGCGCCGATTGCGAGCTGCATCGCGAGCACCCAGAGGCGCTTGGTGCCGAACATGTCCACCAGCGGCGCCCAGAAGGGCTTGATCACCCACGGGAGATAAAGCCAGCTCGTGTACAGGGCGATGTCGGTGTTGGAGACGGCGAGCGTCTTGTACATCACGACCGACACCGTCATCACCACGACGAAGGGCAACGCCTGCGCGAAGTAGAGCGTGGGAATCCAGCGCCAGGGGCGGTCGGGGCGGGCTCGCGCGTGCATGTCCGACATACAATACGGCATGCCGGCACGGGCCCGGCCAAAAACAAGGGGAGGCGCGATGGTCGGGCGAATTCTGTTGTTGTGCGTGGCGATCTCGATGTCGGGCCTGGTGGCGGCCAAGAACTTCCGCTGGTCTTCCTCGGGCGATATCACGACCCAGGACCCGCACGGCCAGGATGAGAGCTTCACCAAGAGCTTCAACGCGCTCGTCTACGAGCGGCTCATCATGCCTGGCAAGGACATGTCGCCCACGGCGTGGCTCGCGACCTCGTGGAAAACCGTCTCGCCCACCCAGCGCGTATTCACGCTTCGCAAGGACGTCAAGTTCCAGGACGGCACGCCGATGACCGCGGACGACGTCGTTTTCTCCTTCGAGCGCGCCGCGAAGTCCAAGCAGTTCCGCACCTACACCTCGCAGGCCGGCACGGCGCGCAAGATCGACGACTACACGGTGGAATTCACCACCGCCGCGCCCAACCCGATCTCGCAGATCGCCATCGGCGAGATCCCGATCATGAGCCGCGCCTGGGCGCAGAAGAACAACGCCGCCGAGCCCCAGGATTTCAGCGTGAAGGAGCCGACCTTCGCTTCGCGCAACGCCATGGGCTCGGGCCCCTTCAAGCTCGTCTCCTACGAGCCCGGCGTAAAGACCGTGCTCGCGAAGAACGCCAACTGGTGGGGCATCAAGGACAAGCGCTGGGAAAGCAACATCGAGACCATCGAGTACCGCCCGATCGCAAGCGCGCCCACCCGCATGGCCGCGCTCAAGTCCGGCGAGATCGACTTCGTGCTCGATCCGCCGGTGCAGGACATCGCGAAGATGAAGGAAGACCGCGACTTCAAGGTGTGGGAAGGCGACGAGACGCGCGTCATCACCATCGCGCTCGACCAGGCGCGCGACGAGCTGCTCTTCTCCGACGTGAAGGGCAAGAATCCGTTCAAGGACCAGCGCGTGCGCGCGGCGTTGTATCACGCCATCGACATCAACGCGATCAAGAGCCAGGTGATGCGTGGCCTGTCCACGCCCACCGCGATCCCGTTTCCCAATCCGAAGGGGGAGAAGATCGACGCTGCGCTCGAAAAGCGCCTCGCCTTCGATACCACGGCCGCGAAGAAGCTCCTTGCCGACGCGGGCTATCCCGCGGGCTTCGGCTTCACGCTGCATTGCCCCAACGACCGCTACGTGAACGACGAGAAGATCTGCACGGCGCTGGCGGCCATGTGGGCGCGCGTCGGGCTCAACGTGAAGGTCGAGGCGATGCCGAAGGCGCAGTACTTCCAGCGCACGCCGAAGAAGGAGTTCAGCGCGTGCATGCAGGGCTGGGGCGACAACAACCGCGATCCCATGTTCACGCTGAAGCCGCTCTACCATAGCCTGAACGAGAAGGGCGCCGGCGACACCAACTACGGCAACTTCAGGAACGCGCAGGTCGACGACCTCATCGAGCGCGCCGAGGTCGAGATGGACATGGCCAGGCGCCAGGGGCTGATGAACCGGGCGATCGAGATCATCCAGAACGAAGTCCTGGTGATCCCGCTGCACCGCCAGGTGATCCCCTGGGTGTCGCGCGCCAACGTGAGCCTCATCCACCGCTCCGACAACAAGTTCGCGCCGATCTGGGTCAGGATCAATTGACACTGACCTACATCTGGGCCGGCTTCTTCGTCGTATCGTTCGTCGCGGCGCTGGCCCAGTGGTTCTTCCTCGGCGATGCCGAGGTGTTCAAGAGGATCATCGACGGCACGTTCGAGTCCGCGCGCACCGGCGTGATGGACATCGCGCTGCCGCTCGCCGGCGTGATGACGCTCTGGCTCGGCATCCTCGCCATCGGCGAGAAGGCGGGGCTCATCGACGCGGTCGCGCGTCTCATCGCGCCGTTCTTCGCGCGGATCTTTCCGGGCGTGCCGCGCGACCATCCCGCCAACGGCCTCATCGTCATGAACTACTCGGCCAACTTCCTCGGCCTCGACAATGCCGCCACACCCATCGGCTTGAAGGCCATGGCGAGCCTGCAGGAGCTGAACCCGGTGAAGGACACGGCCACCGACGCGCAGCTCATGTACCTGGTGTTGAACACGGCGGGGCTCACGCTGATCCCGGTCACGGTGATGGCGCAGCGCGCAATCCTCGGCGCGAAGGACCCGGCGGACATCTTCATCCCGACGCTGATCGCGACTTTCGCCGGGACGCTGGTCGCCTTTATCGCGGTGGCGCTGCGCCAGCGCATCCGCCTCCTGGACCCGGTCATCCTCTCGTGGCTCATCGGCTTGACGTCGGCAGTCGGCGCGTTGGTGTGGTTCTTCGCGACACAACTCACCAAGGCGGAGATCCAGCTGGTGTCGCGCGTGGCGGGGAACCTGATCCTGCTCACCGTGATCGTGGGTTTCATCGCCTGGGGACTCTACCGGCGCGTCAACGTCTACGACGCGTTCATCGAGGGCGCCAAGGGCGGTTTCCAGACCTCGGTGATGATCATCCCGTTCCTCGTGGGGATGCTGGTCGCGATCGGGATGCTGCGCAATTCCGGCGTGCTCGACATGGTGGTGGGCGCCTTCGTATGGCTCTTCGCCTCGATGGGGCTCAACACGGAGTTCACGCCGGCGCTTCCCACCGCGTTGATGAAGTCGATCAGCGGCGGTGGCGCGCGCGCCATGATGATCGAGGCGATCAAGGTCCACGGGCCCGACTCCTTCGTCGGTCGCCTGGTGAGCATCGTCGGGGGCTCGTCGGATACGACGTTCTACATCATCGCGCTCTACTTCGGCTCGGTGGGAATCACCAAGACGCGCTACGCGATCACCTACGGGCTATTGGCGGACTTCGCCGCCGTGGTCGCCGCGATCTTCGTCGCCTACCTCTTCTTCCACTAGGCGAAGACCCGGGGGTTGGGCAGCGCCACGTAGAACCACTCGTGGCCCGGCCTGGCGCCGACATCGGGGAAGACGATCCAGCCATCCTCTTGCGCCGTGAGCAGCGTGCCATCGTGGCGCGTGCCGATGACATCGCCCTTCTTCAACGGGTCGAAGCTTGCCCACTGGCGGCTGAAGGTGTCGGCCTCGTGGGCCTTGTCGATCACCTCGTGCAGGCGCAGCGCTTCGTACTGTTCGACCCGCTGTGGCGCTGGGCCGGAAGCGATGCCGAGATGGTCGAGGACGTTGCGAATCGCGCGATAGGCGACTTCCGGGGACGTCGGCGACTCGTGCTGGCCGCACTCGAGGGTGATGGCGTAGCCGCCCACCGAGCGCATGTACTCGGTGGTGCCGATGCCGTAGCGCGGATCGGTGTTGAGGCCGCTCCCCAGGCCCGCGCTCACGCGGCTCTCCACGCCCTTCGCATAGGTGCCGAGCCAACCCTCGACGAAGCGGCGCACGCCGAGGATGCGCGCCATTGCGCGCTCCTTCGCGGAATGCGCGAAGGGCTCGATGGCTCCAGCGTTGTCTCGCGGTCCCAGCATCGCGAAGGGCTCCGCCGCGCCGCGCGTCGAATGCAGGTCGAGGAGGACGTCGTGGCGCGCGAGGAGCGGGCACAGCCAGTTGGCGATGCGATCCTCGAAATCCGCGGGATGGTCCTTGGGCCCCAGGTTGCGGTTCAGGTTGCGCTCCCCGGCGCGCTCGCCCTTCGCATAGGCCAGCGGATTCGTGACGGGCACGAAGGTGACCTCGCCGGACTTGATCTCGAGCTCGCCCGATTCGATCTCGTCGATGACTCGGCGAATCGCCTTGGTGCCGCAAGTTTCGTTGCCGTGGACGGCGCCGGTGGCCATGAGGCGGGGGCCGGCTTCCTGGCCTCGATAGGTGATGGACTTGAAGTGGAGCTTGCCGGTGGAGTTCGACTCGTTCATTGCGCAATTCTAGCGGGCTGCGCCCTCAGGGCGGTTTCGTGCGGCGCAGCGCGAGCGCCACCACTGCCCGCATGACGCGATCCTTGATTCCACGGGGGGCCGCGAGGCCCATGCGCGCGAGCGCGCGCAACTCCTCCGGCGAGGTTCGCGCGGGCAAGAGGGCGGCGGCGAGCGCGAATTTTCCGCGCCATCGCGCTGCGCTGCGCTTCAGCCACGCCAGCGACGCAATGAGGCGCAGCTCGTCCGCGTCGAAATCCGTGCCCAGGGGAAACATCGGCAGCAGGCCTCGCGCCGACAATGGCGCGAGCCGTGCGGCGAGGCGCGCAGGCGTGTTGTCGAGCGCTTCGCCAGGAATGCGCCACTCGCGCGGCAGCTTCCCCGCCGCCTTCGCCATCCGGGCGAGGCCGTCCTGGAAGCGCGCATCGGTGATCGCGATCAGCCCCGCCGCCACCTCTGCATCGGTGCGCCCACGCAGGTCGGCAACTCCATACTCGGTGACGACGATGTCGCGCAGGTGCCGCGGGATCGTGACGTGCCCATAGTTGAAGACGATGTTCGACTCGACCCGGCCGCCGGCCTCCCGCGTCGAGCGAAGGAGGAGGATGGAGCGCGCGCGATCGAGCTCGTGGGCCATGGCGACGAAGTTGTATTGGCCGCCTACGCCACTGACCACGCGCCCGTCGGCGAGTCCGTCCGACACCGCGGCGCCGGACAACGTCATCATCATGCAGACATTGATGAAGCGCGCATCGTGGCGCTGGCGCCGCGCGAGGCCCTCCTCGCCGAAGAGGTCGTTCACGCGCGAGACGGAGGTCATGAGGATGGAGTCGCGCTCCTCGTCATCGAGATCGCGCAGCTGCCGATAGAACCCCGCGGGTCCGAGGAAGAACGCCGCCTGCAGGACCGGGCCTGCATCGCTTTCGGCGCGGCGGCGGATCGCCCCGGCGCGAAGGAGGGTCATCAGCCCCCAGGTGAACATCTCGGATGAGGCGAAGAGGCCCTGCGCGAATGGCGCGAGGCCGCCCTCCCGCTCGATGAGGTCGCGATGGGGATCGATGCCAAGGGCCGCTGCCGCCGAGGAATAGTTGGCGTTCTCCACGTGCCGCTGGCGCAGCCAATGCGCGACCGCATCGCCGACCGAGCCGATGCCGAGCTGCAGCGTGCCGCCATCCTTCACCAACGCGGACGCATGGATGCCGATCGCATGGTCGGCGGGCTCGATCAGGGGATTGGGGACTCCGAAGAGCGCGTGAGTTGTCTCCGGCGTATCGAGGACGATATCGAAGAATGCGGCTTCGACCTCGGCGTCGCCCGTCATGAAGGGCAGGTTGCGGTTGACGGTGCCCACGACCACGCAGGGCGCGCCGCGCGCGCGCATGGCCTGGACGACGTCGGCGGTGAGATCGGGGTTGCAGCTGAGGCTGTATCGCCCGCCGCGCTCCGCGACCATCACGAGGACCGCGTTCACGCCGCGCGCAATCATGTCGCGCGCGGCGTGGGTGTAGTTGCTGCTCATGTAGTTCTGTTGCGCGGACGCGACGCCCAGCATGCCCCCGGGCCGGAAATAAAACTCGAATACCTCGATGTTCGGCGGCCGGGTGTTGTTGCGCAGATCGCTGAGATACTCGAGGGCAGGCACGCCCGCGAACGTGCGCCGCAGGTAGGGCTCGAGGAAGCGGCGCTCGAGCTCGCCGCCCGCGCGCGGCACCTCGAGCGACAAGGCCGTCAGGACCGACAGGTGCAGCCGCGCATTCGCCTTGACACGCGCGTAGAGCGCGTTGAGAAGAGGCACGGGCTTGCCCAGGCCCAGCGGCGTCGCGCACACCACGCGGTCGCCCACGCGGGCGAGGATGGCATCGACGCAGGATTCAAGGTCGGCAACGCTCAAATTGGCTTGTCCGGCTTGTGGATAACGCCCGCAATTGTCGCCCGATATCGCCCTTTATCCACAATGAATCTTTCGTTTCGACAATCCCGCCTATCCGGATTCCGCGCGCGTAAAATTCAGGCATGCCCTTGAAGACCACCGCAGGAGACCACGGCCAGCAAGTGAAGGGCCGCGGCGCGACCATCAACATCGAGGGCCGCTTCGAAGTCTGGAACCGCGAGAGTTCCGACGACGGCTGGTTCCAGGACCCGGGCGACGAGCCCGCGCGGGTGAAGACGGTGATCTCGATAGAGCACGCGAAGAGCGTGATCTCTCGGCACAACTCGCCCGACGTCGGATTCGCTCAGTCAATCAATCCTTATAGGGGCTGCGCCCATGGTTGCCCGTGGTGCTTCGCTCGTCCGAGCCACGCTTACCTGGGCCTTTCGCCCGGCATCGATTTCGAAACTCGCCTGTTCGCCAAGGTGAACGCCGCAGACAGGCTGCGCGAAGAACTGGCCAAGCCGGGCTACAAGTGCGACGTCCTCACCATTGGGGTCAACACGGATGCGTATCAGCCTATCGAGCGGCAGTACAAGATCACGCGCTCGATTCTCGAGGTGGCGTCGCAAACCAACCATCCAGTCTCACTCATCACGAAGTCAGCATTGATCGAGCGCGACATCGATCTGCTCGCGCCGATGGCGCGCAAAAAGCTGGTCGTGGCCACTTTGTCGGTTACGACCCTCGACCACTCGATCTCGATGAAGATGGAGCCGCGAACGAGCGCTCCGGCGCGGCGGCTCCTCGCGATCAAACGACTCACCGACGCGGGCATTCCCGTGAACGTGAACATCGCCCCCGTGATTCCGTTCCTCACCGATTCCGAGCTCGAAGCCATCATGGAGGCGGCCGCCGGCGCGGGCGCCGTTAGTGCGGGCTACGTGCTCGTCCGCCTTCCCTGGGAGGTGAAGCCGATTTTCAAGGAATGGCTCGAAACGCACTATCCAATGAAGGCGGAGCACGTGATGTCCCGCATTAGGGACATGCGCGACGGTCGCGAAAATGACCCCGAGTTCGGCACCCGCATGGTGGGCAAGGGCACGCTCGCCGAGCTCCTCTCCCAGCGCTTCCGGAAAGCGGTAAAGCGCTTCGGCCTGGACAGGGACGTCCACGACATGGATTGCAGTCTCTTCGTCCCGCCCTCACTTAACGGGCAGAAAACGCTCTTCTGAGCGAAACATCGCTGGCTCCGGAGCGGTCCAACCGCTTATAATTTGCCGCTTTTTCCCGCCAAGGACACAATCCGAGGGCCGGAAGCATCTGCCCCAAAGCACCCCTTTTGAGGAGCATGAATGTCCGCATTGCCCATTTCGCTGGAAGACAAGTACAACCTGGCTTCCGGCCGCGTTTATCTCAACGGCACGCAGGCCCTGGTCCGCCTCGCGATGATGCAGCGCGAGCGCGACGCCGCCGCGGGCCTCAACACCGCGGGCTTCATCTCCGGCTATCGCGGCTCGCCCCTTGGGGGCTTCGACCAGGCGCTTTGGAAGGCGCGCGATAACCTCAAGCAGCACCACGTGTTCTTCACGCCGGGCGTCAACGAGGAGCTTGCCGCAACCGCCGTGTGGGGCTCGCAGCAGGTGCAGCTATTCGACGGCGCCAAGTACGACGGCGTATATGCGATGTGGTACGGCAAGGGCCCCGGAGTCGATCGTAGCGGCGACGTCTTCAAGCACGCGAACGCAGCGGGAACCTCCAGGCATGGCGGCGTGCTTCTCCTCGCGGGCGACGACCATGCCTGCAAGTCCTCGACGCTGCCGCACCAGAGCGAGCATGCCTTCGACGCGGCGATGATCCCGGTGCTCTACCCGACCGGCGTGCAGGAGATCATCGACATGGGCCTGCACGGCTTCGCCATGTCGCGCTACTCGGGCTGCTACGTGGCCTTCAAGCTGATCTCGGAGACGGTGGACTCCTCCGCGTCGATCTACGTGAGCGACGACAGCCCGAAGATCCTGCTGCCCGAGGACTTCGACCTTCCGCCTGGCGGGGTGAGCCTGCGCTGGCCCGACGCGCCGATGGAGCAGGAGCTGCGCCTGCAGCACGACAAGATCTACGCCGCGCTCGCCTACGCGCGCGTGAACAAGCTCAATCGCGTCACCGTCGATTCGCCCAACCCGCGCCTGGGCATCATCGCCTCGGGCAAGAGCTACCTCGACGTATTGCAGGCGCTGGAGGACCTTGGCATCGACGAGGGCCACGCCGCGAAAATCGGAATCCGCCTGTGCAAGGTCGGCATGTCGTGGCCCCTCGAGCCCACGGGCGTGCGCGAATTCGCGAAGGGCCTGGCCGAGATCCTCGTGGTCGAGGAGAAGCGCCAGTTGATCGAGTACCAGTTGAAGGAGCAGCTCTACAACTGGCCCGACGGCCAGCGCCCGCGCGTGATCGGCAAGTACGACGAGCACGGCGAGTGGGAAGTGCATCGCAGCGAGTGGCTGCTGCCGGCCGCGGGCGAGCTCACCCCGGCGATGATCGCGCGCGTGATCGCGCAGCGCATCGGCAAGTTCTATACGTCGGAGACGATCCAGGCGCGGCTCAAGTTCCTGGAGGCGAAGGAAGCGGCGCTCGCGCAACCGCGGGCGAAGGTCGCGCGCATCCCGTACTTCTGCTCGGGCTGTCCGCATAACACCTCGACCCGCGTGCCCGAAGGCTCGAAGGCGCTCGCCGGCATCGGCTGCCATTACATGGCGATCTGGATCCGCCCCGAAGAGACCATGACCTTCACGCAGATGGGCGGGGAAGGGGTGCCGTGGATCGGCATCGCGCCATTTACGGAAACGAAACACGTGTTCGCGAATTTGGGCGATGGGACGTATTTCCACAGCGGGCTCCTCGCGATTCGCGCCGCGGCCTCCGCGAACGTGAACATCACCTACAAGATCCTCTTCAACGACGCGGTCGCGATGACCGGTGGGCAGCCCGTGGACGGCCAGCTCACCGTGCCGATGGTGACGCGGCAGGTGGCCGCTGAAGGCGTGAAGAGGGTCCTGGTGGTGAGCGACGAGCCGGAGAAGTACGACAACGTGAAGGACCTGGCACCCGGCACCACCGTGCACCATCGCGACGACCTCGATGCGGTGCAGCGCGAGCTGCGGGAGATTCCGGGCACGACGGTCCTCATCTACGACCAGACCTGCGCCGCGGAGAAGCGCCGGCGCCGCAAGCGCGGCACGTTTCCCGACCCCGCGAAGCGCGTCGTCATCAACGAGCTCGTCTGCGAAGGCTGTGGCGATTGCAGCGTGAAGTCCAATTGCCTGTCCGTGGTGCCCGTCGAGACGGAGTTCGGCCGCAAGCGCGCCATAGACCAGAGCACCTGCAACAAGGACTACTCGTGCGTGAAGGGGTTCTGCCCGAGCTTCGTCACGGTGGAGGGCGGGCAGCTGCGCAAGAAGAAATCCGTCGTGCAGGAAGTGCCCGGCGCGCTGCCACAGCCGGCGCTCCCGATGCTCGACCGTCCGTACGGCATCCTCGTCACCGGAGTGGGCGGCACGGGCGTGGTGACCATCAGCGCGATCCTCGGCATGGCCGCGCACATCGAAGGCAAGGGCGCGGCGGTCCTCGACATGGCGGGGCTCGCGCAGAAGGGCGGCTCGGTGTATTCGCACATCCGCCTCGCCGCGAAGCCCGAGGAGATCCACGCCGTGCGAATCGCGGCGGGCGATGCGCGCGTGGTGCTGGGCTGCGACATGATCGTCGCGGCTTCCGACGAGGCGATTGCCAAGATGCAAAGCGGGTACACGCGCGCCGTCATCAACGGCGACGTTGCGACCACCGGTGGCTTCACCAAGGATCCGGACCTGCAGGTGCCCACCGGTGACATGGCCGACGCGATCCGTGAGGCGTGCGGCCCGGGCGCGGCGGACTTCGTCGATGCGACGGACCTTGCGACCGGGCTCCTCGGCGACTCCATCGCGACCAACATGTTCATGGTCGGCTACGCCTGGCAGAAGGGCCTCATCCCGATCGGGGAAGCGGCCATCGTGCAGGCGATCGAGCTGAACGGCGCCGCGGTCGAATCCAACAAGAAGGCGTTCGAATGGGGGCGCCGCGCCGCGGTGGACGTGGGCTCGGTGCGGCGCGCGGCGACGCCGCCGGAAGCCAAACCCGAGGGCCGGCGCCTGTCGCAGAGCCTCGAGGAAACCATCGCACGGCGCCGTGCTTTCCTCGCTGCCTACCAGGACGAGGCGTACGCCAAGCGCTACGAAGACTTCATCGCCCGGGTGTGCGCCGGCGAAAGCGCGAAGGCGCCGGGCTCGACGCTGCTCACCTCGGTCGTCGCGCGCTATCTCTTCAAGCTCATGGCCTACAAAGACGAGTACGAAGTGGCGCGACTCTACACCGGCACCGACTTCCTGAAGCGCGTGGCGGGACAGTTCGAGGGCGACTATCGCCTCAAGCTGCACCTGGCACCCCCGCTCTGGGCGAAGAACGATCCGGTGACGGGCGAGCCGCGCAAGCGCGAGTTCGGCTCCTGGATGCTGGGCGCGATGCGCGTCCTGGCGAAGATGAAGTTCCTGCGCGGCACGGCACTCGACGTCTTCGGCTACAACAAGGAGCGTCGCGTGGAGCGCGCCCTCATCGGCGATTACGAGCGCGTGGTGGGCGAGCTCCTCGAGAAGCTCGACCCCGGCCGCGTGGAGCTCGCTGCCGAGGTCGCCTCGATTCCGGAATTCATCCGCGGTTACGGGCCGGTGAAGGAGCGCCACCTCGCAGACGCGAAGGCGCGCGAAGCGCAGCTCCTCGCGCAGTGGCGCGATCCCGACGCCTCGCGCCTGAAGCGGATAGCGATCCGCGTCGCCGCGTAAAAAATAAGTGGTGTCAGGTACGACTTAACAAGTCGTACCTGGCACCACTTATTCTAGCGCTGCAAATGCCCCGAAAAGCGCAGCGAGCAGTTGCCGACGCCAATGGCGAGAGTGCCGGGCGCGCCAAAGGGGAGCGTCACCTTGCGCGCCACGTGGCCGAACGGAAGGCCGGTCACCACGGGGTAGGGCAGGAACGACCTTAGCGCCTCGACCACTTCTTCCATGGCGTACGGATAGCGCGAGGTGCTGGCGGGCTTGCAGTCGGTGAAGTCGCCCAGCACCAGGGCGCGCTGCCGCCCGAGCACGCCGCCGTGGTAGAGCTGCAGGAACATGCGCTCGATGGCGTAGGGCTCCTCGGCGATCTCCTCCACGTAGAGGATGCCGTCGTCGATCGCCGGGAAATAGGGCGTGCCCATCAGGCCCGCGAGGAGCGAGAGGTTGCCGCCCCAGAGGGTGCCCTCGATGCGGCGCGGGTCGTAGCCGTGCTCGCAGGCGAACTCGTCGATGTGGTGGCTTTCGCGGGACAGGGCCATCCAGAAATGCTGCTGCGCGAAGCTGCTCGGCTCGCCGTTGCCGAAATCCACGGCGAGGAGCGGACCGTGGAATGTGACGAGGTTGGCGCACGCGTAGGCGGCCATGTTGAACGCGGTGAAATCGCTGAAGCCGCAGAACGCCTTGCCGCTCGCCGCCACCCGGCTCCAGTCGATGCGATGGAGCAGGCGCGTGAGGCCGTAGCCGCCGCGCGCGCACATGATGAGGTCGATCGAGGCATCGTCGAGCAGGCCGTGGAAGCCCGCGAGGCGCTCCTCGTCGGTGCCCGCGAAGTAGCGCCACGCGTGCAGCGTCTCTTCGGCGACGATGACGTGATGCCCCAGGTCGTGCAGGTAGTCGACGGCGCGGGCGAGCTGCCCCTCGTCCACGCGCCCGGAAAGCGCGCACACGCCGATCGTCGCGGGCTCGGGTAGCGCGCGCGGCAGGCGCGGGCCGCGCGCGCGCAGCGTGGAAAGGCTGGTGCGTGCGCTCTCACCCACCGTGCAACTCCTCGAACGCGATCAGGTTGCCGTCGGGATCGCGCACCACGAACCAACGCGTGCCCCAGTGCGTCGCCTGCGGCTCGATCACGACATGCGTGCCCTTGGGCAATGCGCGATAGCGCTCGTCGATGTCGTGGATGTCGAGGTGCACTTCGGGGCCGTGCGAATCGGCGCCGTCGCCCTTCGATTCCGCGGGCCGCTCCGCGAGCACCACCTTGATCCCGCCTCCGGAAAGCGCGGCGCCGCGTCCCTTGCCGTTGCCGCCCCAGTCCTCGGTCACCGCCCAGCCAAGCACGTCGCGGTAGAAGGCCAGCGAGGCGTCGAAGTCCGCCGGGCGAATGAAGAGGTGATGGAAACGGTCGCTCACGTCGAGCGCCCGGCGGCCTGCTTTTCCTGCTCTTGCGCGTCGAGCACGGTCAGCGCGGTCATGTTGATGATGCGGCGCACCGTCGCGGTGGGCGTGAGGATATGCACGGGCTTGGCGGCGCCCAGCAGGATCGGGCCCACGGTGATGCCGGCGCCCCCGACCACCTTCAGCAGGTTGAACGAGATGTTGGCCGCGTCGAGGGTCGGCATGATGAGCAGGTTCGCGTCGCCCTTCAGGCGCGAATTCGGGAAGGCCTTGGCGCGCACCTCCTCGGAAAGCGCCGCGTCGCCGTGCATCTCGCCCTCGACCTCGAGCGCCGGCAACTTCTCGCGGATCATCTCGAGCGCCGCCTGCATCTTGCGCGCGGAGGGCGCGTCGCTGGTGCCGAAGTTCGAGTGCGAGACCAGCGCCACCTTCGGCGCAAGGCCGAAGCGGCGGATCTCCTCCTCCGCGAGCATCGTCATCTCGACGATCTGCTCGGGCGAGGGGTCGACGTTCACGTAGGTGTCGCAGATGAACACCGTGCGCTTGGCGAGCATCAACAGGTTCATCGCGTAGTAGTTGCGGATTCCCGGACGCTTGCCGATCACCTGGTCGATGTAATTCAGGTGCAGGTCATGGGTGCCGAAGGTGCCGCAGATGAGACCGTCGGCCTCGCCGCGGTGGATCATCATCGCGCCGATGAGCGTGTGGCGGCGGCGCATCTCGACCTGCGCGTAGGCGAGCGAGACGCCGCGGCGCTCGGCCAGCCGATGGTATTCGGTGAAGTACTCGCGGTAGCGCGGGTCGCCCTCGGGATTGACGATCTGGAAATGCTCGCCGGGCTTCATGCGCAGCCCGAAGCGCTCGATGCGCCGCTCCAGCACCGCGGGACGTCCCACGAGGATCGGCTTGGCGAGCCCCTCGTCCACGATCACCTGCACGGCGCGCAGCACGCGCTCGTCTTCACCTTCCGCGAACACGATGCGGCGCGGCGACTCCTTGGCCGCGGTGAAGATGGGCTTCATGATGAGCCCGGAGTGGTAGACGAACTCGTTCAGTTTCTGGATGTACGCCGGGAAGTCCTTGATCGGGTCGGTCGCGACACCGCTGTCCATCGCGGCCTTCGCCACCGCCGGCGCGATCTTCACGATGAGGCGCGGATCGAAAGGGCGCGGGATGAGGTAATTGGGGCCGAAGGAGAGCTGCTCGCTGCCGTAGGCCTGCGCGACGATGTCCGATTGCTCCGCCATCGCGAGGTCGGCGATGGCATTCACAGCGGCCAGCTTCATCGGCTCGTTGATGGTGGTCGCGCCCACGTCCAGGGCGCCCCTGAAGATGAACGGGAAGCAAAGGACGTTGTTGACCTGGTTCGGGTAGTCGGAACGCCCGGTCGCGATCACCGCGTCGTCGCGCACCGCCTTGATCTGCTCGGGCAGGATCTCGGGCTCGGGATTGGCGAGCGCGAGGATGAGGGGTCTGGCCGCCATCTTCTTCACCATCTCGGGCTTGAGCACGCCGCCCGCGGATAGCCCGAGGAAAACGTCCGCACCCTCGATCACGTCGGCGAGCTTGCGCGCCTCCGTCTTCCTCGCGTAGCGGGCCTTGTTGTCGTCCATCTCTTCCTTGCGGCCCGCGTAGACCACGCCCTTGATGTCCGTGACCCAGATGTTCTCCATGCGCATGCCGAGCGCCACCAGCATGTCGAGGCAGGCCAGCGCCGCGGCGCCCGCGCCGGACACCACCAGCTTCACCTTGGCGATGTCCTTTCCGACCACGCGCAGCCCGTTCCTCACCGCGGCGCCGACGATGATCGCGGTGCCGTGCTGGTCGTCGTGGAACACCGGGATCTTCATGCGCTCGCGCAGCTTCTTCTCGACGTAGAAGCACTCGGGAGCCTTGATGTCCTCGAGGTTGATGCCGCCGAAGGTGGGCTCGAGCGCGGCGATGATGTCGACCAGCTTGTCCGGGTCGTTCTCGGCGAGCTCGATGTCGAAGACGTTGATGCCGGCGAATTTCTTGAAGAGGACCGCCTTGCCTTCCATCACCGGCTTGGAGGCGAGCGGGCCGATGTTTCCCAGGCCCAGCACCGCGGTGCCGTTGGTGACGACGGCCACCATGTTGCCGCGCGCGGTGAGCTCGCGCGCCTGGCGCGGATCCTCGACGATCGCCTCGCACGCCGCGGCCACGCCGGGCGTATAGGCGAGCGCGAGGTCGCGCTGGGTGATCAGGGACTTGGTTGCGGTGACCTCGATCTTCCCGGGGACCGGGAGTCGATGGTATTCGAGCGCGGCTTTGCGGAGGTCGTCGAGCATGGCTAAATGATTGAGCTAGAACCTCTTTTTAGTTCGTTTGAGTGTATCACGGTGGGCTCGGGGCGGCAGCAACGGGGCCAGGGGTTGACGAATGCGCACCGTGGTACTGACGGCCACGAAACCGACTGCGTTGATTCGGCCGACAAGGGCGGAGTGATTAGCGCTTGCGCTAAACTCCCCGCATGTCCGGCAACACCCTCGGCACTCTCTTCACCGTCACCACGTTCGGCGAATCGCACGGCCCCGCCATCGGCTGCGTGGTCGATGGCTGCCCGCCCGGCATGGAGCTCTCCGAAGCCGACATCCAGCCCGACCTCGATCGCCGCAAGCCCGGCACGTCGCGCCACGTGACGCAGCGACGCGAGGACGACCTGGTGGAGATCCTCTCGGGCATATACGAGGGCAAGACCACCGGCACGCCCATCGCGCTGCTGATCCGCAACGTCGACCAGCGCAGCAAGGACTACGCGAAGATCGCAAACAGTTTTCGTCCTGGGCACGCGGATTACACCTACTTGCGCAAGTACGGCATTCGCGATCCCCGCGGCGGTGGACGGTCGTCGGCACGGCTGACGGCTCCCGCCGTGGCCGCAGGCGCCATCGCGAAGAAGTGGCTGCGTGAGCGCCACGGCGTGGTGGTGCGTGGCTATCTTTCGCAGCTCGGCCCGAATCGCATCGACTTCAAATCGTGGGACGACATCGACGCCAACCCGTTCTTTGTCGCCGATGCCTCGCGCGTGGCGCAGCTCGAGACCTATATGGACAAGCTGCGCAAGTCCGGCGAATCGGTGGGCGCACGCCTTACCGTGGTGGCCAATGGCGTGCCGCCCGGTTGGGGTGAGCCCCTCTACGATCGGCTCGATGCCGATATCGCCAAGGTCATGATGGGCATCAACGCGGTGAAGGGTGTCGAGATCGGCGCCGGCTTCGGGAGCGTTGCGCAGCTCGGCACCGAGCACTCCGATGAGATGAGCCCCGAAGGTTTTCTTTCCAACAACGCGGGCGGCATCCTGGGCGGCATATCCACCGGGCAGGACGTCGTGGTGTCGATAGCGATCAAGCCGACCTCGAGCATCCGCCTGCCGCGCAAGACCGTGGACATCTCGGGCGCCGAAGCGTCGATCGAGACGCACGGCCGCCACGATCCCTGCGTCGGCATCCGCGCCACGCCGATCGCCGAGGCGTTCCTCGCGCTGGTGCTCGCGGACCACGCGCTACGCCATCGCGCGCAGAACGCCGACGTCACCGAGGCGACCCCTCGCATTCCGGCCCAGGCGAGCGCTCGCCACAGGCACGCGGCTACTTCGCCGACCTTCGAGGATCCGGATCCCGCCGAGGCGTGAGAAGGGTGCACGGCGAGTTATAATTCTCGTCTATGGCGACACGTACTCTTTACGAAAAGCTCTTCGATTCCCATCTCGTTCGCCAGGAAGCCGACGGGACCGCGCTCATCTACATCGACCGTCACCTGGTGCACGAGGTGACGAGCCCGCAGGCGTTCGAAGGCCTGGCGCTCCACAACCGCAAGCCCTGGCGCATCGATTCCGTGGTGGCGACCGCCGACCACAGCATTCCCACCACCGCCCGTTCTGCCGGAATCACCGATCCCATCGCCCGCCTGCAGGTCGAAACGCTCGACCAGAACGTGGTCAAGTTCCACGTGAAGTCGTACTTCGGCATGAAAGACCATCGCCAGGGCATCGTGCACGTCATCGGGCCGGAGCAGGGCGCGACACTGCCGGGAATGACGGTCGTGTGCGGCGATTCGCACACCAGCACGCACGGCGCCTTCGGCGCGCTCGCCTTCGGCATCGGCACGAGCGAAGTCGAGCACGTGCTCGCCACGCAGTGCCTCAACACGAAGAAGCTCAAGACGATGTTGATCCGCGCCGACGGCGATCTTCCGCGCGGCGTCACCGCGAAGGATCTCGTGCTGGCCATCATCGGCAAGATCGGCACGGCGGGCGGCACGGGCTACGCGATCGAGTTCGGCGGCTCCGCGCTGCGCGCCCAGTCGATGGAAGGCCGCATGACCATCTGCAACATGGCGATCGAGGCCGGCGCGCGCTCGGGAATGGTCGCTGTCGACGACACCACCATCGCGTATTTGCGCGGGCGCCCGTATGCGCCCGAGGGTGAGAGTTTCGAGAAGGCCGCCGCGTACTGGAGCACGCTTGTATCCGACGAGGGCGCGAATTTCGACAAGGTGGTGGACATCGATGTCGCGTCGCTCAAGCCGCAGGTCACGTGGGGGACCTCGCCCGAGATGGTGGTCTCGATCGAGGGCCGCGTGCCCGATCCCAGCAAGGAGCAGGACCCGGTGAAGCGCGGCGCGATCGAGCGCGCTCTCAAGTACATGGGCCTCGCGGCGAACACGCCGATGAGCGACATCGCCATCGACAAGGTCTTCATCGGCTCGTGCACCAATTCGCGCATCGAGGACTTGCGCGCCGCCGCTTCCATCGTGAAGGGGCGCAAAGTGGCGAAGAACGTGAAGCTCGCCATGGTGGTCCCGGGCTCGGGGCTGGTGAAGACCCAGGCTGAAAAGGAAGGCCTCGACCGCGTGTTCATCGACTCCGGATTCGAGTGGCGCGACCCGGGATGCTCGATGTGCCTGGGCATGAACGACGACAAGCTCTCGCCCGGCGAGCGCGGCGCCTCGACCTCCAACCGCAACTTCGAAGGCCGCCAGGGCGCGGGCGGGCGCACCCACCTGGTGAGCCCGGAGATGGCCGCCGCCGCGGCGATCGCGGGCCACTTCGTCGACATCCGCGAGGCGCGCTAGCCATGGAGAAATTCACCGTCCACACCGGGCTCGTGGCCCCACTCGACCGCGAGAACGTCGATACGGACGCGATCATCCCGAAGCAATTCCTGAAGTCCATCAAGCGCACCGGCTTCGGCCCCCACCTTTTCGACGCGTGGCGCTACCTCGACGTCGGCGAGCCGGGCATGGACCTGACGAAGCGCAGGCTCAATCCCGATTTCATGCTGAACCAGCCGCGCTACCGGGGCGCCTCGGTCCTCCTCGGGCGCAGGAACTTCGGCTGCGGCTCCTCGCGCGAGCACGCGCCGTGGGCGCTGCAGCAGGGCGGTTTCAGGGCGGTGATCGCGCCGTCCTTCGCGGACATCTTCTTCAACAACTCCTTCAAGAACGGCTTCCTTCCCATCGTCCTCACCGAGGCCGAGGTGTCGCAGCTGTTCAGCGAAGCCGAGGCCACTCCCGGCTACAACCTCACCATCGACCTCGCCGGTCAGACGGTGACGACGCCGTCGGGACAGGCGATGCGCTTCCAGGTGGACGCCTCTCGGCGCGAATCGCTCTTGAACGGCTGGGACGAGATCGGGCTCACGCTGCGCCACTCCGGCGACATCAAGGCTTACGAGGAGCGCCGCAAGCGCACCGAGCCCTGGATCTTCTCCTGAGAGGGAAAGGATGAAGATCGCATTGTTGGCCGGTGACGGCATCGGCCCGGAAATCCTGCTCGAAGCCAAGCGCATCCTCGACGTGCTGCGCGGCGAAGGCATGAAGATCGAAACCGAGGAAGCGCTCGTGGGCGGCGCCGCGTACGACGCGCACGGCGATCCGTTGCCGAAAGCCACGCTCGATCTCGTGAAGTCGTCCGACGCCGTCCTCTTCGGCGCGGTGGGCGGACCGCAGTACGACCGGCTCCCGCGCGACAAGCGCCCCGAGAAAGCGATCCTCGGCCTCAGGCAGGAGTGCGATTTCTTCTCGAACCTGCGCCCGGCCACCGTTTTCCCGGAGCTCGCCGATGCGTCGACCCTGAAAGCGGAAGTCGTGAGCGGCCTCGACATCATGATCGTGCGCGAGCTCACCGGCGACATCTACTTCGGCAAGCCGAGGAGCGTGACCGGAGAAAAAGGCAGTCGCGTCGGCATCAACACGATGCATTACACCGAGGCGCAGATTCGCCGCATCCTTCACTCGGGCTTCAAGACCGCGCGCCAGCGCGGCAAGCGCCTCTGCTCGGTGGACAAGATGAACGTGCTCGAGACTTCGCAGCTCTGGCGCGACATTGCCGAGGAGATCGCCCCGGAATACCCGGAGGTGGCGCTTTCCCATATGCTCGTCGATAATTGCGCCATGCAACTGGTGAGGAACCCGAGGCAATTCGACGTGATCGTGACCGGCAACCTGTTCGGCGACATCCTTTCCGACGAGGCGTCGATGCTGACGGGCTCGATCGGCATGCTGCCCTCGGCTTCGCTCGACGCGAACGGCAAGGGCTTGTACGAGCCCATCCACGGCTCGGCGCCCGACATCGCCGGCAAGGGCCTCGCCAATCCGCTGGCGATGATCCTGTCGATGGCGATGATGTTCCGCTACACGTTCGGCAACGCGGGAATCGCGACGCGCATCGACAAAGCGGTGCGGGCCGCGCTCGCCGCGGGTCTTCGCACCGCCGACATCGCGACCCCGGGAATCAAACCGTCCGCCACCGCGGCGATGGGCGCGGCGGTGGCGAAAGCACTTTAAGCGGGATTCGAGAGGGCGGCGCGGAGAGGCGGCCCGCCTCTCCCCGAAAGACCAACGCCGCCTCTGCATTGAACTCGAGAAAATCGACATGAGAACCGTAGGATTCATCGGCTGGCGCGGCATGGTGGGCTCCGTCTTGATGGAGCGCATGCGCCAGGAGCACGACTTCGACGCGATCGACCCCGTCTTCTTCACCACCTCCAACGTGGGCGGCGCGGGCCCTGCGATCGGCAAGCCCGTCGCCGCGTTGAAGGACGCGAACGACGTGAAGGAGCTCGCCAGGCTCGACGTGCTGGTGAGCTGCCAGGGTGGCGACTACACCAAGAGCGTGTATCCGAAGCTGCGCGCCGCGGGATGGAACGGCTACTGGATCGACGCGGCCTCGGCGCTGCGCATGGAGAAGGACGCCGTCATCATCCTCGACCCGGTGAATCGCCCGGTGATCGACACCGCGCTCGCCTCCGGCGTGAAGAACTTCATCGGCGGCAACTGCACCGTGAGCCTGATGTTGATGGCCATCGACGGCCTGTTGAAGGCCGACCTGGTCGAGTGGGTGAGCGCCATGACGTACCAGGCGGCGTCCGGTGCCGGCGCGCAGAACATGCGCGAGCTCCTCCAGCAGATGGGCGAAGTGCACTTCGCGGCGAAGAGCCTGCTCTCCGATCCCGCTTCCGCGATCCTCGACATCGATCGCGAGGTCGCGGGGATCCTGCGCGACGAAAGCTTTCCGACGGAGCACTTCGGCGTGCCGCTCGCGGGAAGCCTCTTGCCGTGGATCGACTCCGACCTGGGCAACGGCCAAAGCCGCGAGGAGTGGAAGGGACACGCGGAGACCAACAAGATCCTCGGGCGCGAAGCGCGTCCCATCCCGGTTGACGGCCTCTGCGTTCGCGTCGGCGCCATGCGCTGCCACAGCCAGGGCCTCACCATCAAGATGAAGCGCGACATCCCGGTGGCCGAGATCGAGTCGATCCTCGCCACGGGTAACGCGTGGGTGCGCGTGGTCCCCAATCGCCGCGACGACACGCTGAAGCAGCTCACGCCCGTGGCGGTCACCGGCACGCTCGACGTGCCTATCGGGCGCGTGAGGAAGCTGCGCATGGGAGGAGAGTATGTTTCCGCCTTCACCGTCGGCGATCAACTCCTGTGGGGCGCCGCCGAGCCGCTGCGGCGCATGCTCGGCATCCTCCTCAAGGCCCGCGTTCCTGTAGGCGCAGCGGCGTAAACCCCGGTTCCATTAGGAAAAAGTGGTTGAAAAATGTCCCACTTAAGAGATAATGTGAAAATCCGGGTGAGGTTGAAACAATAAACCCTTGATGCAAATAAACTTTCCACCGATCTTCCGCGCGGGGATGGGCAAAAAAATGGCGAGGACACTCAGAAGCGCAGCAGCACTCGCGCTCTTCATGGGCGCGGCGATGGCGCAGGCCGCTGGCCTCGGAAAACTCACGGTCAACTCAGCGCTCGGCCAAATCCTCAATGCCGAGATCGACCTCGTTTCCCTGCAGCCCGGCGAGCTCGACTCGCTCTCCGCGCGCGTCGCCTCCCCCGAGGCCTTCCGCGACGCCCGCATCGAATATTCGCCCGCATTGCGCCTGCTGCGCTTCTCCGTCGAGAAGCGCCCCAACGGCCAGCCGTACCTCAAGGTAACCAGCGCCGCGCCGGTGAACGAGCCGTTCGTCGATGTGCTCATCGAAGTCACGTGGCCCGCGGGTCGCGTGCAGCGCGAATACCCCATCCTTCTCGATCCGCCGGGATACGCCCAAGGGCGTGTAGCGCCGCCGGCGATCACCGCGGCGCCAGCGCCGCGTTCCGCTGAGACGCCGCCGGCCGCAGCGCCGGCGGCTTCATCTTCCGCGTCGCCTTCCGCCGCCACCGCGGGCTCCGGTACGCCTTCGGCGAGCGCGGAGATGCCCGCCAGGTCCGCCCCCGCTTCCACGTCGAACACCACGGGCTCGGATACCTACGGTCCGGTGCAGAAGGGCGAGACGCTGCGCAAGATCGCCGAGCAAGTGAAGCCCTCGACAGTGAGCATGGAGCAGATGCTGGTATCGCTCTACCGCGAGAACAAGGCGGCGTTCGCGGGCAACAACATGAATCGCCTGAAGACCGGGCAGATCCTCAAGGTGCCATCCGCCGAAGAGGTCGCGCAGGTCGAGACCAAGGAAGCCAATCGCGAAATCCGCACGCAGGTCGCGGACTGGAAGGGCTATCGCGATACGCTCGCGGGCGGTGTCGCCGCGATTCCCGCGCGTCCTGATACCTCGAACGTCGCTTCGGGCCGCGTATCGACC
This sequence comes from Burkholderiales bacterium, assembly GCA_031364925.1. GTDB lineage: Bacteria > Pseudomonadota > Gammaproteobacteria > Burkholderiales > Usitatibacteraceae > Usitatibacter. Next base: position 47,432 of record JANLXC010000066.1, on the reverse strand, counting down.
GCCGCGGTGACGCCGCCGGCGCCGTCGTCGAGCGAAGGCAAGGACGTGCTCAAGCTTTCCAAGTCCGACTCCGGCAAGGCCGGAGCGGGCAAGGGCGGCGCGGGCTCGCAGGATCGCGTCAATGCATTGCAGGAAGAGGTCACGGCCAAGGACAAGGCTTTGCGCGAAGCGAATTCGCGCGTCTCCGACCTCGAGAAGCAGATTCGCGACATGCAGCGCCTGCTGGACTTGAAGGGCGGCGCGACCAAGCCGGGCGACACCAAGCTCGCTGCCGTGCCGCCGGCGCCGACCAAGGCCGAACCCGTCAAGGTCGAGCCCGTCAAGATCGAGCCGGCCAAGGTCGAGCCCGTCAAGGTCGAGCCGCCCAAGGTCGCCGAGGTCAAGCCGGAACCGGCGAAGCCGGTCACCGAGCCTTCCAAGGCCGTCACGGAGCCCGCCAAGCCGGCGGAGACGCCCAAGGTCGCCGACGCGCCCAAGACCGAACCCGTCAAGGTCGTCGATCCGACCAAGCCTCCCCCCAAGCCCGCCGCGAAGAAAGCGCCGCCGCCCAAGGAGTGGTACGAGGAGATCGATCCGATGTATCTCGCGCTTGGCGGCGCCGCCATCCTCGGCATTCCGCTGATCGCGTTCCTCTTCATCCGGCGACGAAAGAACCGGGCTGAGGCGGGACCTTCGAGCTCGATGACGAGCGCCTTCCCCTCCGACCTGAAGCCCAACACTGGAACGGGGAAGAGCGGCGGTGGCCTGGTGGACACCGGGAACAGCTCATTCCTGACCGACTTCGACAAGACGGGCCCCGGCACCATCGACACCGACGAGGTCGACCCGGTCGCCGAGGCCGAGGTCTACATCGCCTATGGGCGCGATGCGCAGGCCGAGGAAATCCTCAAGGAAGCGATGGCGCGCGACAAGGGCCGCCACGAGATCGCGCTGAAGCTGCTCGAGATCTACCACGCCCGCAAGAGCGCCACGGCGTTCGAGACGGTCGCCAAGGAATTGCGCGCCGCGGTCGGCGACTCCCATCCCCTGTGGCAGAAGGCCGCCGCCATGGGCGCGCAGATCGATCCCGCGAATCCGCTCTATGCGGCGGCAGCGGCAGGCACGGCCACCTTCACCGCGATGTCGCCCGCAGCCGCGGCGGCGCCCGCCAAGCCTGACCTCGATTTCGACCTCGATGGCGGCGCCTCGGTCTCCGAGAGCGAAGCGCACTCGTCTACGCCGGCACCGGATTTCGACCTGGACCTCGACGGAGGCGGCAAGGCGCACGCCGCGCCCGACCTGCCCACCGAGTCCGCGCCGTCGATCGATTTCGACCTCGCCCCCTCCGCGGCCGCAGCGCCCGCGATGGACATGCACGCGGAAAAGCCGAAGGACGAGAAGCCCTCGTTCGACTTCGACTTGTCCGGCCTCGATTTCCCGTCTTCCAAGCCCGCGGCGGCGCCTGCACCGGCGTCTCCGAGCAGCGGCTCGATGGACCTCGCGGACCTGAGCCTCGACGCGCCGGGCGAATCCGGAGGCGGTGGCGGCGAAGCGGTCGGCACCAAGCTCGAGCTCGCCAAGGCCTACCTGGAGATCGGCGACAAGGACGGCGCGCGCGAGATCCTGCAGGAAGTCGCGAAGGAAGGCTCCTCGGTGCAAAGGGAAGAGGCGACCAAGCTCATCGCCTCCCTGTAGCGCTCGCGCGGCACATCATTGGCGGGGCGCTGCCCCGCCAATTTCATTCCGGGATCCACTCATGCGCATCGCCTTGGGCCTCGAATACGACGGCGCGGCGTTTTGCGGCTGGCAGACGCAGCCGGGCGGATGCGGCGTGCAGGACCATCTCCAGCAGGCGCTCACGCGCTTCGCCGACGCGCCCATCGAGGTCACCGCGGCGGGGCGCACCGACACGGGCGTGCACGCCACGGCGCAGGTCGTGCACTTCGATACCGAGGCCAGGCGCGAGGAAGTCTCGTGGATCCGCGGCACCAACTCGAACCTGCATGAAAGCGCGCGCGTCCTCTGGGCGCGTGAAGTCACGGCGGATTTCCACGCGCGCTACGGCGCGCGCGCGCGTACCTACCGCTATCTCCTCCTCGATGCGCCCGTGGCCCCGGCGATCCTGCGCGCTCGCGTGGGCTGGCATCACCGCGCGCTCGACGTGCCGCTCATGGCCCAGGGCCTCGCGGCCCTCGTGGGCGAGCACGACTTCAGCTCTTTTCGCGATGCGCAGTGCCAGGCCAAGTCGCCCGTGCGGCACTTGATGGCGGCCCAGGTCGGGCGCGACCGCGGCCTGGTGGTGTTCACCTTCCGCGCCAACGCCTTCCTGCACCACATGATCCGCAACATCGTCGGCGCGCTGGTCTATGTCGGCATGGGAAGGCAGCCACCCGCATGGATCGGCGAGCTCCTCGGCGAGCGCGATCGACGCCTCGCCGCGCCCACCTTCGCGCCCGACGGGCTCTACCTCGCGGGCGTCGAGTATGATCCGGCGTTCGGACTCCCCGCCCCGCGCAGCCACCCGCTCCTCGACCCGCAATCGCCATGAGCCGTGAACGCACGCGCGTGAAGATCTGCGGCATCCGGGAGCCGGCGCATGCGCGCATTGCCGCCGACGCGGGCGCGGACGCCATCGGCCTCGTCTTCTATCGTGAGAGCCCACGCTACATCGCGCCGGGCGCCGCGGCGGCCATCGCCCACTCATTGCCGCCCTTCGTCATGGCGGTGGGACTCTTCGTGAACGAGCCCGCCGAGTCGATCCGGCGCATCCTCGAGGAGGTGCCGCTCGACCTGCTGCAATTCCAGGGCGACGAGGGGGCGGAGTTCTGCGCGCAGTTCGCCCGGCCCCACGTGCGCGCGGTGCGCATGGAGGAGGGGACCGATTTGGTAGAATACGCAGGTCGTTTCTCCCGGGCGAAGGCGCTGTTGCTGGATGCGCACGTGCCGGGCCAGCGGGGCGGTACGGGGCAGACTTTCGATTGGGCGGCCATCCCGCGCGATTTGCCCCTCCCCCTCATTCTTTCCGGCGGCCTGACGGTGCAAAACGTCGGCCGTGCGATCCGCGAAGTGCGTCCCTGGGCCGTGGACGTGTCCAGCGGCGTGGAAGCGAGCCGCGGGGTCAAGGATCCCGCGAAGATCGTCGAATTCATTCGGAGCGTGCGACTTGAAGATGCAGGGCAACCCACCTGACTGGGCGCAATACGCGCTGCCCGATGCGCGCGGCCACTTCGGCCCATACGGCGGCGTGTTCGTCGCGGAAACGCTGCGCGCGGCGCTCGACCAGCTGACCATCGCGTACAGCCAATGCCGCGAGGATCCCGCCTTCCAGCGTGAGCTCGCCTACGAGCTCGATCACTACGTGGGCCGCCCGAGCCCCATCTATCACGCGCGACGGCTCTCCGAGCAGGCCGGCGGCGCGCAGATCTACCTGAAGCGCGAGGATCTCAACCACACCGGCGCGCACAAGGTGAACAACACCGTGGGCCAGGCCCTCGTCGCGCGCAAGATGGGCAAGCCGCGCGTGATCGCCGAGACCGGCGCCGGCCAGCACGGTGTCGCCACCGCCACCGTCGCCGCGCGCTACGGCATGGAGTGCGTGGTGTACATGGGCTCCGAGGACGTGAAGCGCCAGGCGCAGAACGTCTACCGCATGAAGCTCCTCGGCGCCACCGTGGTCCCGGTGGAGAGCGGCTCGAAGACGCTCAAGGACGCGCTCAACGAAGCGATGCGCGACTGGGTGACCAACGTCGAGAACACTTTCTACATCATCGGCACCGTCGCCGGCCCGCACCCCTACCCGATGATGGTGCGCGACTTCAACTCCGTGGTCGGCAAGGAGTGCGTTACGCAGATGCCGGCGATGGCGGGCAGGCAGCCCGACGCGATCCTCGCGTGCGTGGGCGGTGGCTCCAACGCCATGGGCATCTTCCACGCGTACATTCCGCACGAGGAGGTGAAGCTGATCGGCGTCGAGGCGGGCGGGCTCGGTCTCGAGACCGGCAAGCACTCGGCTTCGCTCTCGGCAGGCGTGCCCGGTGTGCTGCACGGCAATCGCACCTATCTCCTGCAGGATGCCGACGGCCAGATCCAGGAGACGCATTCGATTTCCGCGGGCCTCGACTATCCGGGCGTCGGTCCGGAGCACGCCTGGCTCAAGGACTCGGGTCGCGCGCAGTACGTCTCGGTCACCGACGACGAGGCGCTCGCCGCCTTCCATGCGCTGTGCCGCCTCGAGGGCATCATCCCCGCGCTGGAATCGAGCCATGCGATCGCGCACGCGATGAAGATCGCCCCCGCCATGGGGCGCGAGCAGATCCTGCTCGTGAACCTCTCGGGACGCGGCGACAAGGACATGCATACCGTGGGCAAGGCTTCGGGGATCGAGTTCTGAAAGCGCCCTTGAGCCGCATCAGCGCCACATTCGACATGCTTCGCGGCGCCCGGCGCGCCGCGCTGATCCCCTTCGTCACCGCCGGCGATCCGAGCCCGCGCCAGACCGTGCCGGTGATGCATGCGCTGGTGCGCGGCGGCGCCGACGTGATCGAGCTCGGCATGCCGTTCTCCGACCCGATGGCCGACGGCCCGGTGATCCAGCGCTCCTCCGAGCGTGCGTTGAAGCACGGCGTGGGGCTGCGCGACGTGCTCGCCTCGGTCGCCGAATTCCGCCGCGACGACGCGCGCACGCCCGTCGTCCTCATGGGCTACGCGAACCCGATCGAGCGCATGGGACTGGTCGCCTTCGTCGCGGCCGCGCGCGCCGCGGGCGTGGACGGCGTCCTCATCGTCGACTACCCGCCGGAAGAAAGCGCCGAATGGTTGGCCGCCCTCGAGGGCTCCGGCATCGATCCGATCTTCCTCCTCTCGCCGACTTCCAGCGACGCGCGCATCGAGCTCGTCTCGCGCGCGGCGCGCGGCTACATTTACTACGTGTCGCTGAAGGGCGTGACCGGCGCGGCCAACATCGACACGCGCGAAGTGGAAGCCATGCTCGCGCGCATCCGCGCGCGCACCAAGGTGCCGGTCGGCGTGGGTTTCGGCATTCGCGACGGGGCGACGGCGCGCAGGGTGGCCGGCATAGCCGATGCCGTGGTGATCGGCAGCCGCATCGTGCAGGAGATGTTCGATGCGCCGGGCGACTCGGCCGCGGCGCGTGCCGAATCGGTGACCCGCGAATTCCGCACCGCCATGGATTCCGCCGAGGCGCTGGCTTGAGCTGGTTTCGCAAGCTCCTGCCGCCCAAGATCAAGCGCGAGGGCACGCAGCAGAAGAAGGCCGTCCCCGAGGGCCTGTGGAGCAAATGCCCCGCGTGCGAGGCGGTGCTGTACTTCACCGACCTCGAAAACAACCTCCACGTCTGTCCGAAGTGCGGCTTCCACAATCGCCTGTCGGCGCGCCAACGCCTCGACCTCTTCCTCGATCCCGAGGGCCGCGCCGAGCTCGCCTACGAAGTGGCGCCGCTCGATCCGCTCAAGTTCAAGGACAGCCGCAAGTACAGCGAGCGCCTGATCGAGGCGGAGAAGGAGACCGGCGAGACCGACGCGCTCGTCGTGATGCAGGGCGCGGTGAAGAACGTCCCGGTGGTCGCGGCGGCGTTCGAATTCGGCTTTCTTGGCGGCTCGATGGGCTCGGTGGTCGGCGAGCGCTTCGTGCGCGGCGTGCAGGCTTCGTGCGACGAGGGGTTGCCGTTCCTTGTCTTCACCGCCACGGGCGGGGCGCGCATGCAGGAAGGGCTCCTTTCGCTCATGCAGATGGCCAAGACCACGGCGGCGCTGCACCAGCTCTCGGCGGCGCGCCAGCCTTTCATCTCGATCCTCACCGATCCCACCATGGGCGGGGTGTCGGCGAGCTTCGCCTTCATCGGCGACGTGGTGATCGCGGAGCCCGGGGCCCTCATCGGCTTCGCCGGCCCGCGCGTGATCGAGCAGACCGTGCGCGAAACGCTGCCCGAGGGCTTCCAGCGCTCCGAGTTCCTGCTCGAGAAGGGTGCCATCGACATGATCGTCGACCGCCGCCAGCTGCGCGACAAGGTGTCGCGCCTCGTGACGCTCTTGAAGCGCGAGCCCGTCCCCGAAGCTTGAGCCGCACGCTCGACGATTGGCTCGCCTACGTCTCGGCGCAGCATCCGGCAACCATCGCGCTGGGCCTGGATCGCGTGCGCGAAGTCGCGCAACGCATGGGGCTCGGGACTCCCCCGGTCACGATCACCGTGGGCGGCACCAACGGCAAGGGCTCCACGTGCGCTTTCCTCGAGCGCATCCTGGTCGAGGCCGGCTACCGCGTGGGCCTCTACACCTCGCCGCACCTCATTCGCTACAACGAGCGCGTGCGCCTCTCGGGCGAGGAGGCTGAGGACGCCGTGCTGGCGCGCGCTTTCGAGCGCGTCGAGGCCGCGCGCGGCGTTACCCCGCTCACCTATTTCGAGTTCGGCACGCTCGCGGCCCTGCATGTGTTCGCCGTGGCGCGCGTGGAGGCGGCGATCCTCGAGGTGGGGCTCGGCGGGCGCCTGGACGCGGTGAACATCGTCGACGCCGACGTGGCCGCGGTGGTGAGCGTCGATCTCGATCACCAGTCGTATCTCGGCAACGACCGCGAGTCGATCGGCTTCGAGAAGGCGGGCATCTTTCGCGCCGGTCGTCCCGCGATCTTCGGCGACCACGATCCGCCGGTGCGCCTGGTCGAGCACGCGCGGGCGATCGGCGCGGACCTCATGCTCCTCGGGCGCGATTTCCGCTTCGAGGCGCACGAGCGCCAGTGGGACTTCATCGGGCGCAAGGGCTCCAGGCGCGCTCTGCCGATGCCGGCGCTGCGCGGGCGCTGGCAACTGAAGAACGCGTCGGTGGCGCTTGCCGCCCTCGACGAGGTCGCCGACCGCCTGCCGGTGTCACTGGGCGAAGTGAAACGCGGCCTCACCCTGGTGCGCCTTCCCGGGCGCCTGCAGGCGCTGCCGGGGCGCCCCTGCGTGGTGATGGACGTCGCGCACAATCCCCACGCCGCGCGCGCGCTGGCCGAGGGCCTGGGTGAGATGGGCTACTACGAGACGACGCTTGCGGTCTTCGCGATGCTCGCCGACAAGGACATCGGCGCAGTAGTGGATGCGATGCGCGGGCGCGTCGACCGCTGGTTCGTGAGCGCGGCGGACGCGCAGCGCGCGGCCCCGGCCGGGGCGGTGGCCCAGGTCCTGGCCGAGCGCGGGCTTGCGGGCACCACGCGCACCTTCGCGACGGTGGCCGCGGCGCTCGCCGCGGCTCGTCGGGAGGCGGGCCCGAATGATAGAATTGTCGTATTCGGTTCGTTCCACACCGTGGCGGAGGCGCTGCGGTCCGCCAGCTAGGCTCCCATGGCGTCTCCTGCGTCCCCCGAAGCGAGCAACATCCGGCGACGCGGCCGGCAAAGACTGATCGGGGCCATCGCGATCGCGTTGCTGCTCGTGGTCTTCGTGCCGATGATCCTCGATTCCGAGCCGCGTTCCGCGCGTAGCGGCGCCGCGCTCGACATCCCGCCCAGGCAGAACGCGCCAGCGCTGCCGCCCCCCGCGCCCAATCCTGCCGCGTCCAAGGCCGCTCCCGCTGCGCCCGCCGAGCCGGTGAACGCGGTCCCGGCCGAACCTGCGAAGAAGGCCGACGTTCCACCGAAGGCCACTGCCCCGAGACTCGATGGCTTCGCGGTCCAGGTAGGCGCCTTCAAGGACGAGGACAAGTTGAAGCTGGCTCGCGACAAGCTTGCGGCTGCGCGTATCGCGCACTACATCGAGCGGATCGATACCCAGTCGGGCGGGCTCACACGCCTCAGGGCCGGCCCGCATCCGACGCGCGAAGCCGCGGAGAAGGCGCTCGCCGCAGTCAGGCAGGCGGGGCTCGAGGGGCAAGTGGTGCCGTTGCCATGACGGTTGGATTAGCTCGTGTTCGCCCCGATATAGGGTGTTCGCATACACTATGCGCGGGTCGCCGAGCGCAAAAGGAAGCCTGAATCGATGTGCGGAATCGTGGGCGTCGTGGCACGCAGTCCCGTGAACCAGCTTCTCTATGACGGGATGACGGTGCTGCAGCATCGCGGCCAGGACGCCGCCGGCATCGTCACCGCCGAGGGCCACAGCTTCCACATGCACAAGGGCAAGGGCCTGGTGCGCGACGTCTTCCGCACGCGCGACATGAGGAACCTGGTCGGCACCATGGGCATCGCCCATTGCCGCTATCCCACGGCGGGATCGGCAGCCTCGGAGGCCGAGGCGCAGCCGTTCTATGTGAATTCGCCCTACGGCATCGTGCTCGCCCACAACGGCAACCTCATCAACGCCGAGGAGCTGCGCCGCGACCTCTTCGTCGCCGATCGCCGCCACGTCAACACCAATTCCGATTCCGAGATCCTGCTGAACGTCCTCGCGCACGAGATCCACGACGCGAGCGCGGGGCGCGAGCGGTTGAATCCCGACATCATCTTCGCCGCGGTGGCCGGCGTGCATCGGCGCGTGAGGGGCGCCTACGCCGTGGTCGCGATGGTGGCCGGGCACGGCATGCTCGCCTTCCGCGATCCCCATGGCATCCGCCCTCTCATCATCGGCCGCGCCGATACCGAGAAGGGCGTGGAATTCCTGGTCGCCTCCGAAAGCGTCACGCTCGACACGCTCGGCTTCAAGGTGATGCGCGACGTGGCCCCCGGAGAGGCGATCCTCATCGACGAGAGCGGCAACTTCCACGCCCGCCAGTGCGCGCAGGACCCGGAGTTGAATCCCTGCATCTTCGAGTACGTCTACCTCGCGCGCCCCGATTCCGTGATCGACGGCATCTCGGTGCACGAGAGCCGTCGCAACATGGGCATGAGCCTCGCCGACAAGATCGAGGCGCTCGGCATGAAGGACCAGATCGACGTCGTGATCCCGATTCCCGATTCGAGCCGCCCGAGCGCGCTGGAAGTCGCCACCAAGCTCGGCAAGCCCTATCGCGAAGGCTTCATCAAGAACCGCTACATCGGCCGCACCTTCATCATGCCCGGCCAGGAAATGCGCAGGAAGAGCGTGCGCCAGAAGCTCAATGCGATGGCCAACGAGTTCCGCGGCAAGAACGTGCTGCTGGTCGACGATTCCATCGTGCGCGGCACCACCAGCCGCGAGATCGTGCAGATGGCGCGCGAGAGCGGGGCGAACAAGGTGTTCTTCGCCTCCGCCGCGCCGCCGGTGCGCTTCCCGAACGTGTACGGCATCGACATGCCCACCAGGGGCGAGCTCCTCGCCACCGGCCGCACCGAGCTCGAGATCGCCGAAGCCATCGGCGCCGACGCGGTCATCTACCAGGACCTCGAGGCCCTGATCGACGACGTGAAGCGCCTGAACCCGTCGATCAAGCGCTTCGACTGCTCGTGCTTCGACGGCGTGTACGTGACCGGCGACGTTTCGCAGGAATACCTCGACGGTATCGAGGTCGGCCGGCACGACGGCGAATCCACCGACACCCGGCTGTCGAGCTACCAACTGGACCTCGGCCTGTCCCGGGTCGACAACTAAGAAAAGTTTCCATGCCCCCTTCGCACAAGCCCGACACGCTCGGTGTCCGTGCCGGTGGATTGCGGAGCGACTTCCAGGAGCACTCCGAGGCGCTCGCGCTCACCACCAGCTTCGTCTACAAGAGCGCGGCGGAAGCGGCGCGCAAGTTCGCCAACGAAGAGCCGGGCAACATCTACTCGCGCTTCACCAATCCGACGGTGAAGATGTTCCAGGACCGCCTTGCCGCGCTCGAGGGCGCCGAGGCCTGCGTCGCCACCGCCACCGGCATGGCGGCGGTCGCTACCACCGTGTTCGGGCTCCTCAAGTCCGGCGACCACATCATCGCCGCGCGCGGCGTGTTCGGCACCGTGGTGCCGCTCTTCGACCAGATCCTCGCCCGCTTCGGAGTCGCCACCACCTGGGTCGACCTCACCGACCTCGACGCGTGGAAGACGGCGGTGCGACCCGCCACGCGACTTCTCTTCGTCGAGACGCCTTCCAACCCGGTGTGCGAGATCGCCGACATCGCGGCCCTCGCCCAGGTCGCGCGCGATGCGCACGCCACCTTCGCGGTCGACAACTGCATGTGCTCGCCCGCGCTGCAGCGCCCGATCGAGATGGGCGCCGACCTCGTGATCCACTCCGCCACCAAGTACCTCGACGGGCAGGGCCGCGTCCTCGCGGGCGCCATCGCCGGGCGCGCCGACCTCGTGTCCGGGCCGCTCCTTGCGTTCGTTCGAACCGCGGGCCCCGCGATCTCCCCCTTCAACGCGTGGATCTGCCTGAAGGGCATGGAAACGCTGCGCCTTCGCATGGACGCGCAATCGCGCAATGCTCTGGAGATCGCGCGCTGGCTCGAAGGCCACCGTTGCGTGGAGCGCGTGCACTATCCCGGTCTCGAGTCGCATCCCCAGCACGCGCTCGCGTCGCGCCAGCAGTCGGCCGGCGGCGCGGTGCTCTCCTTCGTGGTGAGGGGTGGGCGCGAGGGCGCCTGGAAGGTGATCGACGCCGTGAAGATGATCTCCATCACCGCCAACTTCGGCGACGTGAAGACCACCATCTGCCATCCCGCGACCACCACCCACGGGCGCATTCCCGCCGCCGAGCGCAACGCCTCCGGGATCGTCGAGGGCCTGATTCGCCTCGGGGTCGGGTTGGAAGACACGTCCGACATCCTTGCCGACCTCGATTGCGGGCTGGCAAGCTAGCGATGGCGAGAAGCGCGCGCGTGTTCCTCATGTGCCCGCCGGAGTTCTTCACGGTGGCCTACATCATCAATCCCTGGATGCACGGCAACCTGCGCAAGATCGACAACGCCGTCGCCAAGCAGCAGTGGCGCTCGCTCTACGACGTCCTCACCGACCACGCGACCGTGCGCCTGGTGCTGCCGCAGCCGGGCTCGCCGGACATGGTGTTCACCGCCAACGCGGGCCTGGTGAAGGGCAGGCGCTTCATCGTCTCGCGCTTCCGCTTCCCCGAGCGCCAAGCCGAGGAGCCGTACTTCGGCGACTGGTTCATGGACCGCGGCTACGAGGTCTCGCTCATGCCGCGCGACGTGCCCTTCGAGGGCGCTGGCGACGCGCTCTTCGACCGCGGCGACGATTGCCTGTGGATGGCGCATGGCCACCGCTCCATCCCGGCCGCGCGCGAGATCGTCGCCGAACGCCTCGGCACCGAGGTCGTCGTGCTGAAGCTCGTGGACCAGCGCTTCTACCATCTCGACACCTGCTTCTGCCCGCTCGAAGGCGGCTACGCGATGTACTTCCCGCCCGCCTTCGACGAGGCCTCGCGCGCATCCATCGAAAGGCGCATCCCCGCCGCCAAGCGCATCGCCATCGACGAGGAGGACGCGCTCGCCTTCGCCTGCAACGCGGTGAACATCGATGCCACCGTGGTAGTGAACCGCGCCACCCCGGCGTTCGTGAAAACCCTTGCACGGCAGGGTTTCGACGTCGTGCAAACGCCGCTCTCCGAATTCATGAAGGCGGGCGGGTCTGCCAAGTGCCTCACCCTGAGACTGGACGAGCCATGATCCGAATCGCGCTGTTGTCGCTGGTACTGCTGCCGCTCGCCGCGGGCGCCCAGATGTACAAGTGGATAGACGAGAAGGGCCGCACCGTCTATTCCGGGGAACCTCCGCCCGATGGCAAGGGCACCAGGGTGGAGATCAAGTCCTCGGGTCCCGCGGCCCCGGCGGCGACCACCGACTGGAAGCAGAAGGAGAGCGAAGCACGCCAGACGCGCATTACCAAGGAGCAGCAGGAGCAGAACCAGAAGGCGCAGGAGCAGAACGCCGCCTCGGCGCGCAGGAACAACTGCCTCGAGTCGCAGCGCCAGCTCAACAACGCGCAGACCCCGCGCCCGGTGTTCCAGGTGAACGAGAAGGGTGAGAAGGTCTACCTCGACGACGCGCAGCGCCAGCGCGAGATCGACGGCTGGCAGGCCAACGTGAGGAAGTACTGCGACTGATGAAGCGGGCCGCGCTCGCCTGCTCCCTCGCGCTGGCCCTCGGGCTCGCCGGCTGCAACATCACGGGCCACGTTTCCAAAGAGCGCGAGCCGCGCTTCGTGACGCCCACCGGCCCCGCGCCGCGCGTGGCGCTGGTGCTGGGCTCCGGCGGGCCGCGCGGCTTCGCGCACATCGGCGTGCTGAAGGCGCTCGAGGATGCCGGCATCCGTCCCGACCTCGTGATCGGTTCGAGCGTGGGCTCGATGGTGGGCGCGCTCTACGCGGGCGGCATGAGCGCGCGCGAGCTGGAGCGCCTCGCCTACGAGATCAACGTGCTCGAGTTCTTCGAGTTCCGCGCGTTGACCGGCGGGCTCGCCACCGGCGGCACCATCCAGAACTACGTGAACGGCAAGGTCGAGGGGCGCTCCATCGAGGCGCTCAAGATCGCGTTCGTAGCCGCGGCCACGCGCGTCTCCGACGGCAAGCTCGCGCTCTTCAACCGGGGCGACACCGGGCTCGCGGTGCGCGCCTCGGGGGCCAGCCCCGGGCAGTTCGAGCCGGTGAAGATCGGCGACGAGCTCTACATCGACGGCGACGAGGCGAGCCCGGTGCCGATCCGCGCCGCGCGCCTGCTGGGCGCCAAGGTCGTGATCGCGGTGGATGTGTCGGCCTTCTCGCAGGACACGCCGAAGACGGCGTTGCGCGAATGGGTGGTGAAGGATGAGCGGCGCGCGCGCCAGGTGGCGGCCGAAGCCGCCGAGGCCGACGTCGTCGTGCATCCCAACATAGGCTACTACGCGGGCCACACGGAGCCTTACCGGCGGCAGGTCATCGCGATCGCCGAACGCGTCACGCGCGAGCAGCTGCCGGCGATCCAGGCCGCCCTGGCGCGCGCGGGTTTACCGCCTGCGCAGAGCGCGCAAGCGCGGGAGGGCCCTCAGAACTCCCCGACCGCGCGGATCCCCGCCGGCGACGCCTCGAGGTAGCCGCCGCGCTCGTACCAGTCGGGCAGCACCCAGCGCACGCGCCCGCGCCCGGCGACCTGGTATTCGTGGCGTCCCGGCCGGTGCGTGTGTCCGTGGATCATCACGTCGCACCCCGAATCCGTGAACGCGTTCTCCACCGCCTCGCACGACACATCCATGATGTCCATGGTCTTGCCCTGTTTCGCGCCCTCGCTCTCGTTGCGCATGCCCCGCGCGATCGCGAGGCGCTCGGCGATCGGGCGCGCGAGCGCTGCGCGCTGCCATGCGGGATTGCGCACCTGCGCGCGAAAAGCCTGGTAGGGCGCATCGTCGGTGCAGAGCGTGTCGCCGTGCATGAGGAGCGTGCGCGTGCCGTAGAGATCGATCACCGCCGGATCGGCGAAGAGATGCGCGCCGGTCTCGCGCGCGAAGCGCTCGGCGGCGAGGAAGTCGCGGTTGCCGTGCATGAAGAAGGTCGGCACCCGGGATGAAACCGGGCGCATCGCTTTCGCGATGCGCCCGGGGAAGGGGAGGTCGAAGCTGTCGTCGCCTACCCAGTACTCGAAGAGATCGCCCAGCACGTAGAGCGCCTCGGCGCCGGGCGCCACGTTGCCGAGGAACCGCTCGAATTGCTCGACGATCGCGGGCCGCGATTCGTCGAGGTGCAGGTCGGATATGAAAAGCGTGCGCGTCAGACGCACTCGGCCTTTTCGATCACCACCGCCTCGGTCGGGACGTTCTGGTGCCCACCCGCGTTGCTGGTGGCGACCTTCCTGATCTTGTCGACCACTTCCTTGCCTTCGACCACCTTGCCGAACACGGCGTAGCCCGGGTTCGAGTCGCCCGAGAAGTTGAGGAAGTCGTTGTCCTTCACGTTGATGAAGAACTGGCTGGTCGCCGAGTCGCGCACGTTGGTCCGCGCCATGGCCACGGTGTAGTTGTCGTTCTTGAGCCCGTTGGTCGACTCGTTCTTGATCGGGGCGTTGACCGGCTTCTGGCGCATGTCCTTCGAGAAGCCGCCGCCCTGGACCATGAAGTCCGGGATGACGCGATGGAAGATGGTGCCGTTGTAGTGCCCCGCCTCGACGTACTTCACGAAGTTCTCCGTGGAGATGGGCGCCTTCTCCTTGTCGAGCTGGATGACGATGGGGCCCATGGAGGTCGTGAGTTTCACTTTCATCGGTGCGTTTCCTTTCGGGGTGCAGCTGCCGGCGGCGGGAGCCTGGGCGACGGCCGCGAGGGGCAGGGCCGAGGCGATGACAAGGGATGCGATCAGGGTGCGGCGGATGGAGTGCATGGGAGTTTCCGTATCGGGCGAGTGAAAAAAATCAGGAGGTGACGACCGCCTCGTGGACGATGCGCCATTGCCCGCCCTCGCGGCTCCAGAACTGGCGCTTCGAGGTGCGGTTGGAGAGGTTGTTCGAGCGGTAGTCCTGCTCGAAGTCGATCATCATGAGGTCGCGCGAGCCCGGGTATTCGAACAGGCTCACTTCCGAGACGCCCACCTTGATCCAGGTCTTGGCGCTCGTCGTGGTGCGCTTCCTCGCCGCCCACGAAGCGAAGTCGCGGCTCTCGGAGCGGAAGCTGCGCGAGTAGTGCGAGAGGTAGCGGTTGGCGTCGAGGCTTTCCCAGTCGCTCTTCCACTTCTTGAACGCCACGAGGAAGCCGTCGCGCTCCGCCTCCCATTGCCCGGGCTCGCGCCACTCGACCGCCTGGCCGATCACCACCGGCGTGCGGCTCACGTCGACGTACTTGGAAAGTCGCGCGAGGTCCTCGTTGGTGAGCACCACGCAGCCGTCGGTAGCCCACGGCGCGCGCGCGTAGGTCTCGGAAGGCGTGCCGTGCAGCCAGATGCCGTGGCCGTTGCGCCCGTTGATGCGGTCCCAGTCGTTGGGATAGCTCAGCGGATAGGCGCCGGGGCCGTAGAAGTCCGGCAGCTTGTCCTTCAGCGCGAGGATGCTGTAGACGCCGATCGGGGTCTTCTGGTCGCCCTCGCGCGCCTTGTCGACGCCGTTCTTGCCGAGGCTGATGTAGAAATCGGTCACGTAGCGCGGGCGGCCCAGGTCGTTCGCATAGACGAAGAGGCGCGAGCGTGAGGTGTCGATGAGGAGCGCGTGCGACTGCCTGGGTGCGAGCTGCAGCAGAGGGGCCGGCAGGTAGCTCATGGGCGGAGCGGCGTCGGTGTAGCGCTTCATGCGCACGCGCGCCTCGTCCTGCAGGGGCGAGACGCTCGCCGCGCTGGCCGCCGACGAGGCGAAGGCGACCGGCTGCCCGGCGCTCGCCATGAGGAGGTCGCCCTTGATGAGGTGGCCGAGCTTGTAGTTGGGATTGCGCGCGAGGAGCTTGTCCACCTCGAGCATCGCGGTCTTCAGGCCGTGCTCACGCAGGCCTGTTATGGCGCGAACCAGGCCCTCCTCCGCCTCATTACTGAACACCGCCGCGGGAACCGCGAGCGCACCGCCGCCGCTGCCGTCGGCCAGGGCCGAGGCCGCAAGGGCGAAGGAGAGGATTGCGCCGCGTTGCGAGAGGCGAACAAAGCCGGTGCGCAAGGGGAGTCTGCCCGTCACCCGCCCGCGCGCTCCTGCTTGATCAGCCAGCGGTCGCCGGATCGAACGAGCTTGACGGTCTTGGTGCTGTTGATCTTCAGCGTATCCGACTTGTACGACTGGCGGAATGTGACGGTGGCCTCGTTGCCCTTCGCCTGCGCGTTGAGAACCTTGACACCGACTTCGATCGACCGGGGCTTCTGGATGCGCTCGGCGCGCTCCTTTTCCCAGGCGGAGCGCAACACGCCGCCGGGCACTTCGTAGTCGGTGGCGTAGTGCGAGAGATATCCCTTCACGTCCTTGGCGCTCCACGCCTTGGCCCAGCTCTCCACGGCGGCGATCGCCTGAGCCGTGGCCTCGCTCGCGGCGGAAGCGGGCGCGGCGGGGGTCGGTGCGGGCGCGGGAGTGGATTTGACCTCGGGCTTCGGCGCGGGCTTCGGCGACTCGACCTTGGCGACCACCTCGGGCTTGCGCGCCTCGGGCTTGGTCATCTCTGCCTTCGCCGAGGGCGTCGGGACCCGCACTTCGCTTCGCGGGGCAGTCCCCACGGCCTTCGGGCTGAAGAGGTCCTTCACCATCGACAGCTTCAGCTGCGCGGTGGTGTTTGCCTTGTCGAGCTGCAGCGCGCGGTCGTAGGCGCGGCTCGCGAGCTGCGCGTAGATGTCGCCCAGGTTCTCGTGGGCGGTGGCGTAGCGGGGATGGGTGTGGATGGCGAGCTCGAGCGCGGACTTCGCCTTGTCGTAGTTGCCCTGCGAGGCATAGAGCACCGCGAGGTTGTTGTAGGGCTCGGGAAGCTCGGGGAAATCTTCGGTGAGGCCGGTGAAGACCTGGATCGCCTCGGGGATGCGCTTCTGTTCGGTGAGGAGGAGCCCCTTCAGGAAGCGTCCCTGCGGATCGCGCGGCATCGCCTTGAGGAATGCCTCGACCTTGTCCAGGGCGGGCTGCAGCTTCTGCTGGCCGTAGAGTTTCTGCGCCTCGCGCAGGTCGTCGGCGGGAGCCGCCCACGCACCACCGGACGCGCCGAGGGCAGCTGCAAAGAGCGCCGCGGCGAGCCGGGACTTGATCCGAATGTGGTGCAGCATCGTGTTATAATTTGTTGAATCTAATAAGAAACAATATTCTACCCGCCTTCGCGAGCCATAACAATCTGCCGCAGCCCGCGCCCGGGCCATCTTCACGCCCGCGACTGACATGTCCGCGCTCCGAATCCACAACACGCTTACCCGCAGCAAAGAACCCTTCGTCCCGCGCCACGCGGGCAAGGCCAGCGTGTACGTCTGCGGTCCCACCGTATACGACTATTTTCACATTGGAAATGCCCGCACGTTCACGGTTTTCGACCTGGTCGTGCGCTGGCTGCGCGCCACCGGTTACGACGTCACCTACGTGCGCAACATCACCGACATCGACGACAAGATCATGGATCGCGCGCGCGACAACGGCGAGCCGATCGAGGCGCTCACCGAGCGCATGGTCGAGGCGTTCGCGATCGACTCCGCGCGGCTGAGCCTTCTCGAGCCCGACATCGAGCCGCGGGCCACTCGCTACGTGGGTGCGATGCTCGAGATGATCGAAGCGCTCGAGAAGAAGGGCCTCGCGTACCGCGGCGCGAACGGCGACGTGTACTACTCGGTGCGCAGCTTTCCAGAGTACGGCAAGCTCTCGCGGCGCAACCTCGACGACTTGCGCGCGGGCGAGCGCGTCGCCGTGGAAGCGGCCAAGCGCGATCCGCTCGATTTCGTCCTCTGGAAGGCGGCGAAGCCGGGCGAGCCGAAATGGGCCTCTGTCTTCGGCGATGGGCGACCAGGGTGGCACATCGAATGCTCGGCGATGTCGTGCCGCGAGCTCGGCTTTCCCTTCGACATCCACGGCGGCGGCTGGGACCTGCAGTTTCCGCACCACGAGAACGAGATCGCGCAAAGCGAAGGCGCGACGGGCGTGCGCTTCGTCAACTACTGGATGCACTCCGCGTTCCTCAATTTCGACTCCGAGAAGATGTCGAAGTCGCTGGGCAACTTCTTCACCACCCGCGATGTGCTCGACAAGCTCGATCCCCTAAAGGGTGGGGAGCAGTTGCGCTTCTTCCTCGCCCGCGCCCACTACCGCAGCAGCGTGAACTACACGTGGGAAGCGCTGCAGGACGCGGGCAACACGCTGGGAAGTTTCTATACGACGCTGCGCGAAGTCGCGCCGGCCCATGCCCCGATCGACTGGGACAACTCCTACGCGCAACGCTTCCGCGACGCAATGAACGATGACTTCGACGTGCCCAACGCGCTCGCGGTGCTGCACGACTTGCGCGGCGAAGTGAACCGCACGCGCTCGACCGGGCTCTCGGGATTGTTGAAGGCCCTCGGCGGCACCCTCGGATTGCTGCAGCAGGATGCGCAAGCGTTCCTGAAGGGCGGCATGGAGCTCGACGTGCAGGGGCTCATCGACGAGAGGAACGCCGCCAGGAAATCGAAGAACTTTGCGCGCGCCGACGAGATCCGCAAGCAGCTCGAGGCGCAGGGCATAGTCCTGGAGGACAAGCCCGGCGGGATCACCGAGTGGCGCAAGGGCTGACGATCAGCGCACGAACTTCTGGTCCTTCGAGATGATCGTCAGGTCGACGAACTGCGAGCCGCTCCTCTTGCCGGGGCCGAAGTTGACCTTGAAGCCGCCGACGTCGTAATCCTGGATCGACTCCATCGCGCGCATGAAATTGTCGCGACTCAGGCTCTTGCCGGCGCGGCGCAGCCCCTCGACCATCACCTTCGCGGCGATGAAGCCTTCGAGCGTGCCGAATCCGGGCTCGCCCTTGGCCTCGGCGAGGAGCCTCTGGTATTCCTTCACCACCGGCACCGACGCGTCCCATGGGAAAGGCACGACCTGCGAGATCTGCACGCCGCGCCCTTCCTTGTCGAGTTCCTTGGCGAGCGCCTTGCTGCCGACGAACGAGACGTTCCAGAAGGTCGGATTGGCCCCGGCTTTCTTCATGTCGCGGATGAAGGCCGCGCACCCCTTGTAGGCGCCGATCATCACCACCGCCTGCGGCTGCGCCTTGTTGATGTCGTCGATGGCCTTCTTCACTTCGACGGTGTTGCGCTCGACCGTCCCCTTGGACACCACCTCGAGGTTGCGCTTCTTCAGCGCGCGCTCGACGCCCGCGAGCCCGGCCTGGCCGTACGCGTCGTTCTGGTAGAAGACCGCGATCTTGTTCACGCTCATCGCGGTGAGGTGCTGCACGATCGCCTCGGTCTCGTCGTAGTAGCTCGCCCGCACGTTGAAGATGTAGGGGTTGACCGGGTTCCTCAGGAGCTCGGCGCCGGTGAAGGGGCCCACGAAGGGCACGCGCGCCTCGGTAAAGATCGGCATCGACGCCTGCGAGGTGGGCGTTCCCACGTAGCCGAACAACGCGAACACCTTCTCGTCGTTGATGAGCTTCCTGGTGTTGTCCGCGGCGCGGGTGGCCTCGTAGCCGTCGTCGAGCGTCTTGAGCACTATCTTGCGGCCGTTCACGCCGCCAGCGCGGTTCACCTGGTTGAAGTAGAGCGAGGCGCCCAGCTGCATGTCGATGCCGAGCTGCTGCGCGGGCCCGGTGAGCGCGACCGACTGTCCGAGGACAACCTGCGAATCGGTAACGCCCTGGGCGGCGGCGATGGTGGCGGAGGCGAGCGCGAGCGCCGCCAGGAGTGTGCGAAGCATGTTTCCCCCTGCCTTTTTGACTTCGGGTATGCGGCCATCATACCGCCGCGGGGAGGAATTCTACGAAGCGATTGGTGTTGCAGGCGTCATCCCGCGAAGAACTCGCGCACCTTGTCCATGAACCCCTTGGCGCGCGGGTTGTGGCGGTTGGAGTCCTTCTTGCTGATGTCCTCCAGCTCTCGCAGGAGCTCTTTCTGGCGCTCCGTGAGACGCACCGGCGTCTCCAAGACCACCTCGCACATGAGGTCGCCGGCATAGCTCGAGCGCACGCCCTTGATGCCCTTGCCGCGCAACCGAAACACCTGCCCCGACTGGGTTTCCGGGGGCACCTTGATCTTGGCGGAGCCGTCGAGAGTGGGGATTTCGATCTCGCCGCCGAGCGCGGCCTGCGAGAAGCTGATCGGCATTTCGCAATGCAGGTCGTCGCCCTCGCGCTGGAACACCGAGTGGGCCTTGAGGTGGATGACGACGTAGAGGTCGCCAGGGGGGCCGCCGTTCACGCCAGCCTCGCCTTCTCCCGAGAGGCGGATGCGGTCGCCCTCGTCCACGCCCGAGGGGATCTTCACCGCGAGCGTCTTGTGCTTCTTGAGGCGTCCGGCGCCGCGGCAGGAGGCGCACGGGTCGGAGACCATCTTGCCCGTGCCGTGGCACGTGGGGCAGTTCTGCTGGATCGAGAAGAAGCCCTGCGCGATGCGCACCGTGCCGGAGCCGTGGCAGGTCTCGCAGGTCTTGGGCTGCGTGCCCGGCTTGGCGCCCGAGCCCTTGCAGGCCTCGCACGCCTCCATCGTCGGGATGCGGATCTTGGTCTCGGTGCCGCGCGCCGCTTGCTCCAGCGAGATCTCGAGGTTGTAGCGCAGGTCCGCGCCGCGGAAGACCGAGGCGCGGCCGCGCCCGCCCTGGCCCGCGCCGAAGATGTCGCTGAAGATGTCGCCGAAGGCTTCCGCGAAGCCGCCGAAGCCTTCCTGGCCGGGGCCGCCCCCCATGCCCATCTGCGGATTCACGCCGGCGTGGCCGTAGGAGTCGTAGGCGCGGCGCTTCTCGGCTTCGGAGAGGACCTCGTAGGCTTCCTTGGCCTCCTTGAACTTCTCCTCCGCGTCCTTGCTGTCGGGGTTGCGGTCGGGGTGGTGCTTCATCGCGAGCTTGCGGTACGCCTTCTTGATCTCCTCTTCGGAGGCGTCCCGGTTCACGCCGAGCACTTCGTAGTAATCGCGCTTCTTCGTCGCCATCTATCGTTCCTGGTTGACGCTGCCCGCAACCGAGCCTATGCCGACTTCTTGTCCTTCACTTCGGTGTATTCCGCGTCCACCACGTTTCCTTCTTCCTTGGCGGGCTCGGCGGTGCCGGCCCCCGCGGAACCGGCGGGTTCCGATTGCGGCGCACCCTGCGTGTTCTTGGCCTGCGCGTCGGAGTAGATCTTCTCGCCAAGCTTCTGCGAGGCCGCGGCCAGCGCCTGTGTCTTCTCGTCGATCGCCGCCTTGTCGTCGCCCTTGACGACGCCTTCGAGCGCCTTGAGGGCGTCCTCGATCACCTGTTTCTCGGTGGCGTCGATCTTGTCGCCGTACTCGGTGAGCGATTTGCGGATCGAATGCGCGAGCGCCTCGGCCTGGTTCCTCGCGGTGACGAGCTCGAGGGCCTTCTTGTCCTCGTCGGCGTGCGCCTCCGCGTCCTTCACCATGTTCTGGATCTCTTCCTCGCTCAAGCCGGTGCTCGCCTTGATCGTGATCTTGTTCTCCTTGCCGGTCGCCTTGTCCTTGGCGTGCACGTGCAGGATGCCGTTCGCGTCGATGTCGAACGTGACCTCGATCTGCGGCATGCCGCGCGGGGAGGGCGGGATGCCCTCGAGGTTGAACTGGCCCAGGCTCTTGTTGCCCGAGGCCACTTCGCGCTCGCCCTGCAGCACGTGGATGGTCACCGCGTTCTGGTTGTCGTCGGCGGTGGAGAACACCTGCTGCGCCTTGGTCGGGATGGTCGTGTTCTTCTGGATGAGCTTGGTCATCACGCCGCCCAGGGTCTCGATGCCCAGGGACAGCGGGGTCACGTCCAGCAGCAGCACGTCCTTCACGTCGCCTTGCAGCACGCCGCCCTGGATCGCCGCGCCGACCGCCACGGCCTCGTCGGGGTTCACGTCCTTGCGCGGCTCCTTGCCGAAGACTTCCTTCACCTTGTCCTGCACCTTGGGCATGCGCGTCATGCCGCCCACCAGGATCACATCGCTGATGTCGGCGAGGTTCACGCCGGCGTCCTTGATCGCGGTGCGGCAGGGGGCGATGGTCTTCTCGATGAGATCGTCGACCAGCGCCTCGAACTTGGCGCGCGTGATCTTCATCGCGAGGTGCTTCGGGCCCGACGCATCGGCCGTGATGTAGGGAAGGTTGATGTCGGTGGCCTGCGAGCTCGACAGCTCGATCTTGGCCTTCTCCGCGGATTCCTTGAGGCGCTGCAGCGCGAGGACGTCCTTGGAGAGGTCCACCCCGGCGTCCTTCTTGAACTCCGCGACGATGTACTCGATCAGGCGCTGGTCGAAGTCTTCGCCGCCGAGGAACGTGTCGCCGTTGGTGGAAAGCACCTCGAACTGGTGCTCGCCATCGACGTTCGCGATCTCGATGATCGAAATGTCGAAGGTGCCCCCGCCCAGGTCATACACCGCGATCTTGCGGTCGCCTTCCTTCTTGTCCAGCCCGAAGGCGAGCGCGGCCGCGGTGGGCTCGTTGATGATGCGCTTCACGTCGAGGCCGGCGATGCGGCCCGCGTCCTTGGTGGCCTGGCGCTGGGAATCGTTGAAGTACGCGGGCACCGTGATCACGGCTTCGGTGACCGGCTCGCCCAGGTAGTCCTCGGCGGTCTTCTTCATCTTGCGCAGGATCTCCGCGGAGACCTGCTGCGGGGCGATCTTCTCGCCGCGCACTTCCACCCACGCGTCGCCGTTGTCGGCCTTGACGATCCGGTAGGGCATGAGGGCGATGTCCTTCTGGACTTCCTTCTCCTCGAACTTGCGTCCGATGAGGCGCTTCACCGCGTAGATCGTGTTCTTCGCGTTGGTCACCGCCTGGCGCTTGGCCGGGGCGCCGACGAGGATCTCCCCGCCGTCGGTGTATGCGACGACCGAAGGCGTGGTGCGCGCGCCTTCGGTGTTTTCGATGACCTTGGGCTTGCCGCCCTCCATCACTGCGACGCAGGAGTTGGTGGTGCCGAGGTCGATGCCGATGATTTTTGCCATGTTGGTTCCCTTCGTGAGGGTGTTTTTAGCCTGGGTGGAAAATTGGGGGGATTAGCCAGCGTTCAAGAGGCGAGATTCATTTCGCGACGATCACCAGGGCGGGGCGCAGCACCCGGTCGTTGAGGAGGTAGCCCTTCTGCAGCACCTGGACCACGGTGTTGGGCTCCGCGTCGCTCGCGACCTGGCTGATGGCCTGGTGGAAATGGGGGTCGAACTTGTCGCCGACGGGGTCGATTTCCTTGATCTGGAACTTCTCGAACACCGAATCGAGCTGGCGCGCGGTGAGCTCCACGCCTTCCTTGAACGACTCGATCGAGGTGTTCTCGACGGTGAGCGCGGCGTCGAGGCTGTCCTTGACCGCGAGCAGCGCGCCGGCAAAGCCTTCCAGCCCGTAGCGGTGAGCCTTGGCGACGTCTTCCTGGCCGCGGCGCCGGATGTTGTCGGTCTCGGCCTTGGCGCGCAGCCAGTCCTCGCGCTGCTTTTCGACCTCGGCCATGGCCGCGGCGAGCTTGGCCTCGAGTTCGGCCAGGCGCGCCTCGCCCGCCCCATTCGGGGAAGGCGGGGGGGCCTCGCCGAAAGCGCCTGCGGCGCCGCTGAATTCTGCGTCCGTCACGGGAAAATCCTTCTTGGAAAACAAATGCTTGAGTCAAAACATGGGGGTCGGACAGGGCTTTTCAAGTCGGCCCCCGCGATTACTTGCGCTTGAACAGGAGCCAGCTGGTGACGAGGGTGATGAGGCTATACAGGATCGACCCGACGAGGGCCGCCCAAAAGCCGCCCACGGTGAAGCCGTGCACCACCTCGGCCACCAGCCAGAAGAGGAGCGCGTTGATCACGAAAAGGAAAAGTCCGAGCGTGATGAGGGTCACCGGGAAGGTCAGGATCACCAGCAGCGGCCGGATGAAGGCGTTCACCAGCCCCAGCACCAGGGCCGCGATGAGAGCCGCCAGGAAGCTTTCCACGTGCACGCCGGGGTAGATGTAGGCAACCAGCAGGAGTGCGGCCGCGTTGACGATCCACCGTGCGAGAAGCATCAGCATCAGAGATTTTCCATGGCGATGATGGTCAGCGCGGTCATCCAGGCAGGGGTGTCGTTCGTGGTAGGTATGTAATGGAAATCCTTGCCGCCCGCCTCTCGGAACGTGTCCCGGCCTTCCAGCGCGATCTCCTCGAGGGTCTCGAGGCAGTCCGCGGCGAAGCCCGGGCAGATCACGTCCACCCGCCCCACGCCTTCCTTGCCCAGCGCTTCGAGGGTGTCGGCGGTGTAGGGCTTCACCCACTCCTGCCGCCCGAAACGCGACTGGAAGGTGACGAGCGTGCGCGCGTCGTTCCAGCCGAGCTCTTCGGCGATCAGGCGCGCGCTCTCGCGGCACTGCTTCGCGTACGGGTCGCCCGCATCCACGACGGCGCGCGGCAGGCCGTGGAAGCTCATCACCAGCCGGTCGGGGCGCCCGTGCTTCATCCAGTATTCGTTCACGCTCTTTGCGATCGCCTTCACGTATGCGGGATGGTCGTGGAAGTCGCTCACGAACTTCACGGTGGGCGCGGGCCGCCACTTCTTCAGCGCCCGGGTGAGCCCGTCACGGGCGCTCTCCGTGGTGCTTCCCGCGTACTGCGGATAGAGCGGGAGCACGAGAATGCGGACACAGCCACGCTCTTCGAGTTCCTTCAGGCCTTGCGCGATCGATGGCTTTCCGTAGCGCATCGACGCCACGACGGGCACCGGGCGCTTGAGCCGCTCCCCGAGGTAGCCGCGCAGGAGCTGCGCCTGGCGCAGCGTGTACACGCGCAACGGCGAGCCGTCCGGGCGCCAGATGCTCGCATACTTGCGCGCCGACTTCGCGGGCCGAAACGGCAGGATGAAGAGGTTCAGGATCAGCCACCACGGCAGGCGCGGGATCTTCACCACGCGAGGATCCCAGAGAAACTCGCGAAGGTAGCGCCGCACGGCGCCGGTAGTGGGCGCGTCGGGCGTGCCGAGGTTCACCAGCAGCACGCCGGTCTGCGGAGGTTCAGCCATGCGCCGTCAGTGCTGCGAGAGAGCCGAGGAAACCAGCTTCGCGGTCACGTCCACGATCGGGATGACGCGTTCGTAGGCCATGCGCGTCGGGCCGATCACCCCGACCGTGCCCATCACCTTGCCGTCGACCTCGTAGGGCGCGGTCACGATCGAGCATTCGTCGAGCGGCACCAGCTGCGACTCGCCGCCGATGAAGATCTTCACGCCCTCGGCCTGCTCGCTCATCTCGAGGATGTCGAGGAGCTGCGTCTTGCTCTCGAAAAGGTCGAACAGGCGGCGCAGCCGCGGCATGTCGCCGGAAAGCGCGTCCACCTCAAGGAGGTTCCTCCCGCCGGAGATCACCACGCCCTCGGCCGCGGGGCGCAGCGCCTCGCTGCCGGTCTGGATCGCCGCCTGCATGAGCCCGGAGATGTCGCGGTGCAGCTCCATCAGCTCGCCGCGCACGCGCTGGCGCAGCTGGTCGAATTCCAGGCCCGCGTAGTGCTGGTTGATGTAGTTGGCGGCCTCGGTGAGCTGCGAGGGGGAGTAGGTGCGGTCGGTGACGAGCACGCGGTTCTGCACGTCGCCGTCGGAGGCGACGATGATGAGCAGCACGCGCCTTTCCGAAAGGCCGAAGAACTCGATGTGGCGCAGCACCGCGCCGCGCCTGCGCGGAGAAACGACGATGCCGGCGAAGTGCGTGAGGTCCGAGAGGATCTGCGAAGCGGCGGCCACCACGCGGTGCGGATCGTCGGGAAGCAGGTGGTCCTCGAGCTGGCGGCGCTCGACTTCCTCGAGCGGTTGCACGGTGAGCAGCGTATCGACGAAGAAACGATAGCCCTTCGGCGTGGGCACGCGCCCGGCGGACGTGTGCGGGCTCGCGACGAAGCCCATCTCCTCCAGGTCCGCCATCACGTTGCGGATGGTCGCCGGCGAGAGCTCGAGGGAGGAAAAGCGCGACAGCGCCCGCGATCCGACCGGCTGGCCTTCGGCGATATAGCGCTCGACCAGGATCTTGAGCAGGTTCTGCGCGCGTTCGCTGAGCATGGACCGATTCTACAGAAAACGATTCATGATTTAATTGCCGTCATGCCCCCCGCATTCAAGACGGTGGCCGTCGTCGGCAAGAGCGACGCGACCAGCCTTCCCGATGTCCTCGACCAGCTGGCAGGGGTGCTGCGCAGGCGCGGGCTCGCGATCCTCATGGATCCGCTCACCGCCGGTGCGTCGAGGAAGCCGCCCGATGCCACGCTCGAGATGACCGAGCTTCCCGCGCGCGCCGACCTGACCATCGTCGTGGGCGGCGACGGAACCCTCATTTCCTGCGCGCGGCTGATGGCCGAGCGCGGCGTGCCGCTGGTCGGCATCAACCTCGGGCGCCTCGGATTCCTCACCGACATTCCCGCCGACGGCCTGGAGAGCGCCATCGAGTCGGTGCTCGACGGCGATTTCATGCCCGAGCAGCGCACGCTCCTCACGGGCGCCGTGCGGCGCGGCTTGCAAACCCTTTTCTCCACGCTCGCCTTCAACGACGTCGTGGTGAGCCGCGGCGCGATGGGCAGCATGATCGAGTTCGCGGTGACCGTGGATGGCGAGTTCATCTACTCGCTGCGCGCCGATGGCCTCATCGTCGCGACGCCCACGGGCTCCACCGCGTACGCGCTGTCGGCGGGAGGCCCGATCCTGCACCCGTCGCTGCAGGCGCTGGCGCTCGTGCCGATCTCGCCGCACACCCTTTCCAACCGGCCGATCGCCATCCGCTCCTCGTCGAAGGTCGAGATCACGCTGGTGCGCGGGCTCGACGCGCGCGCCAACTTCGACGTGCAGGCGCACTGGCAGCTCGAGCCGGGCGACGTCGTCTGCGTTACCGCTGGCCCGCGCCCCGCGACGCTGCTCCATCCCAAGGGCTATCGCTACTTCTCCATGCTGCGGCAGAAGCTGCGCTGGAACGAGCGCACCTCCTAGGCTGGAGCGCGAGATCCATGCTGCGAGCTCTGTCGATCAGGGACTACATCATCGTCGAGCGGCTCGACATCGAGCTGGGCACGGGCTTCACCGCGCTCACCGGCGAGACGGGCGCGGGCAAGTCGATCCTCCTCGACGCGCTGATGCTGGCCCTGGGCGGCCGCGCGGACGCGGGCGTGGTTCGCGCGGGAGCGCAGCGCGCCGAGGTGAGCGCGGATTTCGACGCGCAACCGGTCGCGCCGGTGCGCGAGTGGCTCGCGGCGCAGGATTTCGACGAGGGTGACGGCGCGTGCCTCCTGCGGCGCACCGTCGACTCGGCAGGGCGTTCGCGCGGCTTCGTAAACGGGCGGCCCGCTACCGCGGCTCAGTTGCGCGAGCTGGGCGAGATGCTGGTCGACATCCACGGCCAGCATGATCACCAGCTTCTCCTCAAGCGCGACCGCCAGCGCATGCTCCTCGACGCGTACGGCGGCTCCGAAGCCACGGCGCGCGAAGTGGCGGCGCGGTTCAGCGCGTGGCGCAGGTTCGCGGACCAGCGCATCGCGCGCGAGCGCGCGCAGGCCACCTCGGTGCGCGAGCGCGAAATGCTCGCCCACGAGGTGCGCGACCTCGAGGCGCTCGCCTTCGAGGCGCGCCAGTGGGCCGAGGACCAGGCCGAGCACCGGCGCCTGGCCCACGCGCAGGAGCTCATCGCCACGGTGTCCGAGTGCGCCGAGGCTCTCGACGAATCCGAGGACGCGATCACCGGCCGGCTTTCGTCGGTCGCCGCGCGCCTTGGGGAGGCCGCGGCCCTCGATGCCTCGCTGGAGGACGCCCGCCGCGACGCGGAGACCGCGGGCCTGCATGCGGGCGAGGCCGCGCAGCAACTGCGCCGCTACCTGCAGCGCCTCGAAGCCGACCCCGGACGCATGGGCCAGCTCGATGCGCGGATGAAGGCGGTATTCGACAGCGCGCGCAAGTACCGCGTCGATCCCCACGATCTTCCCGCTGCCCTCGAGGAGCGCCGCGCGCGCCTCACCGAGCTGGGGGGCGAGGAAAGTCTCGAGAAATTGAAGGAGCAGGAGGCTGCAGCCGAGCGTGCCTACCGCGAATCCGCCGGCGCGCTCTCGAGGACGCGGCGCGCGGCCGCCAAGCGACTCGGCGCCGAGGTCAGCAAGACCATGCAGGTCCTCGCGATGCCGGGAGGGCGCCTCGAAGTCGCGCTCGAGCCGCTGGAAACTCCCGCGGCGGGCGGCCTCGAGGCGGTGGAGCTTGCTGTCGCCACTCACGAGGGCCAGGCGCTCGCGCCGCTGGCCCGCGTGGCCTCGGGCGGCGAGCTCTCGCGCCTGTCGCTCGCCATCCAGGTGCTCCTCTCGGGCGAGGCCTCGGTGCCGACGCTTATCTTCGACGAGGTCGATTCCGGCATTGGCGGCGCGGTGGCGGAGGTGGTCGGGCGCCTGTTGCAGACACTGTCTCGCCATCACCAGGTATTGAGCGTCACGCACCTGGCGCAGGTCGCGGTCCACGCGCGCTCGCAGCTGCGCGTCGCCAAGCAGCCCGGCGCCCGCGGCACCTTCGCCACCGTGGACGCGCTCGATGCGGACGAGCGCATCGCGGAGGTCGCGCGCATGCTGGGCGGGCTCAAGATCACCGAGGCCACGCGCCGCCACGCCGCCGAGATGTTGCAAAACGCGCGCACAGCAGGTACACCGGTACGCAAGGAGAAGGGGAGGGCGGCCGCCGGGCCCAGGTGACCGGCAAGCCGCCCCCGGCTCGGGGGAACCATGGAATCGGTGGCGGGCGGCAAGTCGGCAGTGGTGCTCGCGGGCGGAGGCGCCCGCGCCGCGTATCAGGTGGGCGTTCTCCAGGCGATGAAGGAGATGCTCCCCGACCCGCGCGTCAATCCCTTCCAGATCATCTGCGGCACCTCGGCGGGCGCTGTCAATGCGGGGGCGCTTGCGGTTCATGCCGACGATTTCGGACGCGCCGTCGACAACCTCCTCGACGTCTGGCGCCATTTCGAGCCGCACCACGTCTACCGCTCGGATTTCCCCGGCGTCGCGGCCAACAGCCTGCGCTGGCTCGGCGGGTTCGTTCTCGGCGCCTTCTTCAAGAACCGCCGCATCTCGCTCCACGACAACCGCCCGCTCGAGGACCTGCTCGCGCGCAAGCTCGACTTCTCGCGCATCGAGGGCAACATCAAGGCCCAGGCTCTCGACGCCGTCTCCATCAGTTGCTCCGGCTACACCTCGGGCCAGAGCTGCAGCTTCTTCCAGGGCAACGAGCAGCTCGAAGGCTGGCAGCGCTCGCAGCGCATCGGCATCCGCACGCGCATCACCGTCGATCACCTGATGGCCTCGAGCGCCATCCCGTTCATGTTCCCGCCGTACAAGCTCAACCGCGAGTTCTTCGGCGACGGCTCGATGCGCCAGATCGCCCCGGTGAGCCCCGCGCTGCACCTGGGCGCCGACCGCGTGGTGGTGATCGGCACCGCCAAGATCCGCCACGATTCGCCGGAGCGCACGCGCGGCGACCTCTATCCCACGCTCGCGCAGATCGCCGGCCACGTGCTCAACTCCATCTTCCTGGATAGCCTCGCGGTGGACCTGGAGCGTCTCGAGCGCATCAACCGCACCGTCAGCTGCGTCGATCGCGAGACCCTGAATAAAATGGGCCTCACGCTGCACCATGTCGATGTCCTGGTGCTCACGCCCTCCGAGCCCCTCGAGGCGATCGCGGTCAAGCACGTTCGCAACCTGCCGTGGACCATCCGCTTCCTGTTGAGGAGCGTGGGCGCGATGCGCCGCGGCGGCGCCAACCTCGCGAGCTACCTCCTCTTCGAGCGCGGTTACTGCAACGAGCTGATCGCGCTCGGCTACGACGACACCATCAGGCGCCGCGAGGAGGTCGAGTCGTTCCTTGCCGGGGGGCTGTCGCCGGTGCCGGGCGTCTACGCGCGCACGGTGAAGTTCATGGTTCCGGTCCCCGACGAGGCGCGTCCCACCGGAAAGACCGCGGCGTAGATGGCCCGGCCCGCCCCGCACGCCCTCGGCGACTACCCCCACAGCCGGGTGCTCACCACGCGCTGGAAGGACCTCGATCCGTACGGCCACATGAACAACGTCGTGCAGTACGAGCTCTTCGACACGGTGGTGAACGCGTGGCTGATCGAGCGTGACGCGCTCGACATCCAGAAGAGCCCCGTGATCGGCCTGGTGGTGGAGACCGGCTGCAACTACTTCGCGACTCTCACCTATCCCGAGCCCGTCACCGCGGCGCTGCGCGTGATCCACATCGGACGATCGAGCGTGCGCTACGAGGTCGCGCTCTTCGCGCGCGGATCGACCAGTGCCGCGGCGCAGGGCCACTTCGTTCACGTATACGTCGATCGCGAAACGCGCCGCCCCGTATCCGAACTTCCCGCCGCGCTCAAGCTTGCGTTGGAACCCTTGCGCGCGGTTCCACCCTCCCAGGAGAAAGCATGAAAACGATCCTCGCCACCGCCCTCGCCGCGAGCCTCATCGCGTTCGCACTCGACGTTGCCGCGCAAACACCCGCGCCCACGCCGCCCCCCGGCATCAAGCGCACCATCCTGCAGAGGGGCGACGTCGGCAACAACATGGAGGTCGTGCTCGGGCTGGCCGAGATCTCGCCCGGCGGGGCCACCGGACGCCATTCGCACTTCGGCGTGGAGACCGGCATGGTGATCGACGGATCGATGTCGCTGGAGATCGAGGGCGAGGCGCCGCGCCCGCTCAAGATGGGCGAGAGCTACATCGTCCCCGCGGGCAAGGTGCACAACGCGAAGGCCGTCGGCAGCGAGCCGGTGAAGGTGTTGGCGACTTACGTGGTGGAGAAGGGCAAACCCTTCGCGACCCCCGCCCCATAAGTCGTGTCAGGTACGCATTACTATCTGGAACAACTCAGCGCGCCAGCAGGATCGAGGATTTCGCCGGCGTCGCGCCGAACACCGTGGACAGGAACTGCGCGAGGTCCTGAACTTCGTCGGGATGGATGGAGTGGGGCATCGGGTAGGTGTGCCACTCGACCTCGTAGCCGCGCATGCGCAGCGCCTGCTGCGAGATCTCGGCGAGCTTCAGCGGGATCACCGGGTCGTCGGTGCCGTGCGCCATGAAGATCGGCGTCGCCCTGTTGGCGTCGGCGGCCTCGCGGTCGAGCGAGTCCTCGAGCGGCAGGTAAGTCGAGAGCGCGGCGATTCCCGCCAGGCGCTTGTCCAGGCGCAACCCCGTTTGCAGCGCGATCGCCCCGCCCTGCGAGAAGCCCGCGAGCACGATGGCCGAAGAGTCGATGCCGCGCGACTTCTCGCGCTCGATCAGCTCCATGACGCCGGCCTGGGATTCGCGGATACCCTTCTCGTCGGGCACGCGCGCGATGTCGCTTTGCGAGATGTCGTACCAGGCGCGCATGACGAAACCGTTGTTGATGGTGACGGGCCGCTCGGGCGCGTGCGGGAAGATGAAGCGCAGCGCGAGCGAATCGGGCAGCGGCAGCTCGCGCACGATAGGCACGAAGTCCCAGCCGTCGGCGCCCAGGCCGTGCATCCAGATGACGGTGCCGCGCGGCTCGGCGCCGGTGGTGAGCTCGATGTGTTCCAGGCGATTCAAGGCGTGTTCCTCGGGGGGCGGATAGCGGACTTGGGGCGGAAGGCCTTGACGACGTCCGCGCGGGTTTCGATATAGGGGCCGCCGATGAGGTCGATGCAGTAGGGCACGGCAGCGAAGATTCCGGGCACCACGGCCTTGCCCTCGGGCGACTTGAGCCCCTCGAGCGTCTCGCGGATCGATTTGGGCTGGCCGGGAAGGTTCAGGATGAGGGACTTCCCCCGGATCACGGCGACCTGGCGCGAGAGGATCGCGGTGGGGACGAATTCCAGGCCGATGCGGCGCATCTGCTCGCCAAAGCCGGGCATCGCGCGATCGCCCACGGCGAGCGTGGCCTCGGGCGTCACGTCGCGTGCCGCGGGGCCCGTGCCGCCGGTGGTGACCACCAGGTGGCAGCCGCGATCGTCGACGAGCTCCTTCAGCGTTGCCTCGATCACCGCGCGCTCGTCAGGAATGAGTCGGCGTTCGAATTCGAGCGGATTCTCGAGTGCGGCGGCCAGCCACTGCTCGAGCGCGGGAATGCCCTCGTCGCGATAGACGCCTTGCGAGGCGCGGTCGCTGGTGGCCACCAGCCCGATGCGCACGGTGTCGTGTGCGGGGTCGCTCATCGGTTCTTCCTGGCGTGGTCCTGGATCAGGTCGTTCACCGCGTGGAAGAGCTCGCGGAATTTCTTCGGCGGCTTCGAGGCGCGCTTCTCCTCCTGCGCGCCCCGCACGAGGTTCCTCAGGTGGTCCTGGTCGGCGTCGGGAAACTCCCGCGCGAAGCGCCCGATCCCATCGGCGTCCGCGAGGAGATCCTGGCGCCACTTCTCGGCGAGGTGCAGGAGCGCGGTCTCCTGCCTCGAAGGCGACTCGATGGCGCGCAACTGCTCGGCGATGGGGGCTGAATCCACATCGCGCATGATGCGGCCGATGTATTGAATCTGGCGGCGGCGGGCCTCATGTTTGGTGATGCCCCGGCACGCCAACACCGCATCGAGGAGGCGTTCCGGCAGGCCCAGGCGCGCGAGCTGTTCTTCGGAAAGCTCCACCAGCGCCGCGCCCACGTCCTGCAGGTTTCGCGCCTCCCGCTTGCGGCGTGTCTTGCTGATAAAATCGTCTTCGTCCATGCCTCGTGCGTTCGTCCTTTCGTGCGCCCGAGTTTACCCGGAAGTACCCCCATGCCCGACCATCCCGTAGCGACCCTGCCTCTCGACCAAGACGCCATGGCGGACGTCGCGCGCCGTTCGCTCGAGTACTCGAAGAAGCGCGGCGCGAGCGACGCCGAGGTCGAGGTGTCCGCGGCCGTCGGCCAGTCGGTCACCGTGCGCCGCGGCGAAGTCGAAACCGTCGAGTACAACCGCGACAAGGGCCTGGGCATCACCGTCTACTTCGGCCAGCGGCGCGGCAACGCGAGCACGTCCGATCTCTCGATCGAAGCCGTCGAGCGCACCGTCGATGCGGCGTGCGCCATCGCGATCCACACCGCGGAGGACGTCGCCGCGGGGCTGCCGGACGCCGAACGCCTCTTCCGGGGCGATGCGCCGGACCTCGACCTCTACCATCCGTGGGGCCTCACCGTGGAGGAGGCGATTGAAATCGCGCGGCGCACCGAGGCCGCCGCGCTCGCCGTGGACCAGCGCATCACCAATTCCGAGGGCGGCACCGTGTCCGCCTACGACACCGACTTCATCCTCGCCAACACGCGCGGCTTCCTTTCCGGGTTCGCCAATTCCAAGGCGAGCATCAGCTGCGGCGTGGTCGCCGAGGACGCGGACGGGATGCAGCGCGACTACTGGTACACCACGCACCGGGACCCGATGCGCCTCGAGAATCCGGAGGCGACCGGACGCACCGCGGGCGAGCGCGCCATCGCGCGCCTGGGCGGGCGGCGCCTTCCGACCACCGAGGCCCCGGTCCTTTTCGAGGCCAACATCGCGGGCAGCCTCATCAGCCACTTCGTGTCCGCGGCGAGCGGCTCCTCCCTCTACAGGCGCTCGTCGTTCCTGCTCGATCGCGTGGGAAGCCAGGTCTTCGCGCCCGTCATCGACATCTACGAGGACCCGCATCTGGTGGGCGAACTCGCGAGCAGCTATTACGACGCGGAGGGGGTGACCACCTCGGCGCGCAGCATCGTCGAGGCTGGCGTGCTGAAGGGCTGGTTCCTCTCCACCTACTCGGCGCGCAAGCTCGGCCTCCAGACCACCGGCAACGCGGGCGGCAACCACAACCTCATCGTGAAGCCGGGCGAGCACGACCTGGCGGGCCTGGTGAAACTCATGGGCCGCGGGCTCCTCGTCACCGAGCTCATGGGGCAGGGCGTGAATTCCGTGACCGGCGACTACTCGCGCGGCGCGGCGGGCTTCTGGGTCGAGAATGGCGAGATACAGTTCCCGGTGGAAGAAGTCACCATCGCCGGAAACCTCCTCGACATGTTCCTCGGGATCCGGGCCGTCGGACGTGACGTCCTGGTGCGCGGCTCCAAGCACACGGGCTCCATCCTCATCGAGCGCATGACGATCGCGGGCGACTAGTCATCCAAGCGAGGGCAAGCAAATGCAGCGCAGGAAATTCATCAACGCCGCTGGCGGCGCCGGCATGGCGGGCATCATCGCCTCGGGGAGCGCCCCCGCGTTCGCGCAGGCCGCGCCCGAGATCAAGTGGCGCCTCGCATCGAGCTTTCCGAAGAGCCTCGACACCATCTTCGCCATCGGCGAGGTGGTCGCCAAGCGCGTCGCCTCGCTCACCAACAACAAGTTCCAGATCCAGACGTTCGCCGCGGGCGAGATCGTGCCCGGCCTCCAGGTGGCCGATGCCGTGCAGAACGGCACCGTGCAGATGGGGCACACCGCCTCGTACTACTACGTCGGCAAGGACCCCACGTTCGCGATCGGCTGCGCGATCCCGTTCGGCCTGAACGCGCGCCAGTTCAACGCCTGGTGGCACGTCGGCGGCGGCGATGCGCTGTTCAACGAATTCCTCAAGGACTACAACATCCACGCGCTGCTGTGCGGCAACACCGGCGCGCAGATGGGTGGGTGGTATCGCAAGGAGATCAAGACCGTCGCGGACCTGAAGGGGCTGAAGTTCCGCATCGCCGGCATCGCCGGGCAGGTCCTCGCCAAGCTGGGCGTGGTCTCGCAGCAGCTCGCCGGCGGCGAGATCTATCCGGCGCTCGAGAAGGGCACCATCGACGCCGCCGAGTGGGTCGGCCCGTACGACGACGAGAAGCTCGGCTTCAACAAGGTCGCCAAGTACTACTACTATCCTGCGTGGTGGGAGGGCGGGCCGGCGCTGCACCTCTACATCAACCAGAAGGCGTGGGGCGAGCTGCCCAAGGAGTACCAGTCGGCGCTCGAGGCCGCGGCCCACGAGGGCAATGTGCTCATGCTCGCGCGCTACGACGCGGGGAACCCCATCGCGCTGAAGCGCCTCGTCGCGAGCGGCACGCAACTGCGCCCCTATCCGAAACCGATCCTGGAAGCGTCGTACACGGCGGCGATGGAGCTCTACGACGAGATCTCGGCGAAGAACGCGAAATTCAAGAAAATCCTCGACCACCAGACCAGGTTCCTCGAGGACGAAGTGCTGTGGTTTCGCGTGTGCGAGGCCAATTACGACAATTTCATGCAGACCGGCCGCAAGAAACGATAAGCGATCTAAGCAAAAGGGCCCCGCGCGATGCGGGGCTTTTTTTTTTGCTCGCCGGTGGGTTAGGCTAGCGGCGCGCCGACCGATCCCTGTGCGCCTCGAGACTCGAACAATTCCAGGAGGAAGAATGAAACGCAGGAAATTCATCAACACCACGGGTGCCGGAATGGCGGGCATCCTCGCCGCGGGCTCCGCGCCCGTCTTCGCGCAGGGCGCTCCCGAGATCAAGTGGCGCCTCGCATCGAGCTTTCCCAAGAGCCTCGACACCATCTTCGGCGCCGCCGAGGTCGTGTCCAAGCGCGTGGCGGCCGCCACCAACAACAAGTTCCAGATCCAGGTGTTCGCCTCGGGCGAGATCGTGCCGGGCTTCCAGGTGGCCGACGCGGTGCAGAACGGCACCGTGCAGTGCGGGCACACGGCGCCCTACTACTACGTGGGCAAGGACCCGACGTTTGCATTCGGCACCGCGGTGCCGTTCGGGCTCAACGCACGCCAGTACAACGCGTGGTGGTACGTGGGCGGCGGCGACGCGATCTTCAACGAGTTTCTCGAGGGCTACGGCATCCACTCCCTCCTCTGCGGCAACACCGGCGCGCAGATGGGCGGCTGGTACCGGAAGGAGATCAAGACGGTCGCCGACCTGAAGGGCCTCAAGCTTCGCATCGGCGGCTTCGCGGGCCAGGTGCTCGCCAAGCTGGGCGTGGTCGCGCAGCAGATCCCGGGCGGCGAGATCTATCCCGCGCTCGAGAAGGGCACCATCGACGCCGCCGAATGGGTCGGGCCCTACGACGACGAGAAGCTCGGCTTCAACAAGGTCGCCAAGTTCTACTACTACCCAGGCTGGTGGGAGGGAGGCCCAGCGCTGCACACGTTCGTCAACGCGAAGGCGTGGGCGGAGCTTCCCAAGGATTACCAGGCCATCCTCGAGGCCGCGTGCCACGAGGGCAACACGATGATGCTCGCGCGCTACGACGCGCAGAACCCCGCGGCGTTGAAACGCCTGGTGGCGGGAGGCACGCAGCTGCGCGCCTTCAGCAAGCCGATCATGGACGCGTGCTACAAGGCGGCGCTCGAGCTCTACGAGGAAACCTCCGCGAAGAACCCGAAGTTCAAGAAGGTCCACGACCACCAGATGAAGTTCCTCGAGGAAGAGGTGCTCTGGTTCCGCGTGTGCGAAGGCAGCTTCGACACCTTCATGCAGACCGGGCGCAAGGCCTCGGGCCCGGCGGCTGCATCGGCTCCGGCAGCGGCTCCGAAAAAATAACGCCGCACCCGCCGCGCTACGTCACTTCTCGGGGGCCTTGGTGCCCCCGAAACTTTTCTGGATCTCGTCGGTTTCGTCGGGCCTGGCGGGGTCGGTGTCCGACTGCAGCTCGATCTTCACCTTGTCCAGGTCGTAGTTCTGCTGCTTGTCGAGGAACATGGTGACCTGCTTCGGGAACGCCATGACGAGCACCACGAGGATCAGCTGCAGGCCGACCCACGGCAAGGCCCCCCAGTAGATGTCGGAGCTCTTCACCTCTTTGGGCGCCACGCCGCGCAAGTAGAACAGCGCGAAGCCGAACGGCGGGTGCATGAAGGACGTCTGCAGGTTCACGCACAGCATCACGCCGAACCAGATGAGTGCCGCGTCCTCGCCCACGATCGGCGTGAGGAGCGTCTTCGCGATGGGCGCCAGCAGCGGCACGATGATGAAGACGATCTCGAAGAAGTCGAGGAAGAACGCGATGAAGAAGACGAACAGGTTCACCGCGATCAGGAAGCCCCACACGCCGCCGGGGATGCTGGTGAGCATGTGCTCGAGCCAAGGGCCGCCGTTCACGCCCTGGAAGACCACGGAAAAGCAGGTGGACCCGATGAGGATGAAGATCACCATCGCCGTCAGGCGCATGGTCGCCTCGTACGCGCGCACGATGAGCACGCGCAGCTCGGCGATCACGGCGGCGCGCACGCAAAGCCACGCGATCGCGAGGTAGAGGACGCTGATCGAGAGCGTGAAGGGCAGCGATTTGAACGCGTAGATGCCGGCGATCGCGGCCACGCCTCCGCCGATGAGGCCGATGAAGAAGACGCGCTTCGATGCGAGGCCCAGCTGCGGATGGCGCAGCGCCGCGAGCACGATCGCCCCGACCGTGCCCATCGCGCCGCCCTCGGTGGGCGTGGCCAGGCCCATCAGCAGCGTGCCGAGCACGAGGAAGATGAGAACCGCGGCGGGAATGATTCCCCACAGGCATTTCTTCCACAACGCCCAGCCGTGCAGCGTGCGGTCTTCCTTGGGCACGGCCGGCACCCATTCGGGCTTGACGATGCTCACCGCGAACGTGAAGGCGGCGAAGAGGAGCACCTGCAGGATCGAAGGACCCCACGCGCCGAGGTACATGTCGCCCACCGACTTGCCGAGCTGGTCGGCGAGCACCACCAGCACCAGCGACGGCGGCACGAGCTGCGTGATCGTCCCCGAGGCGGCCAGCACTCCGGTCGCGTACTTCATGTTGTACTTGTAGCGCATCATCACCGGCAGCGAGATCAGCGCCATCGCGATCACCTGCGCGGCGACGGTTCCGGTGATGGCGCCGAGGATGAAGCCCACGATGATCACCGAGTAGCCGAGCCCGCCGCGCAGCGGCCCGAAGAGCTGCCCCATGGAGTCGAGCATGTCCTCGGCGAGCCCGCACTTCTCGAGGATCGCGCCCATGAAGGTGAAGAACGGGATCGCGAGGAGGAGCTCGTTGGACAGGATGCTGCCGAAGATCCGCCCCGGGATCGCCTGCAGGAATTCCGGCGGGAAGAAGCCGAGCTCCACCGAGACGAAACCGCAGAATAGCCCCAGGGCGGAGAGGGTGAAGGCGACCGGGTAGCCGATCAGCATGAAGAAGATGAGCCCCGCGAACATGAGGGGCGGCATCATCTCCAGCGAGATCATTGCAACGGCCTCTCGTAGTGCGTGACGTACCTCACGTCGCCGCGCAGCGCCGCGGCACGCTTGATGATCTCCGAGATGCCCTGCAGGGCGACGAGGGTGAAGCCCAGCGGCAGGATGAACTTCACCGGATAGCGGATGAGCCCGCCCGCGTTGCCCGAGATCTCGCGCGTCGCGAACGACTGCATCGCGAAGGGCCAGGAGTAGTACGCGATGACCAGCATCGACGGCACCAGGAAGAGCGCGGTGCCGATGAGATCCAGCCACTCCTTGCCGCGCTCCGGAAGGTGCGTGTAGACGATGTCCACCCGCACGTGCTCGTTCATCTTCAACGTATAGGAGGCGCCCAGCATCACCATCGCGGCGAAGAGGTACCACTGCAGCTCGAGCCACGCGTTGGAGGAGATGTCGTACGCGTAGCGCGACATCGCGTTGGCGGCGCTGATGAGGCAGGCGGCGAGGACGCACCAGTTGGCGAAGGTGCCGAGCCGGCCGTTCAGCCAGTCGATCGCCTTCGACAGCCCGATCAGCAATCCCATGGACCCGCTCCCTCGTGGTGACGCGCCGATTATAGGGGGAATAGGCGCGCGGGGGCTGGTGTTACCTCGGCAGTCATCCTTTACGCGGCGCGAGACGTTAACATGCGCAACATGGTTCACCGACTGGCCCTGGCCCTGCTCCTCGTCCTCGCGGGCGCGCAGGCGCACGGGCAGAGTGTCGCCAACGGCCAGTCGCTTTACAACGAAACCTGCAACTCGTGCCACGGCACGCCGCCCGCCGGCGGGGCGGAGAGGGCCGCCAACCAGCCCGCGGTCATCCGCAACGCGATCAGCAGCGTCGGCGCCATGCGTTTCCTGCAGGGCAGGTATGGCGACGCGCAGCTGGCTGACATCGCGGCCTACATCGCGAGCCTGCAGGGCGGCGGTGGCGGGGGATCGACCACGCCCCTCTTCGACTACACCGACCTCTGGTGGAACCCCGCGGAATCGGGTTGGGGCTTCAACATCATCCAGCACCCTTCCAACATCATCTTCGCGGTGATCTATACCTACCAGGCCCCGAACCGCCCGATGTGGTTCGTGCTGCCGCGCTGCGACTTCACCTCCGCTTCGACCTGCACGGGCGGGCTCTATCGCGTGACCGGCTCCCCGCCGAACGCGGCTTTCCGGGCCGGCGGAGTATTCCAGGTCGGCAACGCGACCCTGCTTTTCAATGGCGCCAACAACGCGACGCTCACCTACAGCGTCGACGGCGTGCAGGTGACCAAGGCCATCGAGCGGCAGCCGTTCTGATGCGGGCCCTGGCCTGCGCGCTCGCGCTGGTGCTCTCGCCCTGTGCGCTCGCCCTCGAGGCCGGCGCGAGCGCACCGGACGTCGCGAGTACCCGCCTCGAGGATCCCGCGCAGTCGCTTTCGCTGGCGAGCCTGCGCGGCACCGTGGTCTACGTCGATTTCTGGGCGTCGTGGTGCGTGCCGTGCCGCCTTTCCATGCCGGCCCTCGACGCGCTCTACAGGCAGAACCGCGCGCGCGGCTTCTCCGTGGTGGGCGTGAACAAGGATGTCGCGGCCGCCGATGCGCGCCGCTTCCTCGCCAAGGTGCCGGTCACCTTCACGCTGGTGAGCGATAGCCAGGATGCGCTGGCGCGAGCCTTCGACGTGAAGGCGATGCCGAGCGGCTATCTCGTGGACCGCAAGGGCGTGGTGCGCAAGGTGCATCGCGGCTTCACCGCCGAGACCGGCGAGGCGCTCGCGCGCGAGGTCGATGCCCTTCTGAAGGAGCCGTCATGAACCTGGCGCGATGGTTTCTCGTGGCCCTGTCGCTCTGCGTGTCCGCATGCACGGCGGTCGCGCCGTACCAGCGCGGCTACCTCGCCCGCGACGACATGGCGCTCGACTCCAACCCGGGCCACGCCAAGGCGATCGAGAAGACCTTCGCCGCGAAGGAAGCGGCGAGCGGCGGCGCATCGGTGGGAGGGGGCGGGTGTGGCTGCAATTGATTCGCTGATGCGCGCGGCGCTGGCGCTGCCCATCCTCGTGCTGCCCGCGAAGGCTTCGGCCGCCGAAGTGGGCGAGGTCGGCATCACGCTCCTCGGCTACAAGGAGCGGGGGTTGATGAAGGTGACCGAGCCCGTGCTGTGGGCTCGAGCGCAATTCCTCGACGCATGGGAAGTGCAGGCGAGCGTGGCCGTGGACATCATCACCGGCGCCTCCGCGCAACTGGTGACCAACGCGTCGGGTGCGCCCGTGCAGTCGCTTTCGGGCGCCTCCATCAACGACCGGCGCAATACCGGCGACATCAAGGTGACGCGCCGCTTCGGCGAATTCTCCGTCTCGGCTTCGCGCGCGCTTTCCAAGGAAGAGGACTACCACTCCAAGTCCTTCGGCATCGAGGCGCGGCTGGACCTGAACCAGCGCAACACCACGCTCGTCGCGGGCTATGGCGCATCCAACGACCGCGTGCTCTCGTCCGACGACGCGCGCCTGAACGAAAGGCGCGACACTCGCGAGTATCTTTTCGGGGTGACGCAAATCCTGTCGCCCACGTCGCTGGTGCAGAGCACCCTGAGTACCTCGCGCGGCCGCGGCTGGTACAACGATCCCTACAAGCTCACCTTCACCTTCTACCCGGATGGCCTGCCGATCCTCATGGCCGACCGGCGTCCCGACCATCGCGATAGCGTCGCGTGGCTCACGCGCTATCGCCGCCACTTTCCCGATGCGAACGGCACGCTGCAAGCCGACTATCGCTACTATCGCGACGATTGGGGCATCCGCGCCCATACGCTCGAAGTGGCGTGGCACCATGCGCTGAGCGAGCGCTGGGCGGTGCGCCCGGCGCTTCGCTACTACACCCAGGATGCCGCCGATTTCTACTCGCCCACCGTGCCGCGGCCGCAACCCGCGGTCCTCTCGAGCGACCAGCGCCTCGGCGCGTGGGGCGGCCTCTCGCCATCGCTGCGCGTGGTCGCCAGGCTCGATGGCGCGGTTACCGTCGAGGGTACCGTGGGCTACGTGCACAACGCCCGCAACTTCCACCTGGGCGGTTCCTCGAGCCCCGCGTTCGAAACACTGCGCGCCGTCTACGGCATCCTGGGCGTCAGCCGCGCCTTCTAGGGCTTCATGACGTTGCACCGCTTCACCTTCCGCGCGATGGCCGCGGACAACGAGGTGCAGGTCCATTCCGACGATGCGCGCTTCGCCGAGTCGGCGGCGGCCAGCGCCATCGAGGAGGTGAAGCGCATCGAGGCGAAGTACTCGCGCTACCTCCCGGAGAGCGTTGTTTCGCGCATTAACGGCGCGGCGGGTGGCGCCGCCGTGCCCATCG
The DNA here is from genome assembly GCA_031364925.1 of Burkholderiales bacterium. GTDB lineage: Bacteria > Pseudomonadota > Gammaproteobacteria > Burkholderiales > Usitatibacteraceae > Usitatibacter. The sequence goes on along the minus strand of JANLXC010000066.1, from coordinate 6,678 downwards.
ACGCGGAGACCCATGGCCTCCTCTTCTTCGCCCACGCCTGCCACGACCAGAGCGCGGGCGCCTTCGACGCCACGTCGGGCGTGTTGAGGCGCGCGTGGCGTTTCGACAACCCCCGCGTCCCCGACGACGCCGAGCTGGCGCCACTCCTCGAGCTCATCGGCTGGCCGCGCGTCGAGCTCTCCGAAGGTGCGGTGCGGCTTCCCCTGCGCGGCATGGAGCTCGACTTCGGCGGCTTCGGCAAGGAGTACGCCGTGGACCGCGCCGCGGCGAAGCTGCGCGAGATGGGCGCGCAGAGCGCGCTCGTGAACCTCGCCGGCGACCTCGCCATCCTCGGCCCGCAGCCCGACGGCTCGCCCTGGCGCGTCGGCCTGCGCCATCCACGCCATGACGGCATGCTGCTCGCTACATTGCCGGTGAGCTCCGGCGCCGTCGCCACCAGCGGCGACTACGAGCGCTTCATCGAGGTCGACGGCGTGCGTCATTGCCACATCCTCGATCCACGCACCGGCCGCTCGGTGCAGGGCTTTCAATCGGTCACGGTGCATGCGGGGAGCTGCCTCATCGCGGGCAGCGCTTCGACCATCGCGATGCTGAAGGGCGAGAAGGAAGGCCTCGAATGGCTCGAGATGCTCGGCCTTTCCCATCTGTGTGTCCGTGCCAACGGCGACGTCGTGGATCGAAGCAAAAAGTAATACGGAGGGGCGTGATAAAATTCACGCTCATTCAAGGACTTCGGAAACATGTTCGCCGACTCGAGCACGATCGCCAGCGCCGACCCCGCCCTGTGGAACGCCATCACGGCGGAGTACCGCCGCCAGGAGGAAGGCATCGAGCTGATCGCCTCCGAGAACTACGCGAGCCCCGCGGTGCTCGCCGCCCAGGGCACGGTGCTCACCAACAAGTACGCGGAGGGCTATCCCGGCAAGCGCTACTACGGCGGGTGCGAATTCGTCGACGTGGCCGAGTCTCTCGCCCTCGAGCGCGTGAAGAAGCTCTTCGGAGCCGAGTACGCCAACGTGCAGCCGCATTCGGGATCCCAGGCGAACCAGGCGGTCTACATGGCGGCACTGAAGCCGGGCGAGACCATCCTCGGCATGTCGCTCGCCCATGGCGGCCACCTCACGCATGGCTCCTCGGTCAACATCTCCGGGAAGCTCTACCACGCGATTGGCTACGGGCTGAACGCGAAAGAAGAGATCGACTACGACCAGGTGCGCGACCTCGCGCGCGAGCACAAGCCGCGCATGATCGTCGCCGGGGCCTCGGCCTATGCGCTGCGCATCGACTGGGCGAAGTTCCGCGCGATCGCCGACGAAGTGGGCGCGTTGTTTTTCGTGGACATGGCGCATTACGCGGGCCTGGTCGCCGCGGGGCTCTATCCCACGCCGGTGGGCATCGCCGACTTCGTCACCAGCACCACGCACAAGACGCTGCGCGGGCCGCGTGGCGGCGTGATCCTCGCCGCGGCCGCGCACGAGAAGATGCTCAACTCGTCGATCTTCCCGTCGATCCAGGGCGGGCCGCTCATGCACGTGATCGCGGCCAAGGCGATGGCGTTCCAGGAAGCGCTGCAGCCGGGCTTCAAGCAGTACCAGCAGCAGGTCCTCACGAACGCGAAGGCGATGGCCGAAACCCTCGTCGAGCGGGGGCTGCGCGTCGTCTCGGGCCGCACCGAGAGCCACATGTTCCTCGTCGACCTGCGCGCCAAGAAAACCACCGGCAAGGACGCGGAGGCCGCGCTCGGCGCCGCGCACATCACCGTCAACAAGAACGCCATTCCCAACGATCCCGAGAAGCCCTTCGTCACGAGCGGCATCCGCATCGGCTCGCCCGCCATGACCACGCGCGGCTTCAAGGAGGGCGAGGCGGCCCAGGTCGCGCACTACATCGCCGACGTGCTCGAATCCCAGGGCAACGCGGCGGCCATCGCGAAGGTCGGCGAAGCGGTGAATGCGATGTGCGCGCGGTTCCCGGTCTACGGCCCGGCGATGCGCGCCTCGTACGGGATGAAATAATGAAATGCCCCTTCTGCAGCGCCGAGGACACCCAGGTCATCGACTCGCGCGTGAGCGAGGAGGGCGACTCCATCCGCCGCCGGCGCCGCTGCCAGGTGTGCAACAAGCGCTTCACGACCTACGAGACCGCGGAGCTGCGCATGCCGCAGATCGTGAAGACGGACGGCGTGCGCGAGGACTTCTCCACTGCCAAGCTGCGCACCGGCTTCCAGCGGGCGCTGCACAAGCGCCCGGTCACGACCGAGCTGGTGGATGCGGCGATCACCCGCATCGAGCAGAAGATGCTGGCTCTCGGCGAGCGCGAGATCGACTCGCGGCGCCTGGGCGAGATGGTGATGGAGGAGCTGCGCAAGCTCGACAAGGTCGCCTATATCCGTTTCGCCTCGGTCTACAAGAGCTTCTCCGACGTCGAGGATTTCCGCGACGCGATCCGGGAAGTCAAAGACAAGTAATTTGCCGTTCTCCCTCGAAGATCACGCCTTCATGGTCCGCGCGCTCGCGCTCACGGACCGGGGGCGCGACACGTGCACGCCCAATCCCGGCGTGGGCTGCGTGATCGTGAAAGAGGGCCGCGTGATCGCCGAGGGCTGGCACGAGCGCGCGGGCGAGCCCCACGCGGAGGCGCGCGCGCTCGCCAATGCGAAGGAATCGGTCGAGGGCGCGACCGTGTACCTGTCTCTCGAGCCCTGCAGCCATCACGGACGCACGCCGCCGTGCGCCGACGCCCTCATCGCGGCGAAGGTGAAGCGGGTGGTGGCGGCGCTCGAGGACCCGAATCCGATAGTGAAAGGCCAGGGCGCAGCGCGCCTGCGTGCCGCGGGCATCACCATCGACATGGGGCTCATGGCCGTCGAAGCCCTCGAGGCCCATCGCGGCTTCGTGTGGCGCATGACTCGCGGGCGGCCCTGGATGCGCATCAAGGCGGCGAGCTCGCTCGACGGGCGCGTGGCGCTCGCCAACGGCGAGAGCCAGTGGATCACAGGCGAGGCGGCGCGCCGCGATGTGCACGTGCTGCGCGCGCGCTCCTGCGCGATGCTGACCGGCATCGGCACGGTGCTGCGCGATGATCCGGAGCTCACCGTGCGCCACGTGCCGTGCACGCGGCAGCCCAAGCGCGTGGTGATCGATAGCCGGCTCGACATGCCGCTCAACGCGAAGATCCTCATGGGCGACCCACCCATCATCATGACGATCAGCGAGGATTCCGGCCGGCGCAAAGCGCTCGAAGCGCGCGGCGTGGAAGTCGTGACCGTGCCGCGCGACGGGGAGAAGACCGACCTCGCGGCGGTCGCGCGCATCCTGGCGCAACGCGGCTTCAACGAAGTCACCGTCGAGACCGGCGGCAAGCTCATGGGTTCGCTCGTGCGCACGGGAGTGGTGGACGAGCTCGTGATCTACTACGCGCCGCTCATCCTGGGCGACAAGGCGCAGGCGCTCTTCGCGCTGCCCGAATGGACCTCGCTCGGCGAAGCGCCGCGCATGAAGGTCGTCGACGTGCGCATGATCGACCACGATATCCGCGTCACCGCGCGCTTTGGGGAGTCCTGACCATGTTCTCCGGCATCGTCGCGGCGGTGGGCAGGATCGAGAGCGCGAGGCCCGAGGGCGATGGCGCGCGGCTTCGCATCGACGCGCAAGCGCTCGGCATGGACGACGTTGCCATCGGCGATTCGATCGCGGTGCAGGGCGTATGCCTCACCGTGGTCGCGAAGGACGCGCGCGGCTTCGAGGCCGACGTGTCGAAGGCCACGCTCGCCGTGACGCACGGCCTGGAGGGCGGGCGCGCCGTGAACCTCGAGAAATCGCTGCGCGTCTCCGACAGGATGGGGGGCCACATCGTCGCGGGACACGCCGACGGCGTGGGCACCGTCATCGCGTTCGACGACCTCGGCGGGAGCTTTCGCCTCGAGGTCGAGGTGCCCGCGGAGCTTTCGCGCTACATCGCGCGCAAGGCATCGATCACCGTGGATGGGGTGAGCCTCACGGTGAACGAGGTTGCGGAACGCACCTTCGTGGTGAATGTGATCCCGCACACGCGCGCCGTCACGACGTTCAGGAACCTCGGCGCCGGCAGCCGCGTGAATCTCGAAGCGGATCTTCTCGCGCGCTACGTCGAGCGGATTCTCCAAACGGGACCACCCGTCGCAAAGCGATAGCCATGGGTATGGCTACGCCCCGTCATTGTTGAGGATGCCGGGAAACTCTCCGCTCGCCGGCTGACGCTTCCTCGCGGCGTCGTACCAGGCGAGTTTGCCGGGCTCCTCGGTCTTGGTGATCTTGTGGGTCCCGTCGCAGATCGGAAACGTCCCGGAGAGCCCGCAGCCGCATATGGAGAGGGTCTCGCCGCCGGCGGCGATCTCATAGGGTTCACTGCGCACGCGCTTTACCAGTCTTGCCATGTCTGCACCCCTGAGCGGTTGAGTCGATGTATCAAAGCGACTTGAGATATTCGGCGAGGTCGTTCACCTGCGTGTCGCTCAGTCCGAGGAACTGCTTCGCGTTGTAGGTCGCGACCACCTCTCTGAGGGTGGCCGCCGTCCCGTTGTGGAAATAGGGAGCGTGCTGCCACAGGCCCTTCAAGGGCGCCGTGCGGTATTGCTTGGTGGCGCTGCGCGAGGCATAGCTCGGCGCCCCGTTGGGCTCGGGCTCGCTCACCGCGTCGGAGGGCGGATGCAGGCGCGAATTCGCGTCGGTGAAATTGACGCCGCTGTGGCAAGTCACGCACTTGGCGACTCCGGTGAAGAGCGCCTGGCCGCGCGCCGCCGCGGCCGCATCGAAGCTGCCCGCCGGCGCGGCGGGGGCCGCGAGGGTGAGCTGGTAGGCCTGGAGCGCGGCGAGCTTGCCGCTGACCTGGTCGTCACTGCCGTGAGTCACGTTGACCCCGGTGCGCGGCTCGGAAAACGATCCATGCCCTCCCATTTGCGTCACCGCGACATAGCGGTTCCAGTATCCGACGTCCTGGCCATCGCCGGTCACGGTGATGCTGTGGATGTCCTTCAGGCCGAACGCGGGCGGGATCACCTGCGGCCCGTTCTTTCCGTCGAGGTTGAAGCGCGGGTCGTACTTGCCCTTGCCCCACGAGTTGTACACCGCCTTCGTCGCCGCGGGAAGCGCGGGCGACAGCGCGATGATCGCTCCGGGATTGAGATCGCGATTGGCCCATCCGTCGAGCCGCTTGCCGATCCCCGGCGCGAAGGAGTCGTCCACCGTCGAATGGCAGAGCGCGCACGTAATGCCGACGCGCGTAAGCGTGTCGGCGCCATTGACGCTTTCCACAGTCCCCTTCAGGCCGACGACCGCGTTCAGCTTGAGGAGCGCTACCGTTGTGGCGGGGCTGGTGAGGCTGATGCTGCCGTTGCGGATGCCCTGGACGACGGCCGCCGGGAGCGCTTCCGAATCCACTTTCAGGCCGACGGACAATGCGGTGGTGGGATCGACCGCGCTGCGAATGACTTCATGCATGCGCAGGGTGTCGGTCCACTGCGTCTCATCTCCGAAGGTATCGAAGCGGAATATGCTTTTCCCCTGTTCGATCGCCGCCGCCTCCGCGACCGGGTCCGCCGATTGGGAAGGGTGGTGGCTGCATGCCGTGAGGGCCACGACAACGACGCCGAGCAATGAGCTGGAGCTGTTTCTGATTTGCATGAGCGGTCTCCTCGAGTCTGACGCCTGCGTACATGTCGCGATTGGATGCGCGCCGCGCGTGCAGCGTTCCAAAGTACATATCTCATTCGCGCAGGAATAATCCGCGGCGAGGTGTGTTGCGGTTGAGGGCCCTTCGTGCCGGTCGCGGCGAAAATGGCAAAATAGAGGACTTGCCGGAGCCATTGCCATGAACATCAGCCCGACCCAGGACCTCATCGACGATATCCGCCGCGGCCGCATGATCGTGCTCGCCGACGCGGAGGACCGCGAGAACGAGGGCGACCTGCTGCTCGCCGCCGATTTCGTTACGCCCGAGGCGATCAATTTCCTCGCCACGCACGCGCGCGGGCTGGTCTGCCTCACGCTCACCGAGGAGCGCTGCCGGCTATTGAAACTTGACCTGATGGTGAGCGACAACCGCTCGCCGATGGGCACCAACTTCACCGCGTCCATCGAGGCGTCGAGCGGGGTCACCACCGGCATTTCCGCCGCCGATCGCGCGCGCACCGTGCGCGCCGCGACCGCGCGCCATGCGAAGCCCGAAGACATCGTGCAGCCTGGCCACATCTTCCCGATCATGGCGCAGAACGGCGGCGTGCTGGTGCGCGCCGGCCACACCGAGGCGGGTTGCGATCTCGCCGACCTCGCCGGCCTCACGCCCGCCGCGGTGATCTGCGAGATCATGAATCCCGACGGCTCCATGGCGCGCATGCCCGAGCTCGCGCAGTTCGCCGCGCGCCACGACCTGAAGATCGGAACCATCGCCGACCTCATCCACTATCGCAGCCAGAACGAGAAGCTGGTGGAGCGGGTCGCCGACCGCACCGTGAATACCCCTTACGGCACGTTTCGCCTGTGCGTCTACCTCGACAAGACGGTGGACGAGGTGCATTACGCGCTGGTGAAAGGCGAGCCCTCGCCGGAGCGCCCGACGCTGGTGCGCGTGCACGAGCCCTTCGTCTCGCTCGACTTCTTCGATTTCGATTCCTCGCGTCACGCCTTCTCGGTGCAGGACGCG
>JANLXC010000054.1:0-5624 GCA_031364925.1 Burkholderiales bacterium | reverse complement strand
ACGAATTCGAACACGAAGAAGCTGATCGCCAGCGGCGCGACCGTGGGGGCCCACTCAGATACCGGGAAGGCCGCGAGGCCCGGGATGACCTGCACCAGGTTCCCGAACAGGAAGAGCGTGTACTTGTAGAAGACGAGCGCGATGGCGCAAAGGCCGATGGCGAGGCCGATGTGGAGGCGCCGCGCGCTGCGACCCGCCAGGTAGGTCACGAACCCCAGCGTCACGATCACCGCGATACCCGAGGGGCCCGAGAAATGGGCGTAGAAAGCCACGCTCGCCAGCGCGAGGAGGGCAAGCCTCGCCTTCGGAAGCCTCACCAAGTGGTACGCGGCGAGAAACGCGCACACGAACAGGACGAACCAGAAAGTCGTAAAGATCATCGGGAAAGGCGGGTGAGGGAGACGCGGGCGCGACGTCCTGGAATCAGAAATGCCTTTCGCGCACGAGGTAATTGGGCTTCCTGCGGATCTCATCGTAGATCCGCCACACGTATTCCCCAAGGATGCCAAGCATGGTCATGATCATGCCGCCGACAAGCATGATCGCGATCATGATCGGGGCGAACCCGGAGAAGGGCGTGCCCCCCACGAACCAGCTCCACACCACCGTTGCGCTGTAGATCACACCGCCGATCGAGGTGAGGACCCCCATGAGCGAGATGAAGCGGATCGGAAGGTAGGACGAATCGAGGAGGGCATCGAGGAGGTTCTTCAGCTTCTTGAAGAACGTGTACTGCGACACCCCGTGCTCGCGCTTCCGGCGCAGGTACGAGATGAACGCGACCCGGTAGCCCGACCAGAGAAGGTCGCCCTGGAAGAAGCGGTGGCGCACGGTAATCGAGTTGAAGAAGTCCATGACCTTGCGGTCCATGAGCACGTAGTCGAAGCCGCCCTGGGGCATGTTGGGCGTGGACATGCGCATCAGGGCGTAGGCGAGACGGGAGAACAGGCGGGCGAGCAACGGGTCCTCGCGCCCTTCCCGGTAGGCCACGACGATCTCCGCTCCGTCGCGCCACTTGCGGACCATGTCCGCCATCAGCTCGATCGGGTCCTGCAGGTCGGCGGAGATGTTGATCACCGCGTCCCCGCGCGCCTCGTTGAATCCCGCCAGCATCGCGGCCATCTGCCCGAAGTTGCGCGTGAAGGAGAGGACTTTCACGCGCGGGTCCTTCTCGTGCAGTTGGAGCAGCTCCGCGTACGAGCCGTCGCGGGAGCCGTCGTTGACGAACACGATCTCGAAGTCGATCCCCGGCAGCTCGGCCTCGAACAGGTCGCGGATCTGCTGGTGCGATATCGACAACGATTTCTCGTTGTTATAAACCGGGATGACGATGGAGACGAGCATGGCCGATGCCTTTTTGTTCTGGCTATCTGTCGGTGCCGGCGCGGCGGAACGAGAAAAGCGTATGCGCCACGTAGATGAAGGCGGTGGTTGCCACGAGGGCGAGCGCCTGCGCGATCGCGACGTTGCGCGTGACGTGCTCGACCGCCAGGGAAAGCAACCCCATGTTGATCAGCATCGCGACGAAATTCACCACGTTGAAGCGGATGAATTCGGCCAGCGGCCGGGCGCGGCTGCCGAACACGAAGCGCCTCTGCAGCAGGTACGAATTGGTCACCGAGATGATGTACGAAATGAAGAGCACGACGTTGTAGTGGACCTCGTCCCCGAGCCAATAGTAGAGCGCGACGAAGACCACGTATCCGAAGAGCGTATTGTAAGCGCCGACCAGGAGGAATCTCGCCATCCTGCTGGAGCGAAGGAAGCGGATGGGATGCGCGAGCATTTCCGGGCGGCTCATTCGGGCTGCGCGACCAGCGCGATCGAGGAGATCTTGCCGCCCGTCAGGCGCGCATCGAGGCCGGGGAGGAGCTGCGCCTTGTCGAAGCGGATCTCGATGCGGCGCTTGCCGGTCGCATCGCCGGGAACGGTGCCCTCCACCGTGAAGTCGCCCAATCCCAGCTCGCTCGTCGCCACTTCGACCCCGTCCACGAGGACGTGGATGCGGGTCTTGAACGCCATGTCCTCGATGCCGGGCACCATCCCCGAGATGCGGACGCGCGCGTTGCGCGACGTGGCCTTGAGGATGAAGAACGATTCCTCGGAGACGTACCCGTCCTCGTAGATTCCCGAGTATTCGAGGTTGCGGTTGCCGAGGTCCCGCGGGAAACTCGCGAGCTCCGCGGGCGGGGACATGGCGCGGTATGCCTCGTCGCTGATGAGCGAGATGTCGCGTGCGTACACCGTGAGGCGCCTTTCGTCCGGATTGACGCTGGTGCCGAAGAGAGTCATGAGGCGGCTCTTCGAGAAGGGCGTGGGACGCGCGTCGCGGCCCATGTCGAGAGCGAAGAATGGAACGCCCTCGACCGTGGCGAACTCGACTGGCGCGCTCACCACGCGTCCCGAGCCGCGTCCGACGAAGCCCATTGGCTGTCGCGACGGCCCGCCGATGAAGGGCTTCGGCAGCGCGCTTTCGAAGTGCTTCATCACGGTCGAGGTGAGCTCGACCACGAGGCGCGGCCGCGGGCTCGGGTTCACCACCATGAAGAGAAAGTAGCGCCCCAGGCCGGAAAACTGCCGGCCCGGGAACAACGGATCGTTCTCGAGGTGGTTCACGACGACCGGCACGTTCCACGAGTATCCGTAGTAGTGCGCGCTCTTGTCGGTCGGCATGAAGACAAGATGGTCGCGTGCGGCGCCCGGTGCGTAGACGCGGTAGTAGCTCTCCGGCGCGTTCCCCGCCGCGGCGGTGTTGAAGATCGAGTCGTACCGCGGAATCGTGACGAGCGCGCGCGTGTCGAGGGTTTCGCGCAGCCGCTTCGGCAGGACGACCGTCATCCTGAGGCCGCCCAGGGTGAGCGTGCGGTTCTCGGGCAGCATCCCCGTGACTTGCGGATACATCTGGGCTTCGTTGTTGCTCCAGCTGCCCATCGCCGGGAAGGCAGCGCTGTAACCCTTGGTGTGCAGCGTCTGGTGCTGCAGATGGACGATGCTCGACGTGTCGCTCATCATGCCCGCGGGCGAGAGCTCCTTCATGCGCTTCACTGCGCCCTCGAATTCCGACGTGATGCGGCGCGACGAGCCGCGCCAGACCTCGCTCAGGCCCGCGAGGTATTCGCCGGTGCTGAGCGAGACGTAGGCGAACTGGGACGCGACCGCCATGAGGATCCACGCGATGACGCATGCCAGGATGCCAGGGCGGCGGACCGGGTTCATTGGAGCCAGGCGCGTTGCCGCCACCGCCAGGAGAAACGGCTGCATGTACATCGCGAGCTTGAACAGGCCGAAGTCCCGGCCGCGATGGAAGAGCACGGCGGCGAGCACCGCCATCACCACCAACACCGCCGCGGCCGGGCTCGCGCGGCGCGCTTCATCGCGCAATCCCCAGGCGAGCCACAGCGTAAGGACGAAGCCGGCGGCGATGACGAAGGAAAGCCGCGGCTCCTCGGAAAAGAAGCTGTGTCCTGCGATCGGCAATAGTCCCCAGAGGTTCGCGAGCCCCGTGGGCAGGAGGAAATAGGGGAAAGGCGACTCGGTAATCGCGGAGCCCGCGACCGCCGCGGGGTTTGCGCCCTGCGCGGCCTGGCTCAGCATGAACAGGATCGCGTCCATGAAATACGTGTTGAGCACCAGCATCAGCATGGCGCCGGCGACCAGGGCGAGTCCGACCACGCACGCCGCGGCGCGGCGATCGCGCCACGCGACCATCGCGAGATAGGCGAACCACCCGAGCCCGAGGAACGGGAGGATCTCCGGATACCAGATGAAGAACCCCGCCATGACGATCACGAGCGCGACGTTGTCGCGTGCCATTGCCGCAAGGCTGCCCGACGGAAGCACCCGGCAGAGCAGCGTGATGCTCGCGCACAGGAACGCGAGCCCGGCGACCTGCGCGATCACCTGGTACATCGCCCCGAGGGTGGTGAGCGGCGAGACCGCCATCAACAGGGCGAGCAGCAACGGCGCCCTTGTTTCCGGCGCGCCGCCTGCCACCATCGACGCCGCCGCGCAGACGAGAGCCAGGTGCAGCGCGAGGACGACCGGCATGAAGATCAGGTGCGGATTGAGGCCCGTGGCCGTCCACAGGGCGGCGAGGGTGCGCTCCGCGCCGGAGCGCGCGTTGTAAAGGATGTACTTGTACGCGTCGTGGACCGAATGGTCGGTGCCGCGCACGACGTCATCCAGGGAGGGCGCGTCGAAGAAGCCTCCGTTCAGCACCCGCAGCGCTCCCAGCGAGTAATGGGTCATGTCCATGTTGTTGTAGCTCGCCCAATCGAAGCCATACCTCAACATCGGCCAACCCGAAAGAAGCAGGGCCAGCACCAGGATGGCGAAGAAGGGGCCCATCCTGCGCAACTCCAACACCGGCCGCCGCCACCAGAGAATTGCCGCGGCGCCGAGGGCGAGCAGGACCAGCACCGGTAGCGCGTACGAGCGCACCGGATGGCCGACTTGGTTCAACCAGAAGATGGGAAGCGTCGCGGCCGCCGCGCCAATGGCGGGCGCCAGCATCACCGACTGCCGGGGATTCAGCCGCGCGGGCGCGGCCGCGAGAACCGCCGCCCCGATCGCCGTCCAGTACAGGAACAAAGCGAGTGTAAAGACAAGCGCTGCCACTGAAAGGTTACCTGCAACGGGCAACCTTCGATTCTACCAGCGCGCGCCTACGGGCCGGCGCGGTAGGTGTAGTCGCGCGCCTGCCACGTGCCGGCGAGGTTCGACCAGAGGCGCACGTAGAGCGTGCGCCCGTCGGTGGGAATCCCGCTGATGGTCGCCGACGTCGCCGTCGTCGCCGGGTTCGGGGCGTAGGCGATGTCGTAGGTGCCGACGCTATTGCCCACCCACACCTGGTACGAGGTCGCACCCGTGTTGTTCCAGGTGAAGGTCTGCGTCGAGCCGGTAAGCGTGCTGCCGGGTGCAGGGCTGGAGAGCGACGCGGTGGTTGGCAGCGGCGGGCCCGAAGGCGCCGCCGGGCCCGGAGAAGCCGCAATGCCGAACTTCATCGGGCCGGCGCCCGCCTCGGCCGCACCGACGTCGGGAGCGGCGCCCACGAACGAGTCGTTGAAGTTCGGGATGCGCACGCCTTGGTCGTAGCCCGGAGTGCCCGCGGCGAGCGCATAGAGCCCGCCCGCTTCGCTCTGCCAGCCGTTGCCCGCCGCATAGGTGGGCGCCGTATTGAAGCCATTGGCGATGTTGCCGCCGGCGCCGCCGTTGTAGAGCTCGTAGGCGAAGTCGTTGCCCACGCCGAAGTCGTACAGCGCGCTCCAGTTGCGCCACGTGTGATAGATGTTGTTGCGGGAAACCGTGTTGTTGAGGAGCTTGCCCGCGCCCGTGCCGCTCACGCCCTGCGAGCCGCCGAGAGAGTACGTCGCGCCCGATCCAGTCGCCTGCAGCATCGTGTTGTGGAAGAGATAGCGGCGCCCGTCGCCCAGGGTCGCGTCGGAGCCGGCCTTGAACATCGCCTGGCGGTCATCCTGGTCGAGCGGCGACTTCTCGAGGATGCGGCCGCGGTTCCAGACGTTGCGGAAGATGTAGAGCGGGCCCACGCTGGTCACGGTGGACGCGACGCCCGTGCCGGTCTGGTCCATGTAGTTGCCCCAGATGCGCACGTTGTTGTTGCCGCC
>JANLXC010000048.1:0-1901 GCA_031364925.1 Burkholderiales bacterium | reverse complement strand
GCGCAGCAGATAGACCTTTGCCTTGTCGCCCTTCGGAAGGTCGGACCCGTTGCACACGCGCACCATCTGCGCGCCGCCGGATTCACCCTGGCCGGGCTCACCGGGAATGTGGAATAGCGGCTTCGGTTGTCGTGGATCGGTGACATCGAGGATCGACGTGCCGTTGTCCTCGTCCTTGCCCGACAGCGGGTTCACCGAGCGCCCGCCGTGGTGGCCGACGTACGCGATCCACCGATCGCCCTGCCTGTGCACCAGCGGCTGGTAGGCGCTGCGCGCCTGGAGCGCGTCGGAACCGACCAGCTCCATGTTGCTTTTCTCCACGACCCCGGGCGCTTGCGCGAAGGCGGAGACGGCGAGGGTCGTGAAGGCGAAGAGCAGGACGCGCATATTTTCTCCCTATGATGTGGCTCTATTGAACTTCAAATCCCCGAAGTCCGTCTACCAGAAACACGAGAACGAGGAGCACGCCATGGGAATCCTGGACCTGGTGAACCAGTACGAGAACGCCGCGCGCGAAGCGCCCCCGGAGGACGTGAGCCATGGCCTGCACGAGGCATTCCGCTCCGACGCCACCCCGCCCTTCGAGCAGATGATCGGCCAGCTCTTCGGGCGCTCCGACCCCAACCAGCGCGCGGGCTTCCTGAACCAGATCCTGGGCCGCCACGTTTCGCCGCAGGAGGCGACCGAGGTTCCGGTGGGCGAAGTGGAAAGCGCAACCGCCCAGGCCGCGGCGGGCAACCCCGGCATCATGGAGCGCGCGAGCCGCTTCTACGCGGAACATCCGCAGCTGGTCCAGACGCTGGGCCAGGTTGCGATCGGCGTCGCGATGAGTGCGATGGCGAACAGGCGCCGGCGCATGTAGCATCGCGCGGTAATTGCCTACTGCAGCGCGCGGCGATAGTACGACTCGTCGATGTACTTGTCCGGGTCGGTCAGCGTCTTCTGCGGCCGGCCGAATTCGCTTCTCAGCTTCAGCACCGTATCGATCCCGGCACGGTCGAGCTTGCCCTTCTTCTGGAACCCCTCGGGGCCGGTGAGGAGCGCGTCCCACGCCTTGTTCGCCGCTTCCTCGCTCGCCTGCGAGATGTTCTTTCGAGAGATGGCGACGGCTTCCGCGCGATTGGCGCGATTGCCGAGCCAATCGAGCGCGGCGACATATCCACGAATGAATCCGGCCAGCGCGTCGGCGTTCTCCTTCGCCCACGAGCGGCGCGCGACGCCGAGCACGGCCTGGTAGGGACCTATCGCGTCGACCGCGTTGGCGAGCCGCGTGAAGCCGCGCGATTCCGGGACGATCTCCAGCGGCGTGGTGAGGATGGTGCCCGCTGTCTTGCCTTCCATCAGCGCCTGCGCGCGCTGCGCGGTGCCGCCGAGGCGCTCCAACTGGTAGTCGGACTCAGAGAGCCCGGCTTGCTGCAGGAGCTTTCTCAGGACGAAGGCATAGCCGGTGGTCGCGGCATCGACCGCAAGGGACTTTCCCTTGAAGTCGGCGATCTTCGCGATCTCGGGCTGGGCGACGAGTCGTACCGCGCCGCCCTGCCCGCCCATGAACGCGAAGAAGTCCGGCGTCTCGGCGAGCGGCGCCTCGCCCTGCCCTTCGTTGTACGCGATCACGTTGTCCACGGTGGAGAACGCGATGTCGAACTTGCCCGAGGCGAGATTCTGCATCTGGTACACCGAGTTCGGCGTCGGCGTGACGGCGATTTCCACGCCGTTCTGCGCGAAGAACCCCTTCTCCATCCCCACCCAGAGCGGCCAGATGAAGCCGCCGGGAAAGACGATGACGGCGAGCGCGATGAGGGCCTTCATCATTGCACCTTGATGCCGGCGGCCTTGACCACGTCGGCCATGCGCGCGGTCTCGGCCCTGAAGAACGCGTCGCATGCGGGAGAGGCCATGAC
>JANLXC010000046.1:0-12914 GCA_031364925.1 Burkholderiales bacterium | reverse complement strand
CAGGTACTTCACTCACAAAGAATCACAAAGATCCAAAGTGAGTACTGCTGTATCGCTTGGCGCCCCTACCCAATTGCTGAATAGGAACTAAAGCACACCCAGTACCCACCTCTATCGGCTGTAAGTTTTTAAAGAGCGATGGCTATCCCTTGCCGTGCTGATTGTTGGGATTGGTTGCGGGGGCAGGATTTGAACCTGCGACCTTCGGGTTATGAGCCCGACGAGCTGCCAGACTGCTCCACCCCGCGCCAGATTTCGACGAAGAAAACGAAGCGCCGAGAGGTGAAATTATGCCATTTTTACGAGGGTCGGTCAACCAAGCCGACGGACAATTCCTACGCCGGCGCGCTTGTCCTACAAATCAGCGACTTACGCCGGCCGCCGTTCCAGAACCGCTTGCGCGAGTGTTCCGCTGTCCACATGCTCGAGCTCGCCGCCCACCGGCAAGCCGCGCGCGATGCGCGTGACCTTGAGACCTTTTCCGACCAGGAGCTCACTTATGTAATGCGCGGTGGCCTCGCCTTCGACGGTGAAGTTGGTGGCGAGGATGACCTCCCGAACCTCGCCGTCCGTGGCGCGCTTCGCCAGCCGATCGAGATGGATCTCGCGCGGGCCTATCCCGTCGAGGGGCGAGAGCCGGCCCATGAGCACGAAGTAGAAACCCGCGTAGCTCTGCGTCTGCTCCATCATCAACAGGTCGCCCGGGGATTCGACCACGCAAAGAAGCGATGCATCGCGCCGCGTCGATGAACACACCGCGCAGGTTTCGGATTCAGTAAACGTGTTGCAGCGAGTGCAATGGCGTATGTGACCGAGCGCCCCGTCGAGCCCGCGCGCGAGGCGCTCCGCGCCTTTCTGGTCGCGCTGCAGCAGGTGATAGGCCATGCGCTGGGCCGATTTTGGCCCGACTCCGGGCAGGCAGCGTAGCGCCAGGATCAGCTCCTCGAGGGCCGCGGGCTTCTCCATCGGCGCTTCAGAACCCCATGCCGGGCGGCAGGTTGAGACCGGCGGTAAGGCCCGCCATCTTGGCCTGCGTCGCGGCCTCCGCCTTCGCCACCGCGTCGTTCATCGCCGCCATGACGAGATCCTCGAGCATGTCCTTGTCTTCGCCGACCAGGCTCGAATCGATCGAGACCTTCTTCACGGCGAACTTGCAGGTGATCACGACCTTCACGAGGCCGGCGCCGGACTGGCCTTCGACCTCGATCTTCGCGAGCTCCTCCTGCGCCTTCTTCATGTTCTCCTGCATCTGCTGCGCCTGCTTCATCAGGTTGCCAAGGCCGCCCTTCATCATGTGCTCACCTCTTGTCGCTGGTTTGACCGCCCGGCGCCTCGTCGGCAGGGCGAATGGAAGAAGAAACCACCTCGGCGCCCAAATCGCGCACCAGGTCGCGCACGAAAGGATCGTCCTCGATCGCCTCCGCGGCGCTCGCCTGGCGCTGCGCCGTCTCGCGCGATTTCGCCGCGGCCACGCTCGTTCCCGCGGTGGGTCCCACGCGCACGTTCACGCGCAACGCCGGGCCGAAGAGTCGTGCCGTCTCCGCCTTCAATTTCTCGAGATACGGCTTCTCGGCGTACATGCGATGCGTCTCCGGGACCACCAGCTCGAGCACGTTGTTCTCAAAGGAGACGAACTCCGCGTGGCGCGCGGCCATTCCCGCCATTCCGCTCAGGCGCGAGCGCTCGATGAGACCCGGCCAGTCGCCGTCGAAAGCCACCGGATTCGCCGACGGCGGCGATGCGGGCGAAGGCGCGGCGCTGGCCGGCAGTGCCGCGCTCGCGGGCGCGGCCGCGCGAGGAGCGCCGACCGGCGAGGTGCGCGCGGCGGAAGCCTTGGGCAGCGCGCGCGGTTCCTGCGGGGCGTTCGAGAAGGAAAGCATGCGCAGCAACGCCATGGTGAAGCCGGCGTATTCATCCGGCGCGAGCGGAAGGTCGCGCCGGCCAAGCAATGCGATCTGGTACATCACCTGCACGCGGCCCGCGTCGAGGCGTTGCGCCATCTGCGTCACGCGCTCGCCGTCGGCGTCATCCTGCGCGGGCAAGGCGCCGGCCTGCGCCAGAGCGACGCGATGCAGGATCGCGGCGAGGTCCTCGAGCGCGGTATCGAAAGAGATGCTCCGGGAGGCGATGCGCTCGGCCTCCGCGATCGCGCCCTTGCCGTCGCCTTCGACGATGCGCTCGAGGAGCGGCCACACGAGATCGCCGCCGAGGGAGCCGAGCATGTCGGCGACTTGCGCCGCGCTGACCAGGCCGGCGCCGTGCGCGATCGCCTGGTCGAGAAGGCTCAAGCTGTCGCGCAGGCTTCCCGACGCCGCCTTGGCGAGCTGCACCAGCGCCGCTTCCTCGAAAGGGATTTCTTCCGCCGTCAGGACGTTCTTCAGGTGTCCCGCGATGAGCGGCGGCGGGAGAGGCTTCAGGTTGAACTGCAGGCAGCGCGACAGGATGGTTACCGGCAGGCGCTGCGGATCGGTGGTGGCGAGGATGAACTTCACGTGCTCCGGGGGCTCCTCGAGCGTCTTCAGCATCGAGTTGAACGCATGCCGCGAAAGCATGTGCACCTCGTCGATGATGTAGACCTTGAAGCGCCCTGCCACCGGCATGTACTGCGCGGTGTCGAGGAGCTCGCGCATCTCGTCGACCTTGGTGTTGGTCGCCGCGTCGACCTCGAGGAGATCGACGAAACGGCCTGAATCGATGTCGACGCACGCGCGGCACTTGCCGCACGGATGGGACGTGATGCCGGTCTCGCAGTTGAGCGCCTTCGACAGGATGCGGGCAAGCGTGGTCTTCCCAACCCCGCGCGTCCCCGTGAAGAGGTAGGCGTGATGCAGGCGCCTGGAATCGAGGGCGTTGGCGAGGGCCGTGACGACGTGCGGCTGGCCGACGATTTCCTCGAAGACCCGGGGACGCCACTTGCGGGCGAGAACTTGATAGGTCATTGCCTAGGGGAGGCGCAGCACCAAGCGCCTTTATCGGAGTCCGGCCCGCGGGCCACAAGCAATTCGGGGAGGCGAGCCTGACCCCCGGCACTTGAAGAAATCGACTATGGCTGCTTCGTTCCCGACCTGACCAGGTTCGCCGCTCTTCAATGCGGGGAGGCCCGCCGGTATGAATTATGACATAGGGTCAGCGCGCTTCGAGCGCGCAAGTGCGAATTCCCGCGAACATGTCGGAGCGCTCGGGAAGGTAGAAATTCCGGTAGCGGGCGTAGGCGATCCGTGGCGTCGTCGCGAAGCTCCCGCCACGCAGCGAATAGTGGGTGTGGAACCACGGTTCCGAGTACTCGCGGTAGGGATCAGGCGTGAAGCCGGGATACGGCGCAAACGGGCTCGATGTCCACTCCCACACTCCGCCGATCATGTTCGCGAGCGCACCGTCGCGGTCATTGCGCGCGGCGAATTCCCATTCGCTTTCCGTGGGAAGCCTTCGCCGCGCCCAGTCGCAATACGCCATGGCGTCGCGCAGCGACACATGGATCAACGGCGCCGCGGGCTCCACGGGCTGCCAGGAATCAAACCGGCGCACCTGCCAGGAGGTCCCATCGCGCCTCCAATGCTGCGGGGCCGCATACCGGTTCGCCTCGATGAAGGCCGCGTATTCGCCCTGCGTGACTGTCGTTGATGAGATCGAAAACGGCGCGACCTCGACCGCATGGGCGCCGCGCTCGTTATCGAAGATGAATTCCGCGCCGGTTGTCCCCTGGACGAATGTCCCTCCCTCGAAACGCACGTCGCGAGCCGGCTTCGGCGCGGACCGAGGATGTTGCAAGGCGAGGTACGGCGCCGGCAGCCCGAGCGTCTGCAGGGTCATCAGCAACGCCTCGCCGTGCATGTCCTCGTGTAGGAGCGCCAGCTTGAAGAAATAGCGATCGCCGGCGGGAGAATTCGCGAGCGCGTCGCGCATGGCATCGTGCGAATTGCGCATGTAGGCGAAGAGAGCGTCGGCCGGGGGATAGTCGAGAGTCCAGCGCGAGCCGTGCGCGACGGTGCTCGAATTGAAGAGCGCATCGGCGCCGGCTAGGATCGAACGTTTCGCCGGGTCGCCGCCGCGCAGGCACCAGTACTCCTGGAACCACGCGATGTGCGCGAGCTCCCATAGCGGCGGATTCACGACCGGGATGCAAGGCACCTCGAGCGCGGCTAGGTTGAGGTGCGCGTAAATCGCGAGCGTGCGCGCTCGCGCTTCATCCAATGCCGCGACGAGACGCTCGCCTTCGTATAATCCTTCGATGGATTCGGCCGCCAAGCCGGTGGTGTGCATCGTCACGCCCGGGACAAGAGACGCGAACAACGGCAACTGGCGCACCGCGGCACGGTGGGCGCAGATGCTGCGTGCTCGCTATCGAATCATTGTACAGAGCGAGTGGCGCGGCGAGGGCGCCGACGCGCTGATCGCGCTGCATGCGCGGCGCAGCGCCGATTCCATCGCCAGGTTTCGCGACCGGCCGGGGGCGAGTCCCTTGGCGGTGGTGCTCACCGGCACCGATCTCTACAAGGACCTGCCCGAAAGCCGCGAGGCGGCGCGCTCGCTCGACCTCGCCGACCTCATCGTGGTGCTGCAGGAGGACGCCCCGCACCTGCTTGCCAGGTCCTGGCGCGAGAAGTGCCAGGTGATTTTCCAGTCGGCGTCGGCGCTGCGCCGCCGCGCGAAAGCGCACGCCAGGCTCGATTGCGTGGTGGTCGGGCATCTGCGCGAGGAGAAGGATCCACGCACGCTCTTCAACGCGATTCGCCTGCTGCCGCAAGACCTGGAGATATCGATCCGCCACATCGGGGCGGCGCTCGATCCCGGGCTGGGCCGCGAGGCGCGCGAGCTGCAAGCCGAGGATTTACGCTATCACTACGCGGGAGCCCTGCCTCGCGGCCTCGCGCGCGCCGCGATGGCTCGCGCCCATGTCCTCATCCACCCATCGGTGGTCGAGGGCGGCGCCAACGTGGTGGTCGAAGCGGTCACCGGCGGCACGGCGGTCATCGCGAGCCGAATCTCCGGCAACCTCGGCATGCTGGGGCGAGACTATCCGGGGTATTTCGAGCCGCGGGATGAATCCGGGCTGGCCGCTCGCCTCGTACAAGCTGCAGGCGATCCCCGCTATCGGCGCGCGCTCGAAGCCGCGGCTGCAAAGAGGAAGCCACTCTTCGCGCCGGCAGCCGAGGCGCGTGCGATCCGCCGGCTCGCCGAAATCCTGCTCACGCAAGGGCGGCGGTAGAATTCCGACTTACTTGGGCGAAAGGCTCGCGTCACCATGGACATGAAGGTACGACTTACCCAGTTCAGCCACGGCGGCGGATGCGGCTGCAAGATCGCGCCCGGCGTGCTGGAGCAGATTCTCGCCAAGACCGCGCCGGGGCTGATCCCCAAGCAGCTCCTGGTCGGCATCGAGACCGCCGACGACGCCGCGGTCTACCAGATCAACGAGCGCCAGGCGATCGTCGCCACCACCGACTTCTTCATGCCGATCGTCGACGATCCGTTCGACTTCGGCGCCATCGCCGCGACCAACGCCATCTCCGATGTGTACGCGATGGGCGGGACGCCGCTCTTCGCGTTGGCCCTGGTCGGAATGCCGGTGAACCAGATCCCGCTGGACGTGATCCGCAGGATCCTCGAAGGCGGCGAATCGGTGTGCGCGCGCGCGGGAATCCCGATCGCGGGTGGGCACACGATCGATTCGGTCGAGCCCATCTACGGCCTGGTCGCCATCGGTCTCGTCGATCCGCGCAACTTGAAGCGCAACGCAGGCGCCAAGCCCGGCGACAAGCTCATCCTCGGCAAGCCCATCGGCGTGGGCATCATCAGCGCGGCGCTGAAGAAGGGCCGCGTCGACGATGCCGGCTACAAGGCGATGATTGCCACGACTACAAAGCTGAACACGCCCGGCACGAAACTGGGCGAGCTCGACGGCGTGCACGCGCTGACGGACGTGACCGGCTTCGGCCTCCTCGGACACCTCCTCGAGATAGCCAAGGGCTCCCATGCCGCGGCCAAGCTCGATTGGAACGCGATCCCCCTCCTGCCAGGCGCACTTGATTTCGCGCGCGAGGGAATTGCCACGGGCGCATCGGGTCGTAATTGGACGGGCTATGGAAGCCGGGTACAGTTGGGCGCCGGGATGGGAGACGCGGAAAAGGCGCTCCTCACCGATCCGCAGACCAGCGGCGGCCTCCTCGTGGCGTGCGCCCCCGCGGCCACGGAAGAAGTGTTGAAGATTTTCCGATCGGAGGGATTCGACGAGGCGGCGATCATCGGCGAAATCGTCGCCGGCGAGGCAGGAGTCCGCGTCGAATGATGGCGCGGCGCAACGCCGCAAGGAGTTCGCGATGAAGGAGTCGGTCCCGCTGCACACGCATCCGCGGCAGTCGGAGTGTTCGCGCGCCGCAAGATTCCTCGCCGTGCGAGACGCGACGCGCGCCCTCGCCGCGCCATTATCGCCGGAGGACTGCGCGATCCAGTCGATGCCGGACGCGAGCCCCGTCAAGTGGCACCTCGCCCATACCACGTGGTTCTTCGAGACTTTCATCCTCGCGCGCCACGATCCGGCGCGCCCGCCCTTCCACCCCGCCTTCAAGGTCCTCTTCAATTCGTACTACCACGCGGTCGGCGACAAGCATCCGCGCCCGCAACGCGGCCTCCTCTCGCGCCCCGCGCTGGACGAGGTGCTCGCCTACCGCGGCGCGGTAGAGAAGGAGCTCGTGGCGCTTCTCAATGCGGACGCCCTCGGCGCCGAGCTGGAAGCGCTGGTCGACCTGGGCATCCAGCACGAGCAGCAGCACCAGGAGCTGATCCTCACCGACCTGAAGCACATGCTCTCGTGCAATCCGCTCAAGCCCGCCTACCAGAAGAATTGGCCGCTCACGCCGATCCAGCCGGGCGAGTCGCGTTGGGTGCGCGTGGCAGGCGGCGAGCGGCGCATCGGCCACGAGGGCGACGGCTTCTGCTTCGACAATGAGACGCCGCGCCACTCGGTGTGGATCCACGACTTCGAGATCGCCTCGCATCCGGTCACGAACGGCAACTTCATCGACTTCATCGAGGACGGCGGCTACCGCCGCCCCGAGCTGTGGCTGTCCGCCGGCTGGGATGCGGTCGCCGCGCGCGGCTGGGATGCGCCGCTCTACTGGGAGCACCGCGACGATCGCTGGCACACCTTCACGCTGCGCGGCATGGCGCCGGTGGAGCGCAACACGCCCGCCTGCCACCTGAGCTTCTACGAGGCCGATGCGTTCGCGCGATGGGCGGGCGGCCGGCTCCCCACCGAGGCCGAGTGGGAAGTCGCCGCGGAGAAGGCGCGCGTCGAGGGCAACTTCCTCGAGAGCGGCGCTTTGCATCCGCTGGCGCTGCGCGAAGCGCCGCTTGAAGGCGAGCTCGCACAGGTGTTCGGCGACGTCTGGGAATGGACGCGCAGCGACTACGCGCCCTATCCTGGCTTTCGTCCCGCGCCGGGCGCCGTTGGCGAATACAACGGCAAGTTCATGGTGAACCAGTACGTGCTGCGCGGGGGCTCGTGCGCGACGCCGCGATCGCACATCCGCGCGAGCTATCGCAATTTCTTCCCCGCCGATGCCCGCTGGCAGTTTTCAGGCCTTCGCCTCGCACGCGACGCCTGATGGAGCGCGCTGACCTCGCCCTCGCCGTCGAGCATTACCGCGCGCTCGCCCCCCGCTACGACCATTACACGCGGCGCATCAATCGTATCCGCGAGCGCACCATCGAGGCGTTGCGCCTGGCGTCCGGCCAGGCCGTGCTCGACGCGGGATGCGGCACCGGATGGTGCGTGCCGAAGCTCGCGCAGCGCGTTGGCAACGCGGGGAAAGTCGTGGGATTCGATCCTTCGCCGGAAATGCTCGCCATCGCGCACTCGCGGCTCGACGCCGAGGTAAGCCGCCGCGTCGTCCTCATCGAGGCGTGCGCCGAGGACGTGGTCCTGCCCGAGCCGGCTGATGCGGTCCTTCTCAGCTACACCCATGACCTCATTCGCTCGCGCGCGGCACTCGACAACGTGTTGCGCCAAGCCAAGCCCGGCGCGCGTGTCGCGGCGACCAGCACCAAGCTCTACGCGCCATGGCTCGCCCCCGCGAACTGGTACCTGCGCCATTCGCACCGCTCCTACATCACCAATTTCGAGTCTTTCGAAGCGCCGTGGTCCCTTCTCGCCACCTATCTCGACGATTTCGAAGTGGCGACCGGGCCGATGACGCAGCACTACGTGGCCACCGGGCGCGTGCGCGCCCTTCCCGCTCAGGAAGCGAAGAAGACGTAGTAGCCGGAGTCGGGGCTTTCCCAGTGGCGCACCGACGCAAAGCCGGCGTCCCGCAAGACCTTCGCGAACTCATCGACGCGGTACTTGTACGAATTTTCGGTATGGATCCGCTCGCCCTTCGCGAAGCGGCGCTCGCGATCGCCCAGGCGCACCGTTTGATCGCGCAGCGCCTCCAGGTGCATCTCCACGCGGCCGGCTGCATCGTTGTAGAAGCCGCGATGCACGAAACCTTCGAGGTCGAAACCGAAGCCGAAGCGCGCGTTCAGGTGCAGCAGCGCATTGCGGTTGAACGCCGCGGTCACGCCGAGCGCGTCGTCGTACGCAGCGTCGAGCTCTCGCTTGCCTTTCTTCGCGTCCACCCCGATCAGGAGCCCGCTGCCGGGACGCTTGGCGCACTGCGCCTTCACCGTCTTCAGGAACACGAGCGCCTCCGCGGGCGAAAAGTTGCCGATGCTCGATCCCGGGTAGAAGAAGGTCGCGCCGCGTTGGTCGAGCACGTCGTCCAGGGGCAGCCCCACGCCGAAATCGGCGATCACGCCGATCATCTCGATCTCGGGGAAGTCCGGCGCCATGCGCGCCAGCGCGCGCTCGATCTCGGGGCCGGCGATGTCCACGGCGATATAGCGCGCGGCATTCACGAACGGCAGCCACGACTGCGCCTTGCAACAGTCGCCGGCGCCGAGATCGACGAACTGGCGCCCCTGCCCGAGAGCCTGCGCGATCTCGGAGCGGTGCTCGCGGAAGAGCGCCACCTCGGTTCGCGTCGGATAGTACTCGGGAAGCCGGCAGATCGCGCCGTACAGCGCGCAGCCGAGCTCGTCGTAGAAATACTTGGGCGCGACGCGCGCCGGGGTCTCGAAGAGCGCCGCGACCACCTGCGCGCGCTCGTCCCCGCCCGCGCCTGAAGTGCGATCGACGATGCGGTATTGGATGGGCTTAGCGTCGGGCACTGGTAGCCTCCTTGACCAGCTTTTCCACCAGCGCGAGGGACGGGCCCTCGCTCCAGTCGCGCTCGCCGAATACCGAGTAGCGCACGCGTCCGCGCGCGTCGACGAGGAAGGTCATGGGCAGGCCACCCACCCCCCAGCGCTTCGCGGTTTCCTTCTGCGTATCGAGGAGCACCGGCAGCGTGACCTTCTCCTTGCCGATGAATTGGGCGATCTTTTCCGCCGACTCGCCAAAATTCACCGTGATCACCTCGAAGGGCTGGCCGGCGAGCTTCGCGCGCAATCGCTGTAGCGACGGCATCTCGTCGCGGCAGGGCTCGCACCACGTCGCCCAGAAATTCACCACGAGCACGCGCCCCTGCATCGCCTTGAGATCCACGGGACGACCTTCGATGTCATTGCCCGCGAGCGGCAATGTCGCCTTGCCTTTCCAGGGCTTGAAATCGGCCTCGGCGAGCGCGCCAAGCGAGCCGGCTGCCAACGCGGCCGCCGCCATCGCGCGGACGACGCGCATCGCAACGCCCTCCCTCAGCCGATTTCCTTCGCGGTGATCTCGTACTTGAAATTCTTCGGGTCCAGGGAGTCGAGGCGGCCTTCGGCGGTCTCGCTCTGCGGATACATGAGGAACGCCACCTTGCCGCGCGCGGAGCCCGGCAATGCAACGTCGTGGGCATAGTTGTAAGCGAGCCAGTTCATCTCCCACGAGCCGAACAGGCGCTTCCTCGCCGCCACCGTCATCGGATCGTCGATCGACTTGCCGCCGCCTTCCTCGAGGATCACCTTGCGAACGTCCGCCGGGTCCACCGGGATCCAGCCGTAGCCGGACGCGTAGAACTCCGCCCGGCAATGCTGCGCGCTGGTGATGTCGCCGCCTTCGCGTCCGAGGCTCTTGTAGCCCAGCCCGGAGCCGGCGACACGCACGCCATACACATCGCGCGACGGGATGCCCTGGGCGCGCGCGAGCGCGACGAAAAGGGCGTTGATGTCGGCGCACTTGCCGCTCATCGCATTGTTCTCGACCATGAACTTCACGTCGCCGATTCCGCAGCCGCGCGTCTTCGGGTCACGGAAGGTGTTGTCGACGATCCATTCGTAGATGGCGCGGGCCTTCTCGACGTCGCCCTTCTTGCCTTTCACGATGTCGTTGGAGAGCTCCCTCACGGCCCCGTCGGTGGGAATGAAGTCGGTCGCCTGGGTGTACTTCGCGAGCAGGGCCCGGTCCTCGGCCTTCGCATTGCCCGGCTTGGAGAGGTCCACCGAGACGTCTCGCGTGGCGAAGCGCGTGGTGTGCGTGAGGACCGGCTTCACCCCTTCCGGCCACTCGGCCCACACCATGCCGGCGCCGTACTTGGGATCGGTAGTCATTCCCGAGGTGCCAGCCTCGGCCACGAAGTCGTTGCCCAATGTCTTCTGGTAAGGCGTGTCCTGCGTGAGCGGCGTCGGAACCCAGACGCGCGTGACTCCCACGGTTTTCAGCACCTCGACGCGAGTGGTGACCTCGAAAATGCGCCATTTGTCCGCAGCGAGCGCCTGGGCCACGGCCGAAGAAAGGGTGGCGGGCAGGGCCATGGCGGCCGAGCCAACGGCGGTGAAACGCAGGAAATCGCGACGATCCATGATGCTGTGCTCCCGGGGATTGATGCGGAGAAGGGCTCTAGGGGAATGATATCAAACGCTTTGTGGACATTGGGATGGATACGGGGCGAAGTGGCGGTTGGATTCCGATAAAATCACACCCTTTGTCCGCCACTCCCGCGCCTCGATGACCGCAGCAGCAGCGCAGCTCACCCTCGCCTTCGGACTCGCATTCGAGGATCTGTACGACTTCGCAGGCCTGGAAAGGGTCGACGGCGAGTTCCGGCGTTGGCTCGCGGACGCCGATTCCGCGCTCGGCGAACGCTACGGCGCCGCCCGCGCGAGTCCGGCATCCTCGAGCTACAAGGAAGAAGCCGACCTTCTCATCGCCGTGGCGCCCCACGCCGACCGCTTCATCGCGAAGCTCTTCGGTATCGAGGAGGAATGGGAGGACCTCGTCGACAGCCACCATCGCCTGGCTCCGCTGTTCCGCGTGAAGAGGAAGTTCGTGCAGCGCCGCGCGATGTTGAAGATCAAGGCCGACGAAGCCGCCGGGCTGGATGGGGCCGGCCTCGAAGCCGAAGTGGCGCGCCTCCTCGGGGGTACATTCGACGAGCTCGCGCTTGCCGAGCGCGTGCTCGAGTGGACCGCGAACGAGCCGGCACACGCCGCGGCGCTCGCCGTCACGGAAAAATTCGCGGCCTGGGCCGCGCATACCGAGGCAGGACGCTGGCGCTTCCGCGACGGCGTCCTCTTCAAGCCTCCCCAACGTGTCGATCCCCTCCATCTCGTTCCCGTAGTAACAGACACGTCGCGCGGATATTCCGTGCATACGCTGCACCACATTCGTCGGCGCGAAGGCTTTGCCCTCACCGACTCCGGCACCAACCTCGCCGGCGCGCTCGACGAGGCCAATTACTGCATCTGGTGCCACGAGCAGGGCAAGGACTCGTGCTCGAAGGGCCTCAAGGAAAAGGCCACCGCGGACGGCACGGTCGCTTTCAAGAAGAGTCCCTTCGGCGTGCCGCTCGCCGGCTGCCCGCTCGAAGAGCGCATCTCGGAATTCCACAAGCTGAAGACCGAGGGCTGGGCGATCGGCGCGCTCGCCATGATCGTGATCGACAACCCGACGGTGTGCTCGACGGGGCATCGCATCTGCAACGACTGCATGAAGTCGTGCATCTACCAACGCCAGGATCCGGTGGACATCCCGCAGGCCGAGACGCGCACGCTGAAGGACGTCCTCGAATTGCCGTGGGGCTTCGAGATCTACTCGCTCCTCACGCGCTGGAACCCGCTCAACCTGCGCCGCGCGCTTCCCGCGGCGCCCACCGGCAAGCGCGTGCTCGTGGTTGGAATGGGTCCCGCCGGCTTCACGCTCGCGCATCACCTGATGAACGACGGGCACACGGTGGCGGGCATCGACGGGCTCAAGATCGAGCCGCTCGACGCGGCGATCTCGGGGGTCGCGCCCGACGGCACGCGCGTGCCGTTCCGGGCGGTTCGCGACATGGAGGAGCTGCGCGAGCCGCTCGAGCGGCGCGTGATGGCGGGCTTCGGCGGGGTCGCCGAGTACGGCATCACGGTGCGCTGGGACAAGAACTTCCTCAAGATCGCGCGGCTGTTGGTCGAAAGGCGTGCGCATTTCGCGATGTTCGGCGGCGTGCGCTTCGGCGGCACCGTCACCGCCGAGATCGCCTTCGAAATGGGCTTCGACCATATCGCGCTCGCGGCCGGCGCCGGCAAGCCCACCGTGCTCGACATGCCCCATGGCCTGGCGCGCGGCGTGCGCACCGCATCCGACTTCCTCATGGCTCTGCAACTCACCGGCGCGGCGCGCGAGGAGTCCATCGCGAACCTGCAGGTGCGCCTTCCCATCGTGGTCGTCGGCGGCGGCCTCACGGCGATCGACACCGCGACCGAGTCCCTCGCCTACTATCCCGTTCAAGTGGAAAAATTCCTGGCGCGCTACGAGACGCTCTGCCGCGAGCGCAGCCCCGGCACGGTAAGGAACGAGTGGAGCGAGGAAGAGACCGAAGTCGCAGAGGAATACCTCACCCATGCGATGGCGATCCGCGAGGAGCGCGCGCGTGCCGCGCGCGAAGGGCGCGAGCCGCGCATCCTCGAGCTCCTGC
>JANLXC010000014.1:0-20569 GCA_031364925.1 Burkholderiales bacterium | reverse complement strand
GCTGATTTTTTCGTTGAGGAGCGTGCGGCCCCAGTTGGCGTCGTGGCAATGGGTGCACGCGAGGTTCAATTGTCCCTGCCGCTCGAAGTAGAGCGTGCGCCCGCGCTCGTAAGCCGCGGCAGCGGGGCCATCCGTGCGCACAGCGATAGGCACGCCACGGGATTGGTGCGATACGTATGCGGTGAGCGCGAGGAGCTCCTGCGACTCCCGCGGCAAAGCCGTGCCGCGCTGCTTGCCCGTGACGCAGGCGTTGACGCGCCGCTCGAGGTCAGCGACCTGGCCGATCGCGACATCGTGCACGGGGTAACGCGCCGCCACACCCTTCATCGATTTCGCGCCGTCGCCGTGGCACGACTCGCAGCTCGCGTTGTTCGCGCCGCGCGGCGCTTTCCACAGGGCCGCGCCGCGCTCCACCCAGAGCATTCCCGGGTTGGCGAACTCGTCGGCCTGCAGCGTGCGCACGTCGGCGCTCTGGAATTCCACGCCGCTCTTCGGCGGTTGCGGCGTTTGCGCGCTCGCCGAAAGCACCAGGAACGGCAAGATAAAGTCGTACCTGACACGACTTGATAAGTCGTACCTGGTACGACTTTTAGGCAACGGTCACCATGGCGGTGACGCGACCCTTCTCGCCGCGGTCGTCGCTCCATTCCACCACCATCTCGCCGCTCGCCTGCGCCACCGTGTAGAAGACGATGTAGGGATTGGCGGAGATGCCGGTGCCCAGCTCGGCCCTGAACACCTCGCGCCCGCCGTAGCGGCAGGTCATCTTGTCGACGATGTGGGTGGGGATCGATTGGCCATCGAGGTCGCGGCGAAAACCAGTCTCCATCGGATGCTGGACCAGCACGCGCACCTCGAAGATCTCGCCGCGCTGGACCCTAGGGGGAACCTGGATGCGTCCGATCAACATGGTCAGAGGAGGGACTCGTCGAGGCACGCCGCGGAAGTGACCAGGACGTATGCCGGGCCCATGAGGAAGCGCTTGCCGGACAGCTCCACCAGCACCGTCACGGTCTGCGTGCCGGCAAGGCGCACGCGCGTGGTGATCTCCGCGCGTCCGGCTTGCGCGCCGAGATGGAAGGTCGCCACCAGCGGGCGCGGATTTCTCTCTGCGAAGACGTGAATCGTCTTCACATGGTCGGCCTCGGTCATGGGGCTGTCGACGCGGATGTTCAGCGGCACCGAGTTGCCGTTCTCGGCGATCTGCGGCAGCACGACCTCGACGCCGCGGCGCTCGGCGGCCACGCCACCCGTGATCTTCATGAGGAGCGGGGTGATGTCCTGCGGCGGCTGGAAGCGCTGCGCCATGGCGGGCATGCCGGCCAGGGCGATTCCCACGGCGAGAAAGCGGCGTCGCTTCATTTGAGGGTCGATAGCCATGCCACTAGATCTTCCACCTGTTGTCCTGAGAGCGCGGGTTTGCCGCGAAATTCCGCGGCGACGCGATTCAGCCCTTCCGTGCGATGAAACGATGGCATCGCGACCGAGGGCCTCCAGCCCGGCATGTCCGCTACGCGCAGGCGCAGCTGGGCCGGCGTATACCGAGATCCGATGCCGGCGAGTTTCGGCCCCACGTCGCCGGCCACGTCCACACCCGGCGCCGCGTGGCAGAGCACGCAGTGCCCGCCTTCGCGCGAGACGAACACCTCGCGCCCGCGCGCGGCGTCTCCCGGCCCGGCGAACGGCGTATCGATGCCGTCCACCAGGACAGGCCGCGAAGCGCAACCCGCCACGAGCAGCGCGAGGCCCGTGAGCGCCTTAAGCGAGCTTGCCATCCTTCAACGGCAGCGAGCGGATGCGCTTGCCCGTCGCCGCGAACACCGCGTTGCAGATGGCGGGCGCCACGTTGAGCGCGCCCGGTTCGCCGTGCCCGCCCCAGAAACCGCCCGTCGGCACGAACACCGTTTCCACCAGCGGCATCTCGGCGATGCGCGGCAGCGGAAAATCGTGGAAGTTGGATTCCTGGATGCGCCCGTCCTTGAGCGTGTGGCCCTCGTAGAGCTGGCCGATGCAGAAGATCACGTTGCCTTCGGCCTGCGCGCGGCAGGCGTCCGGGTTGACCACGTAGCCCGAGTCGATCGCGAAGACGACGCGATGCACCTTGATGTCGCCATTCTTCACGGACACCTCGGCCACCATCGCCGTGAAGCTGCCGAACCCGTCGGACTGCGCGATGCCGCGGAAAACGCCCGCGGGCAGCGGCGAGCCCCAGTTGGCGGCCTTGGCGCACGCCTCGAGCACCATGCGGTTCTTGTCGCCGGGCTTGAGCATCGCGAGCCTGAATTCCAGCGGGTCCTTGCCCGCGACGCTCGCGACCTCGTCGATGAAGGACTCCCGATAGAACGAGTTCTGCAACCCGGGAGCGCGCCAGAACCCCACCGGCACGTGCGGGTTGCGCATCGCGTACTCGACCAGTTGGTTGGGGATGGTGTACGGGGAATCGCTGAAGGTGCGCACCGCAGTGAAGTCGATGCCCTTGTCGATGCCTTCGGGGCGCAGCAGCGCCAGGATCGAGGGGCACGCGATCGTGGTGTGCATCGCCGTCATGTTGCCTTGCCCGTCGAGCGCGGCCTTCATGCGCACCACCGAAGCGGGGCGATAGAAGCCGTGCTGCATGTCCTCCTCGCGCGACCAGATGAGCTTGACCGGGCGATTCGGGAATTGCCTGGCAATGGCGACACTCTGGCGCACGTAGTCCTGCGGCGCGCCGCGGCGCCCGAATCCTCCGCCGAGCATGGTCTTGTGCACCTCCACCTGCTCCAGCGGAATGCCGGCCGCTTCGGAGGCGGCGGCGATCGACGCCTCGCCGTTCTGCGTCGAGGTCCACACCTCCAGCGTGCCGTCGCCCTTGAACCACGCGGTGGAGGTCATCGGCTCCATGGTCGCGTGGCTGAGGTACGGCGACGAATACTCGCTCTCGACGACCTTCGCGGCCGCCGCCATCATGCCGGGCGCGTCCCCGACCTTGCGCGCGGTGGGAAGGTCCTTCGCGCTGAGGCCGTCCTTGAGGAGCGCCATGATGCTTTCGGTGGATACCGCGGCGTTCGCGCCATCGTCCCACTGGATCTTCAGCGCCTTCGCGGCCTGGTTGGCGCGCCACCAATTGTCGGCGACCACCGCGACCCACCCTTCCTGCTTCACGATGCCCTTCACGCCGCGCATCTTCTCGGCCTCGGCGCTGTCGACCGACTTCACCTTGCCGAGGAACACGGGGCTTTGCACGATCGAGGCGTGCAGCATGTCGGGCAGTTGCACATCGACGCCGTAGATCGGCTTGCCCATCACCTTGTCGGGCATCTCGAGGCGCTTCATCGACTTGCCGGCGATCTTCCAGTCCTTCGGATCGCGGAGCGCGACGTCCTTGGGCGTCTCGAGCTTCGACGCCGCCGCGGCTACCTTGCCGTAGCTCGTCTTGCGCTTCGAGCCCGCATGCGTGATGACGCCTTTGTCGGCGCTGCACTCGGTGGCGGGAACGCTCCATTCCGAAGCCGCGGCGGACACGAGCATCTCGCGCGCGCTGGCCCCGGACTTGCGCAGGTATTCCTGCGAAGTGCGGATGCCGGCGCTGCCGCCCGTGGACATCGAGCCCCAGATGCGCTTCCTCTTGATGTGCTCGTTGGGCGAGGCGAACTCGGTCGCGACCTTGGCCCAGTCGCAATCGAGCTCTTCGGCGACCAGTTGCGCGAGGCCGGTGAGGCTTCCCTGTCCCATCTCGGAACGCGCGATGCGGATCACCACGCGATCGTCCGGGTGGATCAGTATCCAGTGGGTGACTTCCGAAGCCGCGGCGCCCTGGGTTTGCGCGAGAGCGTTGCCCGCGATGGAGAATTCGAGCGCGAGCCCGCCGCCGACGGCGGCGCTCGCCTTGAGGAATTCGCGGCGATCGATGGTGATAGTCATGGTCGCCTCCTATGCTTTCTGGCCGTTGGGAAGGTCCACGAGCTGCGGCGCGGCGGCGACTTTCGTGCCGGCGGCCGCGTGGATCGCGGTGCGCACGCGCGCGTAGGTTCCGCAGCGGCACAGGTTCGTCATGGCCGCGTCGATGTCGGCGTCGGTGGGCTTGGGTTTTTTCGCGAGCAGCGATGTGGCCGCCATGATCATCCCGGTCTGGCAGTAGCCGCACTGCGGCACCTGGTGGTCGAGCCAGGCCTTCTGGATGCGATTGAGGCCCTTCGCGCCGATGCCCTCGATGGTGACGATCTTCTTGCCGGCGACCGTGCCCACGGGCGTCACGCACGAGCGCACCGCCTGGCCGTCCACGTGCACCGTGCATGCGCCGCATTGCGCGATGCCGCAACCGTACTTGGTGCCGGCAAGCTTCAGCTCATCGCGGAGCACCCACAACAAAGGCATCTCGGGCTCGACGTCGACGTCCTGGACGCGGCCGTTCACGTTCAGCTTGGTCATTTGTTTCTCCGGGAGGACACAGGGGGCGAAGCCCGATTCTCCTACCTTCTTCCCGGGCGCGGCAATGCCCGTCGCGCAATACGCCTTATCTCCCGCCAGGACCACCGGGTGCACCGCCTGCATACCCATAGCCGGGCGGGCGCGGGCCGCGCGCGGCATTGATCTGGGACCAGTTGCCGGTGGTGATGGCGTTTTGCAGCATGGCACGGTACTGGCTCATGAGCTGCGAGTCGTTGGGCGAGGCGCCGTAGTAATACAGGTAATCGGAGAGGCTCGCGGCGTTGCAGTGCCCCTGGTAGGCGCAACCGGCCAGCACGCGCGGGTTGGTGTCGCCGCACGGGTACCCATAGTCGCAGGCGAGAAGCGCCCACGCCTGCATGAAGGCGCGCTGCTCGACCGGCTGGTTGTCGGGGCCAACCCGCAACGTGAGGTCGTGCCAGGTGTTGGAAAGCACGCGCCCGGCGATGAGCAACGCCTCCGGATCGCGGCTGGCGGCGATGCGCTGCAGGTTCTCGATCTGGGCGTCGGAAAGCGTCACGCTGTCGCGTCCCCAGCGGGTCTGTGGCCCCGAAGCGCGGCGCTCCGCCCAAAGCTCCTGCTCGAGCGTGAGCGCTTGCGCCTTGGGGTCGCCTCCGGCCGAAGCGCTGGCGAGCATCTTGTTGAGGTCGGCCTGGGCGATGGTGACGCCATCCATACCGGCGCAGCGGTTGGTGGTGACATCGTCGAAGGCGGTGATGCGCTTGTCGCGAAGCGGATCGGTGGGGGCGAGGGCGGCGACGAACTCGTCACGCTTCTGCTCGGTGGTGCGCACCATCGGCTGGCGCGTGGTGCGGTTGGTGACCGTGGCGCACTTGCGCAGCATCTCGTAGAGCACGAACCAGCCCTCCGGCGTCTGCCCTTCGGCCGTGCCATTGAGGCGGTCGTAGAGGACCTTGTAGCTCTTCGCCGCGAGGTACTCGCCGAAGAGCGTGACGCGCGTTGCGGGCGCGCCCGCGCCCTTCGGCCCGGCATTGCGCGGATCGATGGCGAGGACCGACGCCGCGCCCAGCTTGGCATCGGCACCGGCATTCCTGGCGCGAACATCGGGGGAGCCCTCGACGGGCGTCGCGATGGACGTGTACTCCGGCAGCTCCGGCGGGCGCACCAGCATCCACGCGCCGGCGATGAAAGCGGCGGCGAGGGCGAGGAGGAGCGGAAAGCGAAATTTTTTCATCGGGCGTCCGTGAGGATGAATTCTGCGCCGCGCTCGGCGATCATGTACGTCGGCGCGTTGGTGTTGCCCGACGTGATGCGCGGCATGATGGATGCATCGATAACGCGCAATCCCTCGATCCCGTGGACACGCAGCCGGTCGTCCACCACGGCGAGGGCGTCGCTGCCCATCTTGCACGTTCCCACCGGGTGGAAGATGGTCGTGCCGAGGTCGCCCGCGGACTTCACCAGCTCGGCGTCGGTCTGCGCGGCGCTTCCCGGGCGCCACTCCTCGGGCGAATACCGGGACAGCGCCCGCGCCGCCATGATGGTGCGCGTGATGCGCATGGAACGCGCCGCGACGGCCTGGTCTTGCGGCGTCGAGAGGTAGTTCAGGCGAATCTCGGGCGCCGCCATGGCATCGGTGCCGCGAATGCGTACCGCGCCACGCGAGCTCGGGCGCAGGTTGCACACCGAGGGCGTGATCGCCGGGAAGGGATGCAGCGGATCGCCGAATTTCTCGAGCGAGAGCGGCTGCACGTGCCACTCGATGTCGGGGCTGGCGGCATGCGCCTCGCTCCTGGCGAACGCACCCAGCTGCGACGGCGGCATGGTCAGCGGCCCGGTCTTGAAGAAAAGGTACTCCAGGCCCATGGCGGCCTTGCCCATCCAGCGGTTGGCGCGCTCGTTCAGGGTCGGTCCCTTCACCTTCCACACCATGCGGATCTGCAGGTGGTCCTGCAGATTCTCGCCGACCCCCTCCAGCGGATGGATGAGCGGGATCGAGAATTGTTGTAACAGTTTGCGGGGGCCGATGCCGGAGAGCTGCAAGAGCTGCGGCGAGCCGATCGATCCGGCCGCCAGGATCACCGCCTTGCGCGCGCGCGCCACGCCCTCGCCCTGCCCTTCGACTACCATGTCGATGCCCACCGCGCGCTTCACGCCGTCCTTCTCCTCGATGACGATCCTGCGCGTGTGCGCCTTGGTGATGAGCGTGAGATTGGCGCGTCCCAGCGCGGGCCTCAAGAACGCCTTGGTCGCGCTCCAGCGCCGCCCGCCGCGCTGGTTCATGTGGAAGTAGGCGTTGCCGAAGTTGTCGCCGCGGTTGAATTCCTCGACCTTCGGGATGCCGCACTCGGCGGCGGCGTCGCGCCAAGCGTCGAGGATCTCCCACTTCACGCGCGGCTCCTCGACGCAGAGCTCGCCGTCGCACCCGTGGTGCTCGGAGGCGCCGCCGAAGTGGCGCTCGGCACGCTTGAAGTGGGGCAACACCTCCGACCACGACCAGCCGCGATTGCCCAGCGACGCCCAGTGGTCGTAGTCCGCCTTCTGGCCGCGCATGTAGACCATCGCGTTGATCGAGGAGCATCCGCCCAGCACCTTGCCGCGTGCATAGCCGAGGCTGCGGCCGTTGAGGCCGGGCTCGCTCTCGGTCCTGAAGCACCAGTCGGTGCGCGGGTTACCGATCGTGTAGAGGTAACCCACCGGGATGTCGATCCAGAACCAATCGTCCTTGCCGCCCGCCTCGACCACCAGGACGCTGTGCTTGCCGTCCTTCGTGAGGCGGTTCGCAAGCACGCAGCCGGCGCTGCCCGCGCCGACCACGATGTAGTCGTATTCGCCGAAGGTCGGCCGACCATCCTGTTGGCGCCCTTCAGGAGGTCGCCCGAAAGGGTTC
Organism: Burkholderiales bacterium; assembly: GCA_031364925.1. Classification (GTDB taxonomy): domain Bacteria; phylum Pseudomonadota; class Gammaproteobacteria; order Burkholderiales; family Usitatibacteraceae; genus Usitatibacter. Next base: position 13,293 of record JANLXC010000014.1, on the reverse strand, counting down.
ATGCCCGCAGTTTAGGCGGGAATGAACCTCAGAGAAAGAAGACGCGGAAGCGCAGCGCCCCGGCGAGGCGCCAGAAAACGGCAATCGGCGGGATCGCGACAGAGGTCGCGACGATCTCGCCGAAGCTGCCCTGTCCGGCACCGCGCCTGCGCCGGATGACGAGCGCGGTGGTCAGCACCGTCCAGGCGACGAGGCCGGCCCAGGCGAGCGTGGGCGCACGGCCGAGGGCGCCCGCCAGGATGACGAAGAGCGACGCCACGATCGCGTAGTAGCTCCACGGCGCGGAGCTGCGAACGCGCTCGCGATAAAGACGGGGGTGCTTCTTGAAGAGGAGCGCGTCGAAGAGGATCCGGCGGTACTGGTGCAACGTCGCGTCCCAGCCCCCGCGCGACTCGGGACGCTCGACGATGGCCTCGGGCGCTGCGACCATCTCGCCATTCACCTCGGCCAGCGTGAACTGCAGGTCGCGCGCATCGTCCCAGGACGAAGTAAAGCGCTCGTCGAACCCGCCCACGGCACGCAGGGACTGGCGCTGGACGAAACAATTGGCGGCGGCGATGTTGGGCTCGCCGGCGCGTTGCACGTCGAGCTCCACCTCGCGCGCCGCGCCCTGCGCGTTCGCGACGACCACGCCCGCGGCCGCGATGGCGCCGCTGCTCATCGCCTTCCATCCCTCGCTCAGCCAGTTCGCGCGCGGCACGGAGGCATCGTTGGTGAAGGCGATCACTTCGCCTTTCGCGGCGCGCCAGCCGAGATTCCTCGCGCTTGCCGGGCCATGCGCCGCGGCGGCGGGAACGTAGCGGATCAACGGGGCGCCGTGCGTGAGCATCGCCCAGCGCCCGGCGACCTGGCGCACGGCGCTCTGGTCCGCGGCGTCGGCCACGACAATTTCGAAACGCTGCGCGGGGAAGTCCTGCGCGACGAGCGCGGCGATGCAACGCTCGAGGTCGTCGAGGCGGTCGAGCGTCGTGATGACGACGGAGATGTCGGGGACGGAGATGTCGGGAGATTCCACGATCCCATCGTAGGGGCGGTGTGTGGCCGCGTGCCGACAAGGCATGGGCCGCTCGGCGCAATCCTGGTCCGGACGGCGCATCGCCGTGGCGCTTTCGCTACAGCAGCTGGACTACGCCAGGCGACCGGCGTCGCGACGCGCCTCGTATGTCTTGAGGTGCGCGTACGCGAGCGAGAGGATGGTGTCGTCGATGCCGTGCTTGCGCGCTCGCTCGAGCATCCAGCCGACGATGTGATCGCCCTCGACCTTGCCGCCGGTCTCGAGGTCTCGCATCATCGACGCGCTCCACGTGCCCGCGGGGTCGGTGAGGCGCTTGCGTGCGAAGTCGAGGGCGACGGCGCGCGGCGCATGGCCTTCGGCGGTGGCGATCGCGACGTTTGAGGCGAGGACGCGCTCCATGGCTTCGCGGCCGCCGGGGCTTCCCACGATCTCGCCCACGTTTCCGCGGAAGAGGCAGGTCGTCGCCGCGAGCGCGGCGAGGAAGACCACCTTCTCCCACATCTCCTGCTCGATGTCGGGCGAAAGCTTCCAGTCGAGGCTGGTCTTCGCGAAGGCATCGGCGAGCGCTTGCGAACGCGCGCTCGGCTTCCTGTCGCGCTCGCCGAAGACGATGCGCCCGAGATTGTCCATGTGATGAACGACGCCGTCGCGGCGCAGCGTCACGTTGACCTGCGCCACGCCGCCCATCACCTGAGAGCCGCCGAAGCGCGCGTCGAGTCGACTCAAGTGGGCGATACCGTTCAATTGCGGGACAAGCACGCACTTGCCGTCCATGGCAGCCGCTACCGCGTCCATCGCGGAGTCGAGGTCGTAGGCCTTGCACGTGAAGATCACCGCGTCGTAACCGGGCTTCAATTCGCCGGCGACCACGGTCTTCACCGCGAGCTTCGCGTTGCCGAGCGGGCTTTCGATGACGAGGCCGTCGCGCGCGATCTGCTCGCGCCTTTTCGCACGCACCAGGAAAGTCGTATCGACGCCTGCTTGCGCGAGTCTCCCGCCGAAATACCCGCCGATGCCGCCGGCGCCGAGGATGAGTATTTTCATGAACTTGGAAAGTGGTGTCAGGTACGACTTCTTAAGTTGTACCTGACACGACTTTCTAGAGTGTTGTTTCCGCGAAGGGGCGGCGCTTTACCAGCGCGTCGATTTCCTTGAGCGTGGCGAGGAGCTCGCGCATGCGGGCGAGGGGCCACGCGTTGGGGCCGTCCGAGAGCGCCTTGGCGGGATCGGGGTGCGTTTCCATGAAGACGCCGGACACGCCCGTCGCCACCGCGGCACGCGCCAGCACCGGCACGAACTCGCGCTGCCCGCCGGAAGTGGTGCCCTGCCCGCCGGGAAGCTGCACCGAATGCGTGGCGTCGAAGACGACCGGGCAGCCGGTATCGCGCATGATCGCGAGCGCGCGCATGTCGGATACGAGGTTGTTGTAGCCGAAGGATGCGCCGCGCTCGCACACCATGATGTTGTCGGCGCCGCTCGCCTCACGCGCCTTGTCGACCACGTTCTTCATGTCGGAGGGCGCGAGGAACTGGCCCTTCTTGATGTTGACGGGCTTGCCGGCGCGGGCGACGGCGTGGATGAAGTCGGTCTGGCGGCAGAGGAACGCCGGTGTCTGGAGGACGTCGACGTATTGCACGACGGTCGGAACCTCTTCCGCGGTGTGCACGTCGGTGAGCACCGGCACGCCGAGCGTCTTCTTCACCTTGGCGAGGATCTCGAGGCCCTTCTCCATGCCCGGGCCGCGGAACGACTTGCCGGAGCTGCGGTTGGCCTTGTCGTACGACGACTTGAAGATGAAGGGGATGCCGAGCTCGGCGGTCATCTCCTTCAATTGCCCCGCCACGTCCATCTGCAACTGCTCGCTCTCGACCACGCAGGGCCCGGCGATGAGGAAGAAAGGCTGGTCCAGGCCTGCGTCAAAGCCACAAAGCTTCATGCCTCGCTACCGCCGATCACCTTGAGCGCGGGCTCGGGGACGCGCAGCTTGTGCTGCTCCAGCGCCGCGTTGATGAAGCTCTTGAAGAGCGGGTGGCTCTCGCGCGGGGTCGAGGTGAATTCCGGGTGGAACTGCACGCCGACGAACCACGGGTGGTTCTCCAGCTCGGAAATTTCGGGCAGGTCCTCGGCCTTGGTCTTGGCGCTGATGGACAGGCCCGCGGCTTCGAGGCGCGGCACGTAATGGTTGTTCACCTCGTAGCGGTGGCGATGGCGCTCGGCGACGGTGTCCTTGCCGTAGATCTTGTGCGCGAGAGTGCCCTTCTTCACCGCGGCCGGCTGGGCGCCCAGGCGCATGGTGCCGCCCAGGTTGGACTTCTCGTCGCGTTTCTCGATCTGGCCGTCGTGGTTCTGCCACTCGGTGATGAGCGCGATCACGGGGTGCGGCGTCTCCCTGTCGAACTCGGTGGAGTTGGCGCCCTCGAGGCCGACCATGTTGCGCGCGATTTCGATCGCGGCGATCTGCATGCCCAGGCAGATGCCCAGGTACGGAACCTTGTTCTCGCGAGCGAACTTCACCGCGGCGATCTTGCCCTCGATGCCACGCTTGCCGAAGCCGCCGGGGACCAGAACCGCGTCCATGTCCTTCAGCGTCTCGACGCCCTTGGCCTCGATCTGCTCGGAGTCGATGTAATGGATCTTCACCTTGGTGCGGGTGTGGATGCCGGCGTGGATCAGCGCCTCGGTGAGCGACTTGTACGAGTCGGTGAGGTCGATGTACTTGCCGACCATGGCGATATCGACCTGGTGCTCGGGATTCTCGAGCGCGTCGACGATGTTCTCCCACATGGTGAGGTCGGCGGGGTAGGCGGCGAGGTCCAGCTTGCGGCACACGATCTCGTCCAGGCCCTGCTTGTGCAGCGCCACCGGGATCTTGTAGATGGAGTCCATGTCGTATGCCGAGATCACCGAGCGCACGTCGACGTTGGTGAAGAGCGCGATCTTGCGCCGGTCGCTCTCCGGGATCGGCACTTCCGAGCGGCACATCACGATGTCAGGCTGGATGCCGATGCCGCGCAGCTCCTTTACCGAGTGCTGGGTCGGCTTGGTCTTGATCTCGCCCACGCTGTTCAGGTACGGCACGAGCGTCAAGTGGATGTAGCAGGTGTTGCTGCGGCCCTCTTCGATGCCCATCTGGCGAATCGCCTCGAGGAACGGCAGCGATTCGATGTCGCCCACGGTGCCGCCGATCTCGATGATGCCGACCTCGGCGTCCTTGCAGGCGGCCTTGATGGAGAGCTTGATCTCGTCGGTGATGTGCGGGATCACCTGCACGGTGCCGCCCAGGTAGTCGCCGCGGCGCTCCTTGTTGATGACGCGCTCGTAGATCTGGCCGGTGGTGAAGTTGTTGGCCTTGGACATGCGCGTGGAGGAAAAACGCTCGTAGTGCCCGAGGTCGAGATCCGTCTCGGCGCCGTCTTCGGTCACGAACACCTCGCCGTGCTGGAACGGCGACATCGTCCCGGGATCGACATTGATGTAGGGATCGAGCTTGACGAGGGAGACTTTTATCTTGCGCGACTCGAGGATCGCGGCCAGGCTGGCGGCGGCGATGCCTTTACCGAGCGAGGAAACCACGCCACCGGTCACGAAGACGTACTTGGTCATGTGCGAGCCCCGTGCTGGAAATAGATATTTTACGGGAAAAGAAATGGAAGCGGGGCGATCGTTGGAGCGGACGGCGAAGCCACCGCTCAACTCCTCAAGCAGCCGCCCGGTATAATTTTCGAATGAAAGTCGGCGAAAAACACTACCGGAGCCTGTGGGCGGACGATGCCCTGGCCGTGGTCCACATCATCGACCAGGTGCGATTGCCGCACGTCTTCGAGACGGCGACGATCGCCTCGGCCGAGGCGATGGCGGACGCCATTCGCGGCATGCACGTGCGGGGCGCGCCCCTGATCGGGGTCGCGGCGGCCTACGGCATCGCGCTGGCGGTCTCCCGGGATCCGTCCGACGAGTCGATTTCCAAGGCGTCCGCGTTGCTGCGCACCACGCGCCCCACCGCCGTGAACCTCGCGTGGGGGATCGGGCGGATGCGCGAGCGCCTCGCCCCGGTGAAGCTTTCCGAGCGCCTCGTCGCCGCCTGGAGCGAGGCCCGGAACATCGCCGACGAGGACGTGGCGCTGAACGAGGGCATCGGCAAGCACGGGCTGAAGCTCCTCGAGCGCGAGTTTGCGGTGCGGAAGAGAACGATCAATATCCTCACGCATTGCAATGCCGGATGGATCGCCACGGTCGACTGGGGCACCGTCACCGCGCCCATCTTCATGGCTCACGACGCCGGCATCCCGGTGCACGTGTGGGTGGATGAAACGCGCCCCCGCAACCAGGGGCTGCTTACGGCCTGGGAGCTGCGCGGGCATGGCGTTCCCCACACGCTCGTCACCGATAATGCCGGCGGCCATTTGATGCAGCGCGGCATGGTGGACCTCGTGCTGGTGGGCGCCGACCGCGTGACGCGCCGCGGCGATGTCTGCAACAAGATCGGCACCTACCTCAAGGCCGTGGCGGCGCGCGCGAACGACGTGCCCTTCTACGCCGCGGTTCCCACGCCCACGATCGACTGGGGCATCGAGGACGCCCTTCGCGAGATCCCCATCGAGGAGCGCGCCGAGGACGAGGTGCGCATCGTGCGTGGCCTCGACGCTGAGGGGAAGTTCGCCGAAGTGACCATCGCCCCACGCTCCACGCCCGTCGCCAACCCCGCTTTTGACGTGACCCCAGCCGAATTCGTGACCGCGATCATCACCGAGAAGGGCATCGCCCGCGCCACCGAGAAGGAGCTCCTCGGTTTCTGGCCGCGCAGCAAGCAAAGCAAGGCCTACCTGACCTAACCGGGGTCAGACCCCGCTACGACCCCGGTCTGTCCCCGGTCTGTCCCCGCTCCGTCCCCCGTTTTCTTCCATGCGGAATTTCGGGGGCTGGGCCGGGTCTGACCCCGGTGTATGGGTATTCTTGACCTGCGGCAAGCAACGGCACGCAGGGTTATTTGAGATAATTGATGTTTCCCCAAAACGCCGGCATCGCCTCTAAAAAAGCCGGCACGCTCGAGGAGTCTAGATGCACGCTCAAGCCGCTCCGGTCGCCGGAGGCGTCCCCACGCGCAACACGAAGCTTTTGAAGTGGGTCGACCAGGTTGCGGCGTTGACCCAGCCGGACCACATCCACTGGTGTGACGGCTCCGACGCGGAGTACGACCGCCTGTGCGCAGAGCTCGTCGCCGCGGGCACCTTCCGCAAGCTGAACGAGAAGCTGCGTCCCAATTCCTATCTCGCCTGGTCCGATCCCTCGGACGTGGCGCGCGTCGAAGACCGCACGTTCATCTGCTCGAAGTCGAAGGACGACGCCGGTCCGACCAACAACTGGGTCGATCCCACCGAGATGCGCGCCACCCTCGACGGCCTCTTCAAGGGCTGCATGCGCGGGCGCACCATGTACGTCGTCCCCTTCAGCATGGGCCCGCTCGGATCGCCCATCGCGCACATCGGCGTCGAGCTTTCCGACTCGCCCTACGTCGCGGTGAACATGAAGCTCATGACGCGCATGGGCCGCAAGGTCCTCGACGTGCTGGGCGAGCAAGGCGACTTCGTCAAATGCCTGCACTCGGTGGGCGCGCCGCTGGCCGCCGGGCAGAAGGACGTCACGTGGCCCTGCAACAAGGACCACAAGTACATCGTCCATTTCCCCGAAACCAAGGAGATCATCTCGTTCGGCTCGGGCTACGGCGGCAACGCGCTCTTGGGCAAGAAGTGCCTGGCGCTGCGCATCGCTTCCGTCATGGGCCACGAGCAGGGCTGGCTCGCCGAGCACATGTTGATCCTCGGCGTCGAATCGCCCGAAGGCCGCAAGCATTACGTGACCGCCGCCTTTCCGAGCGCGTGCGGCAAGACCAACTTCGCGATGCTGATCCCGCCGCCCGCGTTCAAGGGGTGGAAGGTGACCACCGTCGGCGACGACATCGCGTGGATCAAGCCTTCGAAGGATGGGACGCTGCGCGCGATCAACCCCGAGGCGGGATTCTTCGGTGTAGCGCCCGGCACCGGCTGGGACACCAATCCCAACTGCATGGAGACCATCAAGCGCGACACCATCTTCACCAACGTGGCGCTCACGCCCGACGGCGACGTGTGGTGGGAAGGCATGACCAAGGTGCCGCCGGCGAAGCTCACCGACTGGACCGCCAGGGAGTGGACCCCGCAATCGGGCCGCCCCGCCGCGCACCCCAATGCGCGCTTCACCGTCGCCGCGTCGCAGTGCCCGTCGATCGATCCGCAATGGGACAACCCTGAGGGCGTGCCCATCGACGCGTTCATCTTCGGCGGCCGGCGCTCGACCACGGTGCCGCTGGTGACTGAAGCGAAGAGCTGGCGTGACGGCGTGTACATGGCCGCGACTCTCGGCTCCGAGACCACCGCCGCCATCGTGGGCCAGGTGGGCGTGGTGCGCCGCGATCCCTTCGCAATGCTCGCCTTCTGCGGTTATCACATCGCCGATTACGTCGCGCATTGGCTGAAGCTGGGCGGCAAGATGGACAAGCAGCCGAAGATCTATCTCGTCAACTGGTTCCGCAAGGATGCCAGCGGCAAGTTCCTCTGGCCCGGCTACGGCGAGAACATGCGCGTGCTCAAGTGGATCGTCGAGCGCGTCGAGGGCAAGGCCGCCGCGCTGGAGACTCCCCTTGGCAACGTGCCGAAGGAGCTCGATATGAAGGGCATGGAATCCTTCGGCGCCGACAAGTTCGCCGCCGCCACCGCCGTCTCGAAGGACGAGTGGAAGAAGGAGATGCCGCTCCACGGCGAGATGGTGGAAGGCAAGCTCGCGGACAAGGCGCCGCCCGAGCTGCTGCAGCGTTTCGACGAGCTGAAGGCCGCCTTCAACTAGTCCGTCTTTGGCTGCGCGCCAGCACCCGTCCGGGCCGAGCGTCCGTCGAGCGGCCCTCGCGCCAGACGAGGGCGCCATTGACGATCACCGCGTCGATGCCGTGCGCGGGGGCGATCGGCGCCTCATACGTGGCGGCCTCGTCCACCTTGTCCGCGTCGAACAGCGTCAGGTCGGCATACGCGCCCTCCTTCACGACGCCGCGGTCCTCGAGGCCGAAATTCCTTGCCGTGAGCCCGGTCATCTTGTGTACCGCCGTCTCGAGCGAGAAGAGGCCGAGCGTCCGGCCGTAGTGCCCCAGCACGCGCGGGAATGTTCCCCACAGGCGCGGATGGGGCGACGCGTCGTGCGGCAGGCCGTCGGAGCCGATCATGACCTTGTCGTGCTGGAGGATGCGCTGCACGTCGGCCTCGTCCAGCCTGAAGTAGATTCCTCCGGCGGGGCTCAGGCGCCGGATCGCCTCCTCCTCGGAGACGTTCATCTTGCGCGCGATGGCATCGAGATCCTGGCCGGCATGCTCGGGCAGCGCCTTCGACCAGCTCACGATCACCCGGGACGAGCTCGCGGCGCGGTCGGCGGACAAGACGGTGGATCCGGCCGTATACGGATAGCAGTCCATGCAGATCGACTGCGTCGCCATGTGCCTTTCGATGAAGGACAGCGCTTCCGCCGAGCGGCCCCGGTTCGCCTCGCCCACCACCTTGAGATGTGAGATCACGACCGCGACGCCGACCTCGCGGCCGATGCGGAAGGTCTCCGTGAGCGAGTCGATCACCCGGTCGGCTTCGTCGCGCATGTGGGTGCAATAGAGGCCGTCGAATTCCTTGAGCGGACGGCAGGTCTCGATCACTTCCTCTGTGGGCGCGGCATTCGCCGGCTCGTAGAAGAGCCCGGTGGACACGCCGATGGCGCCCGCCTGCAGCGCCTCGCTCACCATCGCGCGCATGCGCACGATTTCGGCCGCGCTCGCCGGCTTCTCCAGGTCATCGAGGGTCGTGACACGCAACGTGGTGTGCCCCACCAGCAAGGCGCAATTGGTGGCGGCCGGCTTCGCGCGCAACTCTTCGACGTAAGCCGCGAACGTGCGGAAGCGAAACCACACGCCTTGGTCGTCGAGGAGGTTGAGGGGAGGGGTGACCGGCTGCGGAATCGCGCGGGGCATCGGCGCCAGCGAAATGCCGCAATTGCCCGCGATCACGGTGGTGATGCCCTGGCTCACCTTGGGCGCCATGTCGGGGCCGGACAGCATCAAGCGATCGTCGTGGGTGTGCGCGTCGATGAAGCCCGGCGCCGCGATACGCCCCGCCAGGTCGATCTCCACTTCGCCGCGCAGCGCCGCAAGATCGCCGATACGCTCGATGCGCTCGCCGCGAATGCCGATGTCGCCATTGAAGCGCGCGGCACCCGTGCCATCGACGATGCTCGCATTGCGGATCAGGAGGTCGAAGGTCATCGAAGGCTCACAGAAGCGCGCCGCGCGCGGCGATCGGCCAGAGGGCCTCGACTCGATCCCCACGAATGCAGATGAGCTCGTCGTAAAGGTTGAAGGTCGGGTCGCAATGACCGGGCACCAGCATCAGCGCGTCGCCCAGGGCAACCGCCGCCGCACCGGGCGTATCGAGCACGCCATGCTCGTCGGAAGCCTTCACATAGCGCAGGTCGGGTCGCTTCCACACGGCGGGCATGCCCGAGTCCACGCTGGACGCTTTCAGGCCCGCGTCGACCACCGCGCGCCCGGCCGTGGGCCGGCTCATGACCGTGGTACGCACGAAGAGCGCGTGCTCGAATGCGATGTCGCCCTGCCCCAGCCGATTGTCGCCATAGTCGCGATCCATGAAGGCATAGGAGCCCGCCTGGATCTCGTTGAACACGCCGGAGTCGCGCTCGTGCAGAAAGCTCGCCGTGCCGCCGCCCGTCACGCGCTCGACCGCGATGCCCAGGGCCTCGATGGCGCGCTTCGTCATGCGCGCGGCTTGGCTGGCGGCGGCGATGGCCACGGCGCGCTCCTCGGGCGCGCGCATGTGCTGCGCCGTGCCGTGGTAGCAGTGCAGGCCCGCGAAACGCAGCGGCGGGCTCGCCACAATTGCGCGCGCGAGCTGCGCCGCCTCTTCTCCGGGGGCCACGCCGCAGCGCCCGGCGCCCACGTCGACCTCCACATAGACATCCAGCGTCACCGCATGCGCCTGCGCCGCAGCGGCCAGCGCCCGCACCTGCTGCGAGTGATCGACCAGCACGCCAATGCGCGCCCTCCTCGCCAGCTCCGCCAGGTGGCGCAACTTGGCGTCTCCGACGACTTCATTGGTGACGAGGACGTCTTCGATACCGGCCTCCACGAAAACGGCTGCCTCGCTCACCTTCTGGCAGCACACGCCGACCGCGCCCAAGGCCACCTGGCGCCGCGCGATCTCGGGACACTTGTGCGCCTTCCCGTGGGCGCGCAGGCGAACGCCAGTGCCGCGCAGCGCCGCGGCCATGCGCTCGAGGTTGCGCTCGAAGGCATCGAGGTCGAGCACGAGCGCGGGCGTGTCGATGGCGGTGACGTGATCGCCGGGGCGGGCGGCGCTCCACGGGCTCATGGGCGGGCTTTCAATCGACCTTCGCGCCCGAGAATTTGACAACCTGCGCCCACTTCAGCGTTTCGAGGCGCGCGAGCTCGCGAAACTCCTCGGGAGTGCTGGGATCGGTCTCCGCACCCAGCGCCTTGAAGCGCTCGCGGACCGCGGCGCTCGCCAGCGCAGTACGGATCTCGGCATTGAGGCGCGCCACGATTTCCTTCGGCATGTTGGCCGGCCCGATGATGCCGCCCCACGCCACAACCTCGAAGCCCGGCACCCCGGATTCGGCGATGGTGGGAACGTCCGGATAGGTCGACGAGCGCTGGCTCGACGAAATACCCAGGGCGCGCACGCGGCCCGCCTGCGCCTGCGGTCCGGAGACCGGTGTATTCACGATCATCAGCTGCACGCTGCCTCCGATGAGATCGGTGACTGCCGCGGTCGCCGCTTTGTACGGCACGTGCAGCATGTCGACGCCGGCCATGAACTTGAAGAGCTCTCCCCCCAGGTGGGCGGTGGTGCCGTTGCCGTCCGAGGCGAAGGCGAGCTTGCCCGGATTCTTCTTCGCATAGGCGATCAGCTCGGCGACGCTCCTGATCGGCAGGTCGTTGTTGACGACCAGCAGGTTGGACACGCGCAGCGCATTGGAGACCAGCGTGAGGTCGCGGTCCACGTCGTAAGGGACATTGGCGATGAGCGAGCGATTGGTGGCGAGCGAGACCACGTTGCCGTAAGCCAGGGTGTAGCCGTCGGGCGGTGAGCGCACCAGGTCCATGGTGCCGATCTGGTACGAGCCGCCGGGCTTGTTGTCGATCACGAACGGGACGCCCATCTGCTGCGACAACTGCGTGGCCAGCGCCCGCATCAGCACGTCGGGCGCGCCGCCCGCGGCCGAGGGCACGATCAAGCGGATCGGCTTGTCGGGGTAGGCCGCGAGGGCCGGCGTCGAGCCGGCCCACAGGGAAAGCGCGAGAACGAGCAGCAGGAATCTTCGATGCATGGGGACCTTCCTCGATTTGGCGTTCAGGGGCGCGAGATCGCGCCGATCACGCGCTTCAGGACCTCGTCGGCCGACTTGTTATTGTCGATCCAGCGCAGCACCACGACAAGGTCGTCGTCCGGATCGACGATGACGATGTTGGTGCCGTTGCCGATGTGCGCGAAGGCACTCGCCGGCCCGTTGGGAAAGAGCTGCTTGTCCCGGTTGTTATACCAGTTCATGAATCCGTATTGGGGGTTCGCGGGCGTGGGCGTGAGCGCCCATTCGACCCACTGGCGCGAGAGAAGCTGGCGATCGCGCCATCGCCCGCCACGAAGCGTGAGGAGCCCGAAGCGTGCCATGTCGTACGCGTTGATGAACATGCCGCCGCCCCAGTGGCCGCCTCCGCTCACCGACTGCATCACGGTGCCGTCCATCACCACGAAGGAGTTCTCGTAGCCGAACCAGCGCCAGGTGTTCGAGGCGCCGATCGGATCCATGATGGTTTCCTTCAGCACCTGCGGCAGCGGGCGGCGCCACACGTTGAGCGTGGCGAGCGCCAGCGCGTTCACGCGCGTGTCGTTGTACTTCCACGCGGTGCCGGGCTTGCCACGCACGCGCGTGAGCCACTCCGAGGGCGTGGCCGATGGACGGTCTGCCCAGTCGGGCTTGCCCCAGAGCGTGCCTTCCCAATCACTGGTTTGGCGTAAAAGATTATCCCATGTGATGGTGCGATTGTGGGGCGTTTCAAAAGGGGTCAATAATTCAGGTTTTCCAAAATCATCTGCCGACCGCATAACTGGCTGATTATACAATTCAATGGGCGGCATATAAGGAGCCACTGTATCATTAACATGGCGAATCAATCCTTTATCAACTGCTAAACCAACGACTGTTGATAAAAAACTTTTAGTGACGCTGTGGGTTATATCGCAGCGCAAAGGTTCGCCCCATTCAGCAACGATGTAGCCTTTATAAACGATGATACCCGTCGGTTCGCCTCGATCTGCAAAAGCACCAATCGCGAATCCATAGGGTTCTTTGCCAAAGGATTGATAATGCGATTGTTCCATGCTGCGCGGATTTTTTATTTCATTTGCCTTGTGAAATACAATGGCTTCTTGGATTTTAGCTACATCCAAACCCATTTCAGAAGGCGTTTTATGCGCCCAATACTGAGGGGGTGGAAAATACGGTTGGGCTTTAACAACCGCATTTTTCTGAGCCATTGCAATGTTACTCAAAAAAAGCAATGAAAATAGGACTGACCAAATAAAGCGTGAGTGCCTTCTTGGAATTAATTGGGTCATAAGGAGTGTGTTATTATTCATTTTTTAAAGAAATTCTATTGGCTGCGGACTCTCTTTTCCCAATAGCGGGTATCAATTCACCAATTTTTCCAAGACCATATTGAGGCATATTATTATAAACGCATTCATATTCCCCGGCTTTGATTTTATAGGTTTCATGCCAAATGCCTACATCACCATTGCTTTTAATTTTGAGATTGAATGCTTTCCAAGCTGGATAATGTTGCCCTTCTCTATCTTTGGCGTAAGCCTCCAAATGATCAAATGATTTCCAATATTGAATCATGACGGGCGGAATGCCGCCATAAGATTGAAAGCCTAAAAATCCACTCTCCGGTTTTCGCGAAAGCTCTTGAAGCATCATCGCCATTGCTTTTGCTACGGGCATCCATTTATGAATCTTCCAAAAACGATTGATCCGCATTCCAATGATAAATACCACAAAGTCACCTTCAATATTAACCGTCATTCGCTCATTGATTGTCTCTGCCATGATTTGAAATTTTAAAGTTAAAAAATGAAGTGTAGTTTAATATCCGTAAAACTAAAAAAAATAAG
>JANLXC010000042.1:0-13575 GCA_031364925.1 Burkholderiales bacterium | reverse complement strand
GCGCGGCTGCGGGGCGAGCTTCGGCACGCGCGACTCGTTTCGATCCCCGCGCGAGCGCGACGACCACCGCGAGGTCGCCGACTGGATCGCGGCGCAACCCTGGTGCAACGGCTCGATCGGCTCGACGGGAATCTCCTATCTCGGGGCTGCGGCGTGCTTCCTCGCGAGCACGGGCCACCCCGCGGTAAAGGCGATCGCCCCGCTCTTCGCGGTCTCCGACACGTACAGCGACCACGTCTTCCCCGGCGGCATCATGTGCACCACGGTCACCGCCAACTACGACGACCTGGTGCGCGCGCTCGACCTCGATCAACGAGACAAGCTCGCGCCGTACCCGTATTTCAACGCGCCCAACTTCGCGGGCCCGCAGCCGGTCGACGAAGACCGCGACGCGAGCCTCCTCGCCGCCGCGATCGAGGAGCATCGCGACAGCTTCCGCCTGCGCGACCTGGCGCCCGAGATGGCCTTTCGCGAGGAGGCCACGCCGCACGATCCAGGCCTGCATAGCGGCGCCTGCAGCCCTTATTGGTATCTCGACAAGGTAAAGGGCAAGGTCGCGATCTACTCGATCTCCGGTTGGTACGACGGCAGCTCCTTCGTCAACGGCTCGATCTCGCGCTTCCTCGGCAACGCCAGTCCGGACGATCGCCTGATGATCGGCCCCTGGGACCACGGCGCGCGCACCAACGGCTCGCCGTGGCGTGGCGAGTCGCAGGCCTCGCAATTTCCGCTGCTCGGCGAAGTGCTGCGCTTCTTCGACGAGCACCTTGCCGGGTTGAAAACCGGCATCGCGGACGAGGCGCGCATCCATTTTCATACGCTGCACGAGGAGAAGTGGCAGGCCGCGGCGCAGTGGCCGCCACACGCAGCCACTTCACGCTGGTATCCGGAGCGGGGCGGCAAGCTCCTGCCGCAGGCTCCCGCCAGCGTATCGCGCGCCGACTACCAGGTGCGATTCACCACGGGCACCGGAGCCGCGACGCGCTACGAACGCCTCGGCGCGCTTGCCGTTGCCGACTATTACCACGACTGGAGCGGGCGCGAAGATCGCATGATCGCGTTCACGAGCGAGCCATTCGATGCGCATACCGAGCTCACTGGCCACGCGATCGTCCAGCTCACCGTCTCCACTTCGGAGCATGACGGCAGCGTCTTCGTTTATTTGTCGGAGGTCGAGGCGAACGGACGCTCGCGCTACATCACCGAGGGCGCGCTTCGCATCCTGCATCGCGCCACCGCCGCTTGCCCGCCGAGCTACAAGACGACGTGGCCGTTCCGGACCTTCCGCCGCGAAGATGCGAAACGCGCGATGCCGGGTGTCGCCGAAACGTTGCGCTTCGCCCTGCTACCGATCTCCTGGAGATTCGCGAAGGGCAGCCGCTTGCGGATGTCCGTCGCGGGCGGCGACGCGGACCACTTCGCGCAAGTGCCGCACGGGCGACCGCCGAAGCTGCGCATCACGCTGGGTGGCCCGGACGCGTCTTTCATCGAGTTGCCGCTCAGGCGCTAAAGAGGGCGCCGGCGATTCCAAAAAAAAGGCCGGACCGCTAGAGCGGGCCGGCCTCGTGCGTTGAAGCGGTCAGGCGATCAGCGCTTGACCTCGACCGCTTGCGCCTCTTCCTTGGTGGAATCCTTCCTCTTCTTGCCTTCCGCGTCACGGTACATCAGCAGCAGGCCGCTCTGCGATGGCGACTTGAGCTCACCCCCGGTCACCGCCGCCACTCCGAGCGTCACCGCGCCGCCGGCCGGCACCACAGGCGCGGAGGCAGACGGCACAAACCGCGGCGTGTCGAGGGTGTAGGTCATCCCTTCGATCGCGTCCGTGAGGTTGCCGGTGAAGTAGTTGTCGAAGGCATACACGGAGAAACTGAACGTCATCCCCGGCGTCAACCCGAGCGCGGAGAGCGGCGCCGTGAGGATGATGTTCCCGGAGTTGAGGTCCGCGTCCGTGAAGAAGCTCGCGGTGAAGGGGCCGCTTACCGGGCCCGCCGCCACCACGTTCTGGCCCGTGGATCCGAAAGCGCCGTTTTCGCGGTTGAAGATCACCGCGTCGAAGACGCCATCGCCGTTCCTGTCGATGTAGATGTCGAACTCGGCCGGGTAGTTCGGATGCGCCCGGGCTCCGTACGTGTCGATCGCGAACTGGACCCCGAGAACGCCGCCGCCGAGGGATACCAGGCGCACGCCGACCGACTTGAGGTCGACGACCGCGAAGTTGTCCCCGGGATTCGGGAGGGGCTGGACCTTCTTCTTGAGCTGGTCGCTCTGGCCCGTCAGCGAGAAGACGTCCACGCGCCCGTCCAGCACCGCGCTCGCGTTCCTCAGCGTGAGGTCCCCGGTCCCGTCGATCTTCAGGTTCAGCTTCTTCGACGTGGCCGAAACGTCGGCGGCGCGATGCGGCAGGACATGCCAGGCAACGTGCACCGAGTTACCCGCACCGCCATCGATCGCCACGTAGCCGTCCAGCTCGACGCCCTGCAGGCGGAATCCATCCCCACCCCGTGAGCCGCCGTTGAGCGACCAGACGTTGAGCCGGGTCGGGTCGATGGTGATCTCGACGTCGAACTCCTTGCTCTTGCCGCCGCCCACCTTGAGGCTCGAGGGCGCCTTGATCGACACAGCGCCGCTCGCGGCGTCATCCGAGTAACGGAATGCCGGCGTGATCGCGTAGGTGCGCTCGACGCTTCCGTAGTTACGAACGACCACGGTGCGCTTGAGCTTCGTCTGCGTCGACAGCGGCGCGTAGCCGAAGGAAAGGCTCCCCGCCAGGCCGTCCTTGTCCCACGCCGCGGTCTGGCTCTGCACCGCCTTGTCGACGCGAACCTCTCCACCGCCGATGCGGGTGATGGGGGCGAGCGCGCCGGGCAGCAGGACCGGATTGATGAAGATGTTGGTTTCCGCGGTGTTCATGAGGATCGAGCGGATTTCCCCGGGCGAAAGGCCGGGGTGCGCCTGCAGCATGAGAGCCGCCGAGCCCGCGATCATCGGAGTCGCGCCGGAGGTGCCGCCGAAGGCGGTCGCACGGGTGCCCGTGCCAGCCTCGGCGGAGACCGATGCTCCCGGAGCGCCGATGTCGGGCTTGATGGAATTGAAGCTCATGCTCGGCCCGCGCGCCGAGGTGTTCGCCATGCTTCCCGCGAGCGAGACCGCGTTCGCCTGGGAGATGGTGACGTTCACCGGTGCGCCGATATTGTTTTTGATGCTGGTGGAAAGGGACTGCTGGATCACCAGCGCGGGCGCGAAACGGGTGCCGCCGCCGAAGCTGAAGGAGATTGGGTCGCCAGGAGCGACGAGCCCGATCAGCACGCCGATCGCACCGTTGGCCACTGCATAGTCCACCTTGAGGCTGACGGCGCAGGCGCCGCGATCGATGAGCGCCACCTTGCCGGCGGGGCTCGAGCGCAATGGGTCACCTGGACAGCCGCGCCCGATATACGCCACGTTGCCCGTGACCCCCGCACCGACCGGCGACCAATCGAGCGTCGCGGTGTTGCGATAGACACCGGCGATGACGGGCGGCGAATTCACCACCAGCGGAATCACGCGCGCCGACGGAACCTGCGTCTGCGCGACGCTGATCACATTGGTTCCGATCGAAGGCGAGCTCACGATGTAAGGCTTGTCGCCGTTGTTGCCCGCCGCCGCGACCACGACGACACCCAGGCCGGCCGCATCATCCAGCGCGGCGGTGAGGTCGTCCTCGATCTGGCCGTAGGCGGAGCCGAGCGACAGGTTGATGACGTCGACGCGATCGGAGACGTCGCCGTCTCCGTCGGGGTCGAGCGCGAAGTCGACGCCCTGCAGCAGCGCAATGCCGCTGCACGAGCTCGATACGGCGCTGCAAACTTTCACTGCGTAGAGCTGCACGCCGGGTGCGACGCCCTTGGTGCCGCCGATGATGGCCGCAACGTGGGATCCGTGCCCGCCGGTGCAGGCGATCGCGGCAGGGCCGCAGTCGATCGGGTTGGGATCGGGCTGCAGCGGGCCGTTCGGCCACACCTCGCCGACGAAGTCGTAGCCGCCGACGACCTTGGCGCTCGGGAAGAGCGGGTTCAGGGCCTTGTTCCTCGGGTCCCCAGTGGTGGTGCCATAGGCCGCCGCGTAGGCCGCAGCGGTGCCCGGCCCGCCGAAGTCGGCGTGCGTGTAATCGATGCCGGAGTCGAGCACCGCGACGCGGACTCCGGCTCCGGTGACGCCGGTCGTGTGCAGCGCCGCGGCCCCGATGTACGGCACCGTCTCGCCGAGAGCGAGCTCGTATCGGTTGAGGGGACGCACGCTGACGACGCCGTCCGACAGCTCGAGCTCGTTCGCGCGGCGCGCGTCGAGCACGACCACCAGGGCATTCAATGCCTTGTTGACGCGGGCGATCTCCTGGCCGCCGAGCTGGCGGACGCGGTCGGCGACCTTGTCCTGGTCAGCATTCAACGACGCGGCATGCGCCTTCTGCGCGTCCTTGCCGGGCTTGCCGGAATACTTGTAGTACCTGGCAACCGAGGGACTGGTCAAGGTGACCACGTATTCGGTCAGGAGACCACCCTGGGCGGTAGGGCCGGCCGAGACCTCCACCGGGTCCATTGCAAGGGCCGATACATCGGGCGGATCCGCTGCGAGGGCCGCGAGGGAAGCGCTCGCTGCGAGGCCCGCGAGGACGCTACGGAAGAATTTCGGAAAACGCTGCGCGCGCGGCCGCCGGCCGCAATTTGGCTTGAACAAGATTGATCCTCCCCAGGATTTCCAGCGTGGCCGCCCCACGTAGGAGCGGAAATGTCCTTGAAAGGCCACCCGGATGGGGCGGCTCGCGTGTGACCGGACGATCATGATCGCGCTCGCCAAGAAGTGTCAAGGTGGTTTTTAGCGGTCGAGGGCGCTCTCGATGTCGGCGATCAGGTCGCCCACGTGCTCGATTCCGATCGAAAGGCGCACCAGGTCCGCGGGACAGAGCGTCCCCGGCCCTTCGACGCTCGCGCGGTGCTCCGCGAGGCTCTCCACGGAGCCCAACGATGTCGCCCTCTTGATGACGCGCAGTTTCGCGGTGAAGTCCTTCGATGCCTGCTCGCCCGCCTTCAGTCGCAGGGACATCATCCCGCCGAATCCACCCGTCATCTGCTTCGAAGCGACCGCGTGTCCCGGATGCGACGCGAGGCCCGGGTAGAGAACGTGCGAGAGCTGAGGGTGGCGCTCGAACTTCCGCGCGATCGCCATCGCATTCGCGCACGCCGTCGCCACGCGGATGTGCAGGGTGCGCATTCCCCGCAGGAGCAGCCACGCCTCGAAGGGTCCGAGCACCGCGCCGCCGCCGCCGCGCACGTAGCGGATGCGCTGCCAATATTCGTTGTCCTCGCGCGTCGCCAACGTGCCGGCGATGACGTCGGAGTGGCCGTTGAGGTACTTGGTCGCCGAGTGCATGACGAGATCGGCGCCCAGGTCGAGCGGCCGGGTAAGCATCGGCGTGGCGGCGGTCGAATCGACCGCGAGCGCGGCGCCGACTTCGCGCGCGATGCCGCTCGCCGCGGCGATGTCGGTGATGTCCCAGGTCGGATTGGCCGGCGTCTCTACCCAGATGAGCCTGGGCTTGCGGGCGCGGGCCTTCGTCGCGAGATCGTCGAGCGAGGAGTTGTCGTAGAGCTCGACGCCCAGGCCGCGCGGCGCCGCGAATTCCAGCAGCCATTTGCGGAATGCCCAATACATGTTGCGAGGCACGAGCGCGCTATCGCCCGGCATCAGCGCCTGGAAGACGGCGGCGGACGCGGCCTGCCCCGACGAGAAGAGGATCGCCGACTTCGCGTGCTCGAGGGCGGCGATGAGCGCCTCGGCCTGGTCGTAGCTCGGGTTGTCGGCGCGCGAATAGACGCGGCCGCCGGGGTACGACCCGTCCGCGCCGCGCTCGTAAGTGGTCGCGACGTGGATCGGCGGGACGATCTCGCGATAGGTATCGGTGACGCGACCCAGGCCTTGCGCGGCGAGGGTTTCGGGATGGAGCGGGATTTTGTCTGTCACGGGGCCCATCGTACCCGCGGTAGAATGGGCCCGCCATGCGCTCGCTCACCCACCTTTTCGAAAGCAACCGCGCCTGGTCGGAGCGCATCCGGCGCAGCGACCCGGAGTTCTTCCCGCGCCTTTCGCGCCAGCAGCGTCCACGCTACCTGTGGATCGGCTGTGCCGACAGCCGCGTCCCGGCCAATGAGATCGTCGACCTCGCCCCGGGCGAGCTCTTCGTGCACCGCAACCTCGCCAACGTTGTCGCGCATAGCGACCTGAACTGCCTCTCGGTGATGCAGTTCGCGGTCGACGTGCTGAAGGTCGAGCACATCATCGTGGTCGGCCACTACGGTTGCAGCGGCGTTTCCACGGCGCTGCAGAACCATCGCGTGGGCCTCGCCGACAACTGGCTGCGGCACGTGCAGGACGTGCACGCGAAGCACGATTCCAGGCTGGCGAAGGAGCCCGACCTCGCGCACCGCATCGACCGCATGTGCGAGCTGAACGTGATCGAGCAGGTGGCCAACGTCTGCCAGACCACCATCGTGCGCGACGCATGGGAGCGCGGGCAGGAGCTGGCCGTGCACGGCTGGGTGTACGGGCTGAAGGACGGGCTGGTGCGCGACCTGGGAACCACGGTCTCGAAATCGGCGGAAGCACCCAACGCCTACCAGGCAGCGCTTGGCGCCCTGTAACGGACGTCACGCCTGACGAGGCCTTCATGGAAAAGCACCTTGCGGTCGGGGCCGGAGCGGGATTCTCCGGGGATCGCGTCGATGCGCCGGCGCCGGTGGTGAAGACGCTCATCGAGCGCGGCGGCCCGGCGGCGATCATCTTCGAGATGCTGGCGGAGCGCACGCTCGCGCACGCGCAGCTGGACAAGCAACGCGATCCCACCAAGGGCTACGAGCCGCTGCTCGAGCTGGAGCTGCGACCGATCCTCGCCGATTGCCTGCGCCACGACATCCCGATCGTCGGCAACTTCGGCGCCGCCAATCCGCGCGGGGCCGCGGCGCACATCCAGCGCCTCGCGAAAGAGCTCGGGCTGAAGCCTCCGAAGATCGGCATCGTCGAGGGCGACGACCTTTCCGGACCCGCGGGCGAAGCGATCGTGCGCAAGTACATCGCGAAGGAATATGCGGGGCGTCCCTTCGCGAGCGCCAACGTCTACCAGGGCGCCATGGAAATCGCGCAGGCGTTGAAGCAAGGCGCGCAGGTCGTGGTCACCGGGCGTGTCGCCGATCCTTCGCTTACGGTCGGTCCCGCGGTCGCGCACTACGGATGGGCCGCGGACGAGTGGGACAAGCTGGGCGGCGCCACCATGGCCGGGCACCTCCTCGAATGCGGCGCGCAGGTGACGGGCGGCTACTTCGCCGATCCCGGCATGAAGGACGTGCCGGATATCGCGAACGTGGGTTACCCGATCACGGAGATTGCGCCGGACGGTTCCTGCATCTGCACCAAGGCTGCCAACACCGGCGGTCTCGTCGACACGCGCACGGTGAAGGAGCAACTCTTGTACGAGCTGCACGATCCCGCCGCCTATCTCACCCCGGACGTGGTCGCCGACATCAGCCAGGCGCAAGTCACGCAGGTCGGCAAGGACCGCGTGCATCTGACCGGCGTGCGCGGCCATCCACGGCCGGCGACGCTCAAGGCGAACGTCTTCTTCGAGGGCGGGTGGCTGGGCGACGGCGAAATCTCGTACGCGGGGCCGAACGCCGAAGCGCGTGCGCGGCTGGGCGCGCAGATCATCCGCGAGCGGATGGGCCACCTTCTCACGTTGCGCTTCGATCTCATCGGCGTGATGAGCATCCTCGCCGACGACTCGGGGCGCATGCTCGAGAAATCCCCGGTGGGAAATGCGACCGACGTGCGCCTTCGCGTCGCCGGCGCGCACGCCGACGAGGCGGTGATCGAGCACCTGATGCGTGAAGTGACGGCGCTCTGGACCGCGGGTCCCGCGGGCGGCGGCGGCGCGCGCGTGACGAAGCGCAAGCGCCTTTCCACGACCTCGTGCTACATCCCGCGCGAGCTCGTGCCGGCGCGCCTGTCTTTCGTGGAGGGGCCTTGAAAACCGTGCAGCTCTACCAGCTCGCCCACGCGCGTACCGGCGACAAGGGCAACCGCTCCAACATCAGCGTGATCGCCTACAAGGCCGATGACTTCGCGCTGCTCCAGGCGCAGGTCACGCCCGAGCGCGTCGCGGCGCATTTCGCCTATCGCAAGCCCACGCACGTCGAGCGCTACCTGCTGCCGAAGCTGGGCGCGATGAACTTCGTGCTCGACGGCGTCCTCGATGGCGGCGTGAACGACGCGCTCAACCTCGACATGCATGGCAAGACGCTGTCCTTCCACCTTCTGACGCTGCCCATCACGATTCCCGAGGAGGGAAGATGAAGATCGCTCGAACGCTGGTTTGCGGCGCAGTCGCGCTCATCGCGGGCGGCGCGCTCGCCGCGTACCCAGACAAGCCCGTGAAGATCGTGGTGCCGTTCCCCGCCGCGAGCGCCACCGACCTCATCGCGCGCGTGATGAGCCGCGAGCTCCAGGATGCGCTCGGCCAGCCCTTCGTGGTCGAGAACAGGCCGGGCGCGCAGGGCTCCATCGCCACCGACATGGTCGCCAAGGGCGCGGCCGACGGATACACGCTGCTCCTGCCAGCCAACACGCACGCGGCCAATCCGAGCCTCTACAAGAAGCTGCCTTACGATCCGGTAAAGGACTTCATCGGCATCTCGCGGCTCGCGACGACCTCGCTCGTCCTGATGGTGAAGTCCGACGCCGCGGCGAAGACGCTTGCGGAATTCATGGCGCACCTCAGGAAGAATCCGGGCAAGCTCTCGGCGGGATTCGGCTCGTCGAGCTCGCAGGTGTCGGTGTCGCAGCTGAAGAAGATGACCGGCGTCGACGTCGCGGAGATTCCCTACAAGGGCATTCCGCTCGCGGTGAACGACGTGCTCTCCGGCACCCTCGACTTCACCTTCGTGGACCTGGGCAACGCGCTCGCGCAGGCCAAGGGTGGGAAGCTGCGCGGCCTCGCGGTGACCGAGCTCGGCACCAATCCGCTCGCGCCGGAATGGCCGCCGATGGCCTCCGTGCTGCCGGGCTATGAAATCACCGCCTGGTTCGTGCTGCTCGCTCCCAAGGGCACGCCCGCCGACGTCGTGCAGAAGCTGCAGGACGCGACGCTCAGGATCCTCGCCAAGCCCGAGGTGAAGGAGAAGCTAGCGATCATCGGCATGGTGCCGGCGCCGCTGCCGTCGTCCGATACGGACAGGTTCGTCCAGGCGGAAGTCGCGAAGTGGGGAAAGCTCGTGAAGGAAGCCGGGATCCAGCCGGAATAAGCGTGAAAAAAATCATGCTGGTCACCGGAGGAAGCCGCGGCATCGGCGCCTCGATCGCGAGACTTGCGGGCGCTTCGGGATACGCCGTCGCCGTGAACTACGTGAGGAACGCGAGTGCCGCCGAGGATGTCGTGCAGGCGATTCGCCTTGGTGGCGGCGAAGCTTACGGATTTCGCGCGGACGTGGGCGTCGACGAAGAGGTGAGGCGCATGTTCGCCGAGGTCGACGCCGAGCTCGGCAAGCTCGACGTCCTGGTGAATAACGCCGGCATCCTGGGAAGCAAGCGCGTGGAAGACATGGACGCGGCGACGCTGACCGGGATGTTCCAGGCGAACGTCTTCAGCATGTACTACTGCTCGCGCGAAGCGGTGCGGCGCATGTCCACCAAGCATGGCGGCAAAGGCGGTGTCATCGTGAACATGTCCTCTGTCGCCTCGCGCCTCGGCGGGCTCGCGGGCGGCAGCCACTATGCCGCGACCAAGGGTGCGATCGACACCTTCTCGCTCGCGCTTTCGAAGGAAGTCGGCGGCGAGGGCATCCGCGTCAACACGATTCGCCCGGGCCTCATCGAGACCGAGATCCATGACGTGCACGGCGGAATGAACGGGGCGCTCGCCAAGTCCGTCCCCATCGGTCGATCGGGAAGGGCCGACGAAGTCGCGCGCGTGGCGCTGTGGCTCGCCTCCGACGATGCCTCTTATGTCCACGGCGCGATCGTCGACGTGGCGGGCGGGAGATAGCGCTTTCTGAGGCGCCGGGAGGTGGCTTGAAACCCCGGTTTGGGGCCCTCACCTTCCAGGCATGACCCAGAAAACCACCCCCGATCCGCTCTCTACCGAGGGCGCTATTCGCATGGAGCTTCCCTCCGGCGGCAAGAAGCCGTCGGAAGCCGTACCCTCGCGGGCGCTCCCCGATGACGCGCTGATCCTCCTGCCGGTTCGAAACGTCGTGCTCTTCCCCGGCATCGTGTCGCCGCTTTCCATTGGCCGCGAACAGTCGCGCCTGGCGCTTCAGGAGGCGCTGCGCCTCGAACGCCCGGTCGGCCTGCTCCTGCAGAACAAGCCCGAGGTGGACTCACCCAAGCCCGAGGACCTGCATTGGGTCGGCACCACGGCGAGCGTGCTGCGCTACGTGAGCGCGGAGGGAGCCCACCACGCCATCGTCAAGGGGTTGCAACGCTTCCGCGTGCTGCAGTTCCTCGAGGGCTATCCGTTCCCCGTGGCGAGGGTGCAGCTGATCGAGGAGCCGGCGGTGTCCGACGCCCAGGTCGAAGGCCGCGCCCGTGCGCTGCGCGAGCGCGCCACCGAGATCCTGCAGATGCTGCCGCAGATCCCCGCCGAAATCGTCTCCACTTTCGAGGCGATCGAAGGCGCGGGCGCGCTGGCCGACTTCGTCGCCGGCATGATGGACATCACGCCCGAAGAAAAGCAGGTGTTGCTGGAGACGTTCGACCTCAAGGCGCGGCTCGACAGGATGCTCGAGCACCTCGCCCATCGCATCGAAGTCCTCAAGGTCTCGCGCGAGGTGGACGCTCGCACGCGCGAGAGTCTTGGCGACGCCAATCGCAAGCACCTCCTGCGCGAGCAGATGCGCACCATCCAGAAGGAGCTCGGCGAAGACGATGAAGAGGGCGGCAACGAAACCGCCGAGCTCGACAAGGCGATCATTGAAGCGAAGATGCCGGACGAGGTGGAGAAGCACGCGCGCAAGGAATCGAAGCGCCTGGCGAAGATCTCCGAGGCCTCGCCCGAGCATTCGATGGTGAGGAGCTACCTCGAGTGGCTCGTCGAGCTGCCGTGGGCGGACGACCTGCAAGCGGCAATCGACATCGCCGAAGCGCGCCGCATCCTCGACGAGGACCACTACGGCCTCGAGAAGATCAAGCGCCGCATCCTCGAGCACCTCGCCGTGCGCAAATTGAATCCCAAAGGCCGAAGCCCCATCCTGTGCTTCGTCGGCCCGCCCGGCGTGGGCAAGACCTCGCTCGGCCAGAGCATCGCCAAGGCGACCGGGCGCAAGTTCGCGCGCGTCAGCCTGGGCGGCGTGCACGACGAGGCCGAGATCCGCGGCCACCGTCGCACCTACGTGGGCGCGTTGCCGGGGAACATCATCCACAACCTGCGCAAGGCGGGCACGCGCAACGCCGTGATGATGCTGGACGAGATCGACAAGCTCGGCGCGGGCGGCTTTCACGGAGATCCCGCGTCGGCAATGCTCGAGGTGCTCGACCCCGAGCAGAACTCGACCTTCAAGGACAACTACCTCGGGGTGCCGTTCGACCTCTCGAGCGTGATGTTCATCGCCACGGCCAACGTGCTCGACACCATCCCGGGGCCGCTTCGCGACCGCATGGAAGTGATCCAGCTTCCCGGCTACACGGCGCAGGAGAAGCAGCAGATCGCACGGCGCTATCTCATCGATCGACAGCTTGCTTCGTCGGGCCTGACGGCCGAGCAGTTCGAGATCACCGATGAGGCGCTGCTCGCGATCGTGAACGACTACACGCGCGAAGCGGGCGTGCGCAACCTCGAGCGCGAGATCGGCAACGTAATCCGCCACGCCGCGGTGCGCATCGCGGAAGGCAGCGTCCATGACGTGAAGGTGGACGCGGTCGACCTCGCCGCGATTCTCGGCCCGCTGCGCTTCGACGCCGAAGTGGCGATGGGCGCGCCGGTACCGGGCGTTGCGACCGGCCTCGCGTGGACGCCGGTGGGCGGCGACATCCTCTTCATCGAAGCCGCGCGCATGCCCGGCAGCGGGAAGCTGATCCTCACCGGGCAGCTCGGCGACGTGATGAAGGAAAGCGCGCAGGCGGCGCTCTCGCTCGTGAAGGCGCGTTCCGGAAAGCTCGGCATCGCTGCCGAGGTGCTGGAGAAATCCGACATCCACGTGCACGTGCCTGCTGGTGCGACGCCCAAGGACGGGCCGAGCGCGGGCGTGGCGATGTTCCTGGCGCTGACGTCTTTGCTGACGGATCGGCCCGTGAGAAGCGATCTCGCGATGACCGGCGAGATCAGCCTGCGCGGGCTGGTGATGCCGATCGGTGGCGTGAAGGAGAAAGTGCTGGCGGCGCTGCGCGCGGGAATCAAGACGGTGATGCTGCCGGAACGTAACCGACGCGACCTCGAGGATATTCCCGCGGATGCCCGCGAGCGGCTCGAGTTCAAGTGGATCAAGGATGTGGATGAAGCGGCGGCGGTGGCGCTTGGCGCGCCGCTTGCCGCGGTAGCTCAAGCGGCCTGAGCTAGCCCTTCACGCAGAGGATCTGCTTGAGAGTGGTTACGACATCGACCAGGTCCGACTGCGCCGCCATCACGGCGTCGATGTCCTTGTAGGCCGACGGGATCTCGTCGATCACTCCGTCGTCCTTGCGGCACTCCACTCCCGCAGTCTGCTTCGCGAGGTCCTCGCGCGTGAAGAGCTTGCGCGCACGCGTGCGGCTCATGGTGCGGCCCGCGCCGTGCGAGCACGAGCTATAGGCCGCCGCATTCCCCTTGCCGCGCACGATGAAGCTCTTCGCGCCCATCGAGCCCGGAATGATCCCCAGCTCGCCGAGGCGCGCGCTCACCGCCCCCTTGCGCGTCACCCACACGTTCTCGCCGAAGTGCTCCTCGACGCGGGCGTAGTTGTGATGGCAGTTGGTCACTTCACCGAGGAGCTTCACGTCGCGGCCGAGCGCCTTCGAGAGCGCCTTGTGGACGAGTTGCAGCATCAAGTCGCGGTTGAGGGACGCATACTCCTGCGCCCAGCCCAGGCCCTCTACGTACGACTCGAACTCCGGCGTTCCCTCGTCCAGCCACGCGAGGTCGCGGTGCGGGAGGCTGCGGTCGACACGCGTAGCGACTTCCTTGGCCATGCCGATCGCCGCTTCGCCGATCGCATTGCCGATGCCGCGCGATCCCGAGTGCAGCATGATCCACACCGCGTTGTCGGCATCGAGGCAGATTTCCACGAAGTGATTTCCGCCTCCCAGCGAGCCGAGCTGACGCCACACGCGATCCCCACGCGGTCCGACTACGTCGAGGATGCGAAGCTTCGGGAAACGTTCGCCGAGGTCTTGCATGCGCGCCGCGAGATCGCCCGCCGCGTCGAGAGTTTCCTTGTGGAAGTTGAATCCCACCGGCACGTCGCGCTCGATCTGCGCGCGGACCTTGTTCAGGTTTGCCGGCAGATCGTCCGCCGTGAGATCCGTCTTCACCGCGAGCATGCCGCAACCGATGTCCACGCCCACCGCGGCCGGAATGATCGC
>JANLXC010000162.1:0-7889 GCA_031364925.1 Burkholderiales bacterium | reverse complement strand
ACGGTGCCGGAAGGAGTGGGGAGAAATCTCTCGAAGTCTGTACTCGCAAGAGTCAGATAGGCGTCGGCCTCCCTCCACCCCAGCCCTCGCAAACTACCGCGATAGCTCCCGGCTGAGGAAACATACAAGGCGTATAGGTGGTGCTGCGCTCACCGGGAAAAACAGGTCGCGATGTTGCCCATCACCTAAAGAAAGGAATATGCCGCCGGCTCGAGATGAACGGCACGACGGCTGGATTGCGCGGTAGAAAAACCTGCGAACAAACGAAGTCCGCTACCCCCTGGCCAACGTCCGATTCACTTCCTCGAGATCCGTCTCGGTAAGCACCCCCGAGGCCGCCTTCAGCCGCAGGTTGCTCATCAGGAAGTTGTAGCGCGCCTGCTGCAGGTCGCGGCGCGTCTGGAACACCGACTGCTGGGCGTTCAGGACATCCACGCTGGTGCGCACGCCGACATCGCGCCCGAGGATGGTCGAGTCGAGCTGGCTCTGCGTGGAGGCGAGCGCCTGTTCCAGCGCCCGTACCTGCGAGATGCCGCTCGTCACGTTGAGGAAATTCACCCGCACCGCCTGCGCTATGCCGCGCTGGATGCTGTCGAGATCCTGCTCGGCGCGGTCGCGGTTGGCGAGCGCCTCGCGAACGCGCGACTGCGTGAGCCCGCCCGCGTAGATCGGGATCGACAAGGTGAGGCCGACGGAGGCGTTGTTGGAACTGATCGACACCGGCGGCAGAGCCGAGGCCGGATCGTTCACGCGTGCGAGGCTGCCCGAGAGGTCGAGCGTCGGCAGGTGGCCGGCGCGCTGGCGCGCGACCTCCTGGCGGAAGAATTCGTAGCTCGCCTTGGCGATCACGATGGCGTAGCTGGAGCCGAGCGAGGCCGTCACCCAGGCCTCGATGTCGTTGGGCTGCGGCACGCCGAGGGGGAGCGACCCGCGCAGCGGCGTGAGGCCCTCGGGGAGCTTGCCGATCAGCACCTGCAGCGCGCGCCGCTTCACCTCGAGGTCGTTCTTGTCGGAGATCGACTTGGCGACGGTCTGGTCGTATCGCGCCTGCGCCTCGAGCGTGTCGACAATGGTCGCGGTGCCCACCTCGAAATTGCGCTTGGCCTGGGCGAGCTGCTCGGAGATGGCGTTGTTCTGCGTTTCGGAGAGCGCGACGTTGTCCTGCGCGAGGAGGACGTCGAAGTAGGCCTGCGCCACGCGCAGGATCAGGTCCTGCTGCGTTCCGGCGAGCGTGGCCTCGGCCTGGATCACCTGCTGTTTCGCCTGGTCGATGGCGATCCAGTTCTGCAGGCGGAAGATCGGTTGGGCGAGCGTGATCGCGTAGGTCTTGGTGGTGCCGTTGCGCTCGGGTGCGCCGTCGCGCTCGGAGTGGTTGCGGAACACCGTCCCGCTGCCCGCGAGAAGCGGCAGGTAGCCCGCGCGCGCCTGGGGCAGCCTCTCGATGGAGGCCGCGTACTGCGCGCGCGCCGACTGGTACACCGGGTCGCTCACCTGGGCGTCGCGAAAGATCGTCAGCAGGTCGGCGGCGCTGGCGGGGCCGAGCGCGGCGCCAAGGGCCACGGCTAGGGCGATGCGGCGGAATTTCATCGGTGGGCCTTGAGGGGATCTTCTATTCTTCGGGTCAGGGCTATGACGGCTCGGGGCGGGCTTTCGGATTCGCCTAGAAGCGGAAACGCGGCGGCTGGGCCGCGTTCACGAGGGGCTTCAACATCGTCTCGAAGAGCTCCACGTGCTGGAATGCGCCCGCGACAGGCTGGCGCACGATGATCGCCTTCATCACGGGAGGATCGCCCACCACCGCGCACAGCCGCCCCCCCGGGGTGAGACGGTCTAGCAGCGCCTGCGGCAGGATCGGCGTCGAGCCGGTGAGGACGATCACGTCGAAGGCCGACTCCGCGAGCGGGGCGCGCGCGCTGTCGCCCTGCAACAACGTCACGTTGTCGATGCCCGCGCGGCGCAGGTTCTCGCCGGCGCGCGCATGCAGCTCGGGGTGGATCTCGGCACTGGTGACGTGGCGCGCGCGGCTCGCCAGGAGCGCGGTGAGGTATCCGGAGCCGGTCCCCACCTCGTAGACGTTCTCATGCGCCTGGATGGCGAGCTCCTGCACGATGCGCGCCTCGACCTTGGGCTGCATCATCGCTTCACCGTGGCCGATGGGAATCTCCAGGTCGGCGAACGCGAGCTCGCGATTCCCGGGCGGCACGAAGTCCTCGCGCTTCACGCGGAACAGGAGGTCGAGCACTTGCGGATCGAGCACCTCCCAGGTGCGGATCTGCTGCTCGATCATGTTGAAGCGGGCCTGCTCGAAGTTCATGAAAAGTCCCGGTGCAAGGGGGGCAATTGTATCAAACGGACCTAATCCAGAGTCCGCTGGTAGCGCTTGAGCGCCGCGGCGGTTACCACGACGAGGATCAGCACCAGCGGCCATATGTGGTCCGAGACTTCGCCGAGCGAGCTGCCCTTGAGCATGATGCCGCGCACGATGCGCAGGAAATGCGTGAGCGGAAAGGCCTCGCCCAGGTACTGGGCCCACTGCGGCATGCCGCGAAACGGGAACATGAATCCCGACAGCAGCATCGACGGCAGGAAGAAGAACATCGTCATCTGCATCGCCTGCATCTGGGTCTTGGCGAGCGTCGAGAAGGTGAAGCCGATGGCGAGGTTGGCGGCGATGAAGAGCACCAGCACCGAGGACAGCAGGACGAGGCTGCCCACCATCGGCACGCCGAAGAGGAACCTCGCCGCGGCGAGGATCACGACGACCTGCACGTAGCCCACCAGGATGTACGGCACGATCTTGCCGAGCATCACTTCCAGCGGCTTCACCGGCGTTGCGAGGAGGTTCTCCATGGTGCCGCGCTCGCGCTCGCGCGTCATGGCGATGGAGGTCATCATGATCATCGTCATGGTGAGCACCACGCCCATGAGGCCCGGGACGATGTTGTACTGCGTGATGCCGTCGGGATTGTAGCGCCGGTGCACGCGGATCTCGAAGGGCGCGGGCCGGGCTTTCAGCGCGCCGAGCACTCCGGTGAGGTCGTGGTCGAGACCGGTGAGGCTCACCTGTTGCAATGCGGCGAGCGCGTTGCTGGTGGCCGCGGGATCGGTCGCGTCGGCTTCAACGAGGACCACGGCGTGGTCGCCGCGCTGCAACCGGCGGGAGAAGTCCTCCGGCACCTGCAGCACGAACTGCACCTTGCCCAGCGCGAGCAGGCGGTCGGCCTCGTCCACCGTCTGCGGCGTGGCGATCACCTGGAAGTAGCCGGTGTTCTCGAGGGCGCGCGTGAGGGAGCGCGAGAAAACGCTCGGGTCGGCCGTCACCACCGCCGCGGGAAGGGCCTTCGGGTCCATGTTGATCGCGTAGCCGAAGAGCACGAGCTGCATCACCGGCACGCCGATCATCATCGCGAAGGTGAGGCGGTCGCGCCGCATCTGCACGAATTCCTTCATGAGCACGGCGAGAAAACGGTGGAAAGCGAACACGGGCTAGTGGAGCGGCTGCGCGGGTGGGCGCGCGGAATCGCCGAGGCCCCGCATGAGGTGGATGAAGACGTCTTCGAGGTTCGGCGCCACTTCCCGCACCGCGATCCCGGGACGCTTTCCGAGGGGCGCGAGGGCGGCCAGGAGCGCCGCGCGATCCGTGCCGCTCACGTGCAGCGCGTTGCCGAAGGGGGCGACCATCTCCACCCCGGGCCTGGCGCGAATCTCGGCGGCGATCGTCATCTGGGTCTCGCCGTTCGCGCCCTCGATCTCCCACGTGTTGAGGCCCGCCTGGTCGATCACCTCGCGAATGGTGCCGAGCGCGAGAAGCTTGCCGTAGGCGATGTAGGCGAGCGCATGGCAGCGTTCGGCTTCGTCCATGTAGTGCGTGCTGACCAGGACCGTGATTCCGGAGTAGGCGAGCTCGTGGATGCGGTCCCAGAACTCGCGCCGCGCGCCCGGGTCGACGCCCGCGGTGGGCTCGTCGAGGAGGAGGAGCTTGGGTGCGTGGATGAGGCACGCCGCGAGAGCGAGGCGTTGCTTCCAGCCGCCGGACAGAGTGCCGGCGAGCTGGGCCTTGCGAGAGCCCAGGCCCAGGCGCTCCAGGGCGTCGCGCACGCGGCGCCTGCGATCGGGAACCTCGTACATGCGCGCCACGAAGTCGAGGTTCTCCTCGATGGACAGGTCCTCGTAGAGGCTGAACTTCTGCGTCATGTAGCCCACTTCACGCTTGATGAGTTCGGCATCCTTCGCCAGGTCGTGGCCAAGCACGATGCCGCGCCCGCCGTCGGGAGTGAGGAGCCCGCAGATCATGCGGATCGTGGTGGTCTTGCCGCTGCCGTTGGGGCCGAGGAAGCCGTAGATCGCCCCGCGAGGCACCTGCATCGTGAAGTCATCGACCACGACCTTCTTGCCGAAGCGCTTGGTAAGGCCCTGCACGTCGATGGCGAGGTCGTTCGTCATTGCAGCGTCACGTCCACGGGTTGCCCCGGGTGCAGCTTCGCCGCATCGGCGGCCGCGGGCCGCGCCTCCACCAGGAAGACGAGCTTGGCGCGGTTGTCCTTGCTGTAGATGACGGGCGGGGTGAACTCCGCCTGCGACGCGATGAACGAGATGCTGGCGTCGACCGGGGCCGCGCAGCCGTCGCAGGCGAGCGTGACCTTCTGCCCGACCTTCACCGCGCCCAGGCGCGTCTCGGGAACGAAGAAGCGCACCTTCACGTTGGCGGGCGGCAGCAGTGTCACCACCGGCGCTCCCGCAGGAACCCATTCGCCGCGCACGAAGAGCGTATCGGAGACCGTGCCGGCGACGGTCGCGGCGACGGACTTCTGCTTCAGCTTCCATTCGGCCTGGGCAAGCGACTCGCGCGCGGCGGCAGCCTCCGCTTCCGCGGCACGGATCTCGTCGGGGCGCGCGCCGGCGCGCGTCGTGGCGACATCGTTCTGCATCTCCACCACCTTGTTGTGATCGCGGTCGCGCGTGGCCTTGGCCTCGTCGGCGCGGCTCTGGCTGACGAATCCCTTGCCGACGAGGTCGAGCTGGCGGCGCCAGTCCTTCTCGGAGTTCGCGGCCATGGCATCGGCCTGGGCAAGCTGCGCGCGCACCGCGTCGATCTCGGTCGCGCGGCGGCCCTTCTTCAGGTCCGCGACCTGCGCCGCGGCCTTGCGCATGCGCTCCTGCGCTTCGCGGCGCGCCGCGTCCTCGTTCTCCGACTCAAGCGCGAAGAGCGGCGCGCCCGCCTCCACGTTCCTGCCGCGCGCCGCGTCGAGCGTCACCAGCGTGCCGGCGAAAGGCGCGGCCACGCGCACGTACTCTCCTTCGACGTAGCCCTGCAGCGACGCCGGCTGCGGCTTTCCGCAGGCAGCGAGCGCCAGCGCCAAGGCCAGGGACACCATCACGCTGCGTTTCATGTTTTTCCTCTCGTCTTCCTTACCGGCCTGGCCGCCGCCGGCGCCTTGCCCGGGGCGCGAATCGCGGTCAACACGAGCTCGATGCGCTGGTCGAGCGCGGCGTCGGAAAGGAGCGTCGCGTCGATCATCTTCGCCATCGGCGCGGCGAGCGATCCGCTATCGATCAGCGCGCCCCCGAAAAGGATCGGCATCGCGAGCGCTCCCGCGCACGTGCCCAGGAGTTGTGGCGCCGGAATCGGCGCGAAGCTGCCGTCCTTTTGGCCCGCCTCCAGGAGCGCGGCCAGGATCCCGAGGTGGCGCGGCAGGTTGTCGCCGAGGAAATCTCGCGCGCATTTCTCGCCGGACAGCGCGTCGGCGAGCACGCGGCCGAGAAAAGGGCGGTGGTCGCGCACGAAACGCGCGATGGCGCGCAGCGCCCTGCGCAGGTTCTCGACCGTCCCCTCATCTCGCGCCACCTCGACGGAGAGCTTCGCGAACATCTCTTCGTAGGTCTGCTGCATCAGCGCGCGCAGGAACACCTCGCGCGACTTGAAGTGGTAGTGGAACATGCCGAGGTTCACGCCTGCCGCTTCGGCGACCTCGCGGATCGACATTCCCCCGCAGCCGCGCACCGGGAATAGCTCGCGCCCCGCTGCGAGCAGGGATTGGTCGAGATTCCTGGAAGGACGTGGCATGGGACATAACTATACAAATGTATAGTTACGATGTCAAGGCCACCCCGGGGCTATAATCGAGGCTCGAACGCAGGGGTCTGGCCGCGGTTGGCCAGTGAGAGAGTCCCTTGGAACCTGATCCGGGTCATGCCGGCGTAGGGAGCGTGAGATCAACATCCCATTGCGCTCCCGCATGCCGTCGCCCGTTTCGCGCGATACGACAGGAGTTGCCATGAACGCCATCCCGAAATTCAACGCCACCTCGGCCCACGTGGACGAGCTGGCCGTCCAGCCGCTGCCGCAATCGCGCAAGGTGTACATCGACGGCGCGAGCCCCGGCGTTCGCGTTCCGATGCGCCAGATCTCGCAGTCGGACACTCCCGCGGCGTTCGGCGCCGAGGCGAACCCCCCGGTGTACGTCTACGACACCAGCGGTCCGTACACCGACCCCGCCGTGAAGATCGACATCCGCTCGGGCCTGGCGCCGCTGCGCGCCGCCTGGATCGAGGCGCGCGGTGATACCGAGCTCCTCGGCGGACCCAGCTCGCGCTTCGGGCGCGAGCGCCTCGACGACGCCAGGCTCGCCGAGCTGCGCTTCGAGCTGAAGCGCACCCCGCGCCGCGCCAAGGCCGGCGCCAACGTCTCGCAGATGCACTACGCGCGCCGCGGGTTGGTGACGCCGGAGATGGAATACATCGCGATCCGCGAGAACATGCGCCGCCGCGAGTACCTGGAGGAGCTGCGCGCCTCGGGGCCGATGGGCAGGAAGCTCGCCGATCTCATGGGCCGCCAGCATCGCGGCGAA
The DNA here is from genome assembly GCA_031364925.1 of Burkholderiales bacterium. Classification (GTDB taxonomy): domain Bacteria; phylum Pseudomonadota; class Gammaproteobacteria; order Burkholderiales; family Usitatibacteraceae; genus Usitatibacter. Next base: position 1,041 of record JANLXC010000162.1, on the reverse strand, counting down.
TCCTTCGGCGCGTCGATCCCGGCCGAGGTGACGCCGGAATTCGTGCGCGGTGAAGTCGCGCGCGGCCGCGCGATCATCCCCGCCAACATCAACCACCCGGAAACCGAGCCGATGATCATCGGTCGCAACTTCCTGGTGAAGATCAACGCCAACATCGGCAACTCCGCGCTCGGCTCCTCGATCGCGGAGGAAGTCGACAAGATGACCTGGGCGATCCGCTGGGGCGGCGACACGGTGATGGACCTGTCGACCGGCAAGCACATCCACGAGACGCGCGAGTGGATCATCCGCAATTCGCCGGTGCCCATCGGCACGGTGCCGATCTACCAGGCGCTCGAGAAGGTCGACGGCAAGGCCGAGGAGCTCACCTGGGAGATCTACCGCGACACGCTGATCGAGCAAGCCGAACAGGGCGTGGACTACTTCACGATCCACGCGGGCGTGCGCCTGCCGTACATCCCGATGACGGCGTCGCGCATGACCGGCATCGTTTCGCGCGGCGGCTCGATCATGGCCAAGTGGTGCCTCGCGCACCACAAGGAGTCGTTCCTCTACGAGCGCTTCGAGGAGATTTGCGAAATCATGGCCGCCTACGACGTCTCGTTCTCGCTGGGCGATGGGCTGCGCCCCGGCTCGATCTACGACGCCAACGACGAGGCGCAGATCGCGGAGCTGAAGACCCTCGGCGAGCTCACCCTCAAGGCGTGGAAGCGCGACGTGCAGGTGATGATCGAAGGCCCCGGCCACGTGCCGATGCAGCTCATCAAGGAGAACATGGACCTCGAGCTCGAGCATTGCCACGAGGCGCCGTTCTACACCCTCGGCCCGCTCACCACCGACATCGCGCCGGGCTACGACCACATCACCAGCGGCATCGGCGCCGCACAGATCGGCTGGTACGGCACCGCGATGCTCTGCTACGTGACGCCCAAGGAGCACCTGGGGCTGCCCGACAAGGAAGACGTGAAGGACGGCATCATCACGTACAAGATCGCGGCCCACGCCGCCGACCTCGCCAAGGGCCACCCGGGCGCACAGATC
>JANLXC010000134.1:0-6534 GCA_031364925.1 Burkholderiales bacterium | reverse complement strand
TCGTCTGCAGCGGCCACTCGTTGCTGGCCGGCGGCGAACTGTTCATCGCCGGCGGTCCCGATGCGTTCATCGACCTGAACCTCTACAACAACGGCAACCTGTTCGCGAGCCTGGCGGTCGACGGAATCGCCGAGTCGTTTGCCTTCAATCCGTCCACCGGCTCCTGGAAGCAAAATCCGAATACCGTCGCTCCCGGGCCGGTGACGGGCGCTTCGCTCAGGTGGTACCCCACGGTGACGAGGCTCGCGGACTCGAGAATGCTGGTCACGGGCGGCTACGAGAAAGTCTCACCGCGCATGTTCTACAACGCGAGCGTCGAGGTGTTCGATCCTGCTTCGAACTCGTGGTCGATCGTTTCCGCGGCTCGCGACACTCCCAAAGGTGTCGAGAATCCCGACTACCCGCATGTGTTCCAGTTTCCGTCCGCCGGCGCCGCGGGCAATGTCGTCATGATGATCGGCGGCTCAGGCGAGCCGCTTTTCCTGACACTTGGGACAGGCGCGGGTTCGTGGCGCCATACGAATCACTTCCGGCCCGGCGCGAAGGAATACCTGGACGCCGCCGCCCCCGAGATGGTCTTCCCCAACAAGACGACCTCGACCACCCTGTTGCCGTTGAGGCTATCCGAGGCTAGCTGGGGTTATGCCAACGGCAGCGTGATCAACGTGGGCGGGGCTCACCAAACCCCACTGGGTCGGCAAATCGACGTCTACGATCCCCTCGCCGGCGCCTGGAGACCTTCCATCTCGATGAACGGCAGTCGTCATCACTCGTCGACGGTGCTGCTGCCCGACGGGCGCGTATTGATCTTGGCCGGATGGCAGGACGAGAGCGCCGTCAGCCAGACCGGCTATGCCGAGTACGTCGACCCGAGGAATGGCTTTACCTTGTCCCGGGGAAGCGCGTTCATGCCCGAGACGCGCGGCTACCACACGGTCACGGTGCTGTTGCCGGACGGGCGCGTCCTGGTGGGCTCCGGCAATGTGGCCGGGGAGGACGCTCGCGAGCTCACTACCTTTCGCTACTACCACCCGGACTACATGTTCAAGACGCGGCCCCAGATCGTATCCACGGAAGAGACGATCACGATCGGCGGCTCCTCTTTCGTCACCGTGCCCCATAACACGCGGATCAGTGAAGCAGCGCTCGTGGGCCTTGGCGCCATGACCCATTCCTTCGACATGAGCCAAAGGCACGTGCAGGTGCGCGTGTTCGATGCCAAGGTGACCGTGCGGCTCGTGCAAGGCCAGTGGGTCGAAACAGAAGCCACGCAGTGCATGAATGCATCGTGCTACGACCTGCACGTCTTCGAGGCGCCCGCCTCGGAAGAGATGGCCCCGCCCGGGCACTACATGCTGTTCATCCTCGACGAGAACAAAGTGCCTTCAACCGGCGCGATGGTGAAGCTGCAACCGCGGCGCCCGCCCTGGCTCGGCAAGGTGCCCGGCGCGCTGGGCGCCTCGCAAGGCTGCGCCGATTGCAAGGTCAACCGGCTTCGATGATCGCGCTCACCATCTCCGAAGGATTCGGCAAGCTTGCGAGGCGCTTGCGAACGTCGTGCGCAGACTGGCTGAAACCGGCGCCCAGCCGCGCCAGTTCGGCCGCGTCCAGCGGCTTGTCGATGTCGAGGTAGACCGGGGGGCCGGCGAGGTAGTAGTGCTTCAGCCCCGCTTCGCGCAAGGGCTTGAGGACGCGGGCATTGTGGCCCTGATCGAAAAAGAACACGGGCAAGCCGTTCCAAAGGCGAAAGAAGGCGGACGTCGAGAAGATCTGCCAGTAGAAGACGATCTCCGCGTCGAGCAAGCGCTCCTGGAATTCCTCGAACGAGCAGGTGGGCAGGAAGCTCACGCCCGAGCCGGGCGGGAAACGGCGGGACAGATCTTCCGTAATGGCTGCAGGACCGATGAACATCGGTTGCCGGCCGTTATCGAGGGCCTCGCGCATCTTGCCTGCGACCCGCTCGACGAAGGCCCGCCTTCCGTACGTTTCCTCCTGGAATTCGAGATCGAACTGGGCAAGCACGAAGAGCCAGCGCTGCCCGCGCTTCGCCGGATCGGAAAGGCGCGAGACCGTCGCGGTGTTCGCGCGCAATTCTTCCGCGCCGCGAATGTACAGCGGGTTGAAGAAACAGACGCGCTTCGCGCCACCGGCTTGCGGCTGGTCGATCGGAACCGGGTAGATGTGCGTGACATCCTCGAGGATATCCGCGAGGCTCCGGACATGCCTTTTCACCTTTTGCCTATCGTAGAACCTTGCAAGCCGCGCGACGGGTCCGTGCACCGCAATCTCGGCATCGACGATCTGGGAATGCGTTCCGAGGTAGGGATCGCTCGTCGCGACCCTGCAACCGCGCCGCCGAAGCGCGCCGATGAGCCTTCGCAGATCGCGAAGGGTGAGCAGGCCCTGCGCGGCGATCAAGTAGCCCGAAAACAGGAACACCACATCGGGAGACTCGATCTCGACGACGTCGAGGATGTCTTGCAGCGACTGGTAGGGGCGGCTTGCCATCGGAAGCCGGACCTTGTTCAGCTCGTACGCGCGCCGCGGAAGCAAAATGGTGGTTTGCGCCGAGAGAGGCTGTCGATGCAGAAGGTACATCACCGTGCCCAGGGCGCCGAAATCGTGGTCGATGACAAACAACGACCGGGCCCGAGGAGTTGCGTGCGTCATCAATGTCCCATGCAATCAAAAGCGTCGGAAGTATGCTGTCTTTGGAAATCCCGGGCAAGTAGGTATGCTCCGCAGGTGAAAACCCCCTCCGGCGCCGTGTCGCCATCCACCTCGGGAACATTGCGCTCGCCGTGACCAAGGAAGAATCCAAAGTGAACAGCGGCACGGTCGGTCACGCAGGGATACTTTGCCTGCCGATCTTCCCCGGCCTTACCAACACCGCCAGGATCGGATCGCGGGCGTGATGGGGAGAAACCGGTGAGCGTCCGCAGTGTCCCTTCTCTCGATCGCCTGATGCGCGAGGCGTCGGTCGTCGCCCTCATCGAGCGCTTTGGCCGGCCGAGCGTCACGCGGGCCGCGCGCGCGCAGCTCGCCGCGGCAAGAGTGACGCTTGCCACCGGCAACGGTTCCTTCGACGAGCCGGCCTTTGTCGAGGCCTGCACCCAACGTTTGCAGCGCGCGACGATGAGCTCGCTTCGTCCCGTGTTCAACCTGACCGGTACCGTGCTGCACACGAACCTGGGCCGCGCGCTCATGCCGCGGTCGGCGGTGGATGCGGTGGTGCAGGCGATGACGCGTCCGGTGAACCTGGAATTCGACCTCGACGGCGCGGAACGCGGCGAGCGCGACCGGCACGTGGAATCTCTCGTCATCGCGCTCACCGGCGCCGAGGCCGCGCTCGTCGTGAACAACAATGCCGCCGCGGTCTACCTCGTGCTCAACACGCTCGCGTCTCGCCGCGAGGTGCCGGTGTCGCGCGGCGAGCTGGTCGAGATCGGCGGATCGTTTCGCATTCCCGACATCATGGCGCGCGCGGGTGCCAAGCTGGTCGAGGTGGGCACGACCAACCGCACGCACTTGCGCGACTACGAAAATGCGGTCACCGCGCGCACCGCGGCATTGATGAAAGTCCACGCCAGCAACTACGCGGTCCAGGGCTTCACCGCCGCCGTCGGCGAGGCGAAGCTCGCCGCCCTCGCCCACGCGCGCGGCCTGCCGCTCGTCACCGACCTGGGCAGCGGCACGCTCGCCAACCTCGAGGAGCTCGGCCTTCCGCACGAACCCACGCCGCGCGATGCGATCGCCGCCGGGGTCGACCTCGTCACCTTCAGCGCGGACAAGCTCCTCGGCGGCCCGCAAGCCGGTCTCGTGGTCGGCAAGCGCGGCCTGGTCGATCGCATTCGCGCGAATCCGATGAAGCGCGCCCTTCGCGTCGACAAGATGACGCTCGCCGCGCTCGAGGCCGTGCTGCGCCTCTACCAGGATCCCGGCCGGCTCAAGGCGGAGCTTCCCACCCTCGCGCTGCTCACGCGGCCCGCGGCCGAGATCGAGGCGCAGGCGCGCCGCCTCCTCCCGGCGGTGCGCGCGGCTGTCGGTGACCCGATCCAGGCTGTCGTAAGCGAAGTCCGCTCGCAGATCGGCAGCGGCTCCCTGCCGCTCGACCTGATCTCGAGCCACGCCATCTCGCTGGCCATTCCCGGAAAGCGGCGCCACGCCTTCGCCGCCAAAATCGCGCGCGCGTTCCGCGAGCTTCCCGTGCCCGTCCTCGGAAGGATCCATGAAGGCGCCTTCTTGATGGACCTGCGCTGCCTCGACCACGAGGAGGAATTCGAGGCGCAGCTAGGGCTTCTCGAGCTGGAGCGCCCGGCATGATCGTCGCGACTTCCGGCCACATCGACCACGGCAAGACGCTCCTCGTGCGAACCCTGACGGGCATCGACACCGATCGCCTGCCGGAGGAGAAGGCGCGCGGCATCTCCATCGACCTGGGCTTCGCCCACGGCGCCGTGGACGGCGCGACCGTGAGCTTCGTCGACGTCCCGGGCCACGAGCGCTTCATCCGCAACATGCTGGCCGGCGTATGCGCCATCGACGCGGCCTTACTGGTCGTCGCGGCCGACGATGGCGTGATGCCGCAAACCATCGAGCACGTCCACATTCTCGATCTCCTCGGCATCGAGCATGGCATCGCGGTGATCACGAAGGCGGACCGCGTGTCGCAGGAGCGGGTCGACGCCGTTCGCGCAGAGGTGAGCGCCCTCCTTGCGACTACCCGGCTTGCTTCCTACTCGATCATGGCCGCGTCCGCGGTTTCGGGGCAGGGCCTGGCGCAGCTGCGCCAATCGCTCGCGCATCTTGCCGCGGGCATGCGCCAGCGCGCGGTCGAAGGCCAGAACTTCCGCCTCTCGATCGACCGCGCCTTCACCGTCGCGGGCAGCGGCACCGTCGTCACCGGCACCGTGTTCAACGGCTCCGTCGCCGTCGGCGACACGCTCATCGTCTCCCCGCGCGGCACGCCGGTGCGCGTGCGTGGCGTCCAGGTCCATGGAAAATCCGCCGCTCGGGCCGAAGCCTCGCAACGATGCGCGTTGAACCTCACTGGGGCTGATCTCGAAATGGTGGCGCGCGGCGATTGGCTGCTCCATCCTTGCGTGCACGCTCCTACGCGCCGCCTCGACGCGCGCGTCTCGTTGCTTTCCTCGGAGACGGAGCCGCTCGCGCACTGGACCCCGGTGCACGTGCACCTCGGGACGGTGAACGTGCTGGGGCGCGTGGCGATCCCGAACGCCGGCAACATTCTCCCGGGCGAGTCAGCGCATGCGCAGCTGGTGCTCGAGCGCGCGATTGGTGCGCTGCACGGCGACCGCTTCGTGGTTCGCGACCAGTCGGCGCGGCGCACGATGGGCGGCGGCGTGGTGCTCGACCCGTTCTCGCGGCCCAGACGCCGCGCGAACACAGTGCGCAGCGGCGAGCTCGACATCCTCGAGCGTGGCGAGCCGGCGCAGGTGCTGCGCGGCCTGACCGGCGTTGCGGAAAACGGAGTCGACCTCGAGCGCTTCGTGCGCGCCTTCAATCTCACGCCCGAGCACGCCGCGCGCGTGCAGGAGGCAGCCGGCACAGTCGCGCTCGGCAAGGATCATCCCATCGCGGTCAGCCGCGCCACGCACACGCGCCTGCGGGACAAAATGGTCGAGGCCCTGCGCGAATTCCATGCGGCCCAGCCGCAGGCCGCCGGCATGGAAGTCGCCGCGCTGCGCCGCACCATCGCGCCCACGTTTTCCACTGAGGCGTTCCAGGACGTCCTGCGCGAGCTCGCCGACCAACGCGTGCTCACGCTGTCGAACGCCACCGCGCGGCTCGCGCAGCACGACGCGACCTCCAATCCGGCCGACGCGAAGCTATGGAGCGAGGTTCAGCGCGCGCTGCCGGTCGCCGGGCCTTTTGCGCCCACCGTCGCCGAGCTCGCCGAAAATCTGAAGGTGAAAGAGCCGACGCTGCGCGACTTCCTCCATCGCAAGAGCCGCTGCGGCGAGGTGGTGCGCGTGACACCCGAGCGCTTCTACTCGCGGGCGGCACTTGCGACGGTCGCGGCCGACGCCCATGCCGTTGCGCGCGCGAGCGCCGGCGGGCTATTCACCGTCGCGCAATTCCGCGATGCGACCGGCACTACCCGCGCGCTGGCGATCCCGCTCCTCGAGCTGCTCGACAAGCTGGGCATAACGCAGCGGGCCGGCGACAATCGCCGCGTCGGGAAGGACTTCGTCCCGATACTCGGGCCGGGCGAACCGACGTGCAAGGCCCGGCCGATGAGTTGAGCAAGAAGAGGAAGGGATTCGTCCCCGGTGGGGCGGCCGGACTTCAAATCCGGTTGGGGCCGCAACGGCGGTCCTTCGTGGGTTCGACTCCCACTCCCTTCCGCCAGCGCGGTGCAACGGCGCCGAATCTTGTTGTTTCCGCACGTCGTGGACACGTATGCTCTCGGCCATGAACGCCGTCCGGAGGAGCCAGGCGGTCCTGGTATCGGCGCAGGCGGGCCGGCTCGCCTTGTCGGTCGCGATCGCGAGCCTTCTTGCCCGCAACCTG
>JANLXC010000029.1:0-126441 GCA_031364925.1 Burkholderiales bacterium | reverse complement strand
CAATCGGAGTCGGCGACCTTCCGCATGAATGTCGCCCTTTCCGAGCTGCCGCAGTTCTCCTGCATCCCCGCTCCCGGCGCGCAGGCGCACCACCGCTCGGGCATCATCATGGCGCCGTCGCTCGATTTCATGGACCGCGCCTTCTCGAGCGCGCGTGAGCGCGGCTGGTCGCGCGAGCCGATCGTCGAGATGCTGATCCCGAGCACCGTGGACGACACACTGGCGCCCGCCGGGCAGCAAGTCGCAAGTCTTTTCTGCCAGCACTTCCGTTACGCGCTGCCGGGAGGCGCCTCGTGGGAGGCAGAGCGCGAGCGCGCCGCCGACGCGGTGATCGAACAGGTGAGCCGCTTCGCCCCCAATTTCCGCGCGGCGATCGTCGGCAGGCGGGCGCTGTCGCCTTTCGATCTCGAGCGCGAATTCGGCTTGGTGGGCGGCGACATCTTCCACGGCAAGCTGTCGTTGAACCAGCTCTTCAGCGCGCGTCCCGTGCTGGGATATGGCAACTACCGCATGCCCGTGAAAGGCGTCTACCTCTGCGGTTCGGGCGCGCACCCGGGTGGCGGCGTGACGGGGGTGCCGGGGCACAACGCGGCTCGCGAGATCGTGCGCGACTGGCGCCGGGGTCGATTGTAGGGCCGGTTGAGCAAGTTGCGGATTTTTCGGCATTGCAATCCCGGACCGACCGAGTACCATCGATTCGGAACGCTCCTCGAGCCGGCCTTGAGAACCAGCCAGGGGTAAAAAACCGCATGCGGATTGGCACCGTGCGGTCGGGTTGGGAGACCATGCGCACATCGGCAATTGACGTCGTTAATTTCCACGGCGATTTCGCTATTCGCGGCCCCTCGATTCTCTGCGACTCGGTCATCTTGAATTGGATGACGCGGCCTCGCGCGGTTTCAGCGCTACCCACCACAGTCACTTGCACGGGTTTGCGCGTGCGCGAGAGGCAGCCATGATCGACTTCAAGCCGCTCCGAGTTTTGTCGGAAGCCTTCCTTGCCGCCGTCCTGGTCTTGGCCTTGCCGGCTCACGCCGCCCCGTTCGCATATATCTCAAATCAGAGCAGCAACAACGTCTCGGTGATCGATATCGCCACCAACACCGTGGTTGCGATCGTGCCGGTGGGATCAGGTCCGGGCGGCGTAGCGGTCAACCCTGGCGGCACCCGCGCCTACGTCGTGAACGTGGGCGCCCGCAACGTCTCGGTGATCGACACCGGCACCAACTCTGTGATCGCGACCGTGGTAGCAGGATCAGGCCCCACCGGCGTTGCCCTCAATCCTGCCGGCACCTTCGCCTATGTCGTGGACTACAACAGCAACGGCGTCTACGTGATCGACACCGCCAGCAATACCGTGGCGCCCAGCGTCTCGGTGGGAAGCTCGCCGTTCGCTGTCGCCGTTAACTCCGCGGGCACGCGCGCCTACGTCACGAACTTCGGCAGCAACACCGTATCGGTAATCGACACCGCCAGCAACACCGTGGTTGCTACCGTGGCGACGGCGACCACCCGTCCTAACGCTGTGGCGGTCAACCCTGCCGGCACCCGCGTCTACGTGACGCACGACAGCTCCACCACCGTCTCGGTAATCGACACTGCCACCAACACCGTGGTTGGAACCATCGCGGTCGGAACCGGGGTTGGAACCGTCGCGTTGGGAACCGGCTCATACGGCGTTGCCTTCAATCCTGCCGGCACCCGCGCCTATGTAGCGAATGACGGCAGCAACGACGTTACGGTGATCAATACCGCTACCGACACCGTGATCGCCAATGTTCCGGTCGGAACAGCCCCGAGGGGCGTCGCGCTCGACCCAACCGGGACATTCGCCTACGTGGGGAATCGATCAAGCAACGATGTCTCGGTAATTGACACCGTGAGCAACACCGTGGTCACGACCGTGGCGGTGGGATCCGCGCCAGGCGGGATTGGTAGGTTCGTAGGCGGACCGTCGACGTCGACCACCGTCCCCGGCGCGCCCACCATCGGCAACGCGACGGCGGGCAACGCGCAAGCCGCGGTCAGCTTCACTCCGCCCGCGAGCGACGGCGGCTCGCCGATCACGAGCTACACCGTCATCTCGAATCCCGGCGGAATTACGGCGAGCGGGCCCAGCTCGCCCATCGGCGTCACCGGACTGGCCAACGGCACGGCTTATTCATTCACGGTGACCGCGACCAATGCCATCGGCACCGGGCCGCCTTCCGCTGCTTCGAACAGCCTTGCGCTCCTGGCGGTCACTATCGCCGCCGAGAGCGGCCCGGGATCCCTGCGCGATGCCATCACTCTCGCCAACGTGTGTGCGTCCCCCGCGTTCGTCCAGTTCGCCATTCCAGGGCCGGGTCCGCACACGATCCAGCCGACGACTCAGCTTCCTGCGATCACTTGTCCGAACGTCACCGTCGACGGTTATACGCAGTCCGGTGCCCTCGCCAATTCCGACACCGGCGGCGGCAACAATGCCGTTATCCAGGTTGCCCTCGACGGACAACTCTGCTCGGCCTGCGACGGACTCTTCGTGAGTGCTGTTGGGGTCACGATCAAAGGACTTGCGATCCATTCTTTCAGCGGGTCGGGGATCTGGGTGAGCTCCGGATCGGCGTCGGTTTCGGGCAACTACATCGGGACGGACGCGGGCGGGATAAATGCGCTGGGCAATGCCGTCGCCGGTGTGAAGATCACGAGTCAGTATCTCGTGCTCGGCAGCTCCCTTCCCGGGGACCGCAACCTCATCTCGGCCAACGGCGTAGGCGTCTGGGTCGACGGGAGGACGGGAACGGCCACCGCCAGCATCCGCAACAACCAGATCGGCGGCAAGCGCGACGGCAGCTCGGGCAACCCCAACCTCGGCCAGGGGATCCACTTCACCGGAGTGATCTACTCCACGAGCTACGTCCAGGACAACTTCGTGCGCTACAACGGCGGCGCCGGAATTGCGATGGATCCGGCCTCCACCGGCAAGCTGATCATCGCGAGAAACGCGAGCTATGCGAACGGCGGCATCGGCATCGACTTCGGGGACGACGGCGCCACGGCGAACGACACGGGAGTCGAGAATTATCCCGTCATCACTTCAGTGACGCATGTCGGCAGCGATACGGTGGTGAGCGGCTATCTCCAGAGGTCGCCTTATTCGTACGCGATCCCCGCTTCGATCGAGCTTTATCACAACAGCGTGATGACGCCGCCGACGCAAACCGAGGGCGAAAGACTCATCGACGTATTCACGGCTTCCGTCGACCTCTCGGGCCGCGCCACATTCACGCGCACGATCGCGGGCTTCCTCGCCGAGAATGTGTCGGCAGCCGCAACCGTCGACACCTGCGGCGATGGCTGCAATCGTAGTTCGGAATATTCCCCCAAGGTGGCGCTCGCCGCGCCGTCGGTTTCCCTCTCGCCGCCGACCTTGTCTTTCACACAGCTGGTCGCGACGCCGTCGCCCGCGCAGACGGTCACTCTCACCAACTCCGGAAGCGGGCCGTTGAGCATCACATTGATCACCGCGAGCGCGGGATTCGCGCAGTCGAATGCTTGTCCGGCCACGCTCGCGGCTGGCGCGTCCTGCAACATCAGCGTCACGTTCAGCTCTGTCACCGCCGGCAACACTTCAGGCTCGCTGGTCGTTTCGAGCGACGCATCAGGCAGTCCTCACGTGGTGACGCTTTCAGGCGCCGCCCTGTTGCCGCCGGCGTTCGCCATCCCGACGTTCACGTCGCGCACGCCCGGCCAGGTTTCGACGGTCGGCATCGCCATCGGCAATCCGGTGGGCAACCCCGCGGCGTATTCGGGCTTCGTCGTTCAGCTCGACCTACCCGCGGGATTCGCCAGGGACACTTCAGTCGCCATTGGCACGAGCTGCGGAGCCGCCACCTATTCCGGCACCGCGGCCGGGATCTTCTCCATCGGATCTTCCGGCAGCGGCGCGGCGCCGGCGGGCGTGGGCTGCACGGTCGTCAATGCGCAGATCTTCGTGCCGACGACCCCCGGGACCTACACGCTGACAATTCCCGCAGGTGGCTTCACGATTTCCTCTCCGTTCGCGTACTCCAATCCGTTGCCCATCACGGCGACGGTGACGGTGAGCCCGGTACCGCTGCCTGCGGTCGCGTTGTCTCCCTCCTCGCTCATTTTCGCGTCGCGCACCGTCGGGACGACGAGCGCATCGCAGGCCGTGACCCTGATGAACAGCGGCAGCGCGTCGCTTTCGATCGCGTCCATCGTCGCGAGCGGTGATTTCGCGGCCTCGCCCGCGTGCCCGGCGTCGCTTGCCGTGGGCGCGAGCTGCACGATCGACGTGAGGTTCACGCCGAGCGCGGTGGGCGCGCGCAGCGGCGCGCTGACCGTGACAAGCAACGCAAGCGGCAGCCCGCACAGCGTCGCACTCTCGGGAACGGGGCTTGCGCCGGCGGCGTCGATCACGTTGACCCCCGTGTCGCTCTCGTTTGCGGCGCGAACGGTGTCGACCACGAGTCCCGCGCAGACCGTGACGGTGGCCAATTCCGGCACCGCGCCGCTCGCGATCTCGTCGATCACCGCGAGCGGGGATTTCGCCTTCACCTCGGCGTGCGGCGCGTCGTTTGCCGCCGGGGCCACGTGCACCATCGACGTGACCTTCACGCCGCTCACCACGGGCACGCGCACCGGGGCGGTGATGATCGCGAGCAATGCGAGCGGGAGCCCGCACAGCGTGGCGCTTACCGGGTCCGGCCAGTTGGCGTTGGCGGCGATCATCCAGGTCACGCCGGCGATCGGGGAGTTCGCGCCGCAGGAAGTAGGCACGCCGAGCGCACCGGATCTCTTCGTCATCACCAACGTGGGCAATCAGACGCTCGTCTTCGGCGACATCTCCGTCACCGGAGCCGGGTTCACGCTGCTGCCCACCGTCACGGGAACCACCTACTCGCGTTGTGGTGCGTCGATCGTCTCGGGGGCGGTGTGCGCGGTGCAGGTGACATTCACGCCGAGTATTCCCGGCACAGCATCGGGAGTGCTGCACATCGCGGGCAACGCGACCAACTCGCCGGTCACGGTGAGTCTCGTGGCGAGCGGTGTGATCACGCCGCCGACGCGGGCGTTGTCGGTGGCTTCGGGCCTCAACTTCGCCGACCAGCCGGTGGGCACGCAAAGCGCGGGCCGCGCGCTTCCCATCACCAACAACTCGGCGAGCACCGTCGCGGTGAGCGACCTGGCGACGGATGGGGACTTCAGCGTCTCCGATACCTGCACCAGCATCGCGGCGCACGCGAGCTGCTCGCCGCTGGTGTCATTCCGGCCGACCGTGGTGGGCGCCCGCACGGGGCACCTAACCATCCGCGCGCTGAGCGAAACCGAGCCCTACGTGGTCGCCCTGAGCGGTGTCGGGGTGTTCAACCCGGTGCCGCAGGTCGAGCTGTCGGTGACGCGCCTGGGGTTCGGCAATACGATCCTGGGAGTTCCGGTGAGCGCGCAGGTGGTGCTCCGCAACGTGGGCCAGGTGGCCGTCGCCATCGAGAGCATCACCGCGAGCGGCGACTTCTTCGTTGGGCACTCGTGCGGGATCAGCATCGCGGTGGGGTCGAGCTGCACCGTGAACGTGAGCTTCTTCCCGCGCATGACCGGCGGGGCGACGGGGGGCGTCGAGATTCGCACCAACGCCACCGGCAGCCCGCACCAGGTGCAGGCGTCGGGCGTCGGATGCGCGCTGCCGTCATTGGCGCGCGCCCGCGCCGGAAGTCCATTGTGTGGGCCCTGACGAACTTTTCGGACGACGACTCAGGGCTTCCAGTTCGGCGGGATCTTCGCGAGGAAGGCATCGACGCCTTCGCGCGCGATGTCTCCTTCCATGTTGCGCGATATGGTGCGCGAGGCGTCCGCGTACGCGGCGGTGAGGCCATGCTCGAGCTGGCGATAGAACAGCGCCTTGCCCAGTGCGAGCACCTCGCGCGGCTTCGACTTCAAATTGTTGGCGAGCTCGTGCGCGGTCTCCATGAGGCGCTCGGGCGGTGCGATGCGATTGACCATCCCCCAATCCAACGCCGTCTCGGCCTCGATGAATTCGCCGGTGAAGAGCATCTCGGCGGCGCGCTTGCGCGAGATGTTGCGCGAGAGCGGCACCGCGGGGGTGGAGCAGAAGAGGCCCAAGTTGATGCCCGACACGGCGAAGCGCGCGTTTTCCGCGGCGACCGCGAGGTCGCACTGCGCGACGAGCTGGCAGCCGGCGGCGGTGGCGATGCCGTTCACCGCTGCGATCACCGGCTGGGGGAGGGCGATCAGCTTCTGCATCATCCGGCTGCACGAGGAGAAGAGCGCCTCGATCTCGTCCTTTCCGTGCAGCGCGCGGATCTCCTTCAGGTCGTGTCCCGAGCAGAACGCGCGCCCGGCCCCGGTCACGATCACGACGCGCACGCTTTCGTCGCCGGCGATGCGGTCGAGCTCCGAGTGCAGGCTTTCCAGGAGCGCCCGGGACAAGGCGTTGTACTGGCGCGGCCGGTTGAGGGTGAGCGTCGCGACGCCGTCGGCGGTGGTTCGCTGCAGCACCTCGTTCATGATGCTTCCTCTTGTCTTCGGGCAGTGCGGCAGATTATGGCACCCGGCAATGGCGCAATTGGTTCGTTGCCTTGGGGAATCAACAGGAATAACATGGATTTGTACCGCACTTCGCCAACCCCCAGGCGTTCAGGGAGGGGCGGTAACAACAGCAAAAAACAAGGAAAATCGACCATGTCTCAGCGCGCACGTTTCTGCGGGGCGGCCCTTGTTGCCATTTTCTCTGCGTTCGCGCCGGTGGCCGCCGTCGCCCAGGACGCGGTGCTCGACAGCGCGCGCCGCTTGCTCGCGTCGGGCAACGCGAAGCAGGCTTACACCGAGCTTTCCGCGGTGCAGGACAAGATGACCGGCATGCCCGAATTCGACTATCTCCTTGGCGTGGCCGCGCTCGACAGCGGCAAGACCGAGGACGCGATCATCGCCTTCGAGCGCGTGCTGGCGCTCATCCCGAATCACGCCGGGGCGCAGATGGATCTCGCGCGCGCCTATTACGCCGCGGGGTCCTTCGACCTCGCCGAAGCCGCGTTCCTCAAGCTGCGCGCGGCCAGCCCGCCGCCGGCCGCGCAGATCGCCATCAATCGCTATCTGGACGCGATCCAGACGCGCAAGAAGCAGACAACCGCCGGCTGGTCCGCGTTTGGCGAGCTCGGCCTCGGATACGACTCGAACATCACCGGCGTGCCGCAGAATTTCGGCGTCGCCGCGCAGCAGGCCTTCAACCTGGTCGGCATCGAGGCCACCGGCAACTCGGTGAAGCGCTCCGCGGGCTTCGCGCAGGGCGCGATCGGGGCCGAGTACCACGCCCCTGTCGCGCGCGGCTGGAGCTGGTTCGCGGGCGGCGAGCTGCGTGGGCGCATCTACCAGCGCGAATCGGATTTCAACATCGCCTCCGGCGACGTGCATGGCGGCGCGGCGTTGAACGCGGGCGACGACCAGTACCGCGTGAGCGCCAGCTACTCGCCGTTCTCGCAGAAGGGCGCGGCGCCCGGCGATCCGCAACCCACCAACGACCGGCGCATGGGCGGAGTGAACTTCGACTGGCGCCACGCGGTGGACACGCGCACGCAAGTCGGCCTCGGCCTGCAGGTGAACAACATCCGATTCCCGAAGAACCGCGTCGAGGACTTCAACCAGGTCTACGTCGCGGGCTCGATCCTGAAGAGCTTCGAGCGCCAGGGCTCCCCGCTCCTGTACCTCACCGCGTTCGCCACCGAGGACCGCGCCAACCGCGACTTCGAGAACGGCGTCACCGGCACCTCCACCAAGAGCAAGAACCTGGGCGGCCTCAGGAGCTACCTGCAGTACTCGGTCACGCCGAAGCTCTCGGTCTTCAACGGCCTGGGCGTCATCTACCGCAAGGACAAGGACGAATTCGCCCGCTCCACGGAGGTCGCCAAGGGCAAGGATGTCTACGCGGAGTTTTCCGTCGGCCTCGGCTGGCAGTTCCGCGACAAGTGCGCGCTGCGCCTGCAGTACGCGTACTCGCACAACAGCTCCAACATCGACATCTACGATTTTAACCGCAGCGAGATCTCCTCGACGATCCGTTGCGAAATGATCTAGCCCGGAGACAGACGCCATGAGCCGAACCGCCCGCAATTGCGTGAACCGCCTGCTGATCGCGGCCCTCGCCGCCACCCCGATGTGGGCGGCCGCCGCGAGCGGTGAGTTCACCTTCGTGACGGGCGAGGTGAGCCTTGCCAAGGCGAACGGGCAGCGCTCGACGCCCGTGCGCGGCACCCCGGTGGACGCCGGCGACCGCGTGACCACCGGCGCCAACGGCATGGCGCAGCTCACCATGGTCGACCAGGCGCGGCTTTCGCTGCGCCCGGCCACGCAGTTCGTGATCGAGGCCTACCCCGAGCGCCGCGACGGCGGCGAGGGCGCGATCCTCTCGCTCGTAAAGGGGACGCTCAGGACCTTCACGGGCCTGCTCGCCTCGACCAATCGCGACAAGTTCGTGATGAAGACGCGTGTGGCCACGGTGGGCATCCGCGGCTCCGGCAACATCCTCTACGCGTGCGATCCGGGCGAGTGCGACGCGAGCGTCACCGGCGGCACCGGGAGCGGCGAGGCGATCACGGTGAACCACACCATCGAGGGCAGCCACGCTGTCACCAACTCCAACAACGATCGCCCGGGCCTGCCTGCGCAGCAGGGCGGGGCGACCACGCTCGTCACCGGCCCGGGGCAGACCGTGCTCGTCGCCGGCAACCAGGCGCCGCGCTATATCCCGACGCCGAGCTTCATCGCCAACGCCGCCACCAACATGACCGGGGCGAGAGCCGCGGAGACCCTGGCCGCCACCGGCGGCGCCAGCGGCGACACGCGTAACTTCTCGCCGGGGGACATTCCGGCGCTCCCCGGCTCGCAACAGGTGATCACGCCGCTCGTGGGCAACAATGGCCTTGGATTCGTGAACGACATCGATGCCGGCGGCAACCTCGGCGCCGACCCGATAGGGCTTCGCGACATCATCATCGCCACGGGGTCGCCCTTCTCCGGCCAAGCGCGCTCGGCCGACGTGGTGAGCAACGGCAACGACCTGCGCGGCTACACCTCATACACCGGGGCGGTGACTCCCTTCATCACCGGCGGGACGCTGCGTGAATCGAACCAGGTGTTCGTCGATGGCGCGGCGATTTACCTCGGTCGCTACGAGAACGCGTCGCTGGGCTTCTTCGGTCCCAACAGCGGCGCGCTGATCCCGGGCAGCATCCACTGGATCGTGGCGACCTCCGGATATCCGGCCTACCTGTCCGACGTGCTGACCGGCACCGCGACCTACCCGCTCGCCTCGGCGAGCGCGCCCACCAACCAGAACAACGCCTCGGGCACGTTGGGCAGCGCCACGCTCAACGTGAACTTCAGCTCGCGCACGCTCGGCATGAACGCCAACGTGTCGCTCCCCGCGGCCGGCGGCAACGCGGGCGGCAACTGGACGATGAGCGCGGTCAACGTGCCGTTCGCGTTCAACTCGTTCTTCGCCTCGACCTCCGATCGCCTCGTCGTCAACAACGGCACGGCGAGCTCGGCCACCAATACCAACCTCACCGGCACCTTCGAGGGAAGCTTCGTCGGCAACGGCCTGGGCGGTGCGATCCTGGGATACGGCATCGCGGACCGCACCCCGAGCAACTCGGTGGCGTGGAACTTCGTGACCGGCGTGGCCGCCTTCACGGGCGTGCGCCAGAACGGCTCCGCGCCGTATCGCGAAGGACGCGTCTCCGATCCCGCGGGCACGCTCACCGATTTCATCCGCACTTACGCCACCACCAACCGCCCCGACGAGGTCACGAGCGACGCGACGGGCCGGGTGACGGCTTTCTCCGCGCCTTTCACGCGCACCGGCGGCGCGCATTCGAACTACGCCATCGGCACCGCGCAGGTGGTGCAGTCGGGCATCGATGCGGAGACCGGCATGGTGTGGGGTCGCTGGGGCGGCGGCACGGCGGTGGTCACCCGCGAAGGGCAGAGCGCCAACCTCGAGCTCGGTAACGCGAGCCTGCATTACATTTTCGCCGGCGCGCAGAGCGGCCCGGTGGCGCTGCCGCTCACCGGCACCGCGAACTACACCGTGATCGGATCCACCAGCCCGACCAACGGCGCAGGCGCGGTCGGAACCTTCAACGGCGCGACGCTGAACGCGAACTTCACCAGCCGCACGGTGGACGCGTCCGTGAACATCGCCATCGCGGGCCAGACCTGGACCGGCGCCGCCAACGGCATGCCGATCTACCGCGACCAATATTTCTCGGCGTACAGCGGCACGCCGATCCCGGGCCTGCCCAATCCCGCCCCGCTGGTGATCGGTTGCACGCCCAACTGCGGCGCCAGCGCCACCGGTAGTTTCGACGGTTTCTTCACCGGGCGAACCGGCCAGCGTGCAGGAATGATGTACAACCTCGGCGGCAACCAGGGCGCCGTGGCATTCGGAAGGCCTCCCGGCGGGGGCTGATGGGGGGTGTCCGGGTTTCCGGACACTTCCGCTGTAAACGACGAATTAATCGGGAGTTTCTTCTTCCGACGCCTTGCTCATGCCGCTCGCGCTGGGGTAGCATCGGCGAACAATTACGATATCGGTCCACGCCCCGGGAATTTCGACGCCGGCTGGCCCAATGCCCACTCTCGATGCCCGGCGACACCATCCTAGAAACGCGCGGACTCACCAAGGAGTTCAAGGGCTTCATCGCGGTCGATCACGTCGACCTCAAGGTGCGCCGGGGCGCGATCCACGCGCTGATCGGCCCGAACGGCGCCGGCAAGACCACCACCTTCAACCTGCTCACCAAGTTCCTGCAGCCGACCGCGGGCACGATCCTCTTCAATGACATCGACATCACGCGCGACAAGCCCGCCGACGTGGCGCGGCGCGGCGTGATCCGCTCCTTCCAGATCTCGGCGGTGTTTCCCAACCTGACCGTGCTCGAGAACGTGCGCGTCGCGCTGCAACGCGGCCTGGGCACGAGCTTCCACTTCTGGAAGCGCGAGAAGACGCTCGAGGTGCTGAACGATCGCGCCATGGCGCTCCTCGAACGCGTGGGCCTCACCGGCTTCGCGCGCTACAACGCGGGCGAGCTCGCCTACGGGCGCAAGCGCACGCTCGAGATCGCCACTACGCTCGCGATGGAGCCGGAGCTCATGCTCCTCGACGAGCCCACCGCGGGCATGGGCCACGAGGACGTGGACCGCGTGCGCGACCTCATCAAGGAAGTCGCGATCGGGCGCACCGTGCTCATGGTCGAGCACAACATGAGCGTGGTCTCCGGAATCTGCGACACCATCACCGTGCTGCAGCGCGGCGCCAAGCTCGCCGAAGGCTCGTACGCGGATGTCTCCACCAATCCGCAGGTGATGGAGGCGTACATGGGGACCGCCCATGGCTGACGAAGTCCTGCGCATCTCCAACCTGCAGGCGTGGTACGGCGAATCCCACGTGTTGCACGGTGTCGACCTCACGGTGCACAAGGGCGAGGTGGTGACGCTCCTGGGCCGTAACGGCGCGGGACGCACATCGACATTGAAATCGATCCTCGGCCTGGTCGGCCGCAGGACCGGCTCGATCGTTGTGAATGGAGTGGAAACGGTCACCTGGCCCACCTACAAGATCGCCCACCTCGGCGTCGGCTACTGCCCCGAGGAGCGCGGCATATTCTCCAGCCTCTCGGTCGAGGAGAACCTGATGCTGCCGCCCGAGATCGCGAAGGGCGGCATGAGCGTCGAAGAGATCTACGAGATGTTTCCCAACCTTGGCGAGCGCCGCAAGACCGCGCAGGGCACCAAGCTGTCCGGCGGCGAGCAGCAGATGCTCGCCATGGCGCGGATCCTGCGCACGGGGGCCAACCTGCTGCTGTTGGACGAGATTACCGAGGGCCTCGCGCCCGTGATCGTGCAGGCGCTTGCACGCATCATCATCAAGCTCAAGGAGCGCGGCTTCACCGTGGTCCTGGTGGAACAGAATTTCCGGTTCGCGGCGCCGCTCGCGGACCGGCATTACGTGATGGAGCACGGCAAGATCGCCGAGTCGTTCCCCGCGTCGGAACTCGAAGCGAAGACTGGAATGCTTCACGAGTACCTGGGTGTGTAGTCATTCGAAAACTAGAGGAGCAACAAGCATGAATTTCAAGCTGAAGACATTGGCCGCCGCCGCGGCGCTCGCATTGAGCGCAGGCAGCGCCCACGCCCAGATCTCGGGCAACGTGGTGAAGATCGGCATCCTGAACGACCAGTCGAGCCTCTACGCGGACCTGGGCGGCATGGGCTCGGTCACCGCCGCGAAGATGGCGATCGAGGACTTCAAGGCGAAGGAGAAGGGCCTCAACGTCGAGGTCGTCTTCGCCGATCACCAGAACAAGGCCGACGTCGGCTCGCAGATCGCTACCAAGTGGATCGACGCAGAAGGCGTCGACGTGATCGTCGACGTGCCCAACTCGGGCGTGGCGCTGGCGGTGAACCAGATCGTGCGCGACAAGAAGAAGGTGTTCATCAATTCGGGCGCCGCATCCTCGGACCTCACCGGCGCCAAGTGCTCGCCCAACACGGTGCACTGGACCTACGACACCTGGATGCTCGCCAACGGCACGGGCAGCGCCATCGTCAAGCAGGGCGGCGACTCGTGGTTCTTCCTCACGGCGGACTACGCCTTCGGCCACGCGCTCGAGCGCGACACCGAGGCGGTGGTCCTCAAGTCGGGCGGCAAGGTGGTCGGCAAGGTGCGCGTGCCGATCAACACACAGGATTTCTCGTCGTTCCTGCTGCAGGCGCAGTCCTCCAAGGCCAAGATCGTCGGGCTGGCCAACGCCGGCGGCGACACCATCAACTCCATCAAGCAGGCTTCGGAGTTCGGCATCGTGAAGGGCGGCCAGAAGATGGCGGGGCTGCTGGTGTTCCTCTCCGACGTGCACGGGCTGGGGCTGGAGAAGGCGCAGGGCCTGATCCTCACCAACACGTTCTACTGGGACCTGAACGACCAGACCCGCGCCTGGGCGAAGAAATTCGCCGCGGCCAACGGCAACAAGTACCCGACGATGGTGCAGGCCGGCGTGTATGCCGGTGTCCTGCATTACCTGAAGGCGGTGGCGGCGCTGAAGAGCGACGACGGCGACAAGGTTGTGGCGAAGATGAAGGAGCTGCCCACCGATGACCCGCTGTTCGGCAAGGGAACGATCCGCGCCGACGGTCGCAAGATCCACCCGGCGTACCTGGTGGAAGTGAAGAAGCCGTCCGAGTCGAAAGGCCCGTACGACTACTACAAGGTGCTCGCCACCATCCCGGCCGACCAGGCATTCCGTCCGCTGGCCGACGGCGGCTGCGAGCTGGTCAAGAAGTAACGGCAACAACGGCGTAGAGCGATGTCCAGCCAGCAACTTTTTGGACAACTGTTGATCGGCCTGATCAACGGGTCGTTCTACGCCCTCCTTTCCCTGGGGCTCGCGGTCATCTTCGGGCTCCTCAACATCATCAACTTCACGCACGGCGCCCAGTACATGATGGGCGCCTTCGTGGCCTACTTCCTCGCCAGCAAGCTGGGGGTGGGCTACTGGTGGGCGCTGGCGATCGTCCCGCTCGTGGTCGGCGCGACCGGCGTCATCATCGAGCGGCTGATGCTCTCGCGGCTCTACAAGCTCGATCACCTTTACGGGCTGCTGCTCACCTTCGGCCTGGCGCTCATCATCGAAGGCTCGTTTCGCCACCAGTTCGGCTCCGCGGGGCTGCCGTACTCGATGCCGGAGAATCTCACCGGCGTTTTTAACCTGGGCTTCATGTTCCTGCCCAAGTACCGCGCCTGGGTGATCGGAGCCTCGCTGGTGATCTGCCTGGGCACGTGGTTCATGATCGAGCGCACCAAGCTCGGGGCCTACCTGCGCGCGGCCACAGAGAACCCGGCGCTGGTGCAGGCCTTCGGCGTGAACGTCCCGCGCATGATCACGCTCACCTACGGGTTCGGCGTGGGCCTCGCGGCGCTCGCGGGCGTCTTCGCCGCGCCGATCTACCAGGTGGCGCCACAGATGGGCTCGAGCCTCATCATCGTGGTATTCGCCGTCGTCGTGATCGGCGGCATGGGCTCGATCCTGGGCTCGGTGGTCACCGGTTTCGGCCTGGGCATCGTCGAGGGCCTTACCAAGGTGTTCTACCCCGAGGCTTCGAACACCGTGATCTTCGTGATCATGGCGATCGTCCTCATGATCCGCCCGCAGGGGCTCTTCGGACAGCGCTGATGACCGAACCGTCGGCCCCCGTCGCCTCCGCCGCCGTCGATCCCGTCTGGGAAGCGCGCTACCACCGCATCGGTTTCATCGTGCTGTTCGCGCTCCTCCTGGTCGCGCCCTTCGTGGTCTACCCCGTGTTCCTCATGAAGGCGCTGTGCTTCGCGCTCTTCGCCTGCGCATTCAACCTGCTGCTTGGCTTCGGCGGGCTGCTCTCCTTCGGCCACGCCATGTTCCTCGGCTCGGCGGGTTACCTCGCCGCGCACTCGGCGAAGGTGTGGGGGTTCCCGGTGGAGCTTGCTATCCTCACCGGCGCCGGCGCGGCCACGGTCCTTGGATTCTTCGCGGGGCTCCTCGCCATCCGCCGCCAGGGGATCTACTTCGCGATGATCACCCTGGCGCTCGCGCAGATGGTCTTCTTCTATGCCCTGCAGGCGCCCTTCACCGGGGGCGAGGACGGCATCCAGTCGGTGCCGCGCGGCAAGATCCTCGGAACGATCGACCTGCACGACAACGTCGCGATGTACTACTTCGTCCTCGCCATCTTCACCGCCGGGTTCCTCCTCATCTATCGCATCATCCACTCGCCCTATGGCCAGGTATTGAAGGCGATCCGCGACAACGAGCCGCGCGCGATCTCGCTTGGCTACCGCACCGAGCGCTTCAAGCTTGCCGCCTTCGTGCTTTCGGCGGCGCTCGCGGGCCTGGCCGGGGCGACCAAGGCGATCGTGTTCCAGCTCGCGTCGCTCACCGACGTGCACTGGAGCATGTCCGGCGAGGTGGTGCTGATGACGCTCCTGGGCGGCATGGGCACCGTGTTCGGCCCCGTCGCGGGCGCCTTCGTGATCGCCGCCATGGAGAACTACCTCTCCGAGCTGGGCGCCTGGGTCACCATCGCGCAGGGCATCATCTTCGTGATCTGCGTGCTCGCTTTCCGCCGCGGCATCATGGGTGAGATCGAGGCGTGGCTGCGCAACCGCCGCAAGTAGGTCTCGAGAGGAACCGGGCCAACTTCGCGGCGCTGACGCCGGTCGCGTTCCTGCGCCGTTCCGCGGACGTCTATCCGGCGAAGGTCGCCGTGATCCATGGCGAGCGCGCCTACACGTACCAGGAGTTCCAGGAGCGCTGTCGCCGGTTCGCATCGTGCCTCGTCGCGAGCGGGGTGAAGCGCGGCGATACGGTCGCCGTCATGGCTCCCAACGTACCCGCGCTCCTCGAGTCGCACTACGCGGTGCCGGGCATCGGCGCCGTGCTGCTCGCGCTCAACTATCGCCTCGACGCCGCGTCCATCGCGTTCTGCCTCGAGCACGGCGAAGCGAAGGTCCTCGTTACCGACCGCGAATTCGCGCCCATCGTGAAGGCCGCGCTCACCCAGGTCGAGCGCGAGATCTTCGTGGTGGACATCGACGACGCGCTCGGCCCCGGCGGTGAAGCCCTCGGCAGCATCGACTACGAGAGCTGGCTCGCGCAGGGCGATCCCGCGTTCGAGCTCGAGGGGCCCGCGGACGAGTGGGACTCGCTGGCGCTGCTCTACACCTCGGGCACCACCGGCAATCCCAAGGGTGTCCTCTACCACCATCGCGGCGCGTACCTGAACGCGCTCGGCAACGCGCTTACCTTCGGGCTTTCGCCGCGCTCGGTGTACCTGTGGACGCTGCCCATGTTCCATTGCAGCGGCTGGACCTACACCTGGGCCGTGACGGCGGTGGGCGGCACGCACGTGTGCCTGCGGCGCGTGGACCCCGCGCTCATCTTTCCGGCGATCGAAGCGCATCGCGTCACGCACCTGTGCGGCGCCCCGATCGTGCTGAACATGCTGGTGCACGCGCCCAAGGCGGTGCAGAGGCGCTTCGAGCACACCGTCGAGGTGGCCACCGGCGGCGCGGCGCCGCCCTCGCAGATCATCGAGTCGATGGAATCGATGGGCTTTCGCGTGACCCACCTCTACGGCCTCACCGAGAGCTACGGCCCGTCGACTCTCTGCGCGTGGCAGGAGGAGTGGGCCGGCCTGGATCTCAACGCGCGCTCGGTGCTGATGGCGCGCCAGGGCGTGCGCTACGTGACCCTGGACGGCATGCAGGTCGCCGATCCCGATACCCACGTGGCGGTGCCGCGCGATGGCCAGACGCTGGGTGAAGTGATGCTGCGCGGCAATACCATCATGAAGGGGTACCTGCGCAACGCCGCCGCCACCGACGAGGCGTTCCGCGAAGGCTGGTATCACACCGGCGACCTCGCGGTATGGCACGCCGACGGCTACATCGAGGTGAAGGATCGCTCCAAGGACATCATCATCTCGGGCGGGGAGAACATCTCGTCCCTCGAGGTCGAGGAGTGCCTCTACCGCCACCCGATGGTGATGGAGGCCGCCGTGGTGGCGCGCCCCGACGAGAAGTGGGGCGAGACCCCGTGCGCCTTCGTGCTCCTCAAGCCGGAGGCGGGGCCGGTCTCGGCGGAGGAGATCATCGGCTGGTGCCGCGAGCACCTGGCGCGCTTCAAGGTGCCGCGCACCGTGGTGTTCGGCGAGCTCCCCAAGACGTCGACCGGCAAGGTGCAGAAGTTCGTCCTGAGGAGCCGCGCCCGAGAGTTGTGATCGTCTCCTGCGCCATCCATCGAACCCGGGATGAAGGCCGAAGCGGGGTATCGAGGTTCCATCGAAGGGGAGGAATCTCGCTACTACCCATGTCGCTCGAATTTTCAGCGGCGCCGATCCTTCGAACCGCGGGGCAAACCCGTTCGGCCTTCATCCCAAGGGTTCGAGGGATGGCTCTGCGTGCCCGTCGCGATCAACGTCGATCACATGGCCACCGCTGCCCGAGTAACCACTGGTGCCACTGGGCGTATCGAGCCTCATTGAAGTGCTGGGGTGGAGCTCGAGAGGCGCGTCCCACGATCGGCTCGTCGGGAGAAGGTGGCCAAGGAATTCGAGCGACATGGGTAGTAGCGAGATTCCTCCTGCATCCAGGAACAAGCGCGCCGGCTCGAGCTTCACCCCCCACTTCAATGAGGCGATAGCACCAACCCGCGGCAGGTTTCGGATGTAGCCCGGGAAAGGTCGTTCCTGTGCTGTTTTGCACAGCGCCGCGTGGTCGGCTGGGCGACAGTGGCCGTCATGTATCCGGACATCGCGCCCTGCCTGGTGCTGCCCTTCGAGAAGACCTGCGAACGCGGGAGCTATCGATATCGGGCGTTGGTGTTCGCGCAGCGCGGCGGCGTCGTCCTGTTTGCCGCCGAGCACTCGCGTGAATTCGGCGTGGGCGTGCTCGACCGGCAAGGGTTGATGGCGGATTCGGACCATTTCCCGACGCTCGACATGGCGGCGCAGCGCTTCCTCGCCCACGAGCCGATCGGGACGGCCTAGGTGCAGGAAATCGTGCACATCGCCGAGATCGGAACCACGGGCGTGGCCGCGGCGATCGCGGCCTCCCAGCTGGGGCTGAACCAGCTGAACCTGCTGATGATCGTTTTCTTCTCGGTGACGCTGGTGGGCCAGTTCCTGTCCTCGGTGCTCGCCCAGATGTCCCCGGTGTCGCTTCGAAAGCTCGAGCCCTGCGAGTAGGTAAGCGTGCCGGGCTAAAATGCCGGCTGAATGAGTTCCACCACGGTCCAGGATGTCGAAAGCGCGGTACTGCGCGACGCGATTTCACGCGCCTGCCGGCGCGACGAGGCCGAGTGCGTCGCGCGCCTCGCCGACGAGCTGAAGGCCGCGCGGGCGGACCCGACGCGCATCCGCAGCCGTGCCCGCGAATTGGTGGCCGCGGTGCGTCGCCAGCGACTCGGCGCGAGCGGCGTCGATCACCTGATGCGGGAGTTCTCGCTCTCCAGCCAGGAAGGCGTCGCGCTCATGTGCCTCGCCGAGGCGCTGCTGCGCATCCCCGACGCCGAAACCGCCGACCGCCTTATCCGCGACAAGATCTCGAAGGGCGACTGGAGGGCGCACCTGGGCGCAAGCTCTTCGGTGTTCGTGAATGCCGCGACCTGGGGACTCATGATCACCGGCAAGCTCGTCTCGACCCACAGCGAGGACGCCCTCGGCGGGGCGGTGACGCGCCTCATCGCGCGCGGCGGCGAGCCCCTCGTGCGGCGCGGCGTGGACTTCGCCATGCGCCTGCTCGGCAGGCAGTTCGTCATGGGCGAGACCATCGAGGACGCACTCGAGCGCAGCAGGGCGAACGAGGCGCGCGGCTACCTGCATTCCTTCGACATGCTGGGCGAGGCGGCGACCACCGCCGAGGACGCCGAGCGTTACCTTCGCTCCTACGAGCACGCGATCCACGCCATCGGAAGCGCGAGCGCCGGGCGCGGGCCCTATCTCGGCCCGGGCATCTCCATCAAGCTCTCGGCGCTGCACCCGCGCTATACACGCTCGCAGCGCGAGCGCGTGCACGCGGAGCTCCTGCCGCGCGTGAAGTCGCTGGCGAAGCTCGCGCGCGGCTACGACATCGGCATCAACATCGACGCCGAGGAGGCCGAGCGCCTCGAGATCTCGCTCGAGCTCCTCGAAGCGCTGGCGGCGGACGCGCAGCTTGCCGGCTGGCAGGGCCTGGGGTTCGTGGTGCAGGCGTACCAGAAGCGCTGCCCGTTCGTGATCGACTTCATCGTCGATCTCGCGCGTCGCAACTCCCGTCGCATCATGGTGCGCCTGGTGAAGGGCGCTTACTGGGACACTGAAATCAAGCGCGCCCAGGTCGAGGGGCACGAAGACTACCCGGTGTTCACGCGCAAGGTGCACACCGACCTTTCCTACCTCGCGTGCGCGCGGCGCCTCCTCGAAGCGCCCGACGCCGCCTACCCGCAATTCGCCACGCACAATGCGCACACGCTCGCGGCCGTCTACCAGATGGCCGCCGACCGCGCAGTCGAGAGCTATGAATTCCAATGCCTGCACGGGATGGGAGAGGCGCTCTACGACAACGTCGTCGGCGCCAACCAGCTCGGCAAGCCCGCGCGCATCTACGCGCCCGTGGGCACCCACGAGACGCTCCTTCCGTACCTGGTGCGCAGGCTCCTCGAGAACGGCGCGAACAGCTCGTTCGTGAACCGCATCGTCGATGAAGCAGTCACCATCGACGAGCTCATCGCCGATCCGCTCGACACGGTGGCGCGTGACGGCGGGTCGCGCCATCCCGGCATCCCGCTTCCGCGCGCGCTCTTCGGACAGGCGCGCGTCAACTCGGCGGGGCTCGACCTCTCCGACGAGATCGGCCTCGACAGGCTCGGGGGCGCCCTCGATGCGCTGCGTGCCCGCCGCTGGAGCGCTTTGCCGATGGTCGCGGGGCGCGCGGCGCGGCGCACGCCTTCGGCCGCGATCCGCAATCCCGCCGACCACGCCGACGAAGTGGGCGACGTGTGCGAAGCGACGGTGGAGGAGGCGCGGGCCGCCGTCGATGTCGCGACGAAGTTCGCCCCCGAATGGAACGCGGTGCCGCGAGCAGCGCGGGCCGCGATGCTCGATCGCGCCGCAGGTCTTCTCGAAGCGCATCGCCCGGAGCTGGTGAGCCTCTGCGTGCGCGAGGCGGGCAAGACCTGGCCCAACGCGATTGCCGAAGTGCGCGAGGCGGTGGACTTTTGCCGCTACTACGCCGAGCAGATTCGCGTGGCGCCCGAGGCGAGCGCACCGGGCACCGCGGTGTGCATCAGTCCGTGGAATTTTCCGCTCGCGATCTTCATGGGCGAGGTGAGCGCGGCGCTCGCGGCGGGCAGCCCGGTGATTGCCAAGCCCGCGGAGCAGACGCCGCTCATCGCCGCGCGCGCGGTCGAGCTCCTGCACGAGGCGGGCGTGCCGGCGGCGGCGCTGCAATTCCTGCCCGGGCGCGGCGAGTCGGTGGGCGCGGCATTGACCGCAGATCCCCGGGTGAGCGCAGTGATCTTCACCGGGTCCACGGAAGTGGCGCGCCTCATCGACAAGGCTGTCTGCGTGCGCGGCGCGCGCCTCATCGCCGAGACCGGCGGACAGAACGCGATGATCGTCGACTCCTCGGCGCTGGCCGAGCAGGTGGTCCACGATGTGCTCGCCTCGGGCTTCGACAGCGCCGGCCAGCGCTGCTCGGCGCTGCGCGTGCTCTGCCTGCAGGACGACATCGCCGAGCGCGTGCTCGAGATGCTGAAGGGCGCGATGCGCGAGCTCGCGATCGGCGACCCGGGCCGGCTTTCCACCGACGTGGGGCCGGTGATCGACGCCGAGGCGCGCGCCGGCCTCGAGCGCCACATCGAGTCCATGCGCGCGGCCGGCAAGAAGGTCTTCCAGCTTCCCGCCCCCGCCTCGACCGTGCGCGGAACATTCGTGCCCCCGACGCTGATCGAGATCGACGCCATCGGCGAGCTCGAGGGCGAAGTGTTCGGGCCGGTGGTGCACGTGCTGCGCTTCGAGGCAGGGCGGCTTGCCGAGCTGGTGCGCTCCATCAACGGCACTGGCTATGGGCTCACCTTCGGGCTGCACACGCGCATTGACGAGACGGTGGACAAGGTGGTCGCGCTCGCCAAGGCCGGCAACGTCTACGTGAACCGCAACATGGTGGGAGCGGTGGTCGGCGTGCAGCCCTTCGGTGGCGAGGGCAAGTCGGGCACGGGACCCAAGGCCGGCGGGCCGCTTTATCTGCATCGGCTGCGCGATGCGGAAAACGTCGCTCCGGACGCGATAGGCGGCACGCACGACGCGTCGAAGCCCGATGCCATGGCCAGGCTGCGCGAGCTCGCCGAATGGGCGCGGCGTGAAGGCCGCGCCGACCTCGCGCGCGCGTGCGCGCAGTACGAGTCGCTGAGCCTCTTGCCGTTCCGTGTGGAGCTGCCGGGACCGACCGGGGAGAAGAACACGCTGCGCTTCGCCGAGCGCGGCAACGTCCTGTGCGTGGCGCCCGACGCCGACGCCATGCTCGAGCAGCTGGCAGCGGTGCTCGCCACCGGAAACTTCGCGCTCCTCGGCGCGGACGACGACGCTCCTCTGCTGCAGCGCTTGCCGGCCGCGGTTGCGGCGCGTGTACGCCCGATACGCGAGGGCGACGAGGTCGCCGCCGCGCTCTTCGAAGGCGACGGCGAGGCCAGGGCGCGGTTGCACGACGAGCTCGCACGACGTGACGGCGCGTTGATCCAACTCATCACGCGCGGAAAAACCACGCGGCGCTATCCCCTGTATCGCCTCGACGCCGAGCGCGTGGTGAGCGTGAACACCACCGCGGCCGGCGGCAATACCACGCTCATGACGCTGGGCTGATGCACGTCCCGGCGAAATTCGACGTCGCCATCGTCGGCGGCGGGATCATGGGCCTCAGCGCGGCCTATTTCCTGAAGACTCTCGCGCCGGCGATGGAGGTCGCCGTGATCGAGCGCGAAGCGGGCTACGAGCATTGCTCGACGCTGCGCGCCTCCGGCGGCTGCCGCGTGCAGTTCTCGTGCCCCGAGAACATCCTGATGTCGCTTTTCTCCATCGATTTCATCCGCCGCTTTCCCCAATCGATGGCCACGCCCGGACGCGAGGCGCCGGTCGATTGGGTGCAGGGCGGCTATCTTTTCATCGTGCCCCCCGAGTACGTGGAGATGCTCGAATCGAACTACGCGATCCAGCGCGCGCACGGCTGCAACGTGGAGCTCCTCGATTTGAAGGGTCTCGCGGCGCGCTTTCCTTCAATGCGCGTGGAGGACCTCGCGGCCGGCGTGCACACCCCCGACGACGGCTGGTGCGATCCTTTCCAGCTGCTGCAGGGCTTCAAGAGAAAGGCGATCGACATGGGCGTGCGCTACGTCGTCGACGAAGTAATGGCGCTGGAGGTGTCCGGGAAGGCGGTGCGATGCGCGCGCCTGGCT
Organism: Burkholderiales bacterium; assembly: GCA_031364925.1. GTDB lineage: Bacteria > Pseudomonadota > Gammaproteobacteria > Burkholderiales > Usitatibacteraceae > Usitatibacter. Next base: position 104,407 of record JANLXC010000029.1, on the reverse strand, counting down.
TCGGGTACCGGCGTCACGGCTTCCCACTTCGTGAATGCCGCGGGCGCGTGGTCGGCTGGAATCGGCCGCATGGCGGGCATGCCGATCCCCATCGCGCCGCTACGCCGTTTCGAGCACTACTTCACCTGCGGCAATCCGATGGAGAAGCTGCCCTACGTGAAGGACGTGCAGCGCCTTGCGTTTCGTTCAGAGGGGCAGGGCTTCTCCGGCGGCCTCGTCGATTCCAACGAGGCGCGCGGCTTCGACTTCGACGTGGACCACGATTACTTCGAGCGCGTCGTATGGCCCGCGGCAGCGCATCGCTTCCCACCGCTGGAGTCGGCGAAGTGCCATCGCACCTGGGCCGGGCTCTACGAGCAGTGCGAGCTCGACGGCAACCCCATCATCGGCAACTGGCCCGGAACGCTCGACAACTTCCACGTCTGCGCGGGGTTCTCCGGCCACGGCATGATGCATGCGCCGGCCGCGGGACGCTCGATCGCCGAGCGCATCGTGGAGGGCCGCGACCGCTCGATCGACCTTTCGCGCCTGGGCTACGCGCGCGTCGTCAAGGGGCGGCCCTACGCCGAGCGCGGCATCCTCTGACGGCGAGAGGCGCTATAATTCAAACACTCGTTTGAATCCCTCCAGGACATGAAAATCCTCGTTCCCGTAAAGCGCGTGGTCGACTACAACGTGAAGGTACGCGTCAAGGCCGACCAGACCGGCGTCGAGCTCGCCAACGTGAAGATGTCGATGAATCCCTTCGACGAGATCGCCGTCGAGGAGGCCCTCAAGCTGAGGGAGGCCGGCAAGGCGACGGAGGTGATCGTCGTGTCGGCGGGCCTCACCGCCTGCCAGGAGACGCTGCGCACCGCGCTCGCGATGGGCGCCGACCGCGCGATCCTGGTCGAGACCGATGCCGAGCTGCAGCCGCTCGCCGTGGCGAAGCTCCTGAAAGCCGTCGCCGTGAAGGAGGGCGCCGGCCTGGTCATCCTCGGCAAGCAGGCAATCGACGACGACGCCAACCAGACCGGCCAGATGCTAGCCGCGCTCCTCGATTGGCCCCAGGCCACGTTCGCGAGCAAGGTCGAGATCGGGGAAGGCTCCGCCAAGGTCACGCGCGAGATCGACGGCGGCCTCGAGACGGTCGAGGTGAAGCTCCCTGCGGTGGTCACCACGGACCTGCGCCTCAACACGCCGCGCTACGCGACGCTGCCCAACATCATGAAGGCGAAGAAAAAGCCCCTTGACGTGCTCAAGCCCGAGGCGCTCGGGGTGGACGTGGCGCCGCGCCTGAAAACCCTCAAGGTGGTGGAGCCGGGCAAGCGCAAGGCCGGTGTGATGGTCAAGGACGTCGCCGAGCTGGTCGACAAGCTCAAGAACGAAGCGAAGGTGATTTGATGGCTGCCCTGGTTATCGCGGAACACGACAAGACCCACTTGCGCGGCGGCACTGCGAACGCGATCACGGCGGCGGCGAAGATGGGCGGCGAGGTGCACGTCCTCGTGGCCGGGGCCGGCAGCAAGGCCGCGGCCGACGACGCCGCGAAGTACGCCGGCGTGACGAAGGTGCTGCACGTGGATTCTCCGGCATACGACGGCGGCATCGCCGAGAACTATGCCGCGCTCATCGTGCCGATGGCGACGGGCTATTCGCACATCGTCGCCAGCGCGACGGCGTTCGGCAAGAACATCATGCCGCGCGTGGCGGCGCTCCTCGACGTGGCGCAGGTCTCCGAGATCTCCGGCGTCGAGTCGGCCGACACGTTCGTGCGCCCGATCTATGCGGGCAACGCCTTCGCCACGGTGCAGTCGGCGGACGCCATCAAGGTCGTTACGGTGCGCGCCACCGGCTTCGAGGCCGCGGGAACGGGAGGCTCGGCCCCGGTCGAATCCACAGCGCCCGGCCCGGACAAGGGCCAATCGAAGGTGCTCTCGCAGGAGCTCACCAAGAGCGCGCGCCCCGAGCTGGCCGGCGCGAAGCGCATCGTCTCCGGCGGGCGCGGACTCGCGAGCGGCGACAACTTCAAGATGCTCGACGCGCTCGCCGACAAGCTGGGTGCCGCGATCGGCGCCTCGCGCGCGGCGGTCGATTCGGGCTACTGTCCCAACGACTACCAGGTCGGACAGACCGGGAAGATCGTGGCGCCGGAGCTCTACGTCGCGATCGGCATCTCGGGGGCGATCCAGCATTTGGCCGGCATGAAGGACAGCAAGGTGATCGTCGCCATCAACAAGGATCCCGAGGCGCCGATCTTCCAGGTGGCTGACTACGGGCTGGTGGGGGACTTGTTCCAAATCGTCCCCGAGCTGACGCAGAAGTTATAGGGGTCGGACCCCGGTTCCAGGAGACATGCATGGCCGAATACATCGCCCCCATCCGCGAGATGCAGTTCGTGCTGAAGCACGTCGTCGGCCTCGACCTGGTCAACAAGTTGCCGGGATGGGAGGAGGTCACCGAGGACGTGGTGGACGCGATCCTCCAGGAGGCCGGTAAGCTCGCCAACGAGGTGATCTCGCCGCTGAACGTCGTGGGCGACCGCACCGGCGCAAAGTGGAAGGACGGCGTGGTGACGACGCCGCCGGGCTTCAAGGAGGCGTACGCGCAATACGTCAACTCCGGGTGGGGCAACATCCAGTCGCCGACGAAATACGGCGGGCAGGGCCTGCCGCATTTGCTCGCGACACCGATCGAGGAGATGTGGGGCGCGGCCAACCTCGCGTTCAAGCTCTGCCCGATGCTGACCCAGGGCGCGATCGAGGCGATCAGCCACGTCGGTCCCGACTCGTTGCGTGAAAAATTCCTGCCGAACATGGTCTCCGGCAAGTGGACCGGCACGATGAACCTGACCGAACCCCAGGCCGGCAGCGACCTGTCGCTGGTGCGCACCAAGGCGACCCCGCAGGCCGACGGCACCTACAAGTTGAAGGGCCAGAAGATCTTCATCACCTACGGCGAGCACGACTACACCGAGAACATCGTGCACCTGGTGCTGGCGCGCATCGACGGCGCACCCGAAGGCGTGAAGGGCATCTCGCTCTTCGCGGTGCCGAAATTCCATGTGAAGGCCGACGGCTCCATCGGCGATCGCAACGACGTGAAGTGCGTCTCCATCGAGCACAAGCTGGGCATCCACGCGAGCCCGACGGCGGTGATGGCGTACGGCGAAAAGGACGGCGCCACCGGCTATATCGTGGGCGAGCCGCACCGCGGCCTCGAGTACATGTTCATCATGATGAACGCCGCGCGCCTCTCGGTGGGCCTCGAGGGTGTCGCAGTCGGCGAGCGCGCCTACCAACGCGCGCTGGCGTGGTCGCGCGAGCGCATGCAGGGCAAGCCCGCAGGCGTGCAGGGCGCCAAGACCTCGCCCATCATCCAACACCCCGACGTGAAGCGGATGCTCCTCACCATGAAGAGCACGACCGAGGCGATGCGGGCGCTGGCGTATTGGACTTCGGCGCTCCTCGACATCTCGCGCAACCATCCGGACGAGAACGAGCGGCGCCGCGCCCAGGCGTTGGTCGACCTCCTCATCCCTGTGGTGAAGGGCTGGTCCACGGAGATGGGCATCGAGATCGCGACCCTTGGTGTCCAGGTGCACGGCGGCATGGGCTTCATCGAGGAGACCGGCGCCGCGCAGCACCTGCGCGACGCGCGCATCACCACGATCTACGAAGGCACTACCGGCATCCAGGCCAATGACCTCGTCGGCCGCAAGATGGGGCGCGAGGAAGGTCGCACGGCGCTCGCCCTTATCGCCGAAATGGAGAAGCTGCTGCCGACCCTCTCAGCCTCCACCGACGCGAACTTGAAGTCCATCGCCGAATCGCTTGGCGCCGCCGTCGGCAAGCTTCGCGAGACCGTCCAGTGGGTATCGAAGACTTTTCCTTCGAACCCGGCCGCGGTGGCCGCCGGCTCCGTGTACGTGCTGAAGCTGATGGGCATCACGCTGGGCGGCTGGATGCTCGCGCGCTCCGCGCAGATCGCTTCGAGCCAGCTCGCGAAAGGCGAGGGCGAAGCCAGCTTCCTCAAGTCGAAGATCCTCACCGCGCGCTTCTTCGCGGACCACGTGATGTCGCAGGCACCGTCGCTCGCGCTCGCCATCACGCGCGGCTCGGAGAGCGTGCTCGCGGTGGATGAGGCGATGCTCTGATCACGCTGATCGCCCTGGCCCTGGCCGTGGCGACGGATGCGGTGGCGGTGTCGATCTCGAGCGGCATGGCGCGCGGGCGCGCGTCGTGGAGCGAAGCGCTCGCGATGGCGGCGACTTTCGGGTTCTTCCAGGCGCTCATGCCCGCGCTGGGCTACGCAGGCGGGGCCTGTTTCCACGGCGCCATCGAGGCCTACGATCACTGGGTCGCGTTCGCGCTGCTGGTGGTGGTAGGCGGACACATGATCGCGCAATCGCGCGAGAGCGAGGGGCCGGACCGCGAGCGAGGCAATCCCTTCACCCCGCGCCGCCTCGCCGTCCTCGGCGTGGCCACCAGCGTGGATGCTCTGGCGGTGGGCCTGTCGCTCGCGATGATCGAAGTTCCGCCGGCCGCGGCCATCGCGGTGATCGGCCTCACGACCTTCGTCCTATGCGTGCCGGCCGTGCTGCTCGGGGTACGGCTTGGGGTGCGGTTCGCGCATCGCGCGGAATTCGCGGGCGGCGCCATCCTGATCGCCATCGGGACCAGGATCCTCTTCGAGCACCTGGGCGGCGCCGCGTAGCCCCTAGGCCGGCGTGGGAACGCGCGGATAATTTTCCGCGGAAAGCTCGTTGCGATAGCAGACGTGGGAGTTGCCGTCGCGGCGCGAGAGCTCCTTTGCCGCGTACATCGCCTTGTCGGCATCGGCGAGCAAGCCCGTCGGGCCGTCGCCGAACCGGTACTCCGCCACGCCGCAGCTCACCGTGACCTTGGTTTCCTGCCCCGGGGCGATCTCGCAGGGCGTGGTTTCGATCGCCTTGATGATGCGCTCCATCACCATCTTCAGGGCACGGTTGCGGTGCAGGCCGACCACGAACTCGTCGCCGCCCCATCGGGCCACCCAGTCGCCGCGGCGCGTGTTGAGCTGCAGCAGCGCGGCGACGTGCGAGATGCACGCGTCACCGGCGCTATGGCCATGCTCGTCGTTGATGTCCTTGAAGCGATTGATGTCGAAGAAGGCGAGCTGGAAGGATTGCAGGTCGCGCTCGGCGCGCGCCACCTCTTCGCCCAGGCGCTTGTCTCCGGCGCGGCGGTTGTAGATGCCGGTGAGCTCGTCGGTGTCGGACACGCGCTCCAGGCGGTTGATGGTCTCGTGCAGCTGCGTGAGGGTGTACTGCGTGCCCTCCATGAGGCGCCCGGCGCGATCGGGAAAGTGCACCGGCAGGTCGGGAAGCTTGCGGCTGTCGATGTAGGCGCGCAGCGTCTCGGCGGTGAGGTCGATGGGAACGAGGAGCTCGCGCAGGATCCACATGGTGCCGAGGAAGCCCGCGAAGGACGCGAGGACCAGGGCCGCTATCACCGGATACATCGTGTTCCAGTCGGCGCGCGACAGGAGCAGGTAGACGATGAAGATGGCGAGCGGCACCAGCACGCCCACGAAGGCGGCCAGCGCGAACTTGCCCGCGTAGGTCGTGCGCAGCGGCGCAAGGTCCGCGAGCACGCGGTACAACGGCATGCGCTCGAGCGCGGCACGCCCCGGCTGGATCTTGGTCACCATGGTGAACGGTTCCCCCTGTAGCCCATTCTAGCCGTCGCGCGCCGCGGGCATCAACCGATGGGGTTGCGCATCACGCCGATACCCTCGATCTCGGTTTCCAGGAGGTCGCCGGGCTTCATGAATTCCGGGGGCGTGCGCGCGAAGCCCACCCCTTCGGGCGTGCCGGTCGAAATGATGTCGCCCGCTTCCAGCGTCGTGCCCGCGGAGAGGTCGCTGACAAGGCGCGGCACCTTGAAGTACATGTGCTTCGTGTTCGATTCCTGCTTGGTCACGCCGTTGACGCGGCACACGACGGCGAGGTTGGCGTGGTCGACCGAATCCGCCGTGACGATCCACGGACCCATCGGGCAGCTGCCGTCGAGGCTCTTGCCCTTGTGCCACTGGCCGCCGTGGCGCCGCTGCAGGTCGCGCCACGAGACGTCGTTCACCACGGTGTAGCCCCACACGTGGCTCATGGCGGCGTCCTGCGCGATGTCGATGCCGCCGGGGCCGATGATCACCCCCAGCTCGACCTCCCAGTCGCACTGCGAGGAGACGTGCGCATGGAAGGGCACGGTGTCGTAGGGCCCGATGACGGTGGTGGGAGTCTTGCTGAAGAACACCGGCCACTCGGGGAGCTTGCGGTCCTCCTGGAGCTTCTTCGCGCCCTCCTCGAAGTGGGGAAGATAATTCCATCCCACGCAGAAGACGTTCTTCGCCGGGCGGGGGATCGGCGCGTGAAGTCTCACGTCGGCGAGCGCGAAGGCGTTGGCCGCCGGCTTGGCCTCGAGCGCGCGCAGGCGCGAGAGCATGGGTGCTCCAGCGCGGATGATGCCGAGCATCGTCGCGGTATCTTCACTCGCGCCGAGGGCCGCGGGGATGTCGACGATGCGCTTGCCGTCGATGACGAGGCCGGGCCGCGCAGCGCCGGTGGGAATGGGGGAAAACGTGGCCAGCTTCATGGTGTTCCTTTTGTTTACGCGAGCGATGCGAGCGGGTGTTGCGCCGGCGCCCAGCGCGGCTTGAAGAAGGCGTCGACTGCGGGACGCTCGACTTCGTCGAGACGCCGGGGCCGCCAATGCGGCTGGTTGTCCTTTTCCACGATGAGCGCGCGGATTCCCTCGATGAAGTCGCCGTGCTCGAAGCAACCGTGGATCAGGTTCAGCTCCATGCGGAAGCATTCGCCGAGCGTCATCCCGGCGCCGCGGCGCAACTGCTCGAGCGTCACCTCCAGCATGGTGGGAGAGCGCTTCGACAACGCCTCGAGGGTCTTCGCCGCCCATTCCTTGTAAGCCGGGCGGTCTTCTGCCTCGAGCGAGGCGAGGATGGCGGCGACGTTCGCATGGGCGAAGTGGGAATCGATGGCAGGGCGCAGCGCCTCGAGCTCCGGTGTGGGAAGCGGTGCGACGCCCGCGTAGACATCGGCGAGGCCGCAATAGAGCGCGTCGGCCGCGCGCAGGGTGGGACCTGCGAGCCCGAGATAGACGCCGAGCCTGCCGGGAAGACGCGACAGGAAGTAGCTGCCGCCCACGTCGGGGAAAAGGCCGATCCCGGTTTCCGGCATCGCCATCCTCGTGCGCTCGCCGACGATGCGCACGCGCGCGCCCTGCGAGATGCCCATGCCGCCGCCCATGACGATGCCGTCCATCACGGCGACGATGATCTTGGGGTAGGTGTGGATGCGGTAGTCGAGCGCGTATTCGACCTCGAAGAAGTCGCGGTGGCCGCGCGTGCCCGCCCTGAAGCTTTCGTGCAGCGAGCGGATGTCGCCGCCCGCGCAAAACGCCTTCTCGCCGGCGCCGCGCAGGACGATCTTGCGCACGCGATCGTCCTCCTCCCAGGCATGGAGCCATTGTGCGAGCCCCTGCAGCATGCCGAAGGACAACGCGTTCAGTGCGACGGGACGGTTCAGGGTCACCGTCGCGACCCCGTTGCGGACGTCGGCGAGGAGCTCGCCGCCGGCCGCGCTCAGCTGTTCTTCCATTCGGGCTTGCGCTTCTCGAGGAAGGCGTTGACGCCCTCGGCCGTGTCGCCGTGATCGAAGAGGTCCATGAAGCGCTCGCGCTCCAGCGACAACCCGGCGCGGCGCGGGATGCCGTTGCGCGCGTTGTGGATGAGACCCTTGCAGTATTCGACGGCACGCGGCGACAGGGTGGCGACGCGCTCGGCCATCGCGGTCGCGGCCTCGAGGCCCTTGCCCTTCTCGACCACCTCCTGGACAAGCCCGATGCGCAGCGCCGTGGCGGCATCGATGCGCTCGTTGGTGAGGATCATGCGCTTGGCCCAGCCTTCGCCCACCAGCCACGGCAGCATCTGCGTGCCGCTACCGGCGGGAAGCAGGCCCACCGCGGGCTCGGGAAGCGCCATCTGCGCGTGCGCCTCCGCGATGCGGATGTCGCAGGCGAGGGTGCATTCGAGGCCACCGCCCATGGCGTAGCCATTGATCGCTGCGATGGTCACGAAGCGCGCGTTCATGAGCGCCTCGAACGTGGCGCCGAAGCGCGCGATGAAGTGGCGAGCGAGCACCTTGTCGCCGGCGAAGCTCTTCAGGTCCGCGCCCGCGGAGAAGAACTTTGCCCCCGCGCCAGTGAGCACCGCGGCATACACGGCGCGGTCCTCGTTCAGCGTGGCGACGAGCGACTCCATCTCGCGCAGCGACTCCGGCGTCCAGGTGTTGGCCGGCGGGTTGTCGATGGTGATGAAGGCCGCATGACCCCTGATCTCGTGCTTGATCATAGTGTCGCTCTTACAGTTTCAGGTACTGCATGATCACGCTGGAAAAGTCCTTCGCGCCGTGGCCGTCCACCGAGTGCTTCTGGTAGATCTGCTGCGCCATGGCGCCGAGCATCACCGGGTGTTTCGCCGTCTTGGCCGCGTCGGTGACGAGCGTGAGGTCCTTCAGCATGAGATCGGATCCGAAGCCGCCCGCATAGGAGCGCGAGGCCGGGACGTTCTCGAGCACGCCCGGGTACGGATTGTAGGTATCGGAGCTCCAGCAGCGCCCGCTCGAGGTATTGACGATGGCGGCGAACACCTTGGGGTCCATGCCGAGCTTGGCCGCGAGCGTCATCCCCTCGGAGGTAGCGATCATCTCGATGGCGAGCATCATGTTGTTGCAGATCTTGGCGACCTGGCCGTTGCCGATCCCACCGCAGTGGACGATGTTCTTGCCCATGGCCTGCAGGATCGGCTTGGCGGCCTCGAAATCGCGCACCTCGCCACCCACCATGAAGGTGAGCGTGCCGGCTTCCGCGCCGCCCACGCCGCCGGAGACGGGCGCGTCGACGATCGTGCAGCCCCTGGCTTTCACGTCCATCGCCACCTCGCGCGAGGTGAGGGGATCGATGGTCGAGGAGTCGATGAGCGGCGTGCCGGGCGCGGCGCCCTTGAGGATGCCGTAGTCGCCCAGGTACACCGAGCGCACGTGGGGCGAGGAGGGCAACATGGTGATCACCATCTCCACGCCCTTTGCGCAATCGGACGCCGACGTCGCGACCTCGCAGCCCTCGGTGGCAAGCTTCTTCACGAGCTCCGGCACCACGTCGTAGATCTTCAACGCGTGCCCATGCTTGAGGAGGTTGCGGGCCATGGGGTTGCCCATGTGCCCCAGGCCGATGAACCCGATCTTCATTTGAGGCTGATCGTCGTGTGGATGCCGGGCGAGGTGGTCTCGTCGTCGAACCAGCGTGAGGTCACCGTCTTCACCTGCGTGTAGAACTGGATCACCTGCTTGCCGTAGGGGCCGAGGTCGCCCAGCTTCGAGCCGCGCGAGCCGGTGAAGCTGAAATAGGGCACCGGCACCGGGATCGGCACGTTGATGCCCACCTGGCCCACGTCGATCTCGTTCTGGAACTTGCGCGCCGCGGCGCCGGACTGCGTGAAGATGCCGGTGCCGTTGCCGAACGGGTTCTTGTTCACCAGGTCGATGGCCTCATCCAGCGTGTCGACGCTTACCAGCACCAGCACCGGGCCGAAGATCTCCTCGGTGTAGACCTTGTGGCCGGGCTTCACGCCCGAGAAGATGGTGGGCGCGATGAAGTTGCCGTTGTCGAAGCCGGCCACCTTCGCGTTGCGCCCGTCGAGCTCGAGCTTGGCGCCTTCCTTCACGCCCTGCTCGATCAACCCCTCGATGCGCGCCTTGGCCTGCTTCGAGATCACCGGGCCCACGTCCGCGCCCTTTTCGGTGCCCGCCCCCATCTTGAGGGTCTTCGCCTTGGCGACGATGTCGGGGATCCATTTGTTGGCCTCGCCCACCAGCACCGCGACGCTGGTGGCCATGCAGCGCTGGCCCGCCGCGCCGAAGCCGGCGCCGACCAACGCGTCGAGCGACTTCTCCTTGTTCGCGTCGGGCATGATCACCGCGTGGTTCTTCGCGCCCATCATGCATTGCGCGCGCTTGCCGTTCTCGCTGGAGAGCTTGTAGACATGCTCGCCCACGTGGCACGAGCCCACGAAGGACACCGCCCTGATGTCGGGGTGGGTGCAGAGCGCGTCCACCGACTCCTTGCCGCCGTGCACGACGTTCAGCACCCCGGGGGGCACGCCCGCCTCGATGGCGAGCTCGGCCAGCAGCATCGGCGTCATCGGGTCCTGCTCGGAGGGCTTCAGGACGAAGGTGTTGCCGCACACGATCGCCATCGGGAACATCCAGAGCGGGATCATGGCGGGAAAGTTGAAGGGCGTGATCCCGGCGCAGACGCCGATCGGCTGGCGAATGAAGTAGGTGTCGACGCCGCCCGCGACATTCTCCGCGAATTCCCCCAGGGACAAGGTGCCGATGGAGCAGGCGTGCTCGACCACTTCCAGCCCGCGGAAGATATCGCCCTCGGCGTCGGGCAGCGTCTTGCCCTGCTCGGCAGTGAGCACCGCGGCGAGCTTCTTCATGTCGCGGCGGATCAGCTCCTGCAGCTTCAGCATGATGCGGGCGCGGGCGCCGAGCGGGACGTTCTTCCACGTCTTGAACGCCTCGGCGGCGGCCGTGACCGCCGTTGCGACTTCCGCGGCGTCGCACATCGGCACGCGCGCGAGGACTTGCTGGGTCGCGGGATTGACGACGTCGCGCCAGGCCTTGGCCTTCGACTCGACGAACTGGCCGTTGACCAGCAGTTTGACGGTGGGAACGGATTCGTTCCTCGCCTGGGGGTTGGCGGCCATGGGATCTCCTTAGGGGGAATGGCGGGCGAAACCGAAATTATAATCGCAAGGTCCCCATAACCATGAAAAGAAGGAGGAGGGCGATGAAAAGCCTCGGACGGTGGGCGGCCGCGCTGCTGGCGGTCTCGATGGTGGTGGCGGCGGCGCGGGCGGCGGACTTCCCAGCGCCGCAGGAAGGCTCCTGGACGGCGCGCGATTTCCGCTTCCACACGGGCGAGGTCATGCCGGAGCTGAAGCTTCACTATCGCACCATCGGGTCGCCGGCCGGCGAGCCGGTCCTCGTGCTCCACGGCACCGCGGGTTCCGGCGCGAACATGGTCTTGCCCGCCTTCGCAGGCGAGCTCTTCGGGCCCGGCCAGCCGCTCGATTCGGCGCGTTACTACATCATCATTCCGGACACCCTCGGGCACGGAAAGTCGAGCAAGCCCTAGGACGGCATGCGCGCGAAGTTCCCGCGCTACAACTACGAGGACATGGTCGAGGCGCACCACCGATTGCTCACCGAAGGGCTCAAGGTCCGCCATCTGCGCATGGTGATCGGCAACTCCATGGGGGGAATGGAAACCTGGATCTACGCGGCGAAATTTCCCGATTACATGGACATCGCGGTGCCGATGGCATGCCTTCCCACCGAGATGTCGAGCCGCAACTGGATGCTGCGGCGCCTCATCACCGATTCGATCCGCAACGACCCGGACTGGAAGAACGGCGACTACACCCAGCAGCCGCGCAGCGCGCGCTTCGCCTCGGTGTATTTCGGCATCGCGACCAATGGCGGTAACCAGGCGCTCTACAAGGCGGCCCCGACACGCGAGAAGGCCGACCAGCTCCTCGACCGGCGGATGGCCGCGCCCTTTGCCGGCGACGCGAACGATGTGCTCTACCAGTGGGATTCGTCGCGCGACTACAACCCCTCGCCGGGGCTGGAGAGGATCCGCGCCACGGTGCTGGCAATCAATGCCGCCGACGACGAGCGCAACCCGCCCGAGCTCGGGCTTCTCGATCGCGAGATGAAGCGGGTCAGGGCCGGCCGCATCCTGCTGATCCCGGCAAGCGAGGACACCGCCGGCCACGGCACGACGGGCTCCGCAAAATGGTACAAACGTGAGCTGGGCGAGCTGCTGCAATCCGCGCCGCGCCTGGTGCAATAGACCCACAAGAGAACACCCCATTGCCGAGGTGAAGGGAAACGATGGCACGCAATACCAAAGTCGAGGCGGACCGCAACGCGCCTGCTATCACGCGAATCCTCGCGAAGTTCGTGTCCTCCCATCCGTCGCGCGGCTGGAGCGACGCGGTGGACCACGAGGCGCACCGCACCTTCCTGAACTGGGCCGGCTGCGCGGTCGGCGCGGCGAATCACGAGTCGGCGCGGACGGCGCTGGCTGCCGTGCGCATGCTCGAGCCGGCAGCGCAGTCGAGCATCCTTGGGCGCGCGGAGAAAGTGGACATGGCGAGCGCGGCGCTGGTGAACGGCATCACCTCGCACACCTTCGACTTCGACGATACGCACCTGAAGACCATCATCCATCCGGCCGGCCCGGTCGCGTCCGCGCTGCTCGCGCTGGCCGAAGTCATCGGCGCCAGCGGCCGCGACCTGATCGACGCGCTGGTGCTCGGCATCGACGTTTCCTGCCGCATGGGCAACTGCATCTATCCCGAGCATTACGACCGTGGCTGGCACATCACCGGATCCACCGGCACGCTCGGCGCGGCAGCGGCTTGCGCGCGATTGATGAAGCTCGACGAGAAGCAAACCACCATGGCGCTGGGCATCGCTGCCTCGCAGCCGGTGGGCCTGCGCGAGCAGTTCGGCACCATGACCAAGCCTTTCCACCCGGGTGCGGCGGCGCGCGCGGGACTCACCTCGGCGCTCCTCGCCAGGCACGGCTTCACCGCGAGCGGCAAGGCGCTGGAGGCGCCGCGCGGCTTCGTGCAGGTGGTCTCGACCAAGTACGACTGGAACGAGATCACCGGCGAGCTCGGCGAGCGCTTCGAGATCTCCTTCAACACCTACAAGCCGTTCGCCTGCGGCATCGTGATCCATCCGACGATCGACGCGGCGGTGCAGCTGCGCGCCAAGGGCGTGAAGGCCGAAGACGTCGAGCGCGTCGAGCTCAAGGTGCACTCGCTCGTCCTGGAGCTCACCGGCAACAAGGAGCCGCGGGATGGGCTCCAGGGCAAGTTCAGCGTCTATCACGGCTTCGCCGCGGGGCTCATCTTCGGGCGCGCGAGCGAGCCGGAGTACGAGGACGAGATCGTGCGCCGCGATGACGTGACTGCGTTGCGCCGCAAGGTGGTGGCGACCGTGGACGATTCCATCGACGAAGCGTCGGCCGACGTGACGGCGATCCTCAAGGACGGGCGCAAAGTGCACGTGTTCGTCGAGCACGCCGTCGGCTCCCTCGAGCGCCCGCTGTCCGATAAGGAGCTCGAGGCCAAATTCCACTCGATGTCGGACGAGGTGATCGGCAAGGCGCAGAGCGACGCGCTGGTCGAGGCATGCTGGAGCCTCGGCAGCGCCAAGGATGTGCGGGCGATCGCGGAAAGGTCCAAGCCATGAAACGCCGCGTCGTGGTACTGGACGACTACGAGGATTCGCTTCGCAAGACCGCGGATTGGTCGCTCGTGCAAAAGCTGGCCGACGTGGAATTCCACACCGAGCGGCTGCGCGGCGCGGCGCTCCTCGACGCCGTGAAGGACGCGAACGCCATCGTGCTGATTCGCGACCGCACGCCGTTCAAGGCGGATCTCCTCGCGAAAATGCCGACGCTCGAGCTTTTCATCTTCACGGGAGGACGCAACACGCAGCTGGATTTCCAGTCGCTCGCGGCGCGCGCGATCCCGGTCGCCAATACCGCGATGAGCGATTCGAAGCCCGCCACCGCGGAGCTCACATGGACGTTGATCCTCGCGGCGGCCAAGCGCCTCGAGGGCTACATGGCGCTGTTGCGCCACGGGGGCTGGCGTGACGGCAAGGCATTGCCGCAGGTGCTGAAGGGGCAGCGCCTCGGCCTCGTCGGCTTTGGCGAGATCGGCAAGATGGTGGGCGAAGTCGGCAAGGCCTTCGGGATGGAGCTCGTCACGTGGAGTCCGCACATGACACCCGAGCGCGCCGCCGAAGGCGGGGCGAAGGCGGTGAGCCTCGAGGAGCTGCTCGCCACCTCGAAGGTCGTGAGCCTGCACCTCGTGCCTTCGGAGACGACGCGAAAGCTCCTGGACAAGGAGCGCCTCGCGACGATGCGTCCCGATTCCATCCTCGCCAACACCTCGCGCTCGGCGCTGATCGACATGGACGCGCTCGAGCGTGCGCTGGACGCCGGCCGGCCGGGAGTGGCCGCGCTCGACGTCTACGACGACGAGCCGCTCGAGGCCGGCTACGCCCTCGCGAAGCGCGAGAACGTGGTGCTCACCCCGCACCTGGGATTCGTGAACGACCCGGTGTTCGCCAACTTCGGGCCGGGCGTGGTGGAGAACCTGGTGAACTGGCTGCAGGGCAAGCCGCTGGTGCGCTTGGTCGCGCAGGAGAAGAAGAAATGACGCGCAGCGGCATCGAATCGCTCGCGATCGTCACGGCGGCCGTCGCCGCTTGCGCGATCGCCGGAGTGGGTATCGGCGCGGCCACCGCCGCCGCGCCCCCGGTGCTCGTCTTTCCGATCGCCGTGGCGTTCGCCGCCTGGCATTCGGGGCGCGGCGCGGCGCTATTCGCGACCGTTCTCTCGCTCGTGCTCGGGGTGCTCTTCTTCCGCGGCAACGAGAGCGCTTCCTTTCCCGCCGACTCGATTCGCCTCGCGCTGTTGGCGGTGGTGTCTCTCGCGATCAGCGGCCTTGCGGGATCCCTGCACGCCGCGCGCGCCGCGCTGCTGCGCGAAACGTCGCGGCTCGACGCGCTCGTCCGCCAGCTTCCCTTCGCCGTGGTGGTTTTCGATTCGACGGGCACCGTGATCCACGCGAACGAGGGCGTGCGCGAAACCCTTGGGCATGCCTCCCTCGACCGCATGGACGCCGACTGGGCGGTATACGACGCGGAGGGTCGCAAGATCCCGCCGGAAGAATTCAGCACCACGCAAGCGCTGCGCGGCGAAAAGGTGCTCGGGCGCGAGGTCCGTTACGTGCGTCCCGACGGCACGCAGACGTGGCTCGACACGAGCGCCGTGCCGCTCGTCGAGGACGGGCGGGTTACCGGCGCCATCATCGCGTTCTTCGACATCGGGGGGAGGAAGCGCCTGCAGCTCGAGCTCGAGGAGAACCGGCGGCGGCTGAGGATCGCCCACGAATCGGCGCGCAGCGGCTCTTTCGACCATGACATCCGCACCAACCTGAGCGTCTGGTCCGAGGAGCTCGAGCTGCTCTACGGCATGGCCCCGGGCAGCTTCCGCGGCACGCGCGAGGAATGGAAGAGCCGCGTCCATCCGGACGACGTCGAGCGCGCCGAGCGCGACATCGCGGCGGCGGTAAAGGGTGGGACTTTCGTTTCGGAATGGCGCGTCATCCTGCCCGACGGCGCCATCCGCTACATCGAGGCGCAGGGCCGTGCATGGCTCGACGAGAACGGCGCGCCCACGCGGCTTGCGGGCGTGAACATCGACGTCACGGAGCGGCGCGAGACCGAGGAGCGGCTTCGCGCGGCGCAGGCCAATCTCGAGGTGGCGCTTGCCGCATCGCGCATGGGAGCGTGGCACCTGGACTTGCGCACGGGCCAGATGCACGCCTCGGACACCTGCAAGGCCAATTTCGGGCGCGTGGCGAGCGACCCGTTCACCTACGAAGATGCGGTCGCGGCGACGCACCCCGAGGACCGCCCCGCCATGCAGGAATCGATGCGGCTCGCGCTCGAGGAGAAGCGCGACTACGCCGCCGAATTCCGCGTCGTCTGGCCCGACGGAACGGTGCGCTGGATCGCGGCGCGCGGCCGCGCCCAGTTCGACGAATCCGGCAAGCCCACGGCGATGGACGGCGTCACCATCGACTTCACCGGCAGGAAGCTCCTCGAGGAGGAGCTGCACGAGAAGACGCAATCGCTGCAGGCCGCCGACCGTCGCAAGGACCAGTTCCTGGCGATCCTCGGCCACGAGTTGCGCAATCCGCTCGCGCCGCTCACCAACGCCGTCCACCTCCTCAAGGCCAAGGGCGCCGACGCGGTGGTGCGCGAGCGGCTGGTCGCGCTCATGGAACGCCAGGCGCTGCAGATGGGACGCCTGGTGGACGAGCTGATGGACGTTTCGCGCATCGCCCAGGGCAAGGTCCGGCTCGAGCGCACGTCCATCGAGCTCGCCGAGGTCGTCGAGGAGGCCCTCGAGGCGTGCGACCCGCTCATCGTCTCCAAGGGCCATGCGGTGGTGCGCGAGCTGCCGCCCCCCGGCACGACCGTAGACGCCGACCACGGCCGGCTCCTGCAGGTGCTCTCCAACCTCATCAACAACGCCGCGAAATACACCGACCCCGGCGGACGCATCCGCGTTTCGGTCGAGTCCGCGGGCGGCATGGCGATCATCTCTATCGAGGACAACGGCGTCGGCATCGCGCCCGCGTCGCTCGAGCGCGTCTTCGACGTCTTCGCGCAACTCGATGAAAGCGTGGGACGCTCGCAGGGCGGCCTCGGACTCGGCCTCAACGTCGCGCGCCGCCTGGTCGAGATGCACGGCGGGGCGATCGGCGCGCACAGCGCCGGATTGGGGCAGGGGAGCGTCTTCACGGTGACCTTGCCGCTGCGGGTGCCCGCGCTTTCCCATCAGCACGGGTAGGTCAACGCCAGGGCATAATCCGCGCATGAGCCCGATGGATTCCCCCTGCACGAACGTCTGCACTCTCGACGCGTCCACGCGGTCCTGCCTCGGATGCGGGCGCACGCTCGACGAAATCCAGGGCTGGAGCGCGTTCAGCGCCGCCGAGCGCGCCACGATCAACGCCGCGCTGCCCGCGCGCTGTACCCGCTTCAAGGCGCAGCGCGTCGCCGAGGCGGCGCGCATCTCGAGCCGCTGGCCGGTGAGCCAATGCTCGCGCTGCGGCACGCCGTTCACCTGTGGGGCGAGCGATTGCAGCACGCCTTGCTGGTGCGCGAGCTATCCTCCGGTCGATCCTGCGGGCGAGGCGCGCTGCATGTGCCCGGGCTGCCTGGCCGCGATGGCGGCCGCGCACGCGCCCGGCTAGGCGCTACTCCCGGAAGGCGAAGAGCACCGCGTCGCCCGGAACCAGCTGGTTCTCGGCGAAGGCCACGCGCTCGATCACGCCGTCGCGCGGGCTCACGATGGTGTGTTCCATCTTCATCGCTTCCAGGATCATCAGCGACTGGCCCTTCTTCACCGCGTCGCCCGCGGCCGCCATGACCTTGACGACGCGTCCGGGCATGAGCGCGGTAAGGCGCGCGTCGGGAAGGGAGTCGGCCGGCTCGTAATGGAAGGGGTCGACCAGCTCCAGGTCGTGGCGCCCACGCGGCGTGGTCGCCGAGAGGCAATTGCCCAGGCGCGCGACGCGCGCGAAGTAGGTCTCCTCGTCGAGCGCGATCTGGAGGCGGTCGCCTTCGCGCGGCCCGAGCGCGACGTGGTGCTTTTCGCCGCCGATGGAGATCAACGCGTGGCCGGGGCGCATCTGGGCTTCGAGGAGCGACACGGCGCCGTCGGGCGAGCGCAATTCCATGTGCCGCATCGCAGGCTGGTTCAGTCGCCAGCCGCGGGTGTCGTTCCACGGAGATGGCGGCGCCGAGGCGATCGCCTGCTGCTCGTCGAGGAAGACGCGCGCCGCGGCGGCCACCAGTGCTTCGGCCGGGATCTGCATTTTTTCGGGAAGGAGCTCGGCGCGGTGGCGCTCGATGAACGCCGTGTCGGTGTCGCCGGCGAGGAACGCGGGATGCATCACGAGGCGCTCGAGGAAGGCGAGGTTGGTCTTCACGCCCAGGAGCGCGGTCTCGGCGAGCGCCGACTGCATGCGCCGCGCCGCCTCGTTGCGATCGTCGCCCCAGACGACGAGCTTGGCGATCATCGGGTCGTAGAAGACGCTCACCTCGTCGCCTTCGCGCACGCCCGTGTCGAGGCGCACGACCTCGTCGATCTCCCGGGGGGCGCGCAGCACGCCGATGCGCCCGGTCTCTGGAAGGAAATTGTTGGCGGGACTTTCCGCGCAGAGGCGCACCTCGATGGCGTGGCCTCCCGAGGTGATCTCGGCCTGCTTCAGGGGAAGCGGCTCGCCGGCGGCGACGCGCAGCTGCCACTCGACCAAATCCTCGCCGGTGATCATCTCGGTCACCGGGTGCTCGACCTGCAGGCGCGTATTCATCTCCATGAAAAAGAACTTGCGATCGGCGCCGACGATGAACTCGATGGTGCCCGCGCCGCGATAGGCGATCGCGCGCGCCGCGGCGACGGCGGCCTCGCCCATGCGCGCGCGCATGTCGTCGTCGAGGAAGGGCGAGGGCGTTTCCTCGAGCACCTTCTGGTGGCGGCGCTGGATCGAGCATTCGCGCTCGAAGAGGTGCACGTAGTTGCCGTGGGTGTCGCCGAACACCTGGAACTCGATGTGGTGCGGGCCCCGCACGAAGCGCTCGAGGAGCACCGCCTCGTCGCCGAAGGCGTTCTTCGCCTCGCGGCGCGCGGAGGCGAGCTGGTCGTCGAACTCGGCGTCTTTCGTGACCAGGCGCATGCCCTTGCCGCCACCGCCTGCGACCGCTTTCACCAGGAGCGGGAAGCCGACCTTCTTCGCCTCCCCGCGCAGGAACTTCGCGTCCTGGTTCTCGCCGTGATAGCCGGGCACGACCGCAACGCCCGCCTTCTCCATGATCGCCTTGGCGCGGTCCTTCAGGCCCATCTTCTCGATGGCTTCCGGCGTGGGGCCGATGAACACCAGGCCGGCCGCTTCAACCGCGCGCGCAAAGTCCTCGTTCTCCGAGAGGAAGCCGTATCCGGGATGGATCGCCTGCGCGCCGCACGCCCTGGCGACCTCGATGATCCTGTCGCCGCGCAGGTACGACTCGGATGGGCGCGGCCCGCCGATGAGATAAGCCTCGTCGGCCTGCTCGACATGCAGCGCGTGCGCGTCGATCGAGGAGTGGACCGCGACGGTGCGGATCGAGAGCCGCCGGCAGGTCTTGATCACCCGGCAAGCGATCTCGCCGCGGTTGGCGATGAGGACTTTTTCGAACATGGTGGGAGATTCTATACGCCCACCAGCGCTGCGTTGCGTCAGAGCGGCCCGCGGGTGACGCCGGCCGAATCCTGGTGCCACATCTGGCCGTAGCCGACATACACCGTGCCGTTGCGGAACAGGATCGAGCGCGCGCTCATGGCGGCCGCATCGATCGGCTGGAAGCTCGCGACCGAAGCGTGGGTGACGAGGGCCGGCAACTCCGCGAGCCGGTTGTCGCGCAGATCGAAGCGCACCAGGCCGCTGTACTTGAACGCGTTGAATTCCCCCATCACGCGCGCGGGGAAGGCGATCGCGGTCGAGCCGTCCTGCCGCGCGAGCGAGCTGAACGCATGGTGGCTGTGGAACAACGCCGATTCGCTCCCCCGGGAGCCCACGACAATGCGCTGCAGCTCGCGCGGCTTGCCCGCGTCGCTCACGTCGTAGAGCGAAAGCTGCAGGCCCTGGATCGTGCCGTTCACGGTCGCATCCTTGCCGAAGCCGAGCACCAGGCCGCTCGATAGCGGGTGCAGGTAGTCCGAGAATCCGGGCACCACGAGGGATCCGGCGATCTTCGGATCGGCGGCGGTCGCGAGATCGACGACGTACAACGGATCGGTCTGCCGGAACGTCACCGCGTACAGCCGCTCGCCGAGGAAGCGCGTGCCGTACAGGAATTCACCGGGCTTGCCGAGCGGTTCGGGGCGCTGCGCGTTGGGGAGATACGCGACCGTCTTCAGCAGGCCGGGCGCGATCGTCGAAGGCTCGAGGATGGTCACGCGGTTGGAGACTCCCGCGCCCCACATGGAGTTGCTGCTCGACACCGTGCGCAGCCGCCCCTGGTGCTCGCTCATCCGGAAGGCACCCTTGTCCACGTCACCGCCGAAGAAGCCCTCGATCGACCCCGAGCCCGCCACGCTCATCGCCGCCGTGCCGAGCGCGAGCTGGTGCACGTCGGTCACCGGGAAGTAGGGCTCGTAGGGAAGGAGGGAGCCCGAGGGGGTGCGCGTCTCGTAGCGCGAGCGCGCAAGGTAAAGGTTGGTGGGCGACACGTACACGGTGTCGACGGTGCCGGCGATCGCGATCGCCTGCGCGACGCGTGCCTCGGCGAGGTCGATGGCCGTGACGATGATCAGGTCCGCGACCGGCGGGCGGACGCCCTGCGGCGGGATGAACACCTGCTGCGGTGAGAGGAGCGGCGCGGCGGCGCCGCCGTTCACGCGCACCTTGGGCAGGAATGTCGCGACCGGCGCGTTGGCGAGGACCTGCTGGTTGGCGGCGAGCGCGGCACCGCTGTTGCCGCCGTAAGTGAAGCCCGGCACGTTGGGCACGAAGCGCGACACGACATAGAGGCGGTTGCCGATGCGCCGACTCGAGATCGGGTGGCCGTCGATCTCGGCGCGCCAGCGCGGTACCGGCGCCGCGGGGTTCGCGGTGCTCAACACCTCGATCAGCGTCGTGCCGTTCAGCCAAGCGCCGGAGACGGACCATGGGTATGCGACATAGCCGACCGCGACCGTCCCGGTGAGGGAAACCAGGTTCGTGCCCTCGAGGTAAAGCCCGCCATTCGAGTAGTAGTTGCTGCCGGTCGGTTGAAGCGGGACGTTGCCGACGAGCTGCAGCGACGCTCCCTCGTTGGCGACCTCCGCGATGCGCAGCTGCTGCGCGCGCCGGCCGTTGGAGTCGAATGCGTAGGTATAGACGAAGCGGCCGTCGCTCTTCACCAGGTCGGCCTCATCCACGCCGGATTCCTGCAGGTTGGTCTGCGAGAAGCTCATCCCGGCCGGGGCCGGAGAGAAATCGACGCCGGTATTCACGCGCACGTTGAACATGCCGGCGGAGATCCAGGTCCTGAGCGAAGCGTCGTCGGTGAAGCTCGCGAGCTGTCGGTCGGCCGCACGCCACGACGCGGGCCGGCTGAGCGGGACCATCTCGGCGCGCTCCATGGAGACGCCGGAGGCGATCGGCAGCAGCAGGTTGTTGCGCAGCGTGAGCCGGTTCTCGGAGGCGAACTCGAATGCGAGATATCCGGCGTTGACGGTCGACGTGGCCTGGTATGCGCACGATGGGCAGGAGCCGGTGCAGGCGAAGTACTGCACGGTGCGAGAGCCGCGCTGGAATCCGGCGACCCACGTGGGTTCTCCTGCCGTGTCGTACGTGAACACCGCTCCGCCGAGCACCTCGCCCTGCTCAGTGACCGTCACGCCCCAGCCGCCGTTGGCGGGCGCGAACCACGAGCCACTATGGTCAACCTCGTTCACGACGCCGGAGAAGACCAGCGGCTCGATTTCCCACGCGCCGCTCTGGCCGGCGAGCTGCCAGCTGGCCGTCATCTTCTCGGCGTGCTGCACGTCGAGGCGCAGCGTGCCGACCTGCGTGGATTGCGCAATGCGATCGCCTTGCCAGCGATGGCGCATGAGGGGCCACGCCGTGCTGCCGAGCGTGGCCTCGGCGCCTTGCGCGGTGTACCAGACCGCCCGGCCGTTCTGCTCGAACGTGTACCAGACGACGGCGACCTGTCCCGCGGCGTTGAAGATCTCGAAGCCGTTTCCGGAGCGCGCCGGGTTCCACCAGTGGCCCTGCGCGAAGGGCGAACGCTCGGCCACCGTCGCGGCGAGCGCGGGAAATGCGAGGAGGAGACAGGCCAGTGCCGCCAGGAGGAGTCTTGTGATCATGGGGAACCTCGGCAGCGTTTCACGATGCCCCATTGTCCGGCAACGAGCCCCGAACGCCTAACCTGCCCTGTTGCTAAAAAGACACGGCCCGGGACCGCGGGCTAGGTGTCCTGCGGAGCTTCCGGTGGAATTTCGGGCTCGGGGTCGGGCGGCACCCACGAGGCGCGCCGCTTCTCGAGAAACGCGGCGATGCCCTCGCGGCCCTCGGGCGAGGAGCGGATCTTCGCGATGCGATCGGCGGTGTCCTGCACCACCTCGCTGGTGAGCGGCCGGTTCGCCACCGCGCGAACCAGGTCCTTGGCGTCCTTCTGCGCCGCGGGGCTGGCGGCGAGCATCGCGTCGACGATGGCGCCGATGAGTTCGTCCATTTCCGCTTCGCTGCCGGCGATCTCATGGACAAGGCCCAGCCGCCACGCGTCGGCCGCCGAAAAGCGCTCGCCGGTGAGGAAAAAGCGGCGCGCCGCGCGCTCCCCGATGGCCGCGATGACATACGGAGAGATCACCGCGGGAATGAGGCCGAGCTTCACTTCCGAGAGCGCGAAGGCCGCGTCCTGGGTGGCGACCGCGATGTCGCAGCAGGCCACCAGGCCCACGCCGCCGCCGAGGGCCGCGCCCTGCACGCGCGCGATGGTTGGCTGGCGCAGGTGCGCGATGGTGCGCATCAGGGCCGCGAGCCCCATGGCGTCTCGGCGATTCTCCTCGATGGAGAAGCCCGCCATGCGCTTCATCCAGTTCAAGTCCGCCCCGGCGCTGAACGACTTGCCGGTGCCCGAGAGGACCACGATGCGAATGCCATCCTCGGCCTCCATGGAGCGGAACGCGTCGGTGAGCTCGGTGATGAGGGCATCGTCGAAGGCGTTGTGACGCTCGGGACGGTTCATCGTGATGAGCCCGACCGGGCCCTGGCGCTCGATGGCCAGTGAATCACTCATGTTTTTCCCTACATGCGGAAGACGCCGAATCGCGTCTCCTCGGAGGGTGCATTGGTGGTGGCGGCAAGTGCCAGCCCGAGCACGCGACGCGTATCGGTGGGATCGATCACGCCGTCGTCCCAGAGCCGCGCGGTGGCGTAGTACGGATGGCCCTGCTTCTCGTATTGCTCGCGGATCGGGTCCTTGAACGCCTCTTCCTCGGCCTTCGACCAGCTCTTGCCCTTCGCCTCGATGCCGTCGCGCTTCACGGTCGCGAGCACCGAGGCGGCCTGCTCGCCGCCCATCACCGAGATGCGCGCGTTGGGCCAGGTCCACAGGAAGCGGGGGTTGAAGGCGCGCCCGCACATCCCGTAGTTGCCCGCGCCGAACGAGCCGCCGACGATCACGGTGAGCTTGGGCACCTTCGCGCACGACACGGCCGTGACCATCTTGGCGCCGTCCTTGGCGATGCCGCCGCTCTCGTACTTCCTGCCGACCATGAAGCCGGTGATGTTCTGCAGGAAGAGCAGCGGAATGCCGCGCTGCGTGCACAGCTCGATGAAATGCGCGCCCTTCAGCGCCGATTCCGAGAAAAGAATGCCATTGTTGGCGAGGATGCCGACCGGAAGGCCGTGCAGGTGCGCGAACCCGGTGACGAGCGTCGAGCCATAGAGCGCCTTGAATTCGTGGAACTGCGAGCCGTCGACGATGCGGGCGATGATCTCGCGCACGTCGAAGGGATGGCGCGGGTCCTTCGGGATGATTCCGTAGAGGTCTTCGGCGGGGTACAACGGCTCTGTCACCCCCGCGCAGGCGGGGTTCCAATCGGGCCCCGGCCTACGCCGGGGCGACGAATGGTTGATGACCTCGCGCGCGATCGACAGCGCGTGGCGGTCATCGTCGGCCAGGTGATCCGTCACGCCGGACGTACGCGAATGCACGTCGCCGCCGCCCAGCTCCTCCGCCGTCACCACCTCGCCGGTCGCCGCCTTCACCAGGGGAGGACCGCCGAGAAATATGGTGCCCTGGTTCTTCACGATGATCGACTCGTCGCACATCGCGGGCACATAGGCGCCGCCCGCGGTGCACGATCCCATCACGACGGCCACCTGCGGCACGCCGAGCGCCGACAGGTTGGCCTGGTTATAGAAGATGCGGCCGAAATGCTCCTTGTCGGGGAACACCTCGTCCTGCAGCGGCAGGAAAGCGCCGCCCGAATCGACGAGGTACACGCACGGCAGGCGGTTCTGCAGCGCGATCTCCTGCGCCCGCAGGTGCTTCTTCACCGTCATCGGGTAGTAGGTGCCGCCCTTCACCGTCGCGTCGTTGGCGACGATCACGACCTCGCGGCCCTCGACGCGTCCCATGCCGGTGATGAGGCCCGCGGCGGGCGCGTCGTCGCCGTACATGCCGAAGGCGGCGAGCTGCGAGAACTCGAGGAAGGGCGAGCCCGGGTCGAGGAGGGCGCGCACGCGCTCGCGCGGCAGGAGCTTGCCGCGCGCGGTGTGCTTCTTCTGAGCGTCGGGACCACCACCTTCGGCGATTCCGGCGACGCGCTCGCGAAGGTCGGCGGCGAGGCTTCGATGGTGCTCGACGTTGGCCTGGAAGGCGGGGCTGCCGGTATCGAGGCGCGACTTGATGGTCGGCATCAGCGCTTCTTCGCGGTGAAGGGACGATACGAGAGGCGCAGCGCGATGCTCACCGTGGCCGCGCCCACGAACCAGCGCACTTCGCCGCCCGCCATGAGGTAGAGCGCGCCCAGGGCGAGTGGCAGCTCGCACAGGGCGCTGCCCACATTGAGCTTCTTCAGCAGCTCCTGGCGCAGGAGCGGATCGGGCACGCCGCCCTGGCGATTCGACGCCGCGATGTCGGCGTTCAGGGCACGCTTGAACCGGCGCACGTACCAGATGGCGGGACCGCCGGCGGCGAGGATGCCGTACAGCCCATAGCGCGTCCATTCGGGATCGACGCCCATGAACGCGGGGCCGCCCTTGCCGAAGAAAAGGTAGATCGCGATCGCGATCGCCACGGTACCCGCGAGCTGCGCGCCCCACACGAAGACCGGCTGGGGCAATCTGGAGAGAGGTTTCGCCATCTACTCGGAGAGCTTGCGCGCGATCAGCAGGCGCTGGATCTCGCTGGTGCCTTCGTAGATCTGCGTGATGCGCGCGTCGCGGTAGTGGCGCTCGACGGGATAGTCATGGAGATATCCATAGCCCCCGTGGATCTGGATCGCCTTGGAGCAGACCCACTCGGCGAGCTCGGAAGCGTAAAGCTTGGCCTGCGAGGCTTCCGAGAGGCACGGGATGCCTTCGCTGCGCATGCGCGCCGCGTGCAGGATGAGGAGCCGCGCCGCGTTGATTCGCGTGTGCATGTCCGCAAGGTAGCCCGCGATGGGGCCGTGCTCGACCAGCTTCTTGCCGAATTGCGTGCGGTCCTTCGCGTAGGCCAGCGCCGCCTCGAAGGCCGCGCGCGCGATGCCCAGCGCCTGCGCGGCGATGCCGATCCTTCCGCCTTCCAGGTTGGAGAGCGCGATCGCCAGGCCCTTGCCGCGCGGGCCGAGGAGGTGGTCCTCGGGTATGGCGCAGTCCTCGAGCAAGATGGCCGTGGTATCGGAAGCCTTGATGCCGAGCTTCTGCTCGAGCTTCTGCGGCGTGAAGCCGCGCGTGTCCGTCGGCACGATGAAAGCCGACAGGCCCTTCTTGCCGAGCTCGGGGTCGGTGACGGCGAAGACGATCGCCACCGAAGCGCGCTTGCCGTTGGTGACGAACTGCTTGTTGCCGTTGAGGATCCACTTGCCGTCCTTCAGCACGGCGCGGGTCTTCAGATTGTTGGCCTCGCTGCCGGCCTGCGGCTCGGTGAGGCAGAAGCATCCGATCTTGCGCCCCGCCGCCATGTCCGGGAGATACGCTTTCTTCTGCGCGTCGCTTCCCCACGCGAGGATCGGCCCGCAGCCCACGGAGTTGTGCACGCTCATGAGGGTGGCCGTCGAGGCGCAGCCCGCGGCGATCTCCTCCATGGCGAGCGCGTAAGCCACGTAATCGGAGAAGGAGCCACCCCATTCCTCGGGGACGACCATGCCGAGGAGCCCGAGCTCGCCCAGCTTGGCGACCACCGCGTCGGGGATCCAGCCTTCCTCTTCCCACTGGCCCGCGTGCGGGGCCAGCTCCGCGCGCGCGAACCCGCGCGCCATGTCGCGAATCATCCGCTGCTCTTCGGACAGGAAATCCGTGTGCGCGCGCGTCAGCATCTCGTTACCTGGCGTCTTTTTCGACCTTGTCGGCGACTTCCGCGGCCTTCCGGTTCACGTCGGCCTCGATGCCCCTGGCGGACTCGAGCGCGTTCACCTGCGTGCCGAACACGTCCTTCTTCGAGCGCTCGAGGGCGGCCGCGCGTTCAGCCGCGGCGTCCACCCTGGGCGTCTTTTCCTTGCCGCACGCCGCCGCGAAGGCGAGCGCCACGGCGAGAGTCGCCGTGAGCGCCGCGCCGCGCGGGAGGTTCATTTTCTACGCCCGGACTGCCTTCACCCGGTGGCGGATGTCGGCGCGCACCTTGGGAGGCAGGTGGTTCCAGCGCACCCCGGCCACCGCGCCCGCGAGGGCGAGGCAGGCGGGAACGCTGTTGCGCTCGGGATTGGCGCGGCGAAGCTGCAGCCACGCGTCCCAGAAGCCGACGCGCATCAGCGCTTCGAGCGAGTCGATGCCGACGGAGCGAAGCTCGATGGCGAGCGAGGCCCCGATATTGGGTGTGCGTTCGATCGGAGTTGCGGGTGCGGTTGCCGTTGCGATTGCAGTTGCCATGCTTACAAGACCTCCAGTGCTAGTGCAGTTCCTTCGCCACCGCCAATGCAAAGCGCGGCGACCCCCTTTTTCAACCCGCGCTTCTTGAGCGCGTAAATCAACGTCGTGATGATGCGTGCGCCGGTGGCACCGATGGGATGGCCCAGCGCGACAGCTCCCCCGTTCACGTTCACTTTCTCGTGCGGAATGCCCACGTCCTTCATCGCCGCCATGGTGACCACGGCGAACGCCTCGTTGACTTCGAAGAGGTCGACGTCGGAAGCCTTCCAGCCCGCCTTGTCGAGGACCTTCTTGATCGCGCCGACCGGCGCGGTGGTAAACCACTCGGGCTCATGCGCATTCGACGCATAGGCCACGATCCTGGCGAGCGGCTTGGCGCCGCGCCTCTTCGCTTCCGATTCCGTCATCATGACCAGCGCCGCGGCGCCGTCGGAGATCGACGAGGACGTGGCGGCGGTGACGGTGCCGTCCTTGTTGAACGCGGGGCGCAGCGTCGGGATCTTTTCAACGTTCACGCCGAACGGGGTCTCGTCGTCCTTCACCACCTCGTCGCCCTTGCGGCCCTTCACGGTGACCGCGGCGATTTCGTCGGTGAAGGCGCCGGACTTCGACGCGTTGACGGCGCGGTTGGTGGACTCCTTGGCGTACTCGTCCATGCTCTCGCGCGTGAATCCGTACTTCTTCGCGGTGGCGTCGGCGAAAACGCCCATGGGCTTGCCGTCGTAGGCGTTCTCGAGGCCGTCGAAGGCCATGTGGTCGAGCACCTGGCCGTGGCCATAGCGAATGCCGCCGCGGCCCTTGGGCAGCAGGTGCGGCGCGTTGGTCATCGATTCCATGCCGCCCGCGACGACGATGGTCGCGTTGCCCGAGGAGAGCTCGTCGGCGGCCATCATCGCGGCCTTCATGCCCGAGCCGCACATCTTGTTGATGGTGGTGGCCGGCGTGGAGTTGTTGAGCCCCGCGCCCAGCGCCGCCTGGCGCGCCGGCGCCTGGCCTTGTCCGGCGCCCAGGACGTTGCCGAAGATGAGGTCGTCCACTTCGTCGGGCTTCACGCCCGCCTGCTCGATGGCGGCCTTGATCGCGACGGATCCCAACTGCGACGCGGTGACGGAGCCGAACTTTCCCTGCATGGAGCCGATGGGGGTGCGCTTGGCTCCGACGATGACGATGGTTTCTGCCATTTCTATCTCCTGGTCAAACGGATTCTTCGAAGAGCTCGCGCCCGATCAACATGCGTCGGATCTCGTTGGTGCCCGCGCCGATGTCGTACAGCTTCGCGTCGCGCAACAGGCGCCCCGCGGGGAATTCGTTGATGTAGCCGTTGCCGCCCAGGGCCTGGATCGCTTCCAGGGCGACCTGGACCGCGTTCTCCGAGGAGAACAGCAGGCACGCGGCGGCGTCCTTGCGCGCGACGCGCCCGCGGCCTTGGTCGAGGGCTTGCGCGGTGCGGTAGCTGAAGGCGCGCGAGGCCTGCAGCTTGGTATACATGTCGGCGAGCTTGCCCTGCATCAGCTCGAAGGTGCCGATGGCCTGCCCGAACTGCTTCCTCTCGTGCACGTACGGGAGCACCAGGTCCATGGCCGCCTGCATGATGCCGAGCGGTCCGCCGGAAAGCACGGTGCGCTCCGTGTCGAGGCCGCGCATCAAAACGCGCGAGCCGCCATTGACTTCACCGAGCACGTTGGCGGCGGGGATCTCACAATCCTGGAACACCAGCTCGCAGGTGTTGGAGCCACGCATGCCGAGCTTGTCGAGCTTCTGCGCGGTGGTGAACCCCCTCATGCCCTTTTCGACGAGGAAGGCGGTCATGGCCTTCGAGCCCTGGTCCTTCGGGGCGGTGCGCATGTAGACGATGAGGACGTCGGCGTCGGGGCCGTTGGTGATCCACATCTTCGAGCCGTTGGCGACCCACAGGTCGCCCTTCTTCTCGGCCTTGCACAGCATCGAGCCCACGACGTCGGAGCCCGCCCCGGGCTCGCTCATCGCGAGAGCGCCGACCAGCTCGCCGGAGCACAGGCCCGGCAGGTATTCGCGGCGTTGCGCCTCGGAGCCGTTGAGGAAGAGGTTGTTGACGCAGAGGTTGGAGTGCGCGCCGTATGACAGGCCCACCGAAGCGGAGGCTCGCGACACCTCTTCCATGGCGACCACGTGGGCGAGGTAGCCCAATCCCGTGCCACCGTACGATTCCGGCACCGTCATGCCCAGCAATCCGAGCTCTCCCAGCTTCTTCCACATGTCGGCCGGGAACTCGTTCTTCGCGTCGATCCCGGCGGCGCGCGGCGCCAGTTCCGAATCGCACATGCGCTTCACCGTGTCGCGCAGCGCGTCGAAATCCTCGGTGAGGTGGGTGTCGAATAGCAAAAGGCAGCTTTTCGGGGGGCGAGAGTGGAATTATCGCATTTCTACGCGCGTTACGCGGGCAGGGGGCCTCACTTGGCCGTCATGCGGATGGCGCCGTCGAGGCGGATCACCTCGCCGTTGAGCATTTCGTTTTCGACGATATGGCGAACAAGTGCAGCGTATTCCACGGGTTGGCCGAGGCGCGATGGGAAGGGCACCTGCGCGCCGAGGGAAGCACGGGCCTCATCGCTCATCCCCTGCAGCATCGGCGTGTCGAAGATCCCGGGGGCGACCGTCATCACCCGAATGCCGAACTTGGCGAGCTCGCGCGCGATGGGAAGGGTCATCCCGTTGACTCCCGCCTTCGAGGCGGCGTAAGCGGCCTGCCCGATCTGCCCATCCATCGAAGCGACCGAGGACGTATTCACGATCACGCCGCGCTCGCCGCTCGCCTCGGCCGCCTGCACGCTCATCTTCGCGGCGGCCAGGCGAATCGCGTTGAACGTGCCGATCAGGTTGATTCTCACCGCGCGCTCGAAGCTCGCCAGCGAATGCGGCCCGTTGCGACCGACGACGCGCTCGCCGGGTGCGACACCGGCGCAATTCACCAGGCCGTGGATCGCGCCGAACGCCGAGACGCACAGCTCGACCGCGGCCTGCGTCGATGCCTCGTCGGTGACGTCGGCCTCGATGAAGCGCGTTTCACCCGCGACCCTGCCGGCGGGCGCTTTCAAATCCGCGATGATCACTTTCGCGCCGTTGGCCGCGAGCATGGCGGCGGTGGCTGCACCGAGGCCCGAGCCGCCGCCGGTCACGAGGAAAGCATGGTTCTGGATCTGCATGGGTCAGCTTTCTTGGGAAGAAGGATTGCGCACCGCGACGATCGGCAGGTCGTGCTCGCGTCCCCACGACTGCCAATAGTCCGCGTCGTGGGCGAGGAAGAGCTCGCGCAGCTCATCGACCGTGATCTCTTTCAATGCGAAGCGTTGCGCGAGGCGCCGCGCGAAGTGCGGCTCGAGCGCGGCGACCGCGACCCATCCCTTGCGCGCCGCGTAAAGATTATAGCCAGCGAAGCCACCGCCCAGCAGCGCGCCGGGGCGCGTGAGGCCCTCGTGCAGCGGCTGCGCGAGCATCGCCGCGGCATCGGCGAGCGCCACGGCGTGCGAAGCGCCGCGGCCCCCACGGTCGCGCGCGATCACCAGTGCGAGCGCGGTGGAGACGGCGCGCTCGGCGCCTGCCATGTCGGCGAAAAGCGTGAGCGGCATCGCGGGCGGGGACACCAGTCCATGCTCGGCGAGATAGGTGAGGTCGTGCCCGGGAAGCTCGTCGTGGGGCGGCGCGTGGCCGGTGATGGCGACGTGGCACAGGCGCGGATAGGCGCTGGCGAGATGCACGGGATCGAGGCTGAGGCGCGCCAGGGCCGAGGCGCGCTGCGCGGTGACGAGGAGGTCCGCGCCCGCGAGGAGCTTCTCCATGGCGTGGCGGCCGGTCTCGGATTTCAGGTCGAGGCGCCCGACCTCGACGCCCTCGTGCAGGCGCCGGTACCACGACGGACAGAATGCCTCGAAGGGATCGCCGGCCGGCGGCTCGATCTTGGCGATCGTGCAGCCCAGGTCGCGCAGCCGCGCGCACGCCGCGGGGCCCGGGAGGTTGAGCGCCGTGGTCACGACGCGGAGACCCTGCAGCAGGTTCATGTATAAATTCTAATATGGCTCCCTCCCTCCCGCCCTCGCTTCGCGTCATCGTGCGCGGCTGGCTCAACTGCAACCAGGTCGTGATGCTCGCCCCGCGCGACAACCTGCTCATCGATTCGGGCTACTGCACCCATCGCGAGCAGACGCTCGAGCGCCTCGCCGGCCCCGAGGGCCTCGACGGCGAGCCGCTCGAACGCCTCATCAACACCCATTGCCATTCCGACCACATGGGCGGCAACGCGGCGGTGGCCCATGCGCACGGCTGCAGCATCACGATTCCCGCGGGCGAGGCGAAGCACATCGATCCCTGGACGCCGCAAACCGCGTGGATGGCGGAATTCGACCAGCGCGCCGATCCCTTCCGTTTCGACGACACCATCGCCGCCGGCGACACGTTCGACGGGGGCGGCCTGGAGTGGCAGGTGCACGCCGCGCCCGGTCACGACATGGACGCGCTGATGTTCTTCGAGCCCACGCGGCGCATCCTCATTTCCGGGGATGCCCTTTGGGAGAACGGCATGGGCTTCGTGTGGCCGGAGGAGGGCGCCAATCCCTTCATCGACGCGGCGCACTCGACCCTTGCGGCGATCGAGGCGCTCGCACCGGCGATCGTGATCCCCGGCCATGGCAAGCCGTTCGCGAATGTCGCGGCGTCGGTCGCCAACGTGCGCGAGCGCCTCGCCGCCTTCGAGCGCGATCCGGCGAAGAACGCGCGCCACGTGGTGAAGGTGATGTTCGTCTTCGCGCTCCTCGACCGCGGCCGCATGCCGATCGCGGAAGTGCCCGCGTATCTCGGGCGCGTCGGCTGCTATCGGCGCATGGCCGAAGGCTTCCTCGGCCGCTCCCCGGAATCCCTGGCCGACTGGCTGGTGGAGGACCTCGCCCGCTCGGGAGCGATCCGCGTGGCCAACGGGGCCATCGGCCCGACAGTCGCGGCGTGACAGCGTAAAATGACCGCGTGAACGACGACCTCTACGACGCCTTCGAGCTGCAAGTCTGGACCGCGGATACGAGCGGCCTCCTCACGTTCGTGAATGCCTTCACCGCCCGCTATTTCGGCAGGAGCCGCGAGCAGCTGGTGGGCGAGGGCTGGCAGAACATGCTCCACTCCGCGGACCTGGCGCACGCCGTGGAGCGCTGGACGCAGGCGCTGCGCACGGGCGAGGTCTACCACGTGGATTTCCGCCTGCTGCGCGGATCCGATCGCACCTACCGCTGGCATCACGCCTCGGCGCGTCGCGTCGCCACGCCCGAAGGCTTGATGTGGGTCGGATCCAACATCGACGTGGATGCCCAGCGCCGCACCGACGAAGTGCGGAGCTCGTGGCGCGCGCAGGTCAAGGGCAACGCCGTTACCGACGGCACCTAGGCGCCAAAGCTGCGCAGCCCCTCCAGGTCGAGGATGCGGATGCGTCCGTAGTCGACCTTCAGGAGTCCCGCCTTCTCGAGCACCTGCAGCGCCTGGTTCACGCGTTGCCGCGACACGCCCGACAGATAGCCGACCTCTTCCTGCGAGAGCTGGACATCGATCGCCTGGTCGGGATAGAGGACCGGATTGAAGAGCGCCGCGAGGGAGCGGGCGACGCGTGCGTCGGGCTCGAGGAGGCGCTCGTACTCGACCATGGCGATGAACTGCCCGAGGCGCTCGTTCAGCTGCATGAGGAGGAAGCGGTTGAACTCGATGCTGGTGTCTAGCAGCCATTGGAAGGTGGCGCGCGGCATGTAGGCGATGCGGCTTTCGCGCAGCGTCACGACGTCGTACTTGCGCAGCTTATCCTTCAGGAGCGAGCCCTCGCCGAACCAGCCGCCACTCGTCACCCCCAGGAACGTCGTGGTCTTTCCTTCCGGGGTCTGGCTCGTCATCTTGACCAGCCCGTCGATCACGCCGATCCAGTGCTCGACCGCTTCGCCCTTGCGGCACACCGGCACGCCCACGGGCAGCGAGCGCACCAGGGTCTCGGTTTCGACGCGTTCCATTTGCGCGGGCGTGAGCGAGCGCGTCCAGAGCGAGGAGCGCAGCAGCTCGGAGAGGGTTTGCATCGCTGAATTGTCAGCCAAAAGACACATGGCGGGTGGAGGCTGCGGCTACACTAGGCGCAAATCCGAGGAGAACGAGCCATGCCGGAAGGAAACGGGACGCCCGACACGTTCCCGAAACTTCTGTTGCAGCACGCGCGAGAGCGGGCATCGCAGCCCGCAATTCGCGAAAAGGCGCTCGGCATCTGGCAAAGCTGGACGTGGGGCGCGATGCGCGTCGAGATCGACGCGCTCGCCTGCGGGCTGGCCCAGGCCGGACTCGCGCGCGGGGCGCACATCGCGGTGATCGGCGCCAACCGCCCGCGGCTCTACTGGACGCTTACCGCCGCGCAGGCGCTCGGCGCCATCCCGGTCCCGTTCTACGAAGACGCCGTGGCGCAGGAAATGGTCTACGTCTTCCAGAACGCGGAGATCGAGTTCGCGGTGGTCGAGGACCAGGAGCAGGCCGACAAGCTCTTCGAGATCATGCCGCAGTGCCCCAGGTTGAAGCACGTGTGGTACGACGATCCGCGCGGCTTGCGGCACTACGCGCAGGCCGAGCTCGCCAGCTACGAGAGCCTCGTCGAGGCCGGCCGCGCTTACGCGAAGACCCACGCCGGGTTCCTCGAAGGCGAGATCGCGAGCGGCAAGGGCGACGACACCGCGATCATGCTGTACACCTCGGGCACCACCGGCAATCCCAAGGGTGTCGTCCTCTCGCACGATAACCTGGTGCTCGCGAGCCGCGCCTATGCCGAGCTGGAAGGTTTGCGCCACGACGAGGAGGTGCTCGCCTACCTGCCCATGGCGTGGATCGGCCAGAACCTCTTTTCCTACGCGCAGTGGATGGTGGTGGGCTTCCGCATCAATTGCATCGAGTCGGCGGAAACGGTCATCACCGACATGCGCGAGATCGGGCCCACGTATTACTTCGCCCCGCCGCGGGTGCTCGAGGCGCTCCTCACCCAGGTCACGATCCGCATGGAGGACGCGAGCTGGATGAAGCGGCGCATGTTCCACTACTTCATGGATCTTGCGCGGCGCGTGGGATCGAGAATCCTCGACGGAAAGCCGATCGGCGCACTCGATCGCGCGAGCTACGCGCTGGGCTCGCTCGTCCTCTACGGCCCGCTGAAGAATTCGCTGGGCATGTCGCGCGTGCGCGTGGCCTACACCGCGGGAGAAGCGATCGGCCCGGACCTCTTCGTGTTCTACCGATCGCTCGGCATCAATTTGAAGCAGCTCTATGGCTCCACCGAGACCTCGGTCATGGTGTGCGTGCAGCCCAACGGCGAGGTGAAGCCCGATACCGTCGGACCGCCCATGAAGGGAGTGGAGATCCGCGTGCTGGATTCCGGCGAGATCGTGCTGCGCTGCCCGGGGCTCTTCCGCGCGTACTACAAGAACGACGAGGCGACTCGCGAGGCCAAGGACGCCGAGGGCTGGTTCCACACCGGCGACGCGGGCTTCTTCGACGCTACCGGGCACCTGAAGATCATCGACCGCGCCAAGGACGTCGGGAAGCTTTCCGGCGGAACCCTGTTCGCCCCGAAGTACCTGGAGAACAAGCTCAAGTTCTTCCCGCACATCAAGGAGGCCGTGGCCTTCGGCCAGGGCCGCCCGGAGGCGACGGCGTTGGTGAACATCGACGTGGAGGCCGTGGGCGACTGGGCCGAGCGCCGCGGCATCCCTTACTCCGGCTACACCGACCTCGCGGCCAAGCCGCAGGTGGTGCAGCTGATCCGTGAGTGCGTGGAGAAGGTGAACGCCGACCTCGCCGCCGATCCCAAGCTCGCGGCGAGCCAGATCCATCGCTTCGTGATCCTGCACAAGGAGCTCGACGCCGACGACGGCGAGCTCACCCGCACCCGGAAAGTCCGGCGCGGCTTCATCGGGGAGAAGTACGCGGGGATCGTGGATGCCTTGTACTCTGGAATGAAGACCTGCATCGTCGAGGCGCAGGTGCGCTTCGAGGACGGGCGCACCGGCAACATCCGCGCGGAGCTGCCGGTCAACGATGCGAAGACCTTCGCGCCTGAAGCCGTGGCGGTGGCGGCGTAATGATCAAATCATCGACATTCGGCCAGAGGCCCCCCGCATGAACCTGCGTGACGCCGAGCCGAAGGTCGCGCCCCGCAAGGTGGGCGACGTGATCCTCGCGGTCGAGAACATCTCTCTCGCGTTCGGCGGCGTGAAGGCGCTTTCCGAGGTGAGCTTCGACGTGCGCGAGCACGAGGTGCGCGCCATCATCGGCCCCAACGGCGCCGGCAAGAGCTCGATGCTGAACGTGATCAACGGGGTCTACCGCCCGCAGCAGGGGCGCATCACCTTCCTCGGCGAGACGCGCGCCCACATGGACCCGCGCCACAGCGCCGAGATGGGCATCGCCCGCACCTTCCAGAGCCTGGCGCTCTTCAAGGGCATGTCGGTCCTCGACAACATCCTCGCCGGGCGCAACTTGAAGATGAAGTCGAACATCTTCCTGCAGGCGCTTCGCGTGGGCCCCGCGCTGCGCGAGGAGACCGAGCACAGGAAGCACGTCGAGGAGATCATCGACTTCCTCGAGATCCCGCACGTGAGGAAGACCCCGGTGGGGCGATTGCCCTACGGGCTCCAGAAGCGCGTCGACCTCGGGCGGGCGCTCGCCGCGGAGCCGCGCGTGCTGCTGCTGGACGAGCCCATGGCGGGCATGAACGTCGAGGAAAAGCAGGACATGAGCCGCTTCATCCTCGACGTGAACGACGAGTTCGGCACCACCATCGTCCTCATCGAGCACGACATGGGCGTGGTGATGGATCTCTCCGACCGCGTGGTGGTGCTCGACTACGGGCGCAAGATCGCCGACGGCGCCCCCGACGAGGTGCGCGCCAGTCAAGCGGTGATCGACGCCTACCTTGGCGTCAAGCACTAGGCGCGAGGCACGGGATGAACGCCGCAACTACCCGAAACCTGACTGTCGCGTTCTTCGCGCTGCTGGCGTTCGGGGCCGCCTCGCCGATGATGTTCGGGCAGGCCAGGTTCCCGCAGTGGCTCGAGGTGGTGCTGGGCGGGCTCATGTCCGGGGTGCTGTATTCGCTGGTGGCGATCGGACTGGTGCTGATCTTCAAGGCCTCGGGCGTATTCAACTTCGCCCAGGGCGCGATGGTCCTGTTCGCCGCGCTCTCGCTGGTGCGGCTGATGGAGAGGTTGCCGCTCATCGTGGCGCTGGCCGCCACGGTGGCCATCATGGTGGCGCTGGCGTGGCTCATCGAGCGCCTGGTGCTCAGGCGGCTGGTGAACCAGGACCCGATCGTCCTGTTCATGGCGACTCTCGGGATCGCCTACTTCATCGACGGCCTGGGCCAGACGCTCTGGGGCAGCGACATCTACACGCTCCACATCGGCATGCCGAAGGAGCCCAAGATCCTCCTCGAAAGCACTTTCGACGGTGGCATCCTCGTGTCGATGGAGGATGTGTACGCGGCGGTCATCGCGGCGACTCTCGTCGGATTGCTGGCGATCTTCTTCCAGAAGACCGCGACGGGCCGGGCGTTGCGCGCAGTGGCCGACGACCACCAGGCCGCGCAGTCGATCGGCATCCCGTTGAATCGCATCTGGGTGATCGTCTGGAGCGTGGCGGGGATCGTGGCGCTGGTGGCCGGCGTGATCTGGGGCTCGAAGCTCGGCGTGCAGTTCTCGCTGCAGCTGGTGGCCCTGAAGGCGCTTCCCGTGGTGATCCTCGGCGGGTTCACCTCGATCCCGGGCGCCATCATCGGCGGGCTCATCATCGGGCTCGGGGAGAAGATCTCGGAGGTTTACCTGGGACCGTTCCTGGGTGGGGGAATAGAGAACTGGTTCGCCTATGTTCTCGCTCTGGTGTTCCTCCTGTTCCGTCCGGAGGGACTCTTTGGCGAACGTCACATCGACAGGGTCTAGACCGTGATCTACCGCGAAGCCGGCCAGTTCAAGACCACCTACGCCTCGGACCAGCAGCTCTTCCCGATACTGCAGGACCGGATCTTCGTGATCGGGTTCCTGGTGTTCGCGTTCGGGGTAATGCCCTTCATCGGCAGCGAGTACCTGTTCCGAGCGATCCTCGTCCCGTTCCTCATCCTGTCGCTCGCCGCGATCGGGCTCAACATCCTGGTGGGCTACTGCGGGCAGGTGTCGCTCGGCACCGGCGCATTCATGGCGATCGGCGCTTACGCGGCCTACAACCTCGTGGTGCGCGTCCCCGACCTGAATCTCATCGTGGCCTTCCTCCTGGCGGGGGTGTTCTCCACCATCGTGGGCGTGCTCTTCGGCATCCCGAGCCTTCGCATCAAGGGCTTCTACCTGGCGGTGGCGACCCTCGCCGCGCAGTTCTTCGTCGACTGGCTGTTCGCGCGCGTCAAGTGGTTCACCAACGACTCGTCCTCGGGCAACGTGTCCGCGCCGCCGCTCCAGGTTTTCGGCTACGGCATCGACACGCCGGCGCAGCGTTATCTTTTCGTCCTGGCGTTCGTGTGCGTGTTCGCGCTGGTGGCGCGCAACCTCGTGCGCGGCGCGGTCGGGCGTTCGTGGATGGCCACGCGCGACATGGACGTGGCCGCCGAGGTGATCGGCATCCGCCCGATGATGGCCAAGCTGTCGGCGTTCGCGGTGAGCTCCTTCATCGTGGGCGTGGCAGGCGCGCTGTGGGCGTTCGTCTACCTGGGCTCGTGGGAGCCGCTCGCCTTCGACGTGAACCGCTCCTTCCAGCTGCTCTTCATGGTG
Organism: Burkholderiales bacterium; assembly: GCA_031364925.1. GTDB lineage: Bacteria > Pseudomonadota > Gammaproteobacteria > Burkholderiales > Usitatibacteraceae > Usitatibacter. Next base: position 67,319 of record JANLXC010000029.1, on the reverse strand, counting down.
ATCATCGGCGGGCTGGGCTCGATCCTCGGGTCTTTCCTGGGCGCCGCTTTCATCGTTATCCTGCCGCTCATGCTGAACCAGCTGCCCGGCTGGCTCGGCATACCCCTGTCCACCGCGATGATTTCGCACATCGAGGTCATGGTTTTCGGGGCGCTCATCGTCTTTTTCCTGATCGTCGAGCCGCGCGGGCTCGCGCGCCTTTGGGCGATCGGGAAGGAGAAGCTGAGGCTCTGGCCGTTCCCGCACTGAGGCACCGCAGCACCACAACGAGGAGGAGAAGGACATGAAACGCACGATGAAATTCAAAGCCGCGGCGCTGGCACTGGCCGTGGCCGGCGCCTTTGGCGCCGCGCACGAAGCCGCAGCGCAATCCGCAAGCGAAATCTTCATCCCGGTGCTGGTCTATCGCACCGGCGCCTACGCGCCGAACGGCATTCCATGGGCCGACGGCTACGTCGATTACCTCAAGCTGGTGAACGCCAAGGGCGGCGTGAACGGCGTGAAGATCGCCTTCGAGGAATGCGAGACCGGTTACGCGACCGACCGCGGAGTGGAGTGCTACGAGCGGATGAAGAGCAAGAAGCCCGTGGCGGTGAACCCCTTGTCCACCGGCATCACCTATGCGCTTACCGACAAGGTGGCCGCGGACAAGATCACGCTCTTCACCACCGGCTACGGCCGCGCCGACTCGGTCGACGGCAGCGTGTTCGCGTGGAATTTCCCGCTGCTCGGCACCTACTGGAGTGCGGCCGACATGCTGGTGCAACACGTGGCGAAAAAGGGCAGCCTCAAGGGCAAGAAGATCGCGCTCGTCTATCACGACTCGCCTTACGGCAAGGAGCCGATCAAGCTCCTCGAGGAACGCGCCAGGCGCGACGGCTTCCAGCTGATACTGCTTCCGGTCACCCACCCGGGCGTGGAGCAGAAGGCCACGTGGCTCCAGGTGCGCCAGCAGCGCCCCGACTACGTCTTCCTCTGGGGGTGGGGAGTGATGAACTCCACTTCGATCAAGGAAGCGATCGCCGTCTCCTACCCGCGCCTGCAGATGTTCGGCGTGTGGTGGTCCTCGGCAGAGCCGGACGTCGAGCCCGCCGAGATGGCATCGAAGGGCTACAACGGCATCGCGCTGGGCCATTCCGACGAGAAGGACTTTCCCGTCCACAAGGACATGGTGAGCACCCTGTACGACAAGGGGCAGGGCACGGCCAAGGACAAGAAGGAAGTGGGCAGCGTGCTCTATAACCGCGGCATGATCTCCGCGATGCTCACGATCGAGGCGATCAAGCAGGCGCAGACGAAATACGGCAAGCGCGTGGTCACCGGCGAGGAAGTGCGCTGGGGCGCGGAGAACCTCAACCTCGATGCGGCGAAGATCAAGACGCTCGGCTTCGGCGACATGGTCCAGCCGCTCAAGACCTCGTGCGCGGACCATGAAGGCGTTCGCAAGGGCCGCGTCCATACCTGGGACGGCAAGGACTGGAGCTACACGTCGGACTGGTACGAAGCCGACATGAAGATCCTGGACCCGATGATCAAGGCGTCCGCCAAGGCGTATGCGGCGGAGAAGAAGATCACGCAGCGCGATTGCTCGAAGGAAAAGTAGGGCAACAGGCACGAGGCGCGAGATGGCGGCGAATCCGAAACCCGAAGCGGCGAAGGCGCTCCTCGAGGTCAATGGCATCGAGGTCATCTACAACCACGTGATCCTGGTGCTGAAAGGCGTGTCGCTCGCGGTTCCCGAGGGGGGCATCGTCGCCCTCCTCGGGGCCAACGGCGCGGGCAAGAGCACCACGCTGAAGGCGGTGTCGAACCTCCTGCGCGCCGAGCGCGGCGAGGTGACCAAGGGAAGCGTCGAGTTCGACGGCGCGCGCGTGGACAAGCTGAATCCTTCGGAGCTGGTGAAGCGCGGCGTGATCCAGGTGATGGAAGGCCGGCACTGCTTCGCCCACCTCACGGTGGAGGAGAACCTTCTGACCGGCGCCTACACGCGCGGCATCTCGCGCTCCGAGATCAAGGTCGAGCTGGAGAAGGTCTACGGATTCTTTCCGCGGCTGAAGACGCGCCGCACCTCGCTTGCCGGCTACACCTCGGGCGGCGAGCAGCAGATGACGGCCATCGGGCGCGCGCTGATGGCCAAGCCGCGCATGATACTGCTCGACGAGCCGAGCATGGGATTGGCGCCGCAGATCGTCGAGGAGATCTTCGAGATCGTGAAGAACTTGAACCAGGCCGAGCGCGTGAGTTTCCTCCTCGCCGAGCAAAACACCATGGTGGCGCTGCGCTTCGCGAGCTTCGGCTACATCCTCGAGAACGGCCGCGTGGTGCTCGAAGGCGCTGCTACCTCCCTCGCCGATAACGAGGACGTGAAGGAGTTCTACCTCGGCATCTCGAGCGGCGCGCGCAGGAGCTTCCGCGAGACCAAGCACTACCGCCGCCGCAAGCGCTGGCTCGCCTGATGTCGCGCTTCTACGACGTGCGCGATACGCGTTCCGCGGCAGAGCGCGAGCGCGACCTTCTCGCGCGGCTGCCGGCCCAGGTCGCGCACGCGAGGGCGAACGCCGCCTACTATCGCAAGGCTTTCGCCGATGTCGATTGCGCCGCCATCACCGATCGCGCGGCTCTCTCGAAGCTGCCGATCACGCGCAAGTCGGAGCTCGTGGAACTGCAGAAGGCGATAAAGCCTTTCGGCGGCCTCAACGCGACCCCCGCCTCGGGCCTCGCGCGCATCTTCGTCTCGCCGGGCCCGATCTACGACCCCGAAGGACGACGCCCCGACTTCTGGCACACGGCGCGCGCGCTCTTCGCGGCGGGCTTTCGGCGCGCCGACGTGGCGCTCAACTGCTTTTCCTACCACCTCACTCCGGCCGGGAGCATGTTCGAGACGGGGCTGCATCACCTGGGTTGCGCGGTGATACCGGGCGGGGTGGGGCAAACCGAGATGCAGGCGCGCGCCATCTACGACCTCGAGCCCGCGGGCTACGTGGGAACGCCCTCGTTCCTGAAGCTCATCGTCGAGAAGTGCGACGAGCTGGGGCTTCCCGCGCGTTCGCTGAAGCGAGCGCTTGTTTCCGGCGAAGCCTTCATGCCCGCGGTGCGCGCGTTCCTCGCCGAGCGCGGCATCGAGGGCTACCAGGCCTACGGCACCGCCGACCTCGGCGTGGTCGCGTACGAAACCGAGGGGCGTGAAGGGCTCCTGGTGAGCGAGGACACGATCGTCGAGATCGTGCGCCCGGGCACCGGCGACCCGCTCGCCGAAGGCGAGGTGGGGGAGGTTGTAGTGACAACGTTTTGCAGCGACTACCCGTTGGTGCGTTTCGCGACCGGCGATCTTTCCGCGGTCATGGCGGGTGCGAGCCCCTGCGGGCGCACCGCGATGCGCATCAAGGGATGGATGGGCCGGGCGGACCAGGCGACCAAGGTGCGCGGCATGTTCGTGCACCCCCACCAGGTGGCCGAAGTCCTGCGCCGTCATGGACTTGCCCGCGGGCGCCTGGTGGTCGGCAACGAGCAGGGAGAGGATCGCATGAGCCTGCGTGTCGAGGCCCCGGCGAGCGCCGACGAGGGCCTCGCGCGCGCAATCGAAGCCTCATTGCGCGACCTCATGAAGGTGCGCGGAGACGTCGCGTTGGTCGCGCCGGGAAGCCTTCCCAACGATGGAAAAGTGATCGACGACGTCCGGATTTATTCGTAAGCGATTACCATGGCATTTCATTCTCGAGTTCGCGAAAGTGCCACGCCCACCATGACCAGACCGATCCTTTCCGTGCTCGCCGCATCGTTCGTCGCAGCCGGTTGCGCCACCGACCCCGTCGGCGCCGATGGCGAGCAGCGCGCCGAGCGCGAGTATCGAACCGGCAGCAACATCGCCAGGCGCCGCACCGACGGACCCAGCGACGGACCGGTGACGGTGAGCCGCGAAGAATTGGAGCGCGCCGGCTCCTTTCCTTCCGCCCCGATCCCGAAGTCGAACTAAGCTCTTCGTCGGCCACTTCCTACAGCGCAATCAACCCGCGCCGACTCCCGATCACGCGGCGAGTGTGGCTTGATGAGGATCCACCATTCCCATCGCCAGGCCGCATGATCTCGATCGTCGAGTCGCTGTTCGTTTTAGTGAAGGAAGTCAGCGGCGAGCGCGCGCCGCGCCCGCTGCCGCTCGCGAGCGGATTCTCCGAGAACGTCGCCTACCGAGTTCTGGGCGTGCATAGCCCCTCGGAAACCGGCGAGGCTTACTTCATCCTGAGCAACGATCGCGACGAGGTATGGTTCATCTCGAACCGCCATTTCCGCACCTGGGAGCTGCGCGCCGATACGAATGCGCTGCGCCTCCCGCTTTCGCTCAACGCCGCCGCTTCGATCGACGCGAGCCAGCTGTCCCATTAGGTCCCCGTAGCCGCAGGCCAGGCCTGGGCAGGCGTGGATTGCATTTTACTACTATTTCTATTATTCTGGAAACATGAAAGTGATTAATGCCGTCGCCCTGCTAGCCGCGCTCGCCCAGGAGACGCGCCTTTCCATCTTCCGCGCCCTGGTGCAGGCCGGCGCCCAAGGCCTCGCTGCAGGGCGCATCGCCGAGGCGCTCGGCGCGCCGGCGTCGACCCTGTCGTTCCACCTGAAGGAGCTGTCCGCGGCGGGGCTCGTGAACTCGCGCCAGGACGGGCGCTTCATTTTCTATACGGCGAACTACCCGGCCATATCCGAGCTGATCGCGTTCATGACGGAGAAGTGCTGCCAGGGCATGCCGGCGCCCCAGGTGGCGCGCATCGGCAGGGCGGTGGCGGCGTGCCGCCCGCCATCCGAGCGGTGACAGCCTGATGCAGTCGCTCACGCCGCTGGTTTCCGCGCTCGGCATTGCGCAGATCATTTCGTGGGGCAGCCTCTTCTACGCGATCGGCGTGCTCGGCCCGGCGATGCGCCGCGACCTCGGCGTGAGCGAGCTTTTCCTCTTCGGCGCGTTCACCGCGGGCCTCATCGTCTCCGGCACGCTGGCACCCGCGGCCGGGCGCGCCATCGACCGGCGCGGTGGGCGTCTCGTCCTCTCGATCGGCACAGTCCTCGCGGTGGCGGCGATGGCGTTGCTCGCGGTGGCGCCGAATCCCGCCGTCATGGTGCTCGGCTGGCTCGTCGCGGGCGCATCGATGGCGGCATGCCTCTACGATCCCGCGTTCGCGACGCTCTCGCAGCACGCCGGCGCGCGCTATCGACGCGCCGTCACCGCGCTCACCCTGTTTGGCGGATTCGCGAGCACGGTGTTCTGGCCGCTCTCCCACCTGCTCATGGAAGCGTGGGGTTGGAGAATCACATTCGGCATCTATGCCGGCATGCACCTCTTCATCTGCCTGCCGATTCACCTGCTCTTCGTGCCGAAGCATTCGCGCATCACGCGCTCCGACGAGCCGGTCGCGGCCGCGCCCGCCGTTGCGCCGCGATCCGATGCTCGCCTGCACTGGCTCACCGCGAGCTTCGCGCTCGCCACCTTCGTGTTCGGCGTGATCGCGGTGCACCTCATCAGCCTCCTCACCACCGCCGGCCTCACGCCGGCGCAGGCGGTGACGATCTCGATGCTCGTCGGGCCCATGCAGGTGGCAGGGCGGATCATCGAGCTGGGCTTCTCGGGGCGGGTGCGCGCGGTGACGGTCGGATTGGCCGCCTTCGCGCTGATGTTGCTGGCGTTAGTCGCACTCATCAGCGTCGAGGGCTTCGGCATCGCGGCGATCGTCTTCGTCGTGGCCTATGGATGCGGCAATGGCGTGCTCACCATCGTGAAGGGCACCGCGCCCGCGGAGCTTTTCGGCCGGGAAGGCCTGGGCGCGCTCCTCGGGCACCTGTCGCGCGCCGGCCTCTACGCCAAGGCGGTGGCCCCGGCGTCGTTCTCGGCGCTCCTCACCTTCGGCCTGACGCGCAATGGGGCGCTGGCCGCCCTGATGGCTATCTCGGTGGCGGGGATGGGCAGCTTCGCACTTGCCACGCGCCCCGGACGCGACCGGCGAACGACCATCGGACCGTGAACCGGGGACGATAGCGCGCCTGGCGCGCGGCGCTTCAGCGCGGGAAGGCGACGACGTGGTCGACGTCGAGCTTGATGCCGATGCGCTCGCCGACCGCGTGGTTGTGGTGCGACGGGACGAGAGACAACACCTGGTTGCCGTCCTCGAGACGAAGCGTGTAGAGAAACTCCGCGCCCCGGAATGCCTTCTTCATCACCTCGGCCTTGAGCTCGCTCGCATCGTCGTGCACGACGTCGTCGGGCCGCAGCAGGAGCGAGATCGGCTGGCCGGGCTTCAGATCGCAGCCCTGGCAATGGTCGAGCGCGCCGAGCACGGTTTCGATCCGGTCGGCAGCGCCGGCGATCGCGGGGAGCAGCACGCCTTCGCCGACGAAATCGGCGACGAAGCGCGTCGCCGGCCGGTGGTAGAGGTTGTACGCCGCGTCCCACTGCTCGATCACGCCGTCGTGCATCACCCCGACCACGTCGGCCATGGCGAATGCCTCATGCTGGTCGTGCGTCACCAGCAGCGCGGTGGCCCCGAGCGTCTTCAGGATCGCGCGCACCTCGATCGACAGGCGCTCGCGCAGGTCGACGTCGAGGTTCGAAAAGGGCTCGTCCAGCAGAAGCAGCCGAGGGCGTGGCGCGAGCGAGCGCGCAATCGCGACGCGTTGCTTCTGCCCGCCCGAAAGCTCGTGAGGATACTTCGCGCCGATTCCCGCCATCCCGACCGCCTCGAGCAGCTCTTTCACGCGCGCGTCGCGCTCATCGCGCGAATGGCGTCGCAAGCCGAAGGCCACGTTGGCGGCGACGTCGAGATGGGGAAAGAGCGCGTAGTCCTGGAACACGAAGCCCACGCGGCGCGCCTCGGTAGCGGCGGTGAGGCCGCGGCGGCTGACGACCTGCCCCTGGAGCCGGATCTCGCCGTCCGTGATCGGCTCGAGGCCGGCGATGCAGCGCAGCACCGTGGTCTTGCCGCAGCCGCTGGGCCCGAGGAGGCAGCCGATCTCGCCGTCGGCGAGTGCGAGGCTGAAATTCCAGCACACCGGCCCGTGGCCGGGGTACTCGAAGCAGATCTTGTCCATCTCGAGAGCAAGCGACATCGGATGATTATAATTGACAAATGAGAATCATTCCCATTAATCTGGCCCCTCCCAGCAACCGTTCGAGCCCCATGAAAACGATTTGGATTGTTCTCGCGGCGAGTTTCATCGCCACCGCCTTCCCGGCCCTTGCCCAGGAGAAGGTCCTCAACCTCTATACCTCGCGCCATTACCAGACCGATGAGGCCCTCTACGCCAATTTCACCAGGAAGACCGGCATCAAGGTAAACCGCATCGAGGCCGGCGAGGACCCGCTCATCGAGCGCATGAAACAGGAGGGAAGCAAGAGTCCCGCCGATGTGCTGGTGACCGTCGACGCCGGCCGCCTGTGGCGTGCCGAGCAGGCGGGCCTTCTGCAGCCGGTGCGCTCGAAAATCCTCGACGAGCGCATCCCTGGGGCGCTGCGCCATCCGGACGGACTCTGGTACGCCTTCTCGCTCCGAGCGCGCCCCATCTTCTATGCGAAGGGCCGCGTCGATCCCGCTACGATCCGGGATTACGAGGATCTCGCCGATCCCCGGTTCAAGGGCAAGGTGTGCGTGCGCTCGAGCGCCTCGATGTACAACCTGTCGCTGATGAGCTCGATGGTAAGCGCGTCGGGCGCGGACAAGGCGGAGGGCTGGGCGCGCGGTGTCGTGGGCAACATGGCGCGCGATCCGAAAGGCGGCGATACCGACCAGCTCAAGGCGGTGGCTGCCGGCGAGTGCCAGGTCGCCATCGCCAACACCTACTACTACGTGCGGCTGCTGAAATCGGACAAGGCCGACGAGCGCGCCGTCGCCGAGAAGGTGGGCGTGGTCTTTCCCAACCAGGGCAACCGGGGCACGCACGTCAACATCTCGGGCGCCGGCGTGGCGCGGCACGCGCCGCACAAGCAAGCCGCGATCGCGTTCCTCGAGTACCTCGCGAGCGACGAGGCGCAGGGCTATTTCGCCAACGGCAATAACGAATTTCCGGTCGCGGGGGCGGTGCGCGACAACAAGGAGCTCGCTTCGCTCGGAGATTTCAAAAAGGACAGCCTGAACGTCTCGCTGCTGGGGCGAAACCAATCGGTGGCGCAGCAGATCTACGACCGCGCGGGCTGGAAATAGCGGCCGGTCAATCCCGCGGGTCCTCCTTGCGAACCAGCCGTCGCGAGGCGATCAGCACCGGCAAGAGACCCACCGCGACGATCGCGAGTGACGCGGTGGACGCCTCGGCGAGGCGCTCGTCGGCGGCGAGGTTGTAGGCCTGCACCGCGAGCGTGTCGAAGTTGAAGGGGCGCATCACGAACGTGGCCGGCAACTCCTTCATCACATCGACGAAAACCAGCAGCGCCGCGGTGGTGAGGCTCGAGCCGATCATGGGCGCGTGCACGCGCGCGAGCGTGCCCGCCGCGCTCATGCCGAGAGCGCGCGCGGCGTCCTCCATGTGCGGCGTGACGCGCGCGAGCCCCGCTTCCACCGTCTGCAACGCGACCGCGAGGAAGCGGATGAGGTAGGCGTAGATGAGCGCCGCGAGCGTTCCGGAAACGATGAGCCCGGTGGAGACGCCGAAGCGCGCGGCGATGTCGCCGAGCAGATGGTCGAGGCGGGCAAGGGGGATCAGCACGCCGATCGCGATCACGGCTCCGGGCACCGCATAGCCCAGCCCCACCGCGCGATTGACGCCGGCAGCGAGCCGGCTGCGCGATACGCGCGCGCCGTAAGCGAGCATGAGCGCGAGCGCCACGGCGAGCGCCGCGGTGACCGTGGAGAGCATCGCGCTGTTTGCCGCGAGCCGGAGGAAACGCGGGCCGAAGCTCGTGTCGCCACCGGAGACGGTCATCCACACGAGAAGCAGCGTCGGCACCGCGAAGCCCGCAGCCAGTGGCGCGATGCATACCGCGAGCGCCAGCGCGCGCTCGGCGCCGTGCAGCACGCGCCGCGAACGGCGCACCGGCGCTCCGGTGTCGGTAAAGCGCGCGCGCCGCCGCGCCATGCGCTCCGCCATCGCCACCACGGCGACGAACGCAAGCAGGATCACCGAGAGCTTCGCCGCCGACACAGGCTCGCCCAGGGAAAGCCATGCGCGAAAAATGCCGGTGGTGAATGTCTGCACGCCGAAGTAGGAGACCGTGCCGAAGTCGGCTAGCGTTTCCATGAGCGCGAGCGCGGCTCCCGCGGCGATCGCCGGACGCGCCATCGGCAGGCATACGCGGAAAAAGGTTGCCCGCGGCGACAGCCCGAGCGTGCGCCCCGCTTCAACGAGGTTGGGCGACTGCTCGAGGAAGGCGACTCGCGCCAGCAGGTACACGTAGGGGTAGAGGACGCACACGAACATCGCAGCGGCCCCGCCCACCGAGCGCACCTCGGGAAACCAGTAATCGCCGTGCCCCCATCCGGTAAGCGCGCGTATCGAGGCCTGCACCGGCCCGCCGAATTGCAGCCAATCGGTATAGGCATACGCCACGACGTAGGCGGGCACCGCCAGGGGCAGAAGCAGCGCCCATTCGAGCGCCTTGCGTCCGGGAAATTCGTAGGCGGTGACGACCCAGGCGCAGGCGACGCCCGTCACTGCGACCCCAGCCAGGACGGCGGCGAGCAGGATGAGGGTGGTCCTGATGTATCCGGGGAGTACGGTCGCTACCAGGTGCGCCCACGCGTCTGCGCCTGGGCTGAATACGCTGAAGGCCACGACCCCTACGGGCACCGCCAAAACCAGGGCCACCGCGACGCTGGCTGTCACCCAGGCGCCTCCTGCCGTAAAGCGGCTGGAACCTAGCGGCAAGTCGAGGGGAGAAAGAGCCATCGGATGGGGTGGAAAAGCGCCTCGCGGCGATTCTACCAGCGCGCCTTTCGACGGCTCTGCGGAATGCCAAAAAACGCTTGTAGTCAAAGGATTACACGATATCGGGAAAGGCCGCCCAGAATGATCGCCGAGGGGTGTTGTCCATTGTTTGATAACGCCCACCCGGTGGGCTACACTTACCGGCTTTTGATGGGCGCCGTCGGGGCACTTCCCGCCACCCGTCAAAGTCCCCGCAGCGAGGATCAATGGCAAGCAAATCGAAGACCCTGACCGAGGCCGAGCTCGTAAAGATGCCGAAGGCGGACTACATGAACGCGGCCCAGCTCCGCTTCTTCCGCGACCGCTTGGTCACACTGCAAAAGGAACTGCGCGACAACGCCGGGGCGACCACGGAGCACCTTCGCGAGCTGTCCTTCGCGCCGGACCCGGCGGACCGCGCGACGCTCGAGGAAGAGCATGCCCTGGAGCTGCGCACCCGCGACCGCGAAAGGAAGCTGCTGAAGAAGATCGACCAGGCCCTGGCGCGAATCGACGACGGCAGCTATGGCTATTGCGAGGAGACGGGAGAGGCCATCGGCATCCAGCGCCTGCTCGCTCGTCCCACGGCCACGCTCACCATCGAGGCTCAGGAGCGTCGCGAGATCAAGCAGAAGCTCTACGGGGAATAGGCGCGAGGTCTCGCCCGTTGCGGTAAGTAAAAGGCGCCGAAAGGCGCCTTTTTCGTTTCGCGATTTCAGCGACCTATAATGAATGGGTCCGTCAACAATCTCGAACATGAACGACCCCGAATTCATCGACTTCCAACCCAAAACGCAGTTCACGAGGCGCGATTTCGTCATGACGACCCTTGCTACCGGTTTCGCCGCGGCCGTGAGCCCGGTATCCGCACAGACCCAGATCGCCACCGACACTCAAGGCCTGGAGGCCGGCGAGGCGAAGGTGAAATTGAGGGACGGCGAGATGCCCGCGTATTTCGCGCGCCCGGCCGGCAAGAAGAACCTGCCCGTGGTCCTCGTGGTGCAGGAGATCTTCGGCGTGCACGAGCACATCAAGGACGTGGCGCGGCGCTTCGCCAAGGCCGGCTACCTCGCGGTCGCGCCCGAGCTCTACGCGCGCCAGGGCGACGTGTCCAAGCTCACCAGCATCGACGACATCCGCCCGATCGTGGCCAAGGTCCCCGACGCGCAGGTGATGTCGGACCTGGACGCCGCCGCAGCGTGGGCCGCCGCCAACGGGGGCGATCCGGGCAAGCTCGCCATCACCGGCTTTTGCTGGGGCGGTCGCATCGTGTGGCTTTACGCCGCCCACAACCCGAACCTTAAGGCGGGCGTGGCCTGGTATGGCCGCGTCGAGGGCGCGCCCACGGAGCTGCAGCCGAAGAATCCGATCGACGTGGTGAAGGACATCAAGGCCCCGGTGCTCGGCCTCTATGGCGGCGCCGACGCCGGCATCCCGAATGACGGCGTGGATCGCATGCGTGCGGCGCTGAAGGCCGCGGGCAAAGACTCCGAAATCCACACCTATCCCGAGAAGCCGCACGGCTTTCACGCCGACTATCGTCCCTCCTATCGCAAGGATGCCGCGGACGACGGCTGGAACCGCCTGCTCGCATGGTTGCGCAAGAACGGCGTCGCGTAGCAAGCGGCGCGGCGGGCCGGCGCCGATGAAAGAGCACGTGAGCGAGATCCGGCGGGACGTCTCGCAGCAACTTCGCAAGGTGCTCGACGACCGCGCGCTCACCACGGTCTTCCAGCCCATCTTCGGTTTCCGTGAGGGGGCGATCCTCGGCTATGAGGCGCTGGTGCGCGGGCCGGAAGGCTCGTTGGTCCAGACCCCCGGCGAGCTGTTCGCCGCGGCCACCCTCGACGGCGTCTCCGCCGAGCTGAACATCCTCTGCGTCCAGCAGATCCTGCGCGCCTTCTCGGAGCGCAGGATCCAGGGGAGCCTGTTCCTCAACGTCTCGCCGCAGATCATCATGCAGGGCGGCTTCAACCAGCAGCGCGCTGCGCGCTTCCTGGAGGCCCTCGCGATCGAGCCCGAGCGCGTGGTGATCGAGCTTACCGAGGACTATCCCACGCTCGATTTCCAGGTGGTCCACGAAGCGTTGATGCTCTACCGTTCGATGGGCTTTCGCATCGCCATCGACGACCTCGGGGAAGGCTTCGCGAGCCTGCGCCTGTGGTCGGAGTTGAAGCCCGAGTACGTGAAGGCCGACAAGCACTTCGTGACCGGCATCGCCGAAGACCCGGTGAAGATGCAGTTCCTGCGCGCCATCCAGCACATCGCGGAGAACAGCGCCTCGCAGGTGATCGCCGAGGGCATCGAAAACGCCGCCGACTTCAAGGTCGTGAAGGACATCGGCATCGCGTGCGGCCAGGGCTGGTTCATCGGACGGCCCGCGGAGAACCCCGATGGCAAGCTGCCGCCCGAGGCCGAGCGCGCGCACGCCGACGCGCGCGTGCCGGTGGTGCCGACACCGCGGCTGCGTGCGGGCACCGAGCCACGCGCGCACGACTTCGTGCACGCCGTGGATGCCGCCACGCCACAGGCGAGCCTGGCTTCGGTCATCGACCAGTTCGTCTACTCGCCGACGCTTGCCGCGATCCCGGTGATCGGCGCGGCGGGCGTCGAGGGCGTGGTGTCGCGAGCCTGGCTGGACCTGGTCCGCGCGAGCCCCGATGCGCAGAGGCTGCGCGAGCGCCCGTGCATCGAGTTCGCGGATCGCGCGCCGATCAAGGTGGAGGCTGACCTCGACCTGGCCTCACTCACCGCGATCCTGGTGGAGTCCGACGTGCGCCGCATCTCCGACGGCTTCGTGATCCTGTCCAGGGGACGCTACCTCGGCATGGGCACGAGCGGCGACGTGATGCGCTCGCTGCAAAGCTCGCGCGTGCTGGCCGCGCGCTACACCAATCCGCTTACGCTCCTGCCGGGCCAGGTGCCGATCAACGAGCACCTCGAGCGCCTCCTCGCCGGGCACGTGCCGTTCACCGCATGGTTCATCGAGATCGACCAGATGCGCGGCCTGAACGACTCGCAGGGTTTCTCCGCCGGCGACGCGCTGATCCACTCCACGGCGCGCCTGGTGGAGTCGGCATGCGAGCACGGCATCGACTTCGCCGGACACGTGACCGGCAGCCGCTTCGTGCTGCTGGTGCAAAGCGAGGACTGGCAGGCGCGCGCCGATCGCCTGATCGCCGACTTTCCGCCAGTCATGGAAGCGCACGTGCCTGCCAAAGAGCTCGAGCGCGGCTACTTCACCGTGAAGCGGCGCGACGGGCGCGAGTACGTGCGCCCGATGCCCAAGCTCGCGATCGGGATCCTTCCGGTCCTGCCCGGTGTGTTCGAGTCGCGCCACGAGGTGGTGGCGGTAGCCAAGCGCGCTGCGGAGCACGCCTGCGCGCAGCCGGCCAACGCGATCTACGTCGACCAGCAGCACGGCAACGCCTATCCCCAGTCGCTCCTCTTCGGCGACGATTCCTGACGGCGCCAGGCCTGCCAGCGCTCGCGGCCTTCGAATACCTCGATCGAATCGGGCACCGGCTCGTCGGCGATGCGCTCGAAGGCCGGGGCGAGCAACGCGTCGAGCTCCCCTTGGGAAGCGAGCGGGAAGGGAGGCCCGCGCTCGCCCTCGCCGAAGAAGAAAAATCCCGCGAGGAGGCCGCCTGGCGCGACCACCTCGGCCATGCGCTTCCCCCAGTCGTCCCACATGCGGCGCGGCAGCGCGCACAGGAAAGCGCGCTCGTACACCGCGTCGAACGGCTCGCCCGTGAGCGGCTCGAAAAAGTCGGCGTGCCGCACGCGCCCCGCATGCGGTCCCAGGATCGCGCCCGCCGCGGCGAGCGCCTCATGGCTGAAGTCGATGCCGATCACGTCCCAGCCGCTCCCGGCGAGGAAGCGCACGTCCCACGCGCTGCCGCACCCGGGCACCAGGACGCGCAGCGGCGCGGGCGCGGCCACGACGAAAGCGCGCAGCTGCGCCGGAACCCTGCCCGCGTCCCAGGGGACAAAACGCGCGCCGTAGCGCAGGTCCCAGAATTCGGGGGCGGCAGGATCGCGCTTGGGGAAAGTGGGCTCGGGCACGCGCTGATGGTAGCGCCGAACCGCTATACTTCGGCGCACCCCGTGCCACATTCCATGAAGCTCCTCGTCGCGGCCGCCGCCCTCGCGCTGGCTGCCTGTTCCCCCGGTCCCGAAGCCACGCGTGCCGTGATCGTGCTCGAATCGTGCCGCCTGCCGGGCGTGGACACGGCCGCGAAATGCGGCACGTACAAAGTATGGGAAGACCGCGAGGCGAAGGCCGGGCGCCAGATCTCGATCGACATCGCCATCGTCCCGGCGCGGGCGCGATCCCGCGATCCCGATCCCATCGTGGTGTTCGCCGGCGGCCCGGGGCAGGGCGCGGTCTCGCTCGCGAGCCAGGTGATGCCGTTGTTCAATCGCCTCAACGACACGCGCGACGTGGTCCTCATCGACCAGCGCGGCACCGGCAACTCCAATCCCCTCGACTGCGACGAGGAGACGCAGCAGCCGCTGCAGCAGATCTTCGAGGACGCGCTTCCCGAGAAGCTGGTGACGCAATGCCTCGGAAAGCTCGACGCGGACCCGCGCCTCTACGTGACCTCGATCGCGGTGGAGGACATCGACGAGGTGCGAGCGGCACTGGGCTACGACAAGATCAACCTGTGGGGCGGCTCCTATGGCACCCGCATGGTCCTGGAGTACTTGCGCCGCCACGGCGATCGCGTGCGCACGGCGGTGCTCGATGGCGTGGCGCCGGCGACGATGAAGCTGCCGCTTTCCTTCGTGGCCGACGGCGACGCCGCGTTGCAACGTTTGATCGAGGCGTGCGAGGGCGAGGCGCGCTGCCGCCAGGTCTTCCCGGGACTGCGCGAAACCATCGCGAGCGTGCGCGGCGAGCTCGCGCGCCGCCCGGTGCGCGCCGCGATCCAGGACCCGCGCACCGGCGAGCGCGAGACCATCAACGTGAACGAGAACGTCTTCCTCTCGGGGCTTTTCCGCCCGCTCTACGTGGCCGAGCTCGCGAGCCTGCTGCCGCTGGGCATCTCGGCGGCGGCGCAGGGCGACTTCAACCCGCTCCTCGCGCAGAACCTCGAATTCGCCGACGACGTCTCGGAGAACCTCTCGATCGGCATGCACCTCTCGGTGATCTGTGCCGAGGACGTCCCGCGCATCACTCGCGAGGACATGGCCAAGCTCTCGGGATCCTTCTTCGGCCGCGCGCTGGTCGACGATTTCATTCGCGCCTGCAAGCTCTGGCCGCGCGGCAACGTGCCGGCCGACTTCTACGAGCCGGTGCGCTCGGACGTGCCCACGCTCATCTTCTCGGGCGGCATCGATCCGGCGACGCCACCGCGACACGGCGCGCAGGTGGCGCAGTGGCTCGCGAACTCGCGCCACTTCGTGGCGCCGCAGCTCGGGCACGGCGTGAGCCTGCACGGCTGCGCGCCGCGCCTGATCGAGTCCTTCATCCGCAGCGGGAACGCGGCCAAGCTCGACGGGCGTTGCCTGGAGCGCATCCCGCGCCCGCTCTTCATGCTGCCTCTGGGGATCCAGCTTGATTGAGACCCGGGACCTTGCCAAGGACTTCGGCCCGGTGCAGGCCGTGCGCCACGTCACATTCACGGCGCCCGACGGCTCCATCACCGGGCTGCTGGGCCCCAACGGTGCCGGCAAGACCACCACCCTGCGCATGATCTCCACGCTTGTCATTCCCACCCGCGGCACGGCGAAGGTAGACGGCATCGACTGCGCCACCGATCCGCTCGCGGTGCGCGCGCGCCTGGGCGTGCTCTCCGACGCTCGCGGCATCTACGCACGCCTGACCGCGCGCGAGAACATCGCCTACTACGGGGCGCTGCGCGGCATGGCGCCCGCCGCGGTCGATGCCGCCGTCGAAAGGGTGGCGCAATTGCTCGACCTCACCGCGCTCCTCGACCGGCGCACCGACGGCTTCTCCCAGGGGGAGCGCATGAAGGTCGCCATCGCGCGCACCATCGTCCACGACCCGCCCAACGTGATGCTCGACGAGCCCACCAACGGCCTCGACGTGATGACGACGAGGAAGCTGCGCGAGGTGGTGAAGGCGCTGCGCGAGGCGGGCAAGTGCGTCCTTTTCTCGAGCCACGTGATGCAGGAGGTCTCGGCGCTCTGCGACGAGATCGTGATCGTGGCGCGCGGCTCGGTGGTGGCCCACGGCAGCGCCGAGAGCCTGCTGGAGGCGAGCGCCTGCACCAATCTCGAAGACGCGTTCGTGAAACTCTCCGGCGAGGAGATGGCGGCGTGAGGAGCCCGCTCATCACCGTGTTCCTGAAGGAGTTGCGCGACGCGCTGCGCGACCGGCGCACCGCGATGATGATCTTCGTCGCCTCGATCATCACCGGGCCGCTCACCCTCATCCTCGTGGCGCAGTTCATCTCCGGGCTCGAGGAGAAAGCGGCGACGCTCAAGGTGCGCATCGCGGGGCAGAAGAGCGCGCCGGCGCTGGTCAACTTCCTGCAGAGGAACGATGTCGAGATCGAATCGGCGCCGGTCGACTACGAAGGGCGCATCCGCGAAGGGCGCCTCGACGCGGTGATCGTGATCCCAGAGGACTTCGACGAGCGCTACCTCGCCGGCGACCACGCCAAGGTGGAGATCGTCTACGACGATTCACGCGCCGAGTCCGGGCCGGCGATCCGCCAGGCCGAGCGCCTGCTGCGTGCCTTCAATCGCGAGACCGGCACGCTGCGAATGGTGGCGCGCGGCATGAGCCCCGACCTGGTCGAGCCCGTGAAGGTGGACCACGTCAACACCGCGACACCACGCCAGAAGGGCGCCTTCATCCTCTTCCTGATTCCGATGTTCGCGATCCTTTCGCCGCTGTTGGGCGGCATGACACTCGCCATCGACTCGACCGCGGGCGAGCGCGAGCGCGGCTCGCTCGAGCCGCTGCTGGGCAATCCGGTGCCGACCCTTCAGATCGTGATGGGCAAGTGGCTTGCCGCCTGGAGCTTCGCGGCGGGGGTCGCGGTGCTGACGTTGTCGGGGTTCGTTCTCGCCGCGCTGCTCTACGCGCAGAAGAAGCTCTCGACGCTGATGGCGTTCGGCACGCCCGAGCTCCTGCAGTTCGTGGTGATGGTGGTGCCGTTCGCGGCGATGACCTCCGCGTTGCAGATGCTGATCTGCACCTATGGGCGCTCCTATCGCGAGGCGCAGACCTACGTGAGCTACCTCGCGACCGTCGTGTCGTTCGTGCCGGTGATCGTGATGTTCAGCGGGTTGAAGGACGCGCTGTGGCAGCTCGCGGTTCCCGTGCTCGGGCAGCAGATGGTGCTCTCTCGCGTGGTGCGCGGGGACGCGCTCTCCGCCGCGGACTACCTTCTTCCGTCCGCCGTGGCCTTCGCCATCGCCGCGGCCTGCGTGTGGCTCGTCGCGCGGCTGCTTCGCGAGGAACGCATCATCTTCGGGCGTTCGTGAGCGCCGGTCGGCCAATCTCGCGCCTGGCTCGTTCAAGGTAGCTTGGACTCTGAAATGACCGTAGCCGAGAAGAAGCACGTCGACATAGCTGCGATCTTCGCCGCTGGTGGTCCCCTGGAGCGGGCCGTGAAGGGTTTCCGCCAGCGCCCGCAACAGCTCGAGTTCGCCCAAGCGGTACTCGACGCGATCGAAACCAGCGGCGTACTGATCGCCGAAGCGGGCACGGGAACCGGCAAGACCTTTGCCTATCTCGTCCCGGCGCTCCTTGCCGGCGGGCGCGTCATCGTCTCCACGGGCACCAAGACCCTGCAGGACCAGCTCTTCCACCGTGACCTGCCGCGCGTGCGCCAGGTGCTCGGCGTGGCGGTGGATGTCGCGCTGCTCAAGGGGCGCTCCAACTACGTGTGCCTGCACCACCTCGAAGCCGCCGCGTCCCAGGGCACCTTCGCCGCGCGCGAGGACGTGCACCATCTTCAGAAAATCCGAAGCTTCGCGCGCACCACCATGAGCGGCGACAAGAGCGACTGTGCCGACGTCCCGGAATCGTCGCCGGCGTGGTCGCAGGCGACGTCGACCCGCGAGAACTGCCTCGGCTCGGCGTGCAAGCACTACCAGGACTGCTTCGTGATGAAGGCGAGGAAGCGCGCCTCCGAGGCCGACGTGATCGTGGTGAACCACCACCTCTTCTTCGCCGACGTGGTGTTGCGCGACGAGGGTGCCAGCGACCTGCTGCCCGCCGCGAACACGGTGATCTTCGACGAAGCCCACCACCTACCGGACCTGGCGCGGCTCTTCTTCGGCCAGTCGCTGTCGACCACGCAGCTGATCGAGCTCGCGCGCGACGTGGGCCTGGCCGAGGCGCAGCACGCCCGCGAGTCCACCGAGATGGGTGACGCCGCCGATGACGTCGAGAGGGCCGCCCGCGACCTGCGCATCGCCCTCGGCACGGCGGCCGGGCGCACCGCGCTGAACGCCATCAAGACGCGCCCGGCGTTCGACGCGGCGCTCGACACGCTCGCCGAGGTGATCGCGGTGCTCGTGGAGAAGCTGCGCGCGCAGGAAGAGCGCGCCGAGGAAATCCGCAACTGCCGCATGCGCGCCGACGATGCCATGGAGCGCATCGCCGAATGGCGCGAGGCCGACGCGCGTCCCAGGGAGGACGCCTTTGGCGAGTCCAGGGCAGCGGAGGTCGTGCGCTGGATCGAGGCTTACCCGCAATCGGCCGCGCTCTACGTCACGCCGCTCGATGTCGGGCGCATCTTCCGCGAGCAGATGGCCGGCGCCAAGCGCGCGTGGATCTTCACCTCCGCCACGCTATCCGTGAACGGCGACTTCAAGCATTTCCAGGGCGAGATGGGGCTTGCCGAAGCCAATACGCGCAGCTGGGCGAGTCCATACGATTTCGCCAACCAGGCGCTCCTCTACGTCCCCGAAGGCCTGCCGGATCCGAATTCCGAGGGCTACGTGGGCGCGGTGATCGACAGCGCCTGGCCCGTGGTGCGCGCGAGCGGCGGACACGCGTTCCTGCTCTTCACGAGCCTGCGTGCCATGAACGGGGGCCACGACATGATCGCCGCCAAGCTCAAGGCCGAAGGCCTCGAGTGGCCGCTGCTATTGCAGGGCAGCGGCTCGAAGAACGAGCTCCTCGAGCGCTTCCGGCGCTCCCCCAACGCAATCCTGGTGGGATCGCAGTCGTTCTGGGAAGGAGTGGACGTGAAGGGCGAGCAGCTCTCGGTGGTGGTGATCGACCGGCTGCCGTTCAACCCGCCGGATGACCCGGTGCTCGCCGCTTGCATCGAGCGAATCAACCGCGCGGGCGGCAACGCCTTCATGGATTACCAGCTGCCGCGCGCGGTGATCGCACTGAAGCAAGGGGCGGGGAGGCTGATTCGCGACGAGGCCGACCGCGGGGCCCTGATGATCTGCGATCCGCGCCTGGTCGACAAGCCATACGGCAAGAGGATCTGGCGCGCCCTTCCGCCCTTCCGGCGAACCCGCAAGCTCGCCGACGTGGAGGCCTTCTTCGGCGCCACCCCGGCGGTCAAGCCGGCCCCTATCGCGTCGGCAGGAACTGCCATCCCTCGGGACACGATGTGACCTTCGGGTAGTAGGCTTTCGCGGAGTCGCAGTAGTTCATGTATGCCGGTCCCTGCGTCGGGGCGCCCGGGGTCATCGGCACCTCGGTGGTCGGGGCGGATTCCATGACGCCTTGCGGGTAAGACGCCGGATAGCGCTCCAGCACGCGGTCGACGATCACAGTGCGTGGATAGTAGTAGTCGTACGGGTAACCCCAGGCGTAGGCGCCGAACAGCACCGGCGCGCCCAAATAGAATCCGAAGCGCGGGCCCCATCGGTAGCCCCCACCCCAGTGACCGCCGCGATGGCCGCCGCCGGACCAATGCCCGGGGGAGTGCCCGCCGACGCCCGCGCCCCGGCTGCCCGCAGCCTGAACATCCACCGTCGCGGCAACACCGGTGACAGCCAGCGCAGCCGCCGCCAACAGCGAGTTGATCGCTTTCATTTCCGGGCTCCTCCGTTTTGAACGTTCATGTGCTGAGAATAGCGCCGAGCGCGCCACGCGGGGGAAAAAGAGCCGTGTGACAGCAAGCCAACGCACAGGGCCACCGTTGGATGACACGCCCGGCTAAAAAATTAACCCTTGCTCGATTGGCGGAAGCGGGCGAGCTCCGATTTGAGCCACGAGGCACTCGGCACCGGGCCGGATCCAGGGCACTGCACCAGGTAATCCTTGCCGCTGAAGCTGCTCTTGCTGGCAGCGTTGTCGATGAACGTCTCCGCGGAAGAAATCTGGCCGCGCTCCTTCAGATATTCGTACTTGGTGTTTACGTGCGCCTTGGCGGCGACCATGTCGTGCCAGTTCCCGTTGCGGTTGAACTGGCAGGAGGAGCGCGCGAGGAAGTCGAAGAGGTGGTCGATTTCCACTTGCGTGCGCGCCGCGACCGGCGGCACCACCGGCTGGGCCATGGCGCCGACGGGCAGGGCGAGGAGGAGGGCGGCAACGAGCTTTTTCATGGGTTCGGAAAAGTGGGTTGGTTTATCGAGACAGTTGGACCGGAAGGGCTCGGAACCTATCTCCCGGCAAAGTTGCGCCTGTAGCCGCCCAACCCCGGATTTCGGGGCTCAACGCCCGGCGATTGCCCCTGTAGTCACGCCGCGGCCGGCAGGGTCACGCGCGCTTCCAACCCGCCGCCGTCGCGCGCGAGGAGCTCGAGGCGTCCACCGTGGATCGCCGCGACGCGCGTGGCGATCGCCAGCCCGAGGCCCGCGCCGGAAGTGCCGCTGCGCGCAGCGTCGCGGCGCGTGAAGGGCTCCTTCAAGCGCTCGACCATCTCCTGCGGGATGCCCGGCCCGCGATCGAGGACCGACAGCCGCGCCTCGTTGCCGTCATGGGCCGTGCGCACCAGGATCTCTCCTCCGGCGTGACGCGCGGCATTGGCGATGAGGTTGTCGGTGAGGCGCTGCAGGGCGAGCGGCCGCAGCATGAGCACCGGGACATCTACCAGCTCGCAGTGCACGTCCACGCCGGCGCGCGCGGCGCGCTCCGCGCAGCTTCTCGCGAGCTCCGAAATGCTGACCGGCCCCAGCGGCTCGGACGCCTCGCTCCTCATGAAGTCGATGAACTGGTCGATGATCGCGTTCATCTGGCCCACGTCGTCGATCATCGCGTCGCGCGTCGCCGGGTCGACCTTGTGCTCGAGCATCTCCACCTCGAGGCGCAGCCGCGCGAGCGGCGTGCGCAGGTCATGGGAGACGCCGGCGAGGAAGGTCGCACGATCGCGCTGGACCTTCTTCAGGCCGTCGTTCATGTGGTTGAAGGCGCTCGCCACGGCGCGCACTTCCGCCGGGCCGCTTTCGACCAGCGGCGCGGGGTCGCCGCCCGCGCCGATCCTCTCCGCGGCGCGCGCCAGGTCCGAGAGCGGGCGCGTCAGCTTCCATACGATGAAGAAAGTGGCGAGGATCGCGATGAAGAGCCCGGCGACGCTCCACGCGATGAGCGCGGTCACCGGGTCGCGCTCGATGCGTCCGCGCGGAAACGCCACCCAGAAGTCGCGCTCGCCCGCGGGAAGGCGCACCCACAGCACCTCGGGGCGCGCCTCGCCGCTCGCGTTCAATTCCCCGCCACGCACGTAAACGTCGGCCTGCGGTCCGAAGAGGTCGCGGATGCGGTCGCGGAAGAGCTGCATCGCCTTCACGTCGGCGGCGGGGCGCATGCGCTCCGTGCCGCGCACCGGCAGGATGCGGATGCCTTCCTTCTCGGCGATGCGCCCGATGAATTCCTGCTGCTGCGGCGCGGTCATGGTCTGCAGGGCCGCGCTGATGGTCTTCAGGTGGTTCACGAACTGCCCGATGCCCAGCGCCATGCGCGGCAGCGTCACGTGCTCGTGCAGGAGCCAGAGCGAAGCCGCCTGCGACAGCCCGAGCGCCGCGACGATCACGATCAGCGTTCGCCACAGCAGCGACGCCGGGAAGAGCTTCACTTCTGCGCCAGCCCGTCGGGGATGAATACGTACCCGAAACCCCAGACGGTCTGGATGAAGCGCGGCTGCTGCGGATCCTCGCCGAGGAGCTTCCTCAGGCGCGACACCTGCACGTCGATCGAGCGGTCGTAGCTTTCGTGCTCGCGCCCGCGCGCGAGGTCCATCAGCTTGTCGCGCGACATGGGCTCGCCCGGATGCATGGCGAGCACCTTGAGGAGCGAGAATTCCCCGGTGGTGAGCGCGATCGCGTCACCGTCGCGGGTGAGCGCGCGGCTCGCCATATGGAGCGCGAAGGGCCCGAATTCCACGACCTTCGGTTCGACGGAAGGCGCCCCCGGGGTCTGCGCCGGCGCCTGGCGGCGCAGCACCGCGTGGATGCGCGCCACCAGCTCGCGCGGATTGAACGGCTTGGCCAGGTAATCGTCGGCGCCCATTTCGAGCCCCACGATGCGATCCACGTCGTCGCCCTTGGCGGTCAGCATGATCATGGCGATCGCGTTGCCGCCGGAGCGCAGGCGTCGGCAGATGGCGAGGCCGTCTTCGCCCGGAAGCATGAGGTCGAGCACCATGAGGTCGTAGCGCACGCGCTGGAGCTGGCGGTCCATCGTCGCGGAGTCGGCGACGGTGTCGACCACGAAGCCCTGCTCGGAGAGATAGCGCTTGAGCAGGTCGCGCAGGCGCAAGTCGTCGTCGACGACGAGGATCTTCTGGCGTTGTGGCGTTTGCATGCCTTGCGATGTTAGCAGCGGGGCCCGCCGCCTTGCGCAGTCGCCTTACAAGTTGTTACCACTCGGGGTCGTCGCGAAAGGACTTGGGCCGTTAATCCGCATACGCTCCGGCAAATGGCTCGAGCGCCCACGATCCGATCGAAAGGAAGATCATGAAATACGTAGCAACCCTCGCCGCCCTTGGCATCGCCTCGGCGGCGCTCCTCGCGTTCGCCGCCCCCGAAGGGCGTGAAGGCCGCGGCTTCGAGCGCATGAAGCAGGCCGACACAAATGGCGACGGCATGATCAGCCGCGAAGAAGCCAGGGCGCTGCCGCGCCTCGAAAAAAACTTCAACGCGATCGACGCCAATCAGGACGGCCAGCTCACTGCCGAAGAGATGCGCGCCTTCCGCGCCAAGCGCAAGGCCGAGAGTCACGCCGAGCATTGGAAGAAGCTCGACGCCAACGGCGACGGTCGCGTGAGCCTCGAAGAGGCCAGGGCCAACGCCCCGCGCCTGGCCGAGCACTTCAGCGCGATCGACACCAATGGCGACGGCTTCATCACCCCCGAGGAGATGAAGGCGGCGCACGCGAAGCACGCGCGGAAGTAGCTTCCATCACCCGCGCCGGCGCTCGAGGCGGCGCGGGGCCTCCCGTCGCAAGGGTATGCTTTCCCGGCCCATGAAAATCGCAGCCGCCATTGCGTCTTTCCTCATCGCGAGCGCCGCGCACGCCGCGCCGATCGGCTATGAAGGTGCCCGGCATTTGCTCAATCGAGCCGGCTTTGGCGCCACCGACGCCGAAGTGCGCCAATACGCCAGGCTCGAGCGCAACGATGCGGTCGAGCGACTCCTCGCCGGCGCGCGCCGCGAGCCTTCGATCCAGCCGCCCGCGTTCGTCGACGCTCCCTTCGAGCCCTATTACCGCTTGCGCGGGATGGGCGCTGAAGAGCGCAAGGTCGCGCAACGCCGGCTGGTCGAGCAGGGCTTCGAGCTGCGCGCATGGTGGATGCGCGAGATGATCGCCACGCCGAGCCCGCTCACCGAGCGCATGACGCTCTTCTGGCATGGCCACTTCGCCACCAGCCAGCAGAAGGTGCGCGCGAGCCAGCTCATGTACCGGCAAAACGCGTTGCTGCGCCGCGAGGCGCTCGGCAATTTCGCGACCCTGCTGCACGCGGTCGCCCGGGACCCGGCGATGCTGGTCTACCTCGACAATGCCGCCAATCGCAAGCTGGCGCCCAACGAGAACTTCGCGCGCGAGGTGATGGAGCTCTTCACGCTCGGCGAGGGGCGCTACGGCGAGCAGGACGTGAAGGAAGCCGCGCGCGCGTTCACCGGGTGGAGCCTGGATCGCGAGACCGGCGAGTTCACATTCCGGCGCATGTGGCACGACTTTGGGGTCAAGACGGTGCTCGGCAAGACCGGGCACTTCGACGGCGACGATGTGATCGACATCCTCCTTGCGCGGCCCGAGGCCGCGGAGTTCATCGCCGCGAAGCTGTGGCGCGAGTTCGTCTCGCGCGAGCCCGATCGACGCGAGGTCGCGCGCTGGGCCGGGGTATTCCGCGACGCGCGCTACGAAGTCAAGCCGCTGCTGCGTGCGATCCTCACCTCGCAGGCATTCTGGTCCGCGGACAACCGCGGCGTCCTCATCAAGTCGCCGGTGGACCTCATCGTCGGGACGCTGCGCACTTTCGACATCCATCCGATGGACCTGCGCCCCGCGGTGTTCGCCGCCGCCGCGCTCGGCCAGAACCCTTTCTCGCCGCCCAACGTGAAAGGCTGGCCGGGTGGCGAGGCGTGGATCAATTCGACGACGCTCCTAGGGCGCAAGCAATGGCTCGACCGCGTCTTCCGCGGCTCCGATCCCGCGATGATGGTGGCGCAGCGCGAGGCAGGAGACGCAGCGGACAAGGACCAGGAGAAAGCGCGGGGCGAGCGCTATCGCCGCATGATGGAGCGCGCCATGGTCGACTACGCCTTTGACGGCGAGCGTTTCATCCGCTCGCTGCCGGTGTCCGCCAATGGCGCCGCGCGCGTCGACAACCTGGTGCTGGCCGCCCAGGCGGTCAATGCCGCGCCCGAGGACGCGGACGCCGCCGAGCGCGTGCGCGTGCTCGTCTCAGACCCCGCCTACCAGCTCAAATGACCGTCGGCCGGCGCTCTTTCCTCAAGCTCGCGTCCCTCGTTGCCTTCGCGGGCGCAGAGCGCCTCGCGCACGCTGCGTCCTCGCCGCAGGTGCGCAGGCTTCTCGTGCTGGTGGAGCTGAAGGGCGGAAACGACGGGCTCAACACCGTGATCCCATTCGCCGATCCCGAGTACGCGCGCCTGCGCCCGCGCCTTGCTATTGCGCGCGACCAGGTGATGCAGCTCACCGAGGCCACCGGGCTTCACCCGTCGCTCGCGCCATTGCGCCCGCTCTGGGACGCGCGCCAGCTCGCGATCGTGCAGGGCGTGGGCTATCCGCAGCCGAATCTTTCGCACTTCCGCTCCATCGAGATCTGGGACACAGCCTCGAAGAGCGACGAATATCTCGACGCGGGCTGGCTCGCGCGCGCCTTCGCGGCGTCGCCGTCCCCGGCGAGCTTCATCGCCGACGGCGTCGTGGTGGGCCCCAACGCCATGGGACCTCTTGCCGGCCACGGCGCGCGCGCCATCGCGCTCACCAATCCCGAGCAGTTCCTTCGCAACGCGCGCTTCGCGCGCGCGGAGGGCGAATCGCGCAACGCCGCGTTGAGCCACATCCTGCGCGTCGAGCGCGATGTGACCGTCTCCGCGGAGCGCCTGCAGGCGCGGCGCAAGTTCGTGGCGGAGTTTCCGCGCGGCGGCTTCGGCAATTCCGCCAACACCGCGGCGCAGCTTGCCGCGAACGAGGCGGGTGTCGCGGTCGTGCGCATTTCGCTGGCAAGCTTCGACACGCACGCCAACCAGCTGGGCACGCACGCCAGCCTCCTCAAGCAGCTGGGGGAGGGCCTGGGCGCGTTGCGCGAGGCGCTGGTGGAGCTGGGCCGCTGGGACTCCACCATGATCGCGACCTATTCGGAATTCGGCAGGCGTCCTCGCGAGAACCAGAGCGGTGGCACCGACCACGGTACCGCGAGCGCGCACCTGGTGATGGGCGGAGCGGTGAAGGGAGGGCTGTACGGGGCCGCTCCGGCGCTCGAGCGCCTAGATGGCAACGGCAACCTCCCGTTCGCCGTGGACTTTCGAAGCTACTATGCGACCTTCCTCTCGCGCTGGTGGGGGATCGATTCCGCAGCGATCCTGGGCACCGGGTTCAAGGCGCTTGATTTCGTATAACTTACTTTAAGTAGTTCATGTAACTACTTAATTAATATCTTGAATCTACTTGCGGTCGAGACCTCGACGGAGCTTTGCTCCGTCGCCCTGCTGCGCGGCGGCGAGCTCTTCCTGGAAGAGGCGCTCGCCGAGAACCGGCATTCGGAAATACTGGTGCCGATGATTCGCAAGCTCTTCGAGCGCTCCCACCTCACGGCTCGGCAGATGGACGCCTTCGGGTTCGGCCAGGGACCGGGGTCTTTCACCGGAATCCGCATCGCGTGCGGCATCGTCCAGGGTCTCGCCTTCGCCGCGAAACGCCCCGTGGTGCCGATCCCCTCGCTCCTTGCCCTCGCCGAGCAATCCAACGAAGAACGCGTGATCGCCGCGGTGGACGCGCGCATGGGCGAGGCCTATCTTGCCGCCTACGCGCGCAATGGCGACGACTGGGACGAGGTGATCGCGCCGCGCCTGGTCGACGCGATCTCGCTGCCGCCGCTTCCGGGACGCCGCTGGGCCGCCACCGGCAGCGGCTTCGACTGCCATGCGTGGTTGCGCGAGGCGTACCGGGACTCGGTAGAGATGCGCTTCGAGGAGGACCTGCCGCGGGCGGGCGCGGTAGCGCGCCTCGCCGTGCGGCGCTTCGCACGCGGCGCGGGGATCGCCGCGGCCGACGCGGCGCCCCTATACTTGCGCGACAAGGTGGCCCTCACCACCGAGGAAAGGCGAAAGGCGAAGCGGTGAGCGCGGTCCCGATCCCACAGATCCATTACCGTCGCATGCGCGCCTCGGACTTGGCCGAGGTCGCCCACCTCGAGAAGTCGCTGTATGCCTTCCCGTGGAGCATCGGCAATTTCCGCGACTCGGTGAACGCGGGCTACGACTGCTGGACCGTCACCCACGGCGAGATGGTGGTCGGCTACGCGATCCTCATGATCGCGCTCGACGAGGCGCACCTCCTCAACGTCGCGGTGGCCGCCGAATGGCAGAACCAGGGCATCGGCGGGGATTTCCTGAAGCACATCATCGGCGTCGCGAAGGCCGCCGCGTGCCAGATCGTCTACCTCGAAGTGCGCCCCTCCAACCTTTCCGCGCGCCACCTCTACCGCGCGCTCGGATTCCAGCAGATCGCGATCCGTCCCGAGTACTACCCGGCGGTCACCGGGCGCGAGGACGCGCTTTTCCTCGGGCTCGCGCTGTGATGGACGAGCGGATGCTGAAGGAGCTCGAGCTGGCGGGCGTCGTCGGCTTGTACAAGGCGCGAGGCGAAGCCTTGGCGCCGCCGATCGTGAATGTGGCAAGCATGGGATGGGATGCGCTCAGGGAAACCGTTCGAAGCTGCGTCGCCTGCGGCTTGTGCAGGCAACGCAAGCAAGCCGTATTTGGAGTAGGCGACGAGAGCGCGCCGTGGCTCTTCGTTGGCGAGGGCCCTGGCGCGGACGAGGACGAGCAGGGCGATCCATTCGTGGGCCAGGCCGGCAAGCTCCTCGACACCATGCTCGCGGCCATCGGCATCGCCCGCGGGCGCGAAGCGTACATCGCGAACGTGGTGAAGTGCCGCCCGCCCGGCAACCGCACGCCGACGCCGGAGGAGGCGGCCGCGTGCGCGCCGTACCTGGACCGCCAGATCGAGCTCATCAAGCCGCGACTCATCGTGGCGCTCGGAAAGAGCGCCGCGATGCGCCTGCTTGGAAGCGATGCCAGCCTCGCCAGCCAGCGCGGCAAGGTGCACGACTACCAGGGCACGCCATTGATCGTCACCTACCACCCTGCCTACCTCCTGCGCAGCCTTCCGGAGAAGGCCAAGGCCTGGGAGGATCTGCTCTTCGCGCGCGCGACATTGGCGAAAGCTTCTTGAAATCGCGGGGTTCCGCCCGCATCATTCGCGTGGCTCGATCACGGGCCTTTATGGAGAACAACCAAATGCGCAAGATCCTGTGGGCCGTTTCGCTTCTCGCGGCGCTCACGCTTTCCGGGTGTGGATACAACGACTTCCAGAGCAAGGACGAGCAGGTGAAGGCCGCCTGGGGCGAGGTGCTGAACCAGTACCAGCGCCGTGCCGACCTGATTCCGAACCTGGTGGCCACCGTGCAGGGCTACGCCGCGCAGGAAAAGGACGTCCTCATCGGCGTCACCAACGCGCGCGCGCGCGCCACCTCGGTCAACGTCTCGGCAGACACCCTTAACGATCCCGCGGCGATGCAGAAATTCCAGCAGGCTCAGGGCGAGCTGTCCGGCGCGCTGGGCCGGCTGCTGGTGGTGGCCGAGGCTTATCCGCAATTGAAGAGCGATGCCAACTTCCGCGAGCTGCAGGCGCAGCTCGAGGGGACGGAGAACCGCATCACCACCGCGCGCAACCGCTTCATCAAGGCGGTGCAGGACTTCAACGTCCTCGCGCGCAAGTTCCCGACCAACCTCACGGCGATGATGTTCGGATACAAGGAGAAGCCGTCGTTCACGGTCGAGGACGAGAAGGCCATCGCGCGTCCGCCGAAGGTGGATTTCTCGCCGAAACCCGCTTCCGCCCCGGCGCCCGCGCCGGTTCCCGCCGCACCCGCGCCGGCCAAGTAACCGCGCGCGCATGAAGCTCACGGCCGGCCGCCTCGCCCTCGGGGCGGCCGCGTTTTTCCTGGCCGGTGCCTCCGCGTTCGCGGCGACTCCGACAGATCCCATCCCGGTGCCGAAGCTCACGGCGCGCGTGACGGACCTCACCGGCTCGCTTACGGCGCCGGAGCGCGACTCCATCGAAGCGAAGCTCGCGGACTTCGAAGCCAAGAAGGGCTCGCAGGTCGCGATCCTCCTGGTGCCCTCCATCGGGCCCGAGACCATCGAGGAGTTCGCCGGGCGCGTCACCGACGAGTGGAAGCTCGGCAGGAAGGGCGTCGACGACGGGGCGCTGCTGGTGGTGGCCAAGCAGGAACGCAAGATCCGCATCCAGACCGGGCGCGGCACCCAGGGCACGCTCACCGACGCGCTCTCCAAGCGCATCGTTTCCGACATCGTCGCGCCGCGCTTTCGCAGCGGCGATTTCGCCGGCGGCGTCGAGGCCGGCGCCGACGCGATC
Source organism: Burkholderiales bacterium (assembly GCA_031364925.1). Classification (GTDB taxonomy): domain Bacteria; phylum Pseudomonadota; class Gammaproteobacteria; order Burkholderiales; family Usitatibacteraceae; genus Usitatibacter. The sequence continues at coordinate 38,434 of JANLXC010000029.1, read as the reverse complement.
ATGAAGGCGATCGAGGGCGAGTCGCTGCCGGCGCCTTCGCCCAAGTCGCAGCGCAAGGTCGACACGGTGTCGTCGTATTCCGATTTCCTCTTCCTCGGCTTCTTCCTGGTGCCGGTGGTGGGCATGTTCCTTCGCGGCGTCCTGGGCCGGTTCCTCGGCGCCAGCGCGACTTCGGGCATCACCGGCGTGGCCGCCTGGGTCGTCCTCGGCAGCCTTGGCGTTGGCATCCTCGCCGCGGTAGTCGCCTTCGTCATCACGCTCTTCACGGGCGGGGGCATGGCGCGCGGCGTGACGCGCGGCGGTTGGGGCGGATACATTCCCGGCGGATTCGGCGGCGGCGGTGGTGGCGGAGGCGGCGGGGGCTTCAGCGGCGGTGGCGGCGGCTTCGATGGCGGCGGCGCGTCGGGGGGCTGGTAATGGACCTGAAGCGCTTCTGGCGCCACGTGCGGATGAGCCCGATGAAGGTGGCGCGCTCGTTTCCCCCGGCGACACTCGACGCCATCCAGCGCGAGGTGGCCGCCCAGGAAAAGCGACACCGCGGCGAGGTGTGCTTCGTGGTCGAGGCCGAGCTCAACTCGTGGCAGCTCTGGCGCGACCTTGCTTCGCGCGATCGCGCCCGCGAGCTCTTCGCCCTGCGCGGCGTGTGGAACACCGAGGAGAACAACGGCACACTCATCTATGTGCTGCTCGCCGACCGCGCGGTGGAGATCGTGGCCGACCGCGGCATCGACAGGCGCGTGCGCCCGGAGGAATGGCAGTCGATCTGTCGCGCGATGCAAGCCGCCTTCGCCCAGGGTAAGTACGAGGAGGGCGCGATTGCCGGGGTGCGCTGCGTTTCCGATCTCATCGCCCGCGATTTTCCCGCCAACGGCGAAGTGAGGAACGAGCTCGACGACCGGCCCGCGCTGATCTAGCCGCAAAGCGCGAAACGCCCGGTAGTGATACGATTTCCAAAACCACATATCGGTGGGTGAAAGCCGATGGAACAGACCGTCCAGAAGGCGCTGAACCTGCTCGAGGCCCTGGTCCGCTCGGACCGGCCCCGCCGCCTCACTGAGCTTTCGCGTGAGCTCGGCCTCACCAAGCCCAACGTCTACCGCCTCCTCTCCACGCTCTCGATCCTGGGCTACGTGAAGAAGGACGCCCCTACCAGCCTCTACTCGCCGACGCTCAAGCTCTGGGAAATGGGCTCGATGCTGGTTCGCGACGTCGACCTGCAGTCGGTCGCCGGGCCGCGGCTGCGCCGCCTCGCCGAGGACACGCGCGAATCCGTGCAGCTCGCCGTTTGGGACGCGGGATATGTGGTGTACGTGGACAAGGTCGACAGCGCGCAGCCGCTCAAGGCCATCACCAGCATCGGCTCGCGCGTGCCGGCCTCGGTCGTCTCGACCGGCAAGGCGATGCTTGCGTGGATGTCGACCGAAGCGCTCGACCGCGCCGTTGCCCACGTGAAGCGCTACACGCCGCTCACCATGACGAGGCGCAAGGACATCGAGCGCGACCTCGAGGAGGCGCGCGAGCGCGGCTACTCGATCAATCGCGGGGAATTCCGCATCGGCGTGTGCGGGATCGCTGCGCCGGTGCGCGATCGCGGCGGCAACGTGGTCGCGGCGATCGGGGTGTGGGGCGCGGAAAAGAGCATCCTCGGCACCCGCCGCGAGGAGCTCGCGCACATGACGGTATCCGCGGCACGCGACATCTCGCGCGAAATGGGCTTCGTCGAGATCGCGGGCGCCTCCCACCGCATCCTCGCGACCGAGCCGGCCTAGCCGCGATTGCATAAGCTGGTCGTGATGGGCGTCGCGGGCGCGGGAAAGTCGACGCTTGCAAATGTGCTCGCCGCCGAGCTTGGGTGCGCGACCATCGAGGGCGACGAGCATCACCTGCCCGCGAGCAAGGCCAAGATGCGCGCGGGAATCCCCCTGGAAGACGCCGACCGCGAGCCGTGGCTCGACCTCCTCGGCGATCTCGTGGCCCGGCCCGGCGCATTCGTGCTGACGTGTTCCGCCCTGAAGCGGCGCTACCGCGACCGGCTGCGCGCGCGCGTACCGGGCCTGAGGTTCATCTTCATCGAGATCGAGCGCGCCGACGCCCAGAAGCGCGTCGCCGCGCGACCGTCGCATCTGTTTCCGGCGAGCCTGGTCGCGAGCCAGTTCGCGGCGCTGGAGCCGCCGCTCGGGGAGACGGGGGTGCTGACGGTCGTGGCCGCTCGCACCGTGCGCGATCAAGCCGATGCGGTGAAGGCCTGGATCACCGGCATCGGGGCGGGTGTCCCCTAGGCCTTCTCCGCGTGCCCGCCGAAGGCAAGGCGCATAGCCGAAAGCACCTTGTTCTGGAACTCCGCCTCGCCGCGCGAGCTGAAGCGTTCGTAGAGCGCCGCGGTGAGCACTGGAACCGGCACTGCTTCGTCGATCGCGGCCTTGATCGCCCAGCGTCCCTCGCCGGAGTCCGATACTCGCCCGGCGAACCCGGAGAGCGTGGGATCGGAAGCGAGCGCGGTCGCGGTGAGGTCGAGGAGCCACGACGAGACGACGCTGCCGCGCCGCCAGACCTCGGCCACGTCGGCGAGATCGAAATCGTATTGGTAGCGCTCGGGATGGCGTAACGGCGTGGTCTCCGCGTCGGCTTCGCGTGCCCGCCTGCCGGCGTCGGCCGCGCGCAGTATGCCCATGCCTTCCGCGAACGCGGCCATCAGGCCGTACTCGATGCCGTTGTGGACCATCTTCACGAAGTGGCCGGCGCCGTTCGGCCCGCAGTGCAGATAACCCTGCTCCGCGGTGCTCGCGCGGCCTTCGCGGCCCGGCGTGGGGGCAATCGTGCCGATGCCCGGAGAAAGCGTCGCGAAGACCGGATCGAGGCGCTGCACCACCGGGGCGTCGCCGCCGATCATCAGGCAATAGCCGCGCTCGAAGCCGCGAATGCCGCCGCTGGTGCCGACGTCGACGTAGTGGATCGATTTCGCGGCGAGCTCCTTCGCGCGCCGGATGTCGTCCACGTAATGGGAATTTCCCCCGTCGACGACGATGTCGCCCGGGCCGAGGAGCGCCAGCAGCCGCGCGATGGTCTCGTCGACCAGGGCGGCGGGAATCATCAGCCAGATCGCGCGCGGGGCTGCGAGCTTGCGAACGAGGTCGTCGAGGGACTCGGCCGGCACGCAACGTTCGGACGAGAGCGCCGCGACGGCCTGCGGCGACGCGTCGAACACCACGCAATCGTGCCCGCCTTTCGCGAGGCGCCTCGCCATGTTCGCGCCCATCCGGCCCAGGCCGATCATTCCCAGCTGCATGGCGGCTTTCCTTTCTGTGGAGGTTCGAGACGTTGCGGCTAGCGTGTGTTGGCGCCGTCGTCCTCGAGCAGCGCCGCGACGTCGGCGCGAGTTGCGCTGGCGCGCGCCTCGGGGGCCCGCGCGCGGCGCCGTGCGATCACGATCGCGATCCCCAGGCCGAGCGCGAGGAGGGCAAAAGGCCCGATCCAAAGGATCGCGGTCGAGGCCTTGAAAGGCGGGCGGTACAGGACGAAATCGCCGTAGCGGTCAACCATGTAGTCGCGGATCTGCGTGTCGCTGCGACCCTCGGCGATCTGGCCGCGAATCTGGTTGCGCAGGTCCAGGGCGAGCGGCGCGTTCGAGTCGGCGATGGTCTGGTTCTGGCAGACGAGGCAGCGCAGCTCCTCGGCGAGGGCCTTCAGGCGCGCCTCGGTCGTGGCATCGGGGCGCGTGACCTCCGCTGCCTGCCCGAACGCGAGCGCTGAGAAGGCCAGCAGCAGCGCCGCGCATGCGAGCCTCACGCGGCGAGGCTCTTCAGCAGCGGCAGGATCTTCTGCTCGAGCGCTTCCGGAGTGATCGGCCCGATCTGCTTGTAGCGGATCACCCCGAGCTTGTCGATCACAAAAGTTTCCGGCACGCCGTACACGCCGTAGTCGATGCCCACCTTCCCCTCATAGTCGAAGGCGGAGAGCACGTAGGGGTTGCCGAACTTCGCGAGCCACTGCATGCCGTCGTCGCGCTTGTCCTTGTAGTTGAGGCCGACGATCGGGACGATGCGCCGGCGCGACATCTCCACCAGCAGCGGATGCTCGACGCGGCACGACACGCACCACGACGCCCACACGTTGAGCATCCACACCTTGCCCTTCATGTCCTCGGGAGTGAAGGCGACCCTGGCATCGTGCAGCTGCTCCAGGCGGAAGCCGGGCGCGGGCTTGCCGATGAAAGGCGAGGGCACCTGGTGCGGATCGCGCGTGAGGCCCACGGCGAGGAATGCCGCGAGCACTGCGAACACGACGAGCGGGATGACGTACCTGAGCGCCTTCACGCCCTGGCTCCGTCGGCGGCGAGACTCGTACCTGGCACCAGTTTGCTTGCGCGATAGCGCCGATCGGAGATCGCCAGCGCGCCGCCCAGGGCCATGAGGAAGGCGCCGCCCCAGATCCAGTCGACGAAAGGCTTGTGATAGATGCGCACGCCCCACGCGCCATCGCCCACCGGTTCGCCGAGAGAGACGTAGAGGTCGCGCGTGAAGCCCATGTCGATGTCGGCCTCGGTCATGGTCGCACCGGCCGCGTGGTAGACGCGCTTCTCGGGACGCATGATGCGCTGCACGTTCGCTGACCCGGCGGCGCGCACCTCGAACTCGCCCTGGGTCGCGGCATAGTTGGGGCCGGGTGCCTCCTTCGTTCCCTTGAAGGTGAATTCATGGCCCCCGAGGGTGACAGAGTCGCCGGGCACCATGCGCAGGTCGCGCTCGGTCTCGTAGCCGCGCACCAGCGTCACGCCGAGAATGAAGACGGCGATGCCGAGGTGCGCCACCGTCATTCCGTACCACGAGCGCGACTGCGCGGCGAGGCGCGCGCCGAGGCTTGCCTGCGCGGCGCCGCGAATCCTCTGCACGAATTGCGCGACCGACGCCGCCACGACCCAGAGCGCGAGCCACAGCCCGAAGGCGATCATCATCGACCACTTGCCGAGGAGCAACGGCAGCACGAGAGCGGCGGCCACCGACACCGCGAGCGCCCAGCGCAGCCGCGTCCACAGGTCGGGAAGCGCCGCGCGTTTCCAGCTCGCCACCGGACCCACGGCCATGAGGAAGATCGCCGGCGCCATCAGCGGGAAGAACACCGTGTCGAAGTAGGGCGGGCCGACGGAAATCTTGCCCATGTCGAGCGCGTCGAGAAAGAGTGGATAGAGCGTGCCGAGGAGCACCGCGGACATCGCCACCGTGAGGAGCACGTTGTTGGCGAGAAGCATCGATTCGCGCGACACCGGCTCGAAGCCGCCGCCCAGGCCCACGCGCGGCGCGCGCCACGCGAAGAGCGCGAGCGAGCCGCCCACCACCGCGACCAGGAAGATGAGGATGAAGACGCCGCGCTTCGGATCGGTGGCGAAGGCGTGCACCGAGGTGAGAACGCCCGAGCGCACCAGGAACGTTCCGACCAGCGAGAGCGAGAACGCGACGATGGCCAGGAGCACGGTCCAGCTGCGAAACACGCCGCGTTTCTCGGTGGCGGCGAGCGAATGGATGAGCGCGGTGCCGACCAGCCAGGGCATGAACGACGCGTTCTCCACCGGGTCCCAGAACCACCACCCGCCCCAGCCCAGCTCGTAATAGGCCCAGGCGCTGCCAAGGGCGATGCCGACTGTGAGGAAGCACCACGCGGCGGTAGTCCACGGACGCGACCAGCGCGCCCACGCGGCGTCGAGCCTTCCTTCGAGCAGGGCGGCGATCGCGAAGGCGAACGCGACCGAGAAGCCGACGTAACCCATGTAGAGCATCGGCGGGTGGATCACCATGCCCGGGTCCTGCAGCAGGGGATTCAGGTCGCGGCCCTCGGGCGCGGGCGGAATCAGCCGCTCGAAGGGGTTCGAGGTGAGCAGGATGAAGAGCAGGAACCCCACGCTCACCAGTCCCATCACGCCCAGCACGCGCGCCACGAAGCGCTCCGGAAGGCGGCGGCTGAAGACAGCGACCGCGAAGGTCCAGCCGGAGAGCATCAGCGACCAGAGGAGGATCGAGCCCTCGTGCGAGCCCCACGAAGCGGCGAAGCGATAGTGCGCCGGGAGCTTCGAGTTGGAATGGCTTGCCACGTTGAGGACGGAGAAGTCGTTGTTGACGAACGACCACGTGAGAGCGGCGAAAGCGAGCGCCACGAACACGAACTGGCCGACCGCGATGGGGCGCGCGGTCGCCAGCCACGATGCGCGCCCGGTGCGCGCGCCGGCCAACGAGAGCACCACCTGCGCGATGGCAAGCGCAAGCGCGATCACGAGCGCGAAATGGCCGAGTTCCGGGGTCATGGCTTGCCTTTCTGTCCGGCGAACGCATTCTTGTCGATCTGGTGCCCCGCCTTCTTCAGCGCCTCCGCGGCTTCCGGGGGCATGTAGTTCTCGTCGTGCTTGGCGAGCACCTCGCTCGCGCGGAACGTGCCGTCCCCGGAGAGCTTGCCCTGCGCGACCACTCCCTTCCCCTCGCGGAACAGGTCGGGAAGGATGCCGGTGAAGACCACCGGGATGGTCTTCGCGGTATCGGTCACGCGGAAGCGCACGGTGAGCGCGTCGGCTTCGCGCACGACGCTGCCCGCTTCGACCAGGCCGCCGATGCGAAAGGCGCGGTCGCGCGGCGCCTCGTGGGCCACGACCTGGCTGGGCGTGAAGAAGAACACGAGGTTGGACTGGAAGGTGTTCAGCACCAGCGTCGCCACGATGCCCAGCGCCGCGAGCCCCGCCGCGATCCACGCGGCGCGCCTAGTCCTGGGCTTCAAGGTCGCGCTCCTCCTCGATGTGACGGCGTGCCCGCGCGCGCTGCACGCGCAGCCAGGCGATCTCGAACGCTATCGCGACCGCGGTCATGCCGTAGGACATCCAGACGTAGAACTCGTGGCTCATAGGGATCGCACCCAGTGCGTGCGCCGCTCGCGCTCGACAATGATGATGCGCACGCGCACCAGCGTGGCGCCGATCGCGTACGCCCAGAAGGAGAAGGTCATCAATAGCATCCCGGTGAGCATCGAGATGTGCATCGACGTTCCCTTGAAGCTCACGCTCGATCCCTGGTGCAGCGTGTTCCACCACATCACCGAGAAATAGATGATAGGCAGGTTCACCAGGCCGATCAGCGCGAGGAGCGCGGCGGCGCGGTCGCCGCGGCGCGGTTCCTCGAAGGCGTTGGCGAGCGCGATGAAGCCGAAGTAGAGGAATAGGAGCACCAGCTCGGAGGTGAGGCGCGCGTCCCACACCCAGTAGGCTCCCCACGTGGGCCGGCCCCAGAAGGCACCGGTCCAGAGGGACACGAAGGTGAACATGGCGCCGGTGGGCGCGATCGCGCGCGCCATCATCGCCGCGAGCCGCGTGTTGAAGGTAAGCGACGCCGCGCCGTAGCATGCCATCACGAAGTACAGGAACATCGACATCCACGCCGCGGGCACGTGGATGAAGATGATGCGATAGACCTCGCCCTGCTGCGCGTCGGTGGGCGCCTGCACCAGGCCCACGTAGAGTCCGGCCGCGGCCAGGAGCGCGGCCGTGCCGAACGTCCACGGCACGAGCCATCCGGCAAGGCGGTAGAAGGTCGGTGGCGAGGAGAAATAGAACCAGTTCATCTTTCAGTCCAATGCGATGCGGATCGCCGTGCACACCGCGGCCGGAAGCGCCATGGCCGCGACGATGAGCACCGCGCCCAGGAGCGAGAGGTGCGGCGAGGGCGACAGTCCCGAGGCCTGCGCTTCGGCCGCGCCCGCGCCGAAGATGAGGATCGGCACGAAGAGCGGCAGCGCGAGGAGCGCCAACAGCATACCGGCGCCGCGCGCGCCCAGGGTGAGCGCGGTGCAGGCGGCGCCCAGGAGCGACAGGACCGGCGTGCCGAGCGCCAGCGCCACGGCCAGCACCACAAGAGTATCGCCTGAAAGACCGTACTGCAGCGCGAGGAGGGGCGACAGGAGCGTGAGCGGCAGCCCGCTCGCCATCCAGTGCGCGGCGATCTTGCCGGCCACCCATCCCGGCATCGGATGCGGCGAGAGCGCCATCTGCTCGAGGGAGCCGTCGGCATGGTCGGTCGCGAACATCCCCGGGAGAGACAGGAACGCGGCCAGCAGCGCGCACACCCAGATCACGCCGGGACCGATGCGCGCGAGGAGCTGGGGCTCGGCGCCCACGCCCAGCGGAAAGAGCGAGGCCACCAGCACGAAGAACGAGATCACCAGCAGCGTCTCTCCGGGATGGCGCCAGGCGATGCGCAGGTCGCGCGCGAAAGCCCAGGAGAATGCCGCGGGAAAGGAGCCCGCCGTCGCGGCGCTCATCGCCCGAGCCTCAGCTCGCGCGACGGCGCGGGCGACACGTCGTGGTGGGTGGCGATGAGGGCGAGGCCGCCGCGCGCGAGGTGGCGCCGCAGGAGCTCGCTGAAGATGTCCTGGCCTTCGTCGTCGAGCGCGGTAAGCGGCTCGTCGAGGAGCCAGAGCGGCGCTGGGTCGAGCGCCAGGCGCGCGAGCCCGATGCGGCGCCGCTGCCCGGCGGAAAGGCGGCGCGCGGGAACGTGGCGGCGCTTGTCGAGGCCCACTCGCGCGAGCGCTTCGCGCATCGCGTCCTCGGCGACGCGCGCAGCGCGCAGCGCCAGCGTGTCTCGCAGGTTTTGCGCCGCGCTCAAGTCATCCTTGATGCCGGGCGCATGGCCCGCGTATACGAAGGCGGCGCGAAACTCGCTGCCCGAATCGATCGCACGCCGTCCGTCCCAGAGAACCTCGCCCGCGTCGGGGCGGGTGAGGCCGGCCACACAGCGCAGCAGCGTGGTCTTGCCGCTGCCGTTGGCCCCGCGCAACGCCAGCCACTCGCCGGCGGTGAGGCCGAAGGACACGTCACGGAAAAGAGACGCGCCCCCTCGCGAGCAGGCAAGGTCGTGGGCTTCGAGCGAGCTCACGGCAGCACCTTGTCGATCACGATCCCGACGTCGCGCGCGCCGGGCTTGACCACCGGGCTCGTTCCCACCAGGTCGCCCGGTTGCGGCGTGGCGTTGCCCGAGCGCGAGATGCGCGCCTCCACGCGCACGGCCTGTGCGCCGGAGATCTTCGCGGCGGGCGTCATCGCCATGGTGTCGTCGAGCGCGAAGCGCTTCGGCACCTCGCCCGCGGTGGCGCGCAATACGGCCAGCGGCATGCGGGCGCCCCCTTCGGCGCGCGCGAAGATGAAGAGCGTGTCGCCTGCGTTCACCTTGGCCGCCAGCGTGGGCGCGACACTGACGGTTCCCGACACCGACTGCGCGTTCGCGGGCGCAGCAGCCTGCGCCAGGGCCTTCGGCGGGGGCGCTGCCTTGCCACTGGCCGCCGCCTTGGCGCGCACCTCCTCGATGATCGCGCGCACCTGGGTCTCGTCGTCGCTGCCGGCGGGAAGTTCCGCGGCGAGCGCGCGCCAGTAGCCCAGGGCCGCGGGAAAGTCGCGCGCGTCCATGGAGGCGGTGCCGGCGAGGGCGAGGGCCTTCCTATGGCGCGGGTCGATGGCGAGCGCGGCACGGGCGAGCTCGAAGGGCTTACCGGCGAGGGTGCGCCCCTGAGCCATGCCGAGCGCGTCGGCATAATCGGCGAGGACCTGCGCATCGTTGGGGACGATCTTCGCGAGATGCTCGTAGGCTTCGGCGGATTCCTTGAAGCGGCCGAGAGCGCCCATGGAGCGGGCAAGGAGCGCATAGCCCTGCGCGTCGTCGGGACGCTCGCGCACCTTGAGCGCGAGGTTTTCCACCATCGCCAGGATCTGGGCCTCGTCGGGAGCGGCGGCCGCGGGCACGGCAACGCGCGCATCGAGGGCCGCGGGCGCGCCGAGCGTGAGGTAGGTACCGAACGCGATGGCCGGCAGCGCCACCGCGACGATCGTCGCACTCGCCCATGGCTTCTTCGCCGCGACGGCAGTGGCCTCGCCGCTGGCCGCGAGGTCGGCCTCGGCGCGGTCGACGAGCTCCGCGAGCGCCTCGTCGCGCGCGCTCGCCGCGAGCGTGCCATTGGCCACGTCGGCGTCGATCTCGCGGCGCTGCGCGCGCAAGGCGGCGATATTCGCGTCACGCGCGCTCGGCCCGGCCGGCACGCGCGCGCGCAGCAGGGGCACGAGCACGAACGCCAACGCCAGCGCCGTCATCAACGAGGCCAGGATCCAGAACAGCGCCATAAGGAAGTCTATCGGGAAGAGCTTGAAATTATAGAGAGAAAAGCCCCGGTTTCCCGGGGCTTACGAAGCTTTTGCTGCGGGCGGGTATTCCTCCCATTCGGCGTCCTTCAGTTGTCTTCCGATACACTGGGAGTTACAAGAAAGAACACCACTCCCCGGTGAGACACTGCGCCGACGTGCAGACGGCAACTCGCGCCTCTGGTCGTGGCTCGCGTTGAGAATCGGCCCTGAACCGGGGATGGAGCCCAAGGTCAAATCCAGGGATATCCCCAAGAAAGCCGTGAAGTGCGACATGTGCAAGGACCTTCCGGGCGGAGCGGAATGCGTGCGGGCCCACCCGGCGGGGGCCGCGATCCGGGTGAGTCCCAAGCAGTTCCTGAACGACGCCGGACCGACGGATTGAGCTTTTTTCCGCCACAGGCGCGCAAGATACTGCGCCACCCGGCGGCTTTCACCCTTCAAACGCTGAAGGCGTTCAAAGCCAACCAGGGAATCCTTCTCGCCGGCGCCGTCGCGTACTACGCGCTGCTGTCGATCGTGCCGCTGCTCATCCTCATCACGATCGCGCTCGCCCACTGGATCGACCCGGCGCTACTCCTCGATTCGATCGGCCGATACCTCGAGTGGCTGGTGCCGGGCCAGTCGAAGCCGATCGTCGACGAGCTCGCCAATTTCCTCAACCACAAGGACGTGATCGGCTGGGTGCTTCTCATCACCATGATCTTCTTCAGCGGCCTCGCCTTCACCGTGCTGGAGAATGCGATGTCGGTGATCTTCTTTCACCGCGTGGCCGAGCGCAAGCGTCGCTACATCGTCTCGGTGCTGTTGCCGTATGGCTACGTGCTGTGCCTCGGCGTGGGCGTGTTGCTGGTGACGCTGGTGTCGGGAAGCCTGCAGGCCATGGGCGAGCGCGACATCGAGTTCCTCGGGAATATATGGTCGCTCGGCGGCATTTCCGGGGTGCTGCTCTACCTTCTCGGCTTCGCGGGCGAGGTGTTCGTGCTGACCTCGCTCTACCTGGTGCTGCCCGTGGGGCGCCTGAAGTTCAGCCACGCGCTCATGGGCGGCGTCACTGCCGCGGTGATGTGGGAGGTGACGCGCCACGTGCTCACCTGGTACTTCGCCACGCTCTCCCAGGTCAGCGTGGTCTATGGTTCCCTCACCACCGCGATCGTGGTGCTGCTGAGCCTGGAGTTCGCGGCGATCCTGCTCCTCCTGGGCGCGCAAGTGATCGCCGAGTACGAGCGCATAGGGCGGGAGAAGAAAATCGAGGTCACGCCGAAGCCGATGAAGGTCGGTTGATCGCCGCTTGCGCCATCCATCGAACTCGGGATGAAGCTCGAGCAGGGGGACCTCGGACTTTCGTGTGCGTGCCCGTTGGGGCTGTTTAATAAGGCCACTGCCGGGCGCGTGCCACTACCGGTCAAAAGAACGAAACAGCCGCCAGTTCAAGGGACATGGGTAGCAGCGAGCTGCCTCCCGTCACCAGGAACGATCGCGCCGGGTCGAGCTTCACCCCCGCTTCAATGAGGCGAGAGCCGGAAGGCAGCTTAGTGCTTGACTTCGCCGATGTGGCGATCGAGGTTGGGATCCTCCCGGTGGTTCTTCGCATTCCACCGCATGATCAGGTACATCGCCCCCGAGATGAAGAGCCCGAAGATCAGCACCACTGACTGGATGCGCATGTCGTAGCGGATCATCAGCGAGTAGAGCGCCAGCATCACCAGGATGCTCACGTTCTCGTTGAAGTTCTGCACCGCGATCGAATGCCCCGCCGACATGAGCACGTGCCCGCGGTGCTGCAGGAGCGCGTTCATCGGCACCACGAAGAAGCCGGCGATGGCGCCGATCAGGATCAGCACCACATAGATCGCCGGCATCCAGCGCAGCGAGATCATGCTGATCACGGCGATGCCCATCAGGATGCCCACCGGCAGCACGTGGGTGGCGCGTTTCAACGGGATGTAGCGTGCCGCGACCACCGCGCCGATGGCGATGCCGATGGCGGAGATGCCGGAAAGCATCGCGCCCTGCTCGAGTGGCAGCCTCAGCGTTCGCTCGGCCCACTTGATGACGATGAACTGCAGGCAGGCGCCCGCGCCCCAGAAGAGGGTGGTGACCGCGAGAGAGATCTGGCCGAGCTTGTCCGACCACAGCTGCACGAAGCAGCGCGAGAAATCGACCATCAGGCGCACCGGGTTCCTCTCCTGGTGCTCGTAGCGCGCGCCCGTATCCGGGATCGCCAGGTTGAAGAGCGCGGCGACGAGGTAGATCACCGCGATCACCACGATCGCGGCTTCGGGCGCGGTGTTGACGTTGGTGTCGATGAACGGCATGTCGAACTGGAGGAGGGTGCCGGAGATGGCCGGCCCGATGAGCATTCCGCCCACCACGTTGCCGAGCACGATGGAGGCGACCGTGAGCCCTTCGATCCACGCGTTGGCGACGACCAGCTTCTCCGGCGGCAGGAGCTCGGTGAGGATGCCGTACTTGGCGGGCGAGTAACCGGCCGCCCCCAGCCCGACGACCGCGTAGGCGGCCAGCACCAGCCAATACGCCTCCATCTGGCCCACGCGCAGGAACTCGTTGAAGAGGATGAGCGCGCAGCCGGCCACCTTCACCATGTTGGTGATGAACATCACGCGACCCTTGGGCATCGAGTCGGCGAAGGCGCCGACCAGGAACGCGAGCACCACGTAGGAGATGGTGAAGAAGAATTTCAGCAGCGGCGTGAGCCACGGAGGGCCGTCCAGCTGCACCAGCATGGCGATGGCGGCGATGAGGAGCGCGTTGTCGGCGAGCGACGAGAAGAACTGCGCCGCCATGATGGTGTAGAAGCCGCGCTTCATCGCGCCTGCCCTTTCCACCACTGGGCGAAGGCGGCCGTGGAAAGCGGCTCGGCGACGAGGTTGCCTTGCATCACGTCGCAGCCCAGCTCGCGCAGCGCATCGCGGGTCTCGGCACGCTCCACGCCCTCGGCGACCACGCGGAAGCCGAAGTGGTGGCCCAGGTCGATCGCCGCGTGCACCAGGGCGCGGTCGCCCTTGTCCGCGGTGAGCCCGTCCACGAATGGGCGGTCGATCTTGATCTCGTCGATGGGGAAGCGCTTCAGGTGCGACAGCGAAGAAAAGCCGGAGCCGAAGTCATCGATGGAAAGCTGCACGCCGATCGCCTTCAGCCGCGTGAGGATCGCCACCGAGCGCTCGGCGTCGGCGATCATCGAGCTCTCCGCGATTTCCAGGACCACGCTTTTCGGGTCGATGCCCCACATCTTGATGCCCTGGTCCACGACCGAGGGCAGCTCGCGGTCGGTGAGCGTGCTTACTGAAAGGTTGATCGCCAGGCGCGGCGCGATGCCCGCGTCGCGCCACGCCGCCTGCTGGCGCAGCGCGGCGTTGAGGATCCAGAAGGTGAGGGTGCCGATGAGCCCGGTGCGCTCGGCGATGCCGACCAGCGTCTTCGGCGGCACGTCCCCCGCCTGCGCATGGCGCCAGCGCACCAGCGCCTCGACGCCGACCGCGCCTCCAGCGGCGAGCTCCACCTGCGGCTGCCAGTGGATCTCGAGCTCGTTGGCGCGCACGGCGCGCTCGAGGTCGAGGTCGAGGCCGCGATACACCTCGCTCTCGACTTCCTCGTCGCCCTGGAACACGTGATAGCCCTCTTCACGGGTCGCGGCGATGTGGCACGACACGTCGGCGGCCATGAGGAGCTCGGCCGGATCGTAGCCGTGCTCGGGCAATGTCGCGATGCCCACGCGCGGGCGCAATACCGCGGAGCCGCCCTCGTGCGCGATCGGCCGGTCGAGCGCGCGCAGGATCTTCACCGCTGCGAGGACTGCCTGCGAGGGGTGCGCGAGGCGCGGCAGGATCAGGCACACCTGCTCGTCGCTGATGGCGGCCATGCGGTCTTCCTCGCGCAGCGCCTTCTTCAGCCGGTCGAGCACCAGGCCCATGGTGGTCGCGGGCGCGGGCCCGCGCATCAACGCCTGCAGGCGGTCGACGCGGCGCAGCTCCACGATCAGCACGGCGAGCCGCCCGTCGGTGGCGCGCGCGATCGCGGTCTCGCGGTCGAGGACTTTGAGGAGCTCGTCGCGGGTAAAGGTAGGCAACGGCTCCGTGACGGGAGCCGCGGCTTGCGGAGGGGGAGAAGAGGCGCTCAAGCGATCAGCCCAGGTAGAAATCCTTGAGGTCGAGGTCGTAGGCTCCCGCGGGTAGCCCGCGCTTGATGAACACCGGCTCGTCGCCGCCGCTCTTCGTGTCGTAGAGGAGGTCGAGCATTGCCGGATGCGGCGAGCGCGTCTTGTCCGGCCCGGTTACCACCAGCACCCGCGGCTTCAAGCGCCGCACGCGGTTGTGCGCGACCACGATCGCCACCTCGCCCGTGGAAAGCTCGATCAGCGAGCCTACCGGGAAGACTCCGATCGAGGAGACGAACTGCTGCACCAGCGGCTCGTGGAAGAAGTCGCCGGCCCAGCCGCTCAAGCTGCGCAGCGCCTCGTACGAAGAGGCGGCGGCCGCGTACGGCCGGTGGTTGGTGAGCGCGGCGAAGGTATCGACGATGCCGGCCATGCGCCCGTAGATGCCGATCTCCTCGCCGACATAGCCGTGCGGGTAGCCGCTGCCGTTCATGCGTTCGTGATGCTGCTCGATGCCTTCGAGCACTTCGGGATCGACGTTGGGCGTTTCGGAAAGGATCGCGATGCCGTGGTCGACGTGGCGCTTGGCCTCCTCGTACTCCTCCGCGGTGAGGCGGCCCTGCTTCTCCAGCAGGTAGCGCGGCAGCTTGATCTTGCCGATGTCGAGCAGGAGCCCGATCTGCGCGAGCTGCGAGAGCTGCTCCTTGGGAAACCCGATGTGGCGCCCGAAGGAGGCGAGGTAAACAGAGACCTGCAGGCCGTGGCCATAGGTCGAGATGTCCTGCTCGCGAAGGCGCGCGATCCACAGCGCGGCGTCGGGGTTGCGCACGATGCTCTCGACCATGCCCTCGACGATCTCCTCGACGCGATCGATCTCGAAGCTCTGGCCGAGGCGGATGTCCTTCACCAGCTTTTCCAGGAGGTCGGAGGCGCGGTTCACCGCGGCCTCGGCGCGCGGCACTTCCTCCTCGACGCTCGCCTGGTCAGCGTAGGTCTGGACCTCGATGCCGGGCGGCAGCAGCTCGGCGCGCGCGGCGAATTCGTGCGCCGCCTCGCGCGGCTGCTCGGGCAGGTGCGCCGCGCCCACCTCGCCCGGCTTTCCGAACAGGCCCCTGAAGCCCGCGAGCGCGCGCGTCATGAATCCGGGGCGCGCTGCGGTGGACGTCACTTCGCATGCGGGGTCGGCATTCGCGGCGGCCGCGTTGCCCGGCGCGCGCGCGGCGCTCTCCTTGCGCTCAGAGAATCGGGTGGCGCGCTTCGGGGGACGCGGCGCCGCCGCGCGCTCCCCGGCAGACGAGAGTTGCGTGACCTCTTCGGGATCGACCTGGCCGGAGGCGCTCGGCAACAGGCGCGGCTTGCCGCGCATGGGCAGCGTGTTGGTCGCGGGGCTGATGCCCGACACCGATTCGAACTCGGCGCCGGTGGAGCGCGCGCGATCGACCATCACGAATTCGCAATGGGTCCGCAGCGCGAGGATCTGCTCGTCGTTCTCGATGAGGAATCCCTGCAGCAGGAACGGCGTGTCCACCCACGGGCGATCGAGGTCGGCGACGAACATGCCGACCTTGAGGTCGCTGGTGAAGATCTTCGACGCCATGGCCCCCGCATTCTAAAGGGGAATGGCGAGTGGAAACCGTGCCTTACGCGAGAAACCCGAGGTTACTGATGGAATAACGCGATAGGTTGGGAAAGATCGCGGCCAGCGCGGGCTCGCTCGCGCCGAACCAACGCGCAAGAGTGGCGCCGTACTGATCCACCGACGTGGTGGGGATCCAGCGTCCCGAGGTATCCGCGTCGTCGGGGCCTGCGCGCGCGAGCGTGGGATAGCGGCCGTACATCGATGCGCCGCGCACCGCGCCGCCGAGGATGAAATGATGGTTGCCCCAGGCGTGATCGGTACCCGCGCCCGACGCGGGCTGGAACGTGCGCCCGAAATCCGAGAGCGTGAAGGTGGTCACGTTGCTCGCCACGCCAAGCTGCACGGTGGCGTCGTAGAAAGAGCGCAGCGCCGGTGACAGCTGGCCGAGGAGATTGTTGAGTGTGGCGAGCTCGTTCGAGTGGGTGTCGAAGCCGCCCAGCGAGACGAAGAACACCTGGCGCCTGGCGCCAGTCTGGCCGCGCGCTTCGATCAGCTTGGCGACCTGCAGGAGCTGCTGCGAGATCGAGCTCGTCTGCCCGGCGAAGTGCGCCTGCACGCTCGAGTTCGTGGCGGTGAGGATGGGGTTCACTATGCCGGACAATGACAGCGCCTGCCTGGTGATGCCGGCCGCGGCATTGACGTATGCGTTTTCGCGATCCGCCAGGAGGATTGCCTGCATCGCGGCAAGGCGCGCGTTGGCCGCAGCGCCGCCGTTGAATCCGGTCAGCGCGAGCCCGCCGGTGGCAGGGATCGTGAGCGGGCTCGAGGTGTTGCCCGAAATGAAGAGAGTAGATCCCGCGGTCGACGCGATCACTGGGAAGGACGGATTTTGCGAGGACATCGCGTCGGCGAGGCGCCCACCCCAGCCGGTGCCGCTCTCGCCGCTGGAAACGGCCGACTGCCACTGGTTCTGCTGGTCGGAATGCGAGAAGAGGTTGTTGGGCCGCGCGGCCAGGTAGTTGGCCTTGGTGGTCGGCTCGTTCAGCGGGCCCACGTTGGCGAGGATGGCGAGCTTGCCTGCGGCGAAGAGCGGATGAATGTCGGAAAGCTCGGGATGCAGCCCATAGGGACCGGTACCGTTGGGCTGGATCGGCAGGAGCTCGGCCTGGGTGAGATTCACGCCCGAGGCCACGGTGCGCACCGCAGCGTATTGCGCGTAGGTCGCGCTGTCGATGGGGACGACGAGGTTGTTGCCATCCACGCCTCCGTAGAGGAACACGCACACCAACGCCTTGTAGTCGGACGCGGCCTGCGCATGCGCGCCAGCCGCAAGGCCCAGGAGCGAGATCGGCGCCAGGCGCGAGGCGAGCCCGCCGGCGGTGAGCGCTCCGGCGCGCACCAGGAATTCGCGGCGGTTCTTCATCGTTGCACCTGGTACAGGGGAGAAGTGACCACAAGCCAGAACCCGGTGCGCGCGCGAAACAACGCGTCGGTCGGAGAGGCGGCGTTGACCGCGGTGACGATCGCGCTTCTCATCGCGGCGGACATGCGCCCGCCCATGAGGTTCGCGTCGAGCCGGTCGGCGAGTGCCGTGGCGTCGAGCGCCACCGCCTGGTACGAGCCGAAATCGAGCAGGGTGCCGATCGCCCCGTACACGCTCGCATCGGGCGCGACCGGGGTGAACACGAGCGTGCTCGCGACATTGCTGCGGGCGATCGCGGTGTTCGAGTTCTGGATGCCGAACTCGGGTCCGAGAAGCGGGGTGCCGGGGACGACGTAGTCGAACGGATAGTAGTTGAACACCGAAGGCGCGTAGAACGGGAACTGGCCGAGAGCGGGTGAGAAAAGGCGGAAGGCGACGCCGTCGGACTGGGCGTTGACCGCGCGCGCGAGGGATGTCATGTAGAGAACGGGCTCGACCAACTTGCCGTAGCCCGGATCGATCTTGCGCGCGCCGCGCGCTTCGGTATCGAGCAGGATCGCGCGCACCACGGCGCGCAGGTCGCCGCGCTGGCCCAGGCCGTTGTTGTTGAAGGCCGCGGTCACGCGCGCCACGTACTGGGGCGTCGGATCGCTCGTCACCAGTTTCTGGATCAGCTGCTTGCCGATGAAGGGGCCGACGTTGGCGTGGTTGAAGATGTTCTGGTGCGCAAATGCGAGGTCCTGCGCCATGGGCATGTTGGCGGGAGCCACCACGCCGTTCATCAGCACCTTGCTGCCGAACTCGTGGTTGGCGTCCACCGCCAGCATCGGGCCCTGGTAGTTGCGCGGGTTGTTGTTGCGCGCCGCGGCACCGGCCACGGTCGGATAGGTCCAGCCGGTGAACACGCGCGAGAAGCCCTTGATCTCGGCGAGCTGGTAGGTGGGCATCGGCTTGCCGGAGGCGTCGAGCTGGTGCGATCCGTCCGGATTCAACAGGTACGTGCCGACGGAGAAGAGCTGCAGGATCTCGCGCGCGTAGTTCTCGTTGGGATCGGTGCCTGCGGAGGCGTTGGTTTTGTTGTTGTTGACCATGTCGAGGTAGTCGCCCATCACGGGCGAAATCGTCACCGCCGACAACAGGTCGTAGAAGTTGCCGAACGCGCGGTCGAGGAACATCTGCTGGTAGTCGCGCATCGCATAGGCGCGCTGGTTGTCGAGGCCGGAAGTGACCATGACCTGCGACAGGGCGAAGGCGACCCGCTGGCGCAATTGGTCGGGCTGGCGCAGCGCGTTGCGAAAGAACTTCAGCTGCAGCTGGAAGAGCGTGTAGTTGTCGCGCGCGCAATAGCTGTCGGGACGCACCGGCTGAGAGCGGTCGTCGACGCAGGTGTCCGGGCGATTCGCCGGGACCCACGGGAACGAGTCGTACTGCGAGGCGGGAAAAGCGAGCTGCTCGTCGATCCAGGCGCTTGCGCCGAGCAAGACCGCGCGATTGATGTCGGCCTCGGTGGGACCGAAGGTGGCCTGGCGCAGGAGCCGCACTGCGTCGGCGCGCACCTCTGCCTGCGAGAGCGATGCGCACAGGGCGACGCCGGCGGCGGAATGCCCCGCCGCGAGCGACTTCACGAACGCAGTGGCGTCCACGGTGAGGCGCTGGTTGAAATCGTTGCGGAAGACGTTATCGAGACTGCTGCGGTAGACCGGCGTAGTGCCCGACGCGCACTGCACTCCCTCTGGGCGCGCTGCGTAGAAGGCGATGCCTTCGTAGCGCAGGCCCCGGTTGGACTTGAGGGAATCGCATTCGGCGGGATCGCCCGTGTAGAGATGGGCGTGGCGCCCGATCGGCCCATGCACGAAACGGCACACGGGAGAAAGGCCCGGTGCGTCGGCTTCGCGGGCGAAGACGCCGAACTGCCCACCGGTGCGCGACCACCCGGTGGCCTCGGCATCGCGCATCTCGATGGCGTTGGCGGTGACGAAATAGTGGCCCAGCGAGGCGTGGTAATACTCGACCGCGGTGGCGGTCGGCTCCACCGCCTGCGCGGCTGCTCCCCAGCAGCCCAGTGCCGCGAGCGCGGCAACTCCCAATCGAGTCATGAAACGCTCCCCCAATGCGGCCACTATAATCCCGGGGCCGCGTGCTTCGTTGTGCAGGACGTAACGAGTTGTAGCGGGTCCCCGTTTACAGCGCCACTGAATATTCTTCATTCCATGACCCCGATCCTCGAGAGCCTCCGCGAAGACGTCGCCCTCGCCAACCGCATCCTCGAGCGCCGCGGGCTGTCCCATGCCTTCGGCCACGCCAGCGCGCGCATTCCCGGCACCAACACCTTCCTCATGCCGACGCGGCGCAGCCCGGGGCTGTGCGAGGCCGCCGACCTCCTGCTCATGGATGCCGAGGGGCGCGTCGTGCAGGGCGACGGCGAGCCCAATAGCGAGTTCTGGATCCACGCGCGGCTCTACGCGGCGCGCCCCGACGTGGGCGGAATTGTTCACGCCCATCCGCCGGCCTGCGTCTGCCTCACGCAGGTGGGCGAGCCCCATCGCGTGGTGCACAACCAGGGCGGCATCTTCGCCGACGGGGTGCCCGAGTATTCGCGCGTGGGCCTCATCCGCACGCGCGAGCTCGGCGACCTCCTCGCGCAGGTTGTCGCGAAAGGCAATGCCGCGATGATGCGCGGCCATGGCATCACCACCGCGTTCGCCGACGTGCGCGCGGCCACGGTCGCCGCCAGCTACCTCGAGGAGAGCGCCACGCTGCAGCTGCGCATGCTCGCCGCCGCGGGAGGAAACGCGGCGAAAATCCGCGCGTTCACGCGCGAGGAGGCCGAGGGCCTGCGCGACCAGATCACCGGCAATGTCGCCAAACGCGCGTGGGAATACTTAACCGCCGTAGCCCTCGAGAATCCCATTGGCAGCGGACAGCGCTGAAACCGATGCATTAAGCAAACTCTGATATTTCCCTTGTCCCTTCAACGGTTTATTGGGTAGACTCGATCACGCGTCCCCGAAAGAGGGACTCGCTCAGCGAAGAGCGAACCGAGGAGGGAAAGCAAGTTGAAACCGACCGATATCGGCGATCCGGCCTATTTCCACAAAGTCGTGGACTGCCAATGGGCCTGCCCGGCGCATACGCCCGTCCCGGAATACATCCGCCTCATCGCCCAGGGTCGCTACGGCGATGCCTACATGGTCAACTGGAAGTCGAACGTGTTTCCCGGGATCTTGGGACGCACCTGCGACCGTCCCTGCGAGCCCGCCTGCCGGCGCGGCCGGGTCGAGGAGAACCAGGGCGAGAAGCCCGAGCCGGTCGCGATCTGCCGCCTGAAACGCGTCGCCGCCGACTTCAAGGAAGACATCCGCGACCGGTTGCCGAAAAAGCCCGCGCGCCTCAACGGCAAGCGCATCGCCTGCGTGGGCGCGGGCCCCGCCTCGCTCACCGTCGCCCGCGACCTGGCGCCCCTTGGGTACCACGTCACCGTGTTCGATTCGGACCGCCTCGCCGGCGGCATGATCCGCTCGCAGATTCCCAAGTTCCGCCTGCCGGAAACGGTGATCGACGAGGAGACCGGCTACGTCCTCGACCTCGGCGTCGATTTCCGTTCCGGCCACCGCATCGACTCGCTGAAGGCGCTTCTCGGGGAGGGGTTCGACGCGGTCTTCATCGGCTCCGGCGCGCCGCGCGGCCGCGACCTCGACATCCCGGGAAGGAAAGAGGCCGCGGCCCACATCCACATCGGCATCGACTGGCTCTCGTCGGTCGCGTTCGGCCACGTGACGAAGATCGGCCGGCGCGTGATCGTGCTGGGCGGAGGCAACACCGCGATGGACTGCTGCCGCTCTTCGCGGCGCCTGGGCGGGGACGACGTGAAGGTGATCGTGCGCTCCGGCTTCGAGGAGATGAAGGCGAGCCCGTGGGAGAAGGAAGACGCGATGCACGAGGGGATTCCGATCCTCAATTTCCTCGTGCCCAAGTCCTTCCTGCACGACGAGGGACGCCTCACCGGAGTCGTCTTCGAGAAAGTGAGAGCGGTTCGCGACGCGAAGGGCAAGCGCAGCCTCGTCGCCACCGGCGAGCCCGACCAGACCTTCGAGTGCGACGACGTGCTGGTGGCCGTCGGCCAGGAGAACGCCTTCCCGTGGATCGAGCGCGACGTCGGCCTGGACTTCGACGAGTCGGGCATGCCGGTTCTCGATCCGGTGACGCTGCAGTCGACGCGCAGGGAGGTCTTTTTCGGCGGCGATGCCGCGCTCGGGCCGAAAAACATCATCTGGGCGGTGGCCCATGGCCACGACGCGGCGATCTCGATCGATCGCCTGTGCCACGGCGAGGACGTCGCGGTGCGCCCGCCGCCGATGGTGAACCTCCTGTCGCAGAAGATGGGCATCCACGAGTGGAGCTACGACAACCAGGTGGCGCCCGACACGCGCTTCAAGGTGCCGCTGAAGGACCTCACGATCGCCTTGAAGGACATCCGCCAGGAGGTCGAGCTGGGTTTCGACCCCGCGCTTGCGTGGAAGGAGGCGCAGCGCTGCCTCAACTGCGATGTGCAGACGGTGTTCGCGCCGAAACTGTGCATCGAGTGCGACGCCTGCGTGGACATCTGCCCGGTCGATTGCATCACGTTCACGATGAACGGCGAGGAGGGGGAGCTTCGCGCGAGGCTGAACGCGCCCGCCGCCAACGTCGACCAGCCGCTCTATGTGTCGACGCGCCTCAAGACCGAGCGCGTCATGGTCAAGGACGAGGACGTCTGCCTGCATTGCGGCCTGTGCGCGGAGCGCTGCCCGACGGGAGCGTGGGACATGCAGAAGTTCTTGCTGGAAACGGCCGAAGCCGGGCCCCGCTGCCGTCCTTCCGGCGCACGCAAGGTGGCCGCATAGGCCATTACCGCTGTAATCGTCGGGGGGAGGAGAAAATCTTGCGTAATCAATAGAATGCGGCACGTATCGAGGTCACCAAAAAGGGGGGTACAACGATCATGTCGCAAGCCGCAAAACGATTCGCCCACGCGAGTGCCGCGCTTGCAGCGGCACTTTTCGCGCTCGCCGCGTCCGCCGATTCCGGCGATCTCACGCCACTCAACCGGGTGGAACCCGAATTTCCCCGCGAAGCCGTGGTCGCGGGCGCCAGCACCGGCATGGTGAAGGCGCGCATGACCATCGACGCCAGCGGAGAGGTGACGCGGGTCGAGATCGTGGACGCCCAGCCGCGCCGCGTCTTCGACCGCGCCGTGGTGAAAACGCTGTCGCAATGGAAGTTCTCGCCCGGAGGAAGCGGGCGCTCGAAGGAGATCGAAATCGCGTTCAAGAGGTGATTACAGGGGTAATCGCGCAATGCGCGCGGATGTGAAGCAGTGCATACGGTTCATGCCGCGTATTGCGGCAGAATCGACCGCACTCACAAACAAAAAGGGACATGACATGAAACGATTTCTCACCGCCACATGCGCCGCGCTGGCGCTTGCCGTCGCGCTGCCCGCCGCAGCGCAGGACAAGTCCAAGGGAACCGCCGCCGAGGCAACCGCGATGGTCACCAAGGCGATCGCGCACATCAAGAAAGCCGGGCGCGAGAAGGCGTTCGCCGACTTCAACGACAAGAAGGGGGCCTTTACCGACCGCGACCTCTACGTGGTCGTGTACGACCTCAAGGGCAAGGTGCTCGCGCACGGCGCCAACGACAAGATGATCGGCAAGGACGTGATCGAGCTGCGCGACAACGACGGCAAGTACTTCGTCAAGGAGCGCGTCGAGATGATGAAGGCGCCCGACGCCAAGGGATGGCAGGACTACAAGTTCATGAATCCCGTGACGCGCGCGATCGAGCCCAAGTCGATGTACCTGGTGCGCTTCGAGGACGTGATCGTCGGCACGGGGATCTACAAGTAATGATGCTGCGCAACCTGAGGATCGGAACCCGGCTGGCGCTCGGTTTCGGCGCCGTGCTCGCGATCATGCTGGCGGTGTCGGTGGCCGGGACCTGGCTCGGCAAGAAGAGCCGCGACGACCTTGCCAGCGTGATCGCCACCGCCGGGGCCAAGCAGAACGTGGCCACCGAGATGAAGGCGCTCGCCCTCGAGCAATCGGCGGTGATGCGCAACATCGGGCTGCATTCCGACATCAAGGCCATGCAGGTCGACGAGGATCGCGCGCGCAGCCTGGGCAAGAGCTACGACGAGGCGCGCGAGCGCATGGCGAAAATGGGCCTCACGACCGCCGAGCGCGAGATCCTCGAGATACTCAACAAGAGCGACAAGGAGATCGACAAGCCTTTCCAGCAGGCGCTCGGCCTTTCGACGAGCTTTCGCAACGAGGAGGCCGCCAAGGTCCTGATGACCGAGGTCGATCCGCACGTGCAGACGACCCTCGCCGAGCTGAATCGGCTGATCGAGATGCAGAAGAAGGCGAACCAGGAAGCGACCCAGTCGGCGATGGTGACTGGCGACCGACTGGCCGCCACGGTCTACATCGTGGAGGCGATCGTGCTGCTCCTCGCCGTGCTGGTCGCCTGGACCACTACGCGCAGCATCACGGGCCCTTTGAAAGAGGCGCTCGTCGTAGCGCGCCGCGTGGCCGCGGGCGACCTCACCTCGCGCATCGAGGTCGAGGGGCGCGACGAATCCGCGGACCTGCTTCGCGCGTTGCGCGAAATGAACGACGGGCTGGGCCACATGGTGGCCAAGATCCGAACCGGCGCCGAGTCCATCGCGGTGGGCGCGGGCCAGGTAGCCGCCGGCAACCAGCAGCTTTCCAGCCGCACCGAGGAACATGCGAGCTCGCTGGAGGAAACCGCCTCCACGCTCGAGGAATTCACCACCACCGTGCGCCAGAACGCCGAACACGCGAAGCAGGCGAGCCAGCTTGCGACGAACGCCTCGGCCACCGCGGAGAAGGGCGGCGTCGTCGTCGGCAAGGTCGTCACCACGATGCAGGAGGTGTCCACGTCGTCCAAGCGCATCACCGACATCATCGGCGTGATCGATGGCATCTCGTTCCAGACCAACATCCTGGCGTTGAACGCCGCCGTGGAAGCGGCGCGCGCCGGCGAGCAGGGCCGCGGCTTCGCGGTGGTGGCAGCCGAGGTGAGAAGCCTCGCGCAGCGCTCGGCCGAATCGGCCAAGGAGATCCGGGGCCTCATCGCTACCTCGGTGAAGGGTGTCGAGGCGGGCGCGCGCCTGGTCGCCGACGCCGGCAAGACGATGGACGAGCTGGTCGGCTCGGTGCGCAAGGTCGCCGAGATCATGACCGAGATCGCCTCCGCGAGCCACGAGCAAAGCTCCGGCATCGAGCAGATCAACCGGGCCATCACGCAGATGGACACCGTGGTGCAGATGAACGCTTCGCTCGTCGAGGAGGCCACCGCCGCGGCCACCAGCATGGCGGGCCAGGCTACCGGCCTCGCGCGCGCCGTGGCGCAGTTTCGCATCGACGAAAACGCCGTCGGCGAGCCTGCGCTCGCACCCCGCGAGGCCGCTTCCGCGCCGGCGCGCCACGCACTGTCCGGCGAGAAGCGGCACGCGCAGGTCACCGGGCGGCGCGAGCCCGCGCTCAGCACCGAAGAAGAGGACTGGAAGGAATTCTAGGAGCCGATGGCATGCCAATGATCGCGATGACGCGGGAGATGGGTTCGCTCGGCAAGGACGTGGCGACGGGTGTCGCCGCGCGTTGCGGCAAGCGCGTCGTCTACCACGAAATCATCGAGCCGATCGCGAGCAAGATGCGCCTGAGGAAGAGCCACGTGGAGCGCTTCCTCGACGGCAAGTCCGGCATCTGGGAGCGCCTCACCACCGACAAGACCAGCCTGTCGATCTTCACCGCAGACGAAACCTTCAAGTTCCTGCGCGACGACTCCACCGGAGTGATCCGCGGCTGGGGCGCGGTGCACCTGCTGAAAAGCGTTCCCCACGTGATCCGCGTGCGCGTTTGCGCGCCGCTGGAGACGCGCATCGCGCGCATGATGGAGCGCCTCGCCACCGACAGCCGTGAAGCCGTGGAGAGCGAGATCCAGCTCTCCGAAGAGGCCCACAGCGCGATCACCAAGCGCCATTTCGGCGTGAACTGGCGCGATCCGGAGCTCTACGACCTGGTGCTGTCCACCGAGCGGTTGTCCGTCGACGAGTGCGTCGAGGAGGTCGAGTCGCTGATGAAGAGGCAATGCTTCCAGGAAACCCCCGAATCCGTGCGCCTCGCCCACGACCTGTCGCTGGAATGGAGCGTGCGCTCGGCGCTGCGCCGCGATCCGCGCACCGCCGGCACGCGCATCACCGTGGAGTGCCACGACGCGGTCGCGACACTGGCCGGCATGGTCGACACCGAGGCCGAGGCTGGGGCCGCTGCCGAGCTTGCCGCCGCAACCGAAGGTATCGCCGCGGTGCGCAACCAGTTGAAGGCATCCGATTCCGCCACCTCACGATTCAGACGCGAGGGGTGAGTGGGATCCCGCGTCGTCCTGAGCCTGGAAGGCGCTATCGTTTCGGAAGTGGAGCTCTCGAAGGCGGTGACGATCGTCGGGCGCCACCCGGGCTGCGATATCTGCATCGACCACCCGGCGATCTCCGCGCGTCACTTGCTGTTGCGCGTGGAAGGCAGCACCGTGTACGTGGAGGACCTCGCGAGCACCAACGGCACGAAGGTGAATGGCATCGCCTCGAGCCACCAGGTGGTCCATCACCTCGACCTGATCGAGGTCGGCAGGCACAGGCTGCATTTCTTCGACGATGCCATGCTCACCGGGAGCGTAGGAGACCTGGAGAGCACCGTGCTCACCGATTTCGAGCGCACCATGCTGGTTGCTCATGCCCCGCCGCCGGCCGTGCCGCGCGTCGACGACGACCTTTCGCGCACCATGGCGATCATGCGCGACCCGCAAGTGCGCATGGGACCGGCGCAGGAAGCGGTGAGCACCGATGCGCCGCACGCGCCCGGGATGCTCGCGCTGCGCGCGCTGGCCGGGGCGAGCAAGGGCGAGATCGTCGCCCTGGAGCGGGCGAACACGATGATCGGCACGGCGGGCGGGGAGAGCGCCCTGGTGGTGAAGCGCGGCGCGCGCCATTACATCGCGCGCTTTTCGGGCAACCAGTCGCCGCGCCTGAACCAGGCGCCGCTGGGGCCGGGCTCGCATCCGATCGCCGAGCGCGACGTGATCGAGGTGGGCGACGCAAGTTTCGAAGTGATTTTGGTGACGCGCTGAGCGCACCCCGAGGGAGAAGAAGATGACGCAGGAACAAAGAAGCGCCCAGGACTCGCGGGACGCTGCCCAGGCCGCCGATTTGCTGGTGACGGTCGCCTCCACGCTGAACGAGCGCCTGGCGGTGACCGCCGACGAGCTCGCGCGCAGCCAGGCGATGCTGCGCGAGGCGACCGAAGAGCTGATGACCGCCTTTCGCGGCGCCGCCGACCGCATCGTCGCGGCGCAGCGCGCCAGCACCGCGGCGCTCCCCGAGAAGGCCGCCGAATACGGGGTGGTCCTCGACCATCTCTACGGCGCGGTTCAGCACCTGCAATCCCACGACCTGGTGAACCAGCTGATCGAGGCGCAGAAGCTGCGCGTGGACAAGATGCGCGAGAAGCTGGGCGAAGCCCTTTCGCTCGCCACCCCGCCCATCGCCCACCCCGGCGCCACCGAGCAGTGGATCGAGCGCTCGCGCGCCATGCTCGACTGCATCGTGGCGGGGATCAAGCAGATCGACGAAGACGCACGCGCGCCGCGCACCGACAAGAAGCACGCCGGCAGCGTCGACCTATTCTAGAAACGAGGCACCCACAATGAAAACGATCCTCGCTGTCGACGACTCCGCAACCATGCGCGAGATGGTCGCCTTCGTGCTGGAATCCGCGGGCTACCGCGTGATCGAGGCCGAAGACGGCGCGCAGGGCCTGGACCGCGCCACCGCGACCTCCTGCGACCTCGTGATCACGGACCAGAACATGCCGAACATGGACGGACTCACGCTGGTGAGGTCGCTGCGCGAGCTGCGCGACTACAAGAGCGTGCCGATCCTGCTCCTCACGACGGAATCCTCGGACACCATGAAGGCGCAGGGCCGCGCCGCGGGTGCCACCGGCTGGCTGGTGAAGCCGTTCGACCCGGCGACACTCCTCGAAGTCGTGCAGAAGGTGCTGCGCTAGTCGCCTGCCATGGCCATCGACCTCAACCGATTCATCGCCACCTTCTTCGACGAGGCGCACGAGCACCTCGAGTCGATCGAGGAGCAGGCGATGGCGCTGGGCTCCGGCGCGGACGACGTCGAGACGCTGAACTCGATCTTCCGCGCCGCCCATTCGATCAAGGGCGGCAGCGGCACCTTCGGCTTCACCCAGCTCACCGACGCGACCCACGAGATGGAGACGCTCTTCGATGGCCTTCGCAAGGGCAAGGGCCGCGCCGACGCAACCACGGTGCGCCTCCTCCTCGACGCGTGCGACATCTTCAAGGCGCACCTCGCGCGCCTGAAGGCCGGCGACAAGGGCAACGATCCGGCCATGGACGGCGTGCGCGCGCAACTCATCGGCTACCGCGCTTCCGGCGCCGGGAGCGGCGCGACGCCTGCCCCCGCGCCGGTGGCAACGCCGTCCAAGCCCACCGAGGAATCGTTCTTCGACAGCCCGCCGGAGGAGAAAGCGGGCACCGCTTACGGGCTTTTCGACCAGAAGGAGGCCGCGGCGCCCAGCGAAAAATTCGGCTTCTTCGAGCCCGTCGCCGGCGAGGCTTCCGCCGAGCCCGCGCGCCGCAAGGGCGATTCGTCGTCGATCCGCGTCTCCGTCGAAAAGATCGACCGCATCGTGAACCTGGTGGGCGAGCTGGTGATCGCGCAGGCGATGTTGCAGCAAAGCGCGGCGACCTCGCAAGGTGGCGACGAGCGCCTCGCCCATAGCCTCGCAACCCTCGACCGCAATACGCGCGACCTCCAGCAAGCCGTCATGTCGATCCGCATGATGCCGATGGAATTCGTTTTCAGCCGCTTCCCGCGCCTGGTGTACGACGTGTCCGCCAAGCTTGGCAAGAAGGTGAACCTGCGCACCCAGGGCCGCGAGACCGAGCTCGACAAGGAACTGATCGAGCTCCTCGTCGATCCGCTCACGCACGTGGTGAGGAACGCCATCGACCACGGCATCGAAAGCCCCGCGGAGCGCCACGCCGCCGGCAAGCCCGAGACGGGCACGATCGACATGCGCGCCACGCATCGCGGCGGCAGCGTCATCATCGAGATCTCCGACGACGGCCGCGGCCTCGATCGCGAGCGCATCATCGCCAAGGCGCGCGAGCTCGGCATGCTCGCCGACGAGACCATGAGCGACCAGGACGCGTGGGGCCTGGTCTTCGAGGCCGGCTTCTCGACCGCCAAGGAGGTCACCAGCCTTTCCGGGCGCGGCGTCGGCATGGACGTCGTGCGCCGCAACATCGCCTCCCTCGGTGGCAGCGTCTCGATCTCCACCGTGAAGGGGGAGGGCACGGTGATATCGATCCAGGTGCCGCTCACCCTCGCGGTCCTCGACGGCATGATCGTGAGCGTGGGCGGCGAGCAGTACATCGTCCCGCTGGAATTCGTGGCCGAGGCGTTCAAGCCGGGACCCGAGGACATCCGCACCATCGTGAACCAGGCCTCGCTCGTCGCAGTGCGCGGCGAGCAGCTGCCGATCGTGCGCCTCGAGGACGTGGTGCAGCTGCCTCCGAGCGACGTCGCGCGCCCCGAGCCGCTCTGCCTCGTGGTCGAGGTGGACAACCGCCGCGCCGCACTCCTCGTCGACAGCCTTGTCGGCCAGCAGCAGCTGGTGGTGAAGTCCCTCGATACAAACCTGCACTCGGTGCCCGGTGTCGCGGGCGCCACCATCCTCGGCGACGGTCGCGTCGCCCTCATCCTCGACGTGGCCACGGTCACGCGCGCCACCGCCTCGCGCGCGCGCCCCCGGGCGCCCGCATGATGGCGACCATGGACGCGCGCGAGTTCCCGTTCAGCGTGGAGCATTTCCGCGTGATCAGCGAGCGCGTCTACCGCTTCTCCGGGATACGCCTTCCGGAAGGCAAGCGCGAGATGGTCTACGCGCGCCTCGCGCGCCGGTTGCGTTCCCTCGGCATCTCTTCGTTCGACGACTACATCCAGTTCCTCGAGCTCGAGCCCGCCGAGTGGGAGCACTGCACCAACGCGCTCACCACCAACGTGACCGCGTTCTACCGCGAGGAGCACCACTTCCACACGCTGGCCGAGCACGCACGCGCGACGGTGAACGCCGCCGAGCCCTTCCGCGTGTGGAGCGCCGGCTGCTCGACCGGCGAGGAGCCGTACACCATCGCGATGTGCCTCGCCGAGGCGCTGCCCGCCAACGCCTTCCGCGTCATCGCGAGCGACCTCGACACCCAGGTGCTCGCCTGCGCGCGCGAGGCGGTCTACCCGCTGCAGTCGGTGCAGAAGCTCGAGATCGAGCGCCAGAAGCGTTTCTTCATGCGCGGTACCGGGCACTTCGAGGGCAAGGCGCGCGTGCGCCGCGAGCTCGCCGCGCACGTGGAGTTCCTGCGCGTGAACCTGATGGACCGCGAATGGCCCCTGGCTGGCGGGCTGGACGCGATCTTCTGCAGGAACGTGATGATCTATTTCGACAAGCCCACGCAAAGGCGCCTCGTGGAGCGCTTCGCCGCCCTCCTCAAGCCCAGCGGCCTCTTCTTCGCGGGCCATGCCGAGAGCCTCATCGACCAGGGCGTGCACTTTCGCCTGCGCGGCCAGACCGTCTACGAGCCTGTGAAATGAACCGCGAAGACGACGTCCTGCGCGACGAGCAGCCCAACCGCTACTTCGACCCGCACTTCAAGGTCGACACCGCGAAGATATTGCCGGGCGAGTACTACGCCACCAACAAGGACATGGCGTTGGTGACGGTTCTGGGCTCGTGCGTGTCGGCATGCCTGCGCGACCGCGAGTCGGGCATCGGCGGCATGAACCACTTCATGTTGCCCGACGAGGGCAAGCTCGTCGGCGCCCATGGCAACATCAGCGCGGGCGGGCGCTACGGCGTCCACGCGATGGAACTCCTCATCAACCAGATCCTGAAGCTGGGCGGGCGGCGCGACCGGCTCGAGGCCAAGGTGTTCGGCGGGGGCAACGTGCTGCAGGGCTTCATGCTCTCCAACGTCGGCCAGCAGAACGCGGAATTCATCGTGGAGTACCTCAACATCGAGAGGATCCCGATCATGGCGCGCGACCTGCTCGACGTCTGGCCGCGCAAGATCTACTACTTTCCGCGCAGCGGCAAAGTGATGGTCAAGCGCCTGCGCAAGGTCAACAACGACACCATCGTGCTGCGCGAACGTGACTACGGCGCGCGGCTCTTCCACGGCCCGATCGAGGGCGGCGCGGAGCTCTTCAAATGACCACCCCCAAGATCCGCGTCGTGATCGTCGACGACTCGCGCATGATTCGCGACGTCCTCACCGAGATCATCGACGAGCAGCGCGACATGGAAGTCGTTGGCGCGGCCGCCGACGCCTTCGAGGCGCGCGACATGATCAAGCGCCTCGAGCCGGACGTGATCACGCTCGACGTCGAGATGCCGAAGATGAACGGGCTGGAGTTCCTCGATCGCCTGATGCGCGCGCGTCCGACGCCGGTGGTGATGATCTCGTCGGCCACCGAGCGCGGCTCCGAAGTGACCTTCCGCGCCCTCGAGTTGGGCGCGGTGGACTTCGTCACCAAGCCGAAGCTGAACGAGCAGACCCCCGACGACTACGGGCAGATGATTGCCGAGAAGATCCGCGCCGCGAAGACCGCGCGCCTGAAGGCCCCGCGCCGCGCCGGTCCCGAGGACACCGCGACCATGCCCGCCCAGGTCGCCAAGCGCCCGGTGCCGCTGGGCGTGAAGACCTCCGAGCGCGTGATCGTGGTCGGGGCGTCCACCGGCGGCACGGAGGCGATCCGCGAGTTCCTGGTCGGCATGCCGCAGGATTGCCCCGGCATCGTCATCGTCCAGCACATGCCGGAGAATTTCACGCGCATGTTCGCCGAGCGACTGAATGGCCTGTGCCAGGTCACGGTGAAGGAAGCCGAGCACAACGATCCGATCCTGCCGGGGCACGCGTACATCGCTCCCGGTGGCAAGCACCTGTGGCTGAAGAGGGACGGGGGGCAGCTCCTCGGCAAGCTCTCCACCGAGCCGCCGATGAACCTGCATCGCCCGTCGGTGGATTTCCTGTTCCTCTCGGCGGCCAAGTTCCTCGGCGCCGACGCGGTCGGAGTCATCATGACCGGCATGGGCAAGGACGGCGCCGCGGGGATGCTCAAGATGAAGCAGGCCGGCGCCTGGACCATCGCGCAGGACGAGGCCACCTCGGTGATCTTCGGCATGCCGCGCGAGGCGATCGAGATGGGCGCGGTGCATGAAGTCGCGCCCCTGCAGAGGCTGCGCGACAAGGCGCTCGCGCGCATCGCGATGAAGGAGCCGACGCGATGAGCCGGGACGTGTCCATGGCGCACATCGACGCCCCGGACAAAGACCGCGCGCGCCGCGAATTCCTGAGCTGCCGCGTGGGCGGCGAGACGTACGGCATCGACATCCTCAAGGTGCAGGAGATCCGCGAGATCGACGCGGTGACGCGGGTGCCGCACGTGGCGGCCTTCGTGCGCGGCGTAGTCAACCTGCGCGGGGCCATCGTGCCGATCGTGGACCTGGGCCTCATGCTCGGCTTCGCGCAGCCCCTCGGCCTGGAGGAAGCGAGCGCGATCGTGCTCAACGTCGACAACCGCCTCGTGGGCCTGGTGGTCTCGAGCGTCTCGGACGTGATCGCGCTGGCCGAGGACGAGATCGTCCCCGCGCCGGACCTCGCCGGGCGCAGCGTCGGCGCCGCGATCGAGGGGATCGGAACGATTGCGGCGGCCAAGCCGGGCGAAGCGGCGCAGCACGTGCTGCTTCTGGACGTCGACTACCTCATGCGGCGCATCCGCGAGGAGCGAGAATGAGCGTAAAGCTGGGCCATCCGGGCGCCACGGGCAACGTGCCCGCGCGAATCGGCAACTACGAGATCACCGGCGTGCTCGGCCGCGGCGCTTCCGCGACCATCTACCTCGGGCGCGAGCTTTTCCCGGCGCGCAGCGTCGCGATCAAGGTCTACGACTCGGAGCATCTCGGCGCGGAAGACCGCAAGGTGTTCCGCTCGCTTTTCCTCAAGGAGACGCTCCTCGCGCGGCGCCTCACGCACCCCAACATCACGCAGGTGTACGACGCCGCGTTCGACGACGAGCGCGCCTACATCGTGATGGAGTACGCCAAGGAAGGCAGCCTCGACCGCTTCTGCGTCCCCGAGGGCGTGCTCGAGCACGAGCGCATCGCGCACCTGCTGGAGCGCTCCTGCGACGCGCTTTCCTACGCCCACGTGAATGGCGTGATCCACCGCGACCTGAAGCCCGCCAACATGCTGCTGGGCGAGGACGGCGAGGTGAAGGTCTCCGACTTCGGCGTCGCCTTCTCCAACCTCGCCTTCGACAAGACCAACGCGATGGTGGTGGGCTCGCCTGCCTACATGGCGCCCGAGCAGTTCGCCAACCAGCCGGCGTCGATGCAGTCCGACATGTACGCGCTGGGCATCGTGCTCTACAAGATGCTCACCGGCGCGCTGCCCTTCGAGGGCGCCACGACGCCCGCCGCGTTGATCGCGCGCATCCGCATGGGCAACCTGCCGCGGCCCAGCGCCGCGCGCGCCGACATCCCGTTGAAGCTGGACGCCATATTCGCGCGCGCCACCGCGCTGGACCCCAATGATCGCTATCCCACATGGGAGGAGTTCGCCGCGGAGCTGCGCTCCATCGCCTCGCCCAACGGGGAGGCGAGCACCGACGCGGAGCGCGCGAGCCTCTTGCGCGCGCTGCCGTTCTTCAGGCAGTTCGGAGCCGCGGAGCTGGCCGAGATCGCGCCCATGGGCCGCTGGTTCGACGTGCGCGCGGGCTCCACGCTGGTGGGCGAGGAAGATCCCGGCTATTCGTTCTTCGTGCTGGTGCGCGGCCAGATGCGGGTCACCCGCCGCGGCACGCTGCTGGGCATTCGCGGCGCCGGCGAATGCCTCGCCGAGACCGGGTTCCTGCGCCGCGCCGGAGCACGTCGCTTCACGACCATGACGGCCGTCACCGATTGCACCGTGATCGAGTTCGATCCCGACGTGTTGTGGCTGGCTTCCGCCGAGACCACGCGCCACTTCCATCTCGCTTTCCTCGCCACCATGGCCGAGCGCCTCACTCACGCCGAGGGCGCGTTGGCCGAGATGCTGGGGGCCAAGAACGTCACGCTCTTCTAACGAGAGACCTGCGATGAAGAAGACTTCCAGCCTGCAGTTCAAGGTGCTGATCCTGGTGGCGGCGGCGATGGCCGTGTCGATGGCGGTGTCAGTCGCCTCGCTCGCTCGAGTGTACGGATCCATCGAGGAGCTCGATCGCATCAGCCGCGAGGACTTCCAGACGCAGGCGACGCTGCTGCGGGCGCTCATCAACTTCAAGAGCCAGGTGCAGGAGTGGAAGAACGTGCTCCTGCGCGGCCAGGACGCGGCAGCGCTCGACAAGTACTGGAACCAGTTCCTCGCGCAGGAGAAGGAGGCGATGTCCGCGGTGCGCGAGGCACGCGCTGGGGTGCGCGACCCGACGATCCTCGCCAAGCTCGAGGAGTTCGCGAGCGGCCACAAGGCCGCCGGCGAGCGCTACCGCGCCGCGCTGGACGCCTTCAGGAAGTCGGGGGACGTGAACGCGAACGACAAGCTGGTGACCGGAATCGACCGCGCGCCGGTGCAGGCGCTCGAGGACGCGCAGCGCCTCGCGGTGGAAGGCGGAGCCATGGCCACCGCGCGGGCGGTCAATTCCGCCGAGACAGGCTATCGCACGGCGATCCTCGGCACGGTGGCGGTGATGCTCGCCGCGTTGGTGCTCCTCTGGCTGTACGTGAGGAGGACGGTGCTCTCGCCGATCAGCGAAGCGTCGCGCTTCGCCGAGAGGATCGAGCAAGGCGACCTCGCCGGCGAGATCGCGAGCAAGTCCTCCGACGAGATCGGCCAGCTGATCGGCTCGCTCGCGCGCATGAAGCGGTCGCTGGGCGAAGTGGTGCGCCAGGTGCGCACCTCGGCCGAGGCGGTGGTCACCGCGTCGAGCCAGGTTGCGGCCGGGACCACCGACCTTTCGCAGCGCACCGAGGAGCAGGCCTCCAGCCTGGAGGAGACCGCGGCGAGCATGGAGGAGCTTTCCAGCACCGTGAGGCAGAATGCCGACAACGCGCGCGAGGCAGACGAGCTCGCGCGCAACGCGTCGAAGCGGGCCGAGCAAGGCGGCGCGGAGGTGGTCAACGTCGTCGTTACGATGGGCGACATCAGCCAGAGCGCCAAGCGCATCTCCGACATCATCTCGGTAATCGACTCGATCGCGTTCCAGACCAACATCCTCGCCCTGAACGCCGCCGTGGAGGCGGCGCGCGCCGGCGACCAGGGCCGCGGCTTCGCGGTGGTCGCCTCCGAGGTGAGGAGCCTCGCGCAGCGCACCGCTCAGGCCGCCAAGGAGATCAAGGATCTCATCGGGCACTCGGTCGAGCAGGTCGACGCCGGCACGCTGCTGGTGGAGCAGGCCGGCGACACGATCCAGGCGCTGGTGATCGACGTGAAGCGGGTGAGCGGCCTGATGGGCTCGATCGCCGAGGCCTCCGCCGAGCAAAGCCGTGGCGTGCAACAGGTGAACAAGACCGTGACTGAGATGGACAAGGTGGTGCAGCAGAACGCAGCCGCGGTGCAGGAGTCCGCCGCGGCCGCCGAGGGCATGCGCCAGCAGGCCGAGGCGCTGGTGCGCGCGGTGAGCGCCTTCCGCCTCACGTCGGAGGATCGCGTGGCGGGCAAAGCCGCGGCCGGCACGACGTCGCCGCGCCTGGCGTCTCGCGATACGCATCCCTCTCTCTCGCCGCCGCGCAAGCCCGCCCACTCCTCGCTCGCCGCCGGCGGCGAGGAAGAATGGAAGGAGTTCTAGGCATGGCTGCCGCCTCCACTCGCGAATCGACTCGCGAAGTCCTGGTTTTCGTGCTGGGCAAGGAGGAGTACGGGGTCGACATCCTCAAGGTCCAGGAGATCCGCGGCTACGAGAAGGTGACGCCGCTGCCAGCGGCGCCCGACTATTTGAAGGGTGTCGTGAACCTGCGCGGCGTCATCGTCCCGGTGATCGACCTCAGGATGAAGTTCGGGCTGAAGGATCCGGCCTACGACGCCACGACAGTGATGGTGATCCTGCGCATCGGCACCCGCGTGGTCGGGATCGTCGTGGACGCGGTCTCGGACGTGATCCGCCTCGCGCCCTCGGACGTGAAGGCCGCTCCCGAGCTGGGGACCCTGGTGGACTCCTCCTACCTGGCGGGCCTCGCCACTCGCGACGAGCGCATGATTCTGCTGGTCGACATCGAGAAGTTCCTGTCCAGCGGGGAGCTGAAGCTTCTCTCCCAGGTCGCCGAGACGGGCGCGATCCAGCCATGAAACGCTATTTCCAGTTCGCCTGGCGCCACCCCTACCTCCTCTCCGCGCTGGTGGTGGTGCTTTTCCTGCCGTGGGCGTGGATGTCCTTCCTGGTGCCGCCGTGGGCGCTGGTGATCTCGCTCACGCTGGTGCCGCTCGCGGCGCTGATGGCGCTCGCCCTGGTGGTGCGCGACGTCAACGCCGAAGAGGAGAACATCGGCTCCGGCGGCGACGAGCCCTTCCTCAAGTGGAGGAAGCGCACGCGGCTTTTCCAGCAGGTCGTGGTGGGCCTGGACACCATGCTCGAGCGCTGGGACACCGCCTCGCAGCAGAACCAGAAGAAGCTCGAGATCGTCACCGACTCGGTGGAGGAAGTGATCAAGCTTACCGAGAACGCGGTGAACGAGATCAGCAAGAACTTCAGGATCGTGGTGGCCAAGGCCAACGAGCAGACCGAGGCGGCGATGTCGCTGCTGCAGGGAGACGGGCGCCAGAGCGGCATCGTCTCGTTCGCCGACTTCATCAAGGCCTACGACACGCAGCTCGTCAACGTGACATCGCACATGACCGGCTTCTCGCAGGCCGCCGACGACATGGCCAACCACCAGAAGCGCGTGAGCGAGCACGCCAAGGTGATGGAAGAGACCATCGACGGGCTGCGCAACATGGCCTCGCAGATTTCGCGCATCGCCCTCGACAGCTCCGTGGCGATGACCTCGCACACCCTCAACCCGCGCGACTTCGTCGAGATGACCGACCGCATCCGCGGCATCAGCGCCGAGGCCCACGAGCTCACGCGCAAGACCCGCCAGGGCCTGGACGCGATCGGCGACGAAGTGCGCCAGGGCAACAAGCGCACCACGCAGGTGGCCGAGGCGGCGCGCCGCGCGGTGGAGGTCGCGCGCGGCGAGATCGACAAGCTCAACGCGGCGACCATCGACCAGACGCGCCAGACCGAGATCACCCTGCAGCGCATCAACGACCTGTCGGTGGAGATCCAGAAGGACATCAACCACATCATCGTCGCCATGCAGTTCCAGGACATCACCCGCCAGAAGCTGGAGAGGCTGCACAAGCCCACGCTCGGCGCCGCGGCCGAATCGCTGTCGCTGCTTTCGCACGAGACCCAGGCCCTCTTGCAGCGCGACCTCTATCGCGCGGTGCGCGCCTATTCCGAGAGCGCGCTCAAGCCGAAGATCGACGCGCGCGAGGGGAGCGAGGCCGACGCGTCGCCCTTCGAGGTCGCCGAGGAGCCGGACCCCGGCAAGGGCAACAAGAAAGTCGAGCTGTTCTGATGAAATGGGTCCTCGCGCCGATGATGCGCCTGGTCATCCGGCTGAAGAACAACGTGAAGCTGCCGCTGATCGCGATCCTCTACACGGTCCCGCTGGCGATCGCGCTCGCGGCCGACCCGCCGGGGTGGTCGTCCGTGACCACGATCGCGATCGTGGTCACGTATGTTTTCGCCTGGTACGTTGGCTTCGCCCACTACTACAGCGCCGACGAGTCCTGGATCTTCCTGCGCAAGGCCGCCGCGCTCCTCAACGAGCGCGACCTGCGCGCCGGCAACGGCATCCTGTCGCGCGAGGACGCGGCGCGGCGCCTGGGCTCGGGGCAATTCGCATCGCTCTTCGCGACGCTCGCGGACGCGCACGAGAGCCTGCGTGGGCTGGTCACCCAGGCGCGCGCGAGCGCCGAGGCCACGCGCAGCGCGGCCGACGGGCTCGCCAGCGGCAGCGTGAGCCTGTCGCAACGCACCGAGGACCAGGCATCCACGCTCGAGGAGACGGCCGCCGCCATGGAGGAGCTTTCCGCGACGGTGAAGCAGAACGCGGACAGCTGCAAGACCGCGAGCCGCGCGGCGGGGGAAGCCACCGTCGTCGCGCGCAAGGGCGCGCAGCTCGCGCGCGACGTTGTCGCCAACATGGGCCTCATCTCCACGAGCTCGGCGCGCATCGCGGACATCATCGGCGTGATCGAGGCCATCTCCTTCCAGACCAACATCCTCGCGCTGAACGCCGCCGTGGAAGCGGCTCGCGCAGGAGAGCAGGGCCGCGGCTTCGCGGTGGTCGCCGAGGAGGTGCGCAACCTCGCGCGCAGGAGCGCCGAGGCGGCGCGCGAGATCAAGGAGCTCATCGGCCACTCCGCCGAGAACGTGCACCAGGGCCAGTCGCTGGTGGACGCGGCCGGCCGGGTCATCGACGAGGTCACCGCGCACGTGGAGGAGGTGAACGAATTGATCGGCGTGATCGCTATCGCCTCGCGGGAGCAGGCGGGCGGGGTCGAGGGCATCAACCGGGCGCTGGCGCAGCTGCAGGGGGCCACCCAGCACAACGCGGGGGTGGTGCAGGACGCGGCCTACTCGGCGGTGCAGCTGAAGGAGGAGTCGGCGAAGCTCTTCGACTTGGTCGCGCAGTTCCGCGTGGACGAATCCGAGGCGCCGGGCTCCACCCCCCCTCGAGGCCCGGACAGGCTTGTCCGCCGGACCCGTCCCACAGCGCTCCTGTCGCGGTAAACTACCCCATGACAAAGCAAAACTTCCATGTCCCTGGCCTCGCCCGACGCGCAGGCTGACGCGTCGCAATCCCGGCCGAGAGCGCTCTCGGCCGTCAACGATTTCGTCGTCAAGTTCGCCAATGTGAACGGCTCCGGGTCGGCCTCGGCCAACGCGCTCCTCGCGAGGGCCATCCTGCGGATGGGCGTGCCGGTGAG
>JANLXC010000028.1:0-8117 GCA_031364925.1 Burkholderiales bacterium | reverse complement strand
AGCCACCATCCGTGGCCGGACGCGACCGAGCGCGCGCACGCGCAGCTCTGGGAGGATTCCGCAACGCTCGTCGACCGCAAGTGGGGGAAGGTGTTCGACGACGTGATCCCCAAGGCGCAGGCGCACGTGGCGCGCCTCCTGTCGCTCTCGGACGCGCGCCAGGTCGCGTTCGCGCCCAATACGCACGAGTTCGTCGCGCGGCTCTACTCGTGCTTCGATCCCTGCAAGACGCTGCGCGTGCTCACCACTGCGCACGAGTTCCACAGCTTCCGCCGCCAGACGCGGCGCCTGCAGGAAAGCGGGCGCCTGCTGGTCAAGGAGATTGCTGCGGAGCCTTGGGAGACCTTCGACGCGCGCTTCGCGGCGGCCGCGCGCGAGGCGCAGTGGGATTTGATCTGGCTCTCGCAAGTCTTCTTCGACTCGGGCTTCGTGGTGCGCGACCTCGAGGCGATCTGCGCCGCGGCGCCTCGCGACGCGATGGTGTGCATCGATGGCTACCACGCGTTTTGCGCGCTGCCGGTCGATTTGTCGAAAGTGCACGCGCGCGCGTTCTACCTCGCCGGAGGCTACAAGTACGCGATGTCGGGCGAAGGCGCGTGCTTCCTCTCCGTTCCCCAAGGCAGCGAGCTGCGGCCCGCCGACACCGGCTGGTTCGCCTCCTTCGATACGCTTAGCGCCACGCCGGGCGCCGCGGTTCCCTACGCGAAGGACGCGTTTCGCTTCTGGGGCGCCACCTTCGATCCTTCGGGCCTCTATCGCTTCAACGCGGCGATGGATTGGCTTGCCTCCACCGGCACCACCATCGCCGACGTGCACCTGCACTCCGTGCGCCTGCAGAAGCATTTCCTCGATGGGCTGCTGCGCATGGGCATCGCGGCATTGGCTCCGCACCACCTGGCGCCGCCCGCCGGCGCGCCGCGCGGAAATTTCCTCGCTTTCGACGTGTACGGCGCCGAGGACCTGCACGGGCGCATCGCCGCGCAGAATGTCGTGATCGACCGGCGCGACCGGCGGCTACGCTTCGGGTTCGGCGTCTATCATGAGGAGAAGGACGTCGAGCTGTTGCTGGCGGCTGTCGCTCGTGCCTTGAAATGACTACAGCAGTTGAACCACGAGGACACGGAGAAATGCATGCATAGATCGGAATCCATCACGTTCAGGCATCGCTCCGTGTCCTCCGTGCCTGCGTGGTTCATTCTGCTTTTCGCATTACTTTCACTCGGCGTGGAAGCGCAGCCGTATCCCGCGAAGCCGATCCGCTTCGTGGTGCCCTATCCCGCCGGCGGCCCTCTGGACACGGTCGCGCGCCTCCTCGGGCAGAAAGTCTCCGAGAGCACCAGGCAACCGGTGGTCGTGGACAACAAACCCGGCGCGGGCGGCAATATCGGCGCCGACGCGGTGGCTAAATCTCCCGCCGACGGCTACACGATCCTGATGGGCGCGGTGGCGACCCACGCCATCAATCCCACGCTGTATTCCAGCATCCCCTACGACGCCATAAAGGATTTCGTCCCGGTGACACAAGTGGCTTCCACGCCCAACGTGCTGGTCGTGAATCCCTCGGTGCCCGCGTCGACCGTGCGCGAGTTCATCGCGTACGCGAAAGCGAACCCCGGAAAGCTCAACTTCGGCTCGGGCAGCACCGGGAGCGCGGGCCATCTCGCCGGCGAGCTTTTCAAGACCATGGCCGGCGTGGACATGACGCACGTTCCGTACAAGGGCGCGGCGCCAGCGATGACCGACCTCATCGGAGGGCAGATCCAGCTGATGTTCGACAACCTCGCCTCGTCCCTCGCGCAGGTGCGCGCCGGCAAGGTGAAGGCCCTGGCGGTCACCATCGCGAATCGCTCGGCGCTCGCGCCGGAGCTTCCAACCATCGCCGAATCGGGCCTTCCCGGCTTCGACATCAGCACGTGGTTCGGCATCTTCGTGCCGGCGGGCACTTCGCGCGAGGTCGTCGAGCGCCTTCACGCCGAATTCGTAAAGGCGCTCGCCGCGCCGGAGGTCCGCGAGAAGATGGTGAACCTCGGCGCCGAGCCGGTCGGCAACAAGCCCGAGGAATTCGCCGCCTACATCCGCACGGAACTCGACAAGTACGCGCGAGTGATCAAGGCCTCGGGGGCAAGAGCCGACTGAGCGGTGTTGCGGGCGGCTAACGCCTCTAATGGATGACCCGGTGCCCAGCGACTTCGGCCTTGAGCGTGGGCGGGCCGAGCACCCCCGCTCCCCGCGCGGCTGTGGCGACGCGTGGCAACACCACCGTAAAGGTAGTGGCCCGGCCCTCGGAGGCGGCGTAAATCGTGCCTCCGTGCGCGAGGACGATCTCGCGCGCGACGAACACGGCGAGGCTCAAATTGGCGGCCGCGCGCGGGTTGGACATTTCCAGCGAGGCTTGCATCGAAGGCTCGGCCATCGCACGGCCTGTCGCCGGAGGATCCGCGGATGGAGTGTAGGTCACGCTCAAGGTAAGCGCGTCCTGAACTCCGTGCACGATGAGTGAGATGGGGGCGCCGCGCTTGCCTCGTTGCACGCCATTACTCAAGAGATTCGCCACCAGCTGCTGCACTCTCTCCTTGTCGAAGATCCCATCGAGGTTTCCTCCTGCCTCGAAACGGAAGGATGTGTGCGGATACACGACACCGACCTCCTTGATCGCGATCTGGCAGGCGACTTCGAGGTTGGCTTCGCAGGGCGTGAGCAAAATGCCCTCTTCGAGGCGTGTCCGCGTGTACTCCGACATGTCGCGGATCATCCCGCTCATCGAGCTCACGCTGCGATTTCCCACCGCGAAGGCCTGCGCCCGATTGGCATCGCCCCCCAATGCGGAAAAGGTCTGGAGCGCGAGGGACATCGCGTTCAACGGGTGCAGCAGGTCGTTGCCGAGGGTCGCGAGGAAATTCTTGCGCGAGCTCGCAAGCTCGTCGGAATAGGTCGCGATCGACTCGGCAAGGGCCTGGTCGAGAGCCTCGTTGAATCGAATGATGTGGAACGCCTTGGTCGGGAAGCGGGGCTTGTTCCGGCCCACCCACAGGCGCAGCACGCTCGCCCGCAACGCGCGGAATTCCGCGACGAGCTGCCGCAGGTCGAATCCCACCGCGTGACGAAGCACGCCGTGCGCCGCGGCCGCCGTCACCACGCCCTCGGATATGGGGCCCAGGCCTTTCGACTTGAGGGCCTGTTGAACGTCGGATTGCGAAGTCTCGATGTCCTTCGCGATCGCCTCCAGCATCTGTTGCGCGTGGTTGCGCAGGGCGAGCGAGTCCATCGCCGCTCCGGCCGGCGACATCGACCTCGCGAAGGACTCCCACTCCACGAGGATCTCTTCCATGTGCTCGAGGATGAAGCTTGCCATCCGCGATTTTCGTCGAATCAATGAAGCACTCCGATTTGAAAGCTGGAAGCCAATGATGGGCGGGTGTGCATGAATAGATGTAGGCCACCTCCTACAGTGGGCACCTACCGCGCAAAGGGCGCTTGTCCTACTCGGCGAAGGGCAATGGGATGACTTGCGCTGGGGACGAAAGGCGCAGTGTCCGGATGCGGCGTTGACCGCCGCCGATACAAGTAACAGAAGTTTCAAGTTATCGCAGTTGTTGCATTGGAGAAGAAAATGAAAAGCTGGTATTCGAATTTCGCGGCGAGGGCCGGATTGGCCGTAGTGCTGTCGGGTTCGCTCATGACATCCGCCGTCGCCGCCTCTTTGGGCGCCGCGGAGGGTTTCGCCGTATTGGCAGGCTCCGCCGTGACGTGCACGGGTTCCGCGATCGAAGGAGATGTTCGCGCGGACCTCGGTGGCCCGGTCACCCAAACCGGTTGTTCGATCTCGGGAATCGTGAGCACCGGAGACAGCCGGGCCTACGCGGATTTTCTCCTCGCGTACACGCAGTTGAGCGCGGCGCCGTGTGATGTGAATCTCACCGGACAACCGCTCATCGGGCAATCGCTCGCGCCGGGAGTGTATTGCTTCGATGTGGCGGTGACCGAGACGGGCGGTGCGTTGACGCTCGCCGGCTCCACTGCGGACACGTGGGTATTCAGGATCGGAACCAGCGGTACCGGCGCCCTTACCGGAACCAACTTCTCGGTGGTCATGCCGGGCGGGCAGCTGTGCAACGACAACGTGTTCTGGTTGGCCGCCGACGGCGTGACGTTGACGAATTCAGCCTTCGTGGGAAGCATCATGGCGGGCAAGGCTCTCACCGTAACGGGTGGAAGCATCGACGGGCAAGCGTTCGCCAAAGCCGCGGTGACCCTCACCGGCACTTCGGTCTGCGGGCCCGCCCCTAGCGTCTCCTGACACCGAGGCGCGCCAGAAACGCCCGCGCCTCCATCGAGGGCGGGCGTTTGTACGTTCAGCCGGTAGCGTAGGATGGCCGGCCACTGGGCACACAAACGCGAAGGCGGGCTGATGGTCAAGCGCATCGCATGGATCTTCGCAATCGCGGGCGGCGTGATCTTCGCCGCCATGACCGCGGTGCTCGTCTCCGGGCAATCGCACGTGCGCATCCCGGCAATCGGCGCCCTCGTCACGTTCGCCGCGATCATCCTCTCGTACCTGGGCGGCATCGAGGGCGGCCTCGCGCTCCACGACCAGGTCGGCACGGAGAAGACGCGCGCGGTCTCGTTATGCCTTTCCACCATTCCCTGCCTCGCCGCGTGGGGCGTGCTCTGGCTCCAGTCCCCGCAGCAACAGATCGGCGCTTCGATCGCGCTTTTCGTGCTGGTGTGGAGCGCCGACCTGTGGCTCGCGCGCCAGGGGCTCATCCCCTCGTGGTTCGTGGACATGCGCACCGCGATCACCGTGCTGGTCTGCCTGATCCTCGGCCTTGCCTACTGGCTCCTCTAACGCTGCCTTTTGGCTATCGCCTCATTGAAGTGGGGATGAGGCCCGATGTGCCCACGTGGCAGCGGTGGCTCATTGAACGGTGTGGCTTGACGCGAGCCATGGCAGCCATCCATCGGACTCTTGGGATGAAGGGGGACAGGGGGTTGCCCCGCTGGTCGCGCGAGAGAAGAAATCAAGGAACTTCGAACGCCATGGGTAGTAGTGAGATCCCCTCCCAGGCGAAGAATCGTGGTCCCCCGGTCACCCTTTATCCCGAGTCCGATGGATGGCGCAAAACAAACGATCTAGCGCTTCCGGGACTTGCCGCCGGTGGCGACGTGGCGCTTCAGCCACGCGAAGAACTCCCGATACCAGAGCCGGGAATTCTGCGGCTTCAGGATCCAGTGGTTCTCGTCGGGAAAGAACACGAGGCGCGAGGGCACGCCCTTCGACTTGAGCGTGTTGTAGTACTGCAACCCCTGCGAGTCCGGAACGCGGTAATCGAGCAGGCCGTGGATCACCAGCGTCGGGGTCTTCATGCGCTTGGCGCGCGCGCGCGGATTCTGCGCGTCGACTCTCGCGGGCTTGTCCCAGTAAAACGCTCCGAGCTCCTTCGGGTGCCAGTAATACGCGTCGTCGGCGAACATCGACACCCAGTCGAAACAGCCGGCGTGGCACACGTAGGCCTTGTAGCGGTCGGTGTGCCCGTTCATCCACGCCACCATGTAGCCGCCATAGCTTCCGCCCGCGGCTACCAGGCGATCGCGATCGATGTAGCCCTGGCGCAGCATGAAATCTGTGCCCGCCTCGACGTCCGCCAGCTCGCGCCTGCCCCACTCGCCGTCGATGGACTCGACGAATTTCTGCCCGAACGAGGAGCTGCCGTGGTAATTCACGCACACCACGACGTAGCCTTGCGCGGCGAACAGGTGGTTGTTCCAGCGGAAATGGAAATTATCGCCCCACGTCGAATGCGGCCCGCCGTGGATGTTGTGCAGGAGCGGCCACTTCTTCGTCGGGTCGAAGTCCGGCGGGTAGATCACCCACATGTGCACCGGCTCGCGATTCCAGCCCTCGATCGTGTATTCGCGGATCTCGCCCGTCTTCACGCCGTCGAGCACGCCCGCGTTGAGGCGGTCGATGCGCCGCTCGGTAAGCCCCGGGGCGCTCCAGAAAACCCCGGGAGGCGTGCTCATGTTGTTGCGCACGAATACCAGCGCGTCGCCGGCCACGTCGAAGTCGCTCACCACGCCGCCCTGGGCCACCACCTCCGGCACGCGCTTGCCGATCTCGAAGCGGAAGAGGTGCTGGCGCGCGTTGTCCTCGGCGATGAAATGCACCGCGCCGGAGTCGCCAGACCAGACGAGAGGCGGATGCAGGCTCCTGTCCCAACGCGAGCTCGCCACTTCCAGCTTGCCGTTCCTGCGGTCGATCAGCGCGAGGCGCTGCGTG
The DNA here is from genome assembly GCA_031364925.1 of Burkholderiales bacterium. Classification (GTDB taxonomy): domain Bacteria; phylum Pseudomonadota; class Gammaproteobacteria; order Burkholderiales; family Usitatibacteraceae; genus Usitatibacter. The sequence goes on along the minus strand of JANLXC010000028.1, from coordinate 1,840 downwards.
TCCACCGGGCTCTTCTTCAGGTTCTGCGTGATGAGCCCGATCCAGCGCCCGTCGGGCGAGTAGCGCGGCGTCTCATGATTCAACGGCGAGCGCGAGGTGAGCGTGCGGAAGCGTTTCGAGCGCATATCGAGCGCGACCAGCTGGTAGTCGTGGTCGAAGCGCTTGTCGGTGGCGGGATCGAACGAGAACACGATCTCGCGCCCATCGGGAGCGATGTCGTAGTGGTGCGCCGTCGGGTCCGCGCGCGCGATTTCATAGCGTGTGTCCGCGAACAGGTCGTGCACCGCGCCGCTCTCGACATTCACGGTAAACAGATGCGGGACGCGCCCGTCGGAGAGCCAGTGGTCCCACCAGCGATAGGCGGAGTGCTCGACCACGTGCGCCTTCACCTTGTCGTCCTTCCACGCCTTGTAGCGCTTGGCGAGGTTCTTCAGCCCCTTTTCCTCCGGCCACACCCACGAGAGGAACGCGATGCGTTTCGAATCGGGAAACCACTTGATCGCGAAGGCGCCGGTGGCGATGTCCGTGAGGCGGCGCGCCTCTCCTCCATCGGGCGCGATGAGGTAGACCTGCGACTCCTCCTCACCCTTGTCCCCGGCTTTTTCCGCGCCCGCCGCGGCGCGCTTCGCGACGAAGGCGATCCACTGGCCGTCGGGCGACCACTGCGGCTCGCCGTCCTTCTCGCCCGCGCTGGTGAGCCGTCGCGGCTCGCCGCCGAAAGCCGAGTAGAGCCAAAGGCTCGAGCAGCCCTTGTTCTCCTCCATGTCGAAGGCCGTGACCGAGACGCACGCCTGCGCGCCGTCGGGCGAAAGCGTGGGCTGCGCGGGGCGCTCGAGTTTCCAGAGGTGTTCGACGGTGAGGCGCGACATGGTGTCTCCACAAAAAGAGCGAACCGGGAGCGGGAGCGTCAGTGCGGCGCGATTGTATCGCGTCGGGAGAAACGGGATCAGAATCTCGCATGTGGGCAGAGCCATGACATCGCTGAAGCCGTTCCTTCTCGCTCTTGCCGCCACGGCAAGCCTGGCCGCGAGCGCGCAACCCACCCATTCCCCGGTCGAGACGCGCTTCGTGAATCCCGGCCGCTTCACCGACTTTCGCCTCGAGCGCACGCGCGGCGCCCGCGATGCCGCGCACCTCGCCGACGAGCTGCGCGCGTGGATGGAGCGCGAGGCGCCGCGCCACCTGCCCGCCGGCTCGAAGCTCGTGGTGACCTTCACCGACGTGGACATGGCGGGCGAGTTCGAGCCGTTCGTGTCGTCGGGCATGGCTGACGTGCGCGTGGTCCAGGACATCTATCCCGCGCGCGTGAGCCTCGCGTTTAGCCTCTCCGACGAAAGCGGCAAGGTCGTCAAGGAAGGCGAGCGAAAGCTGGTGAGCGCCTTCGTCTACGGCGCCGGAGTGCGCAACGCGGACGGCCCGTTGCGCCACGAGAAGACGCTGCTGCAGGAGTGGCTGGCGCGCGAGTTCGCCACGCCCCGCTGAAGCGCCCTTCGCGAGCGGCGCTAGAATGAGGGCTGCAATCCCCCCTCCAACACCCGCGCGAACACGGAAGCCACGTCATGAAACCCAACGACATGAAGCCCACGTTCCAGTGGGATGACCCCCTCCTCCTCGAAGATCAGCTTACCGAGGAGGAGCGCATGGTGCGCGACAGCGCGCGCGACTATGCGCAGGGCGAGTTGCTGCCGCGCATCGTGGAGGCGAACCGCCACGAGAAGTTCGACCGAAAGATCATCCACGAGATGGGCGCGCTCGGCTTCATGGGACCCACCATCGAGGGCTATGGCTGCGCCGGGGTGAACCACGTGTCCTACGGGCTCATCGCGCGTGAGATCGAGCG
>JANLXC010000124.1:0-6954 GCA_031364925.1 Burkholderiales bacterium | reverse complement strand
CACGACATCGATACGCTGCGCACCGAGCTCGCCGCCACCGGCTCCGAGACCAAGATCAAGAAGATCGCCAAGCGCCTGAAGGTGCTGGAAGCCTTCAACAAGTCGGGCATCAAGCCCGACTGGATGGTGATGGAAGTGCTGCCCGTGCTGCCGCCGGACCTGCGTCCGCTGGTGCCGCTCGATGGCGGCCGCTTCGCGACCTCGGACCTGAACGACCTTTATCGCCGCGTGATCAACCGCAACAACCGTCTGAAGCGCCTGCTCGAGCTGAAAGCGCCGGAAATCATCGTGCGCAACGAGAAGCGGATGCTCCAGGAGGCGGTCGATTCGCTGCTGGACAACGGCCGCCGCGGCAAGGCGATGACGGGCGCCAACAAGCGCGCGCTGAAGTCGCTCGCGGACATGATCAAGGGCAAGAGCGGGCGCTTCCGCCAGAACCTGCTTGGCAAACGCGTCGACTACTCGGGCCGTTCGGTCATCGTGGTCGGCCCGACGCTGAAGCTTCACCAGTGCGGCCTGCCGAAGCTGATGGCGCTCGAGCTCTTCAAGCCCTTCATCTTCCACAAGCTCGAGATCATGGGCCTGGCGACCACCATCAAGGCCGCCAAGCGCATGGTGGAAAGCCAGGAGCCTGTGGTGTGGGACATCCTCGAGGACGTGATCCGCGAGCACCCGGTGCTGCTGAACCGCGCGCCGACGCTCCACCGCCTCGGTATCCAGGCGTTCGAGCCGGTCCTCATCGAAGGCAAGGCGATCCAGCTGCATCCGCTGGTCTGCGCCGCGTTCAACGCGGACTTCGACGGCGACCAGATGGCGGTCCACGTTCCCATCTCGCTCGAAGCGCAGATGGAAGCGCGCACCCTCATGTTGTCTTCCAACAACGTGCTGCACACCGCGCACGGCGAGCCGGTCATCGTGCCGTCCCAGGACATCGTCCTGGGCCTGTACTACGCCACCCGCCAGCGCGTGAACGCGCGCGGCGAAGGCTCGTTCTTCTCGAACATCGCCGAAGTCAGCCGCGCCTATGAGTCGCAGGGCGTCGAGCTGCACGCGGCGATCACGGTGCGCATCAAGGAATCGCGCAAGAACGAGGACGGCACCTTCACGGAAGTCGTGAACCGCTACGAGACCACCGTGGGCCGCGCGCTCATGTCGGAAATCCTCCCGGCGGGCCTTTCCTTCACGCTCATCAACAAGGCGCTGAAGAAGAAGGAGATCTCCAAGCTCATCAACGAGGCGTTCCGGCGCTGCGGCATCCGCGAGACGGTGATCTTCGCCGACAAGCTGATGTACACGGGCTTCACCTATGCGACCCGCGCGGGCCTGTCGATCTGCGTCGACGACCTGCTGATCCCGGCGCAGAAGGCCGGCATCATCGACGAGAGCGAGAACCAGGTGAAGGAGATCGAGCGCCAGTACACCTCGGGCCTCGTGACCCAGGGCGAGCGCTACAACAAGGTGGTCGACATCTGGGGGCGCGCCGGAGACCAGATCGCCAAGGCGATGATGGACCAGCTCGGCAACCAGAAGACCACCGACCGCAAGGGCAAGGAAGTAAGCGAAGAGTCGTTCAACTCCATCTACATGATGGCCGACTCCGGCGCGCGCGGTTCGGCTGCCCAGATCCGCCAGCTGGCGGGCATGCGCGGCCTCATGGCCAAGCCCGACGGCTCGATCATCGAGACGCCGATCACGGCCAACTTCCGCGAGGGCCTGAACGTGCTGCAGTACTTCATCTCGACGCACGGCGCGCGCAAAGGCCTTGCCGATACCGCGCTGAAGACGGCCAACTCCGGCTACCTCACGCGCCGCCTGGTGGACGTGACGCAGGACCTCGTGGTCATCGAGGACGATTGCGGCACCACCACCGGCATGGCGATGAAGGCGCTGGTCGAAGGCGGCGAGGTCGTGGAGGCTCTTCGCGAGCGCATCCTCGGCCGCGTCACCGCGGCGGATGTGTTCAACACCGAGAACCAGGAGCTCCTGCTTCCGGCGGGCTCGCTCCTCGACGAGGATTCGGTCGAGAGGATCGAGGCCCTCGGCATAGACGAGGTCAAGGTGCGCACCCCGCTCACCTGCGACACGCGCTACGGGCTGTGCGCGTCCTGCTACGGCCGCGACCTGGGCCGTGGAGTGCGCGTGAACGTGGGCGAAGCGGTCGGGGTCATCGCCGCGCAGTCCATCGGCGAGCCCGGAACGCAGCTCACCATGCGGACCTTCCACATCGGCGGCGCGGCATCGCGCACCGCCGTGGCGAGCTCCGTCGAGTCGAAGTCCAACGGTGTCGCGCACTACGCGACCACCATGCGTCACCTCACCAACGCGCGCAAGGAGCAGGTGGCGATCTCGCGCAGCGGCGAGATCATCATCTCCGACGACACCGGTCGCGAGCGCGAGCGCCACAAGGTTCCGTATGGCGCAACGCTCACCGTCGCCGACGGCGCCAAGGTGAAGGCAGGGCAGTCGCTCGCCAATTGGGATCCGCTCACGCGCCCCATCATCACCGAGTACGCCGGCGAGACGAAGTTCGAGAACGTCGAGGAAGGCGTCACCGTGGCCAAGCAGATCGACGAGACCACGGGCCTGTCGAGCCTGGTCGTGATCGATCCGAAGCGTCGCGGCACCTCCGCAACCAAGGGCCTGCGCCCGGCCGTCAAGCTGGTTGGCGACAAGGGCAAGGATGTCAAGCTCGCCGGGGGCGACACCCCGGTGAACTACACCTTCCAGATCGGCGCCATCATCACCGTCAAGAACGGCCAGCAGGTGAACGTGGGCGACGTGCTCGCGCGCATCCCGCAGGAATCGTCCAAGACGCGCGACATCACGGGCGGCCTGCCGCGCGTGGCGGAGCTCTTCGAGGCGCGTTCCCCGAAGGACGCGGGCCTCCTCGCGGAAGTCACCGGAACCGTGTCGTTCGGCAAGGACACCAAGGGCAAGCAGCGCCTGGTGATCACCGACTTCGACGGCGCCGCGCACGAGTACCTGATCCCGAAGGACAAGCACATCACGGTGCACGACGGGCAGGTGGTCAACAAGGGCGAGATGATCGTCGACGGCCCGGCCGACCCGCACGACATCCTCCACCTCCAGGGGATGGAAGCGCTCGCGCGTTACATCATCGACGAAGTGCAGGACGTCTACCGGCTGCAGGGCGTGAAGATCAACGACAAGCACATCGAGGTGATCGTGCGCCAGATGCTGCGCCGCGTCTCGATCGTCGATCCGGGCGAGACCCGTTTCATCACCGGCGAGCAGGTCGAGCGTGCCGAGGTCCTGGACGAGAACGACCGCGCCAAGGCCGAAGGCAAGAAGCCGGCGGTGTACGAGTACATGCTGCTCGGCATCACCAAGGCGTCGCTGTCGACGGACTCCTTCATCTCCGCGGCCTCCTTCCAGGAGACCACGCGGGTGCTGACGGAAGCCGCGATCATGGGCAAGAAGGACGACCTCCGGGGCCTCAAGGAAAACGTCATCGTCGGGCGCCTCATCCCGGCGGGAACGGGCCTCGCATACCACTCCACGCGCAAGAAGAGGGACGTGGAGCCGGGCGCGAGCGCTTCCTTCGGTTTCGCCATCGACGAGGCCGATGCCACGAGCGAGCAGGTTGCTTGACGGAAGTACGCTAAACCCCTAAAATTGAGAGCTTTTCTCCGACAGAACCCTTGGAAACAGGGGCTCTGGCGGACTCTTTCGGGGCCCTCATCCACCGCATTCGAGAAAACATGCCGACGATCAATCAGTTGCTGCGCAAAGGGCGCAAGAAAATCGTGACCAAGAGCAAGGTTCCCGCCCTTGGTGGAAGCCCGCAGAAGCGCGGAGTGTGCACTCGCGTCTACACGACGACCCCGAAGAAGCCGAACTCGGCCCTTCGCAAGGTCGCCAAGGTGCGCCTCACCAATGGCTACGAGGTCATCAGCTACATCGGTGGCGAGGGCCATAACCTGCAGGAGCACTCGGTGGTGCTCATCCGCGGCGGCCGCGTGAAGGACTTGCCGGGCGTGCGTTACCACATGGTGCGCGGCAGCCTCGACACCGCCGGCGTGAAGGACCGCAAGCAGTCGCGCTCCAAGTACGGCGCCAAGCGGCCCAAGGCCGCGTAAGCCTCGGGCAGGACCGAATTTTCAAATGCAACACTTAAACGGATAGACCCATATGCCGCGCCGCAGAGAGATTCCGAAACGCGAGATCCTTCCCGATCCGAAGCACAAGAGCGAGGAAGTCGCCAAGTTCATGAACGTGCTCATGACGCGCGGCAAGAAGTCGGTCGCCGAGCGGATCATGTACGGCGCCCTCGAGACGATCGCCAAGAAGTCGGGCAAGGACGCCTTCGAGATCTTCAACGCCGCGATCAACAACGTGAAGCCGATGGTGGAAGTGAAGAGCCGCCGCGTCGGCGGCGCCAACTACCAGGTCCCCGTTGAAGTGCGCCCGGTGCGCCGCACGGCGCTGTCGATGCGCTGGATCCGCGAAGCCGCGAGGAAGCGCGGCGAGAAGAGCATGGCCCAGCGCCTTGCCAACGAACTGATGGAAGCGGCCGAGGGTCGTGGCGGCGCGGTGAAGAAGAAGGAAGAAGTGCACCGCATGGCAGAAGCCAACAAGGCGTTCGCCCACTACCGTTTCTAACAAAGGGATTGACCCGCTCTGCTCCGCTTGATGGGCAAGCGGAACCAGAGGAAGAGAGATCATCGTGGCCCGCAAGACACCTATCGAACGCTACCGGAACATCGGGATCTCGGCGCACATCGACGCCGGCAAGACCACGACCACGGAGCGCATCCTGTTCTACACCGGGGTGTCCCACAAGATGGGCGAGGTGCACGACGGCGCCACCGTCATGGACTGGATGGAGCAGGAGCGCGAGCGCGGCATCACCATCACGTCCGCGGCGACCACCTGCTTCTGGGAGGGGATGGACAAGAGCTATCCCCAGCACCGCATCAACATCATCGACACCCCCGGCCACGTGGACTTCACCATCGAGGTGGAGCGCTCCATGCGCGTGCTGGACGGCGCGTGCATGGTGTACGACTCGGTGGGCGGCGTGCAGCCGCAGTCCGAGACCGTGTGGCGCCAGGCGAACAAGTACAAGGTCCCGCGTCTGGCATTCGTGAACAAGATGGACCGCACCGGCGCCGATTTCTTCAAGGTCTTCCGCCAGATGAAGGAGCGCCTGCGCGGCAATCCCGTGCCGATCCAGATCCCGATCGGCGCCGAGGACAAGTTCGAGGGCGTGGTCGACCTCGTCAAGATGAAGGCGATCTACTGGGACGACGCGAGCCAGGGCATGAAATTCGAGTTCCGCGAGATCCCGGCGGAGCTGTTGGAGCTGGCCAAGGAGTGGCGCGAGAAGATGATCGAGGCCGCGGCGGAAGCCGACGAGGCCACCATGAACAAGTATCTCGAGACCGGCGACCTCACGCAGGAGGAAATCAAGAAGGCGCTTCGCCATCGCACGATCCTTAACGAGATCGTGCCGATGCTGTGCGGCAGCGCGTTCAAGAACAAGGGCGTGCAGGCGATGCTCGACGCCGTCATCGACTACATGCCGGCTCCGACGGACATCCCGCCGGTCACGGGCGAGCTCGAGAACGGCAAGCAGGGCGCGCGCAAGGCCTCCGACGAGGAGCCGTTCGCGGGCCTCGCGTTCAAGATCATGACCGACCCCTTCGTCGGCCAGCTCATCTTCTTCCGCGTCTATTCGGGCGTCGTGAATTCCGGCGACACCGTCTACAACCCGATCAAGGGCAAGAAGGAACGCATCGGGCGCCTCTTGCAGATGCACGCGAACCAGCGCGAGGAGATCAAGGAAGTGCGCGCCGGCGACATCGCCGCCGCCGTCGGCCTGCGCGAAGCGACCACCGGCGACACGATCAGCGATCCCGACGATCCGATCATCCTCGAGAGGATGATCTTCCCTGAGCCCGTCATCTCGCAGGCCGTCGAGCCCAAGACCAAGGTCGACCAGGAGAAGATGGGCATAGCGCTCAATCGACTCGCGCAGGAAGATCCCTCGTTCCGCGTCCACACCGACGAGGAAAGCAGCCAGACGATCATTTCGGGGATGGGCGAGCTCCACCTCGAGATCCTCGTCGACCGCATGAAGCGCGAGTTCGGCGTCGAGGCGAGCGTCGGCAAGCCGCAGGTTGCGTACCGCGAGACCATCCGCAAGGTGGTCGAGTCGGTCGAGGGCAAGTTCATCAAGCAGTCGGGCGGGCGCGGCCAGTACGGCCACGTCGTGCTCAAGGTCGAGCCGTCGGAAGTCGGCAAGGGCTTCGAGTTCGTCGACGCCATCAAGGGCGGCGCGGTGCCGCGCGAATACATACCGGCGGTCGAGAAGGGGTTGCGCGAGACGCTTCCCAACGGCGTGCTGGCCGGTTATCCGGTGGTCGACGTCAAGGTGACGCTCCACTACGGCTCGTACCATGAGGTCGACTCGAACGAGAACGCGTTCAAGATGGCCGCTTCCATGGGCTTCAAGGAGGGCATGCGCCGCGCAAACCCGGTGCTTCTCGAGCCGATCATGGCGGTCGAGGTCGAGACCCCCGAGGATTATTCGGGCACGGTGATCGGCGACCTGTCGTCGCGCCGCGGGCAGATCCAGGGCATGGAGGACATGGTCGGCGGCGGCAAGATCATCAAGGCCGAGGTGCCGCTTTCGGAAATGTTCGGCTATTCGACCAGCCTGCGCTCCGCGACCCAGGGACGCGCCACGTACACCATGGAATTCAAGCATTACGCCGAAGCGCCGAAGAACGTCGCCGAATCGATCATCAACCAAAAAGCTGCAGCAGACTGATACTCGCGAGGAAAGACCATGGCAAAAGGCAAATTCGAGCGGACCAAGCCCCACGTGAACGTGGGCACGATCGGTCACGTGGACCACGGCAAGACCACGCTGACGGCGGCGATGACGCTGGTGCTGTCGAAGAAGTTCGGCGGCGAGGCGAAGGCCTA